>NZ_JBICTR010000013.1:0-450233 GCF_043197735.1 Nonomuraea sp. NPDC049028
CTGTGGAAGGGCCTTCCCTCCTGGCGCGGGGCCAACTATCGCTCCCAGATGGGCCAACTATCGCCCCCATGGGCCAGCTAGCGCTCCCAACGTCACCAACCCCGATGGCCCACTGCCATGTCCGCTTCCATCTGGCGTGACGCACTTCCATCTGCAAGGCCGTCAGACAGCCGCCCACTCAGAGCGAAGCCGCCCTTGACGAATCAAATGAACGGTCTTTTAATTTGATCATGGGGCGTATCGCGGGCGTCACCGCCGCCGAGACGCGTGAACGGTTGCTGCGCGCGGCCGCCGAGGTGTTCGCCGAGCGCGGGTACGAAGGTACGCGCGTGGCGGACATCGCCGCGGCCGCCGGGGTGAGCAACGGCGCGTTGTACGCCCACTTCGGGTCGAAGGCCCAGCTGCTCGTGGCCGCGTTGCGCGCGCACGGGCCGCGGTTGCTGGCCGATCTGCTGGCCGCCGATCCGGACCGGTCTATCGCGGAGCTGCTCGTCGTGGTCGGTCGGCGGCTGCCGCGCAAGCGTGATGCCGGTGGCTATCTCATCGTCGAGGCCCTGGTCGCGGCCCGTCGTGATGAGGAGGTCGCGCAGCCGATGCGCGACTACATCGGCGAACGCGCCGACTGGCTGGCCGGGCTCGCCGGCATCGCCGAGGGTGATGGCGAGCTCGACCCCGCGCTGTCGGGGAACGCGCTCGCCCACTTCTGCCTCCTGCTCGCGATGGGTAGCGCGCTCATCACCCCGGACCTGCACGCGGTGGACGACGAGGAGTGGACCGCGTTGCTCACCCGCGTCGTCGCCGCCCTGGCCCCCATCAGCACCACCGCACAAGCCATCGGCGCCAGAGCGCAAGCCATCAGCACCAGAGCGCAAGCCGTCGACACCACGGCACAGACCATTGAGACCACAGCTCCAGAGGGGAGCACCACAGTGAAAGTGCGGATCGACTCCGAGCGCTGTCAGGGGCATGGTCGCTGCTACGACCTCGCCCCCGACCTGTTCGGCGAGGACGACGAGGGCTACGGGCAGGTGATCGGCGAGGGGATCGTGCCGCCGGACAACGAGCGCGCGGCGCGCCTGGCGGTGTCCAACTGTCCCGAACGAGCGATCGAGATCCTCTAGGAGGATAGATATGACCGTGGACGACCGCTTCAACCAGGAGTACCGGGGGACGCTGGAAGAGCCGCCCCCGGGCTCGCGTAACGAGGTCATCACCGGGCCCGTCTCGGACTGGGCGACTGACTTCTCCCACGCCGAGCCGGAGTGGGCTGCCGATCCGTACCCCATCCAGGACGAGCTGCGGCAGCGCTGCCCGATCGCGCACACCGAGCGGTTCGGCGGCGGGTGGCTGCCGACCCGCTACGAGGACGTCGCGGCCATCGCCTACGACACCGAGCACTTCTCGTCGCGGGCGATCATCATGAGCAACTTCCGGCCGCCCGTCGAGCTGGCCCCCGTGGGCACCGCGCCGCCGATCTCCTCCGACCCGCCCTTCCACCACCACGCGCGCAAGCTGTTGCTGCCGGCGTTCACCAAGTCGGCGGTGGCCAAGCGGGAGGCGGGCACCAGGGCGTACTGCCACGCGCTCATCGACGCGATGGAGGGGCAGGACGTCGTCGACGCCGCCGTCGACTACGCCCAGCACATCCCGATGCGGGTCATCGCCGAGATGCTCGGCTTCCCGCCCGAGGACGGGGCGCAGTTCCGGGTGTTCGTCGAGAACGCGCTCGAAGGCATCAACCTGCCGCCGGAGGAACGTTTCGCCCGTTCGCAGCAGCTGTTCGACTACCTGCTCGTGCAGATCCGTGAGCATGTCGAGCACCCGCGCGACGACCTCACCAGCTACCTGATCGACGCCGAGCTCGACGGCAACAAGCTCGAGCCGTCGCACGTGGCGGGCACGATGGCGCTGCTGCTCATCGCCGGCATCGACACGACCTGGAGCGCGATCGGCGCGTCATTGTGGCACCTGGCGAAGACGCCCGCCGACCGCGAGCGGCTGGTCGCCGAGCCGGAGCTGCTGCCGACCGCGATGGAGGAGTTCCTGCGGGCGTACGCGCCGGTCACGATGGCCCGGCTGGTCAAGCAGGACATGCACTGGCGCGGCGGCGACATGAAGGCCGACGATTGGATCCTGCTGTCGTTCCCGGCGGCCAACCGTGATCCGGCGCAGTTCGACCGGGCTGACGAGGTCGTCATCGACCGGGAGGTCAACCGGCACGTCGCGTTCGGCCTGGGCATTCATCGCTGTGTGGGCTCGCATCTGGCGCGCATGGAGCTGCGGGTCGCGCTCGAGGTGTGGCTGGAGCGGTTCCCGGACTTCAGTCTGGCCGACCCGGACGCGGTGACCTGGGCCGCCGGTCAGGTCCGCGGGCCGCGCACCCTCCCGATCCGCGTCGGCTGACCTCCGTCCCGGTACGCCCTGCCTGACCGCTAACACGTGAAGGGCGTAAGGGGACGGGTCATCGCGACGCCGTCCGCCGGGTTGTCGTGTACGTACTTCGTCGCGACGATCTCGGCGGGCGCCGCTCCGCGCTCGACCCAGCTCACGATCGGGGTCAGCGTGTCGAAGACGTTCGGGCCGGGGCCGCCGCCGCAGTGGGCCATGCCGGGGACCATGAACAGCCGGGCGAACTCCCGCGTCCGCGCGACCGCCGTGCTGCCCGGCTGACGCTCACCGGAGGTGGCGCGAACCACCTGACCGTAGTAGTCGATGGTGTCGTGGGCGGAGACGACCGGATCGGCCCAGCCCGTGTACATGAGGAGCTTGCCGCCGCTCCGCCGGAACGGCCTGAGGTCCGGGTCGGTGGCGTTGATGATCGGGCCGAGCTTCTTCTCGGCCAGGCGCAGGTCGCGGTGGAAGTCGAAGGTCCACCAGTTCCAGTTCGGATCGTTGAAGACCCAGTAGCGCCAGAAGTTCGCCCGCGCCGGCTCGGCGGCGCCCCAGTACGAGCTCCAGCCCACCCGCACGGTGCCCGACGCGTCCACCACGGGGGCTTCGCTGCCCACCGGCCAACCGGGGTAGATCTGCTCGCCGGTACGCGGGTCGCGGGCGCCCGCGTACATCTCCCGCAACGCCTGCACCTGGCGCTTCGTCAGACAGGTGGGAGCGTCGCCTGCGGGACAGCGGAGCGAGGCGGGATCGAAGGAGCAGCGTCGCGGATCGGTGAGGAAGTCGTCGGTCGCCAGGCCGCCGTCTTTGCCCCGGCACCGCTTGACGGCCGCGTTCGTCAGCAGCGGCAGCTTGGCCGCCGGGACGATCGGGTCAGGGACGCCTCCCGGGGTGTGATTGCGGAGGAACTGCCAGAGGAAACCGGCGTTGAGCGCGACGCGGTTGTTGCCCGGGGCGCCGGCCACGATGCCGTCGAAGTCGTCCGGGTAGCGCTGGGCCTCCATCAGCGCCTGGTGGCCGCCGGTGGAGCAGCCGATGAAGTAGGAGTAGCGCGGCTTGGCGCCGGTGTACGCCTCGACGATCGGTTTGGCGTTGACGATCGTCTCGTGGACCGCGCGGTGGCCCCAGTCGACGATGATCTCCGGATTGGCGGCGCCCTGGACGAACACGTCCGGGTCGTCACCGGTGTGCCCGGTGTCGGTGCCGACGGTGGCGTACCCGGCCGCCAGCGCGGGGCCGCCCATGGACGGGAAGTCGATGGCCGAGCTGTATCCGCCGTTGCCGAACATCAGCAGCCGCTGGTTCCACCCCTGCTCAGGGATCCACACCTCGAAGCCGATGTTGGAGTTCGGCACCGGCTTGGCGACGCCGTGGACGCGGCAGAAGGCGGGTACGGACGGCAGGACACGGCCGTCGGGAGCGGTGTGCCTGCCCGCCGGGACCGATTCGGCGAGGGTGACGGTCGCGTGGGGGAGCGTCATGGCGGTCAGGCTCTCGCACGTGCCGCTCTCGGTCACCGCAGCGGCGGATGGCTGCGCGTTCAGGGGGATCGCCATCGACAGTACGGTGGCGAATACGGCCAAAGGTCTCCAAAGGTGGATCATTGGCCGTCCTTCCCCGTGAGCGTGCCGAGCCGGATCTCGGTGCCGCCGGATCCCACGCGCAGGTGGACCCGGCCCGCCGGGGCGTCGGAGTCGATCTCGGGATAATCGTCGCTGGACACGGTCACGCGGAGGCTGTGGCCGGCGCTCAGCCGGTAGTGGGTCGGCCAGGTGCGGATCTCCAGGTCATACGTCTTGCCCGGCCGGACGGGGACGGCGCGTTCGTGTGCGAACCGGTGGCTCGCCTTCAGCCAGCCCTGGGTGATGCGGACGGCCGTACCGTCGGGGGCGACGTCCTCGACCACGACCGCGATGTTGCCGTCGGTGGCGCTGAAGGCGGCGCGTACCTTCGCGTTGACGTCGCCGGCCAGGACAGTGTCCTGCTGATAGGGCCGTGTCTGGAAGGTGAGCCGCTCGTCCGGGGTCGCGGGGGTCGTCTCGGTGTTGACGGTGAAGGCGAGGGTGGCCGGCTTGGTCGATCCGGTCGTCAGTGTGCCGTCGGCGCTCAGGCCGAGCCGGGTCTGCCGGGTGCCGGGAGGGGGCCAGGTGGCGAACTGCTGCCAGCCGGTGCCCGGCACCTGATAGGAGGTCACCTTGGCGGCGGGCAGTGGCGCGTCGGCGCGGCCGCCGAGCCAGTGGTCCCACCAGGCGAGATAGGCGCCGTTGCCGATGTCGGCGGGCTGGCCCGACGGCCAGCCGTGCTGCCAGGGGCCGGCGACCAGCCAGACGTTCTTCGGGCGGGCCTGGAAGTTCGCCACCATGGCGGCCCGGTATCTGTCGTACCAACCGGCGATCTCCAGAACCGGGACGTCCAGGTTCTTCCAGCGGGCCTTGACGCTGCGCTCTCGCCAGTAGTCGTCGTACAGCGGGTGCTCGGCGTAGGTGACCAGGGTGTCGGGCGCTACGGCGCGCTGCCAGTCCCGGATCCTGGCCGAGTAGATGCCGCCTCGGTAGATGGTGTTCTCGTACCAGTCGCTGATTCCGTCGACGGGGATGATCGCGGCGAGGTGGGGCGGCTTGTTCACCGCGACCAGGAGGGAGGAGTGGCCGCCGTAGCTGACGCCGGTCTGCCCGATCTTGCCGGTGGACCAGGGCTGGGCCGCCAGCCACTCGATGAGGTCGTAGTTGTCGCGTTGTTCCTGCGCGCTGAACGGGTCGAGGCGCCCGGGTGAGGCGCCCGTGCCGCGGGCGTTGCATACGGCGGCGGCATAGCCGCGGGTGACGAAGAAGGCCGCCGCCTGGCCCTGTGGCTGCAACTGGTCGTAGGCGTTGTAGTCGTAAACGATGCCGGGGAAGCGGCCGTCGGCGGGCTTGCCGTCGGGGCCGGCGGGCCGATGCAGGTCGCAGGCCAGGTGGCTGCCGTCGCGCAGGGGCACCGAGACCCGCTCGGTGTGCACGCCGTACGCGGCGGCCCGGTCGTAGGAGAAGAAGGGATCCCGGGGCAGCACGGTGTCGGCGTGTGCGGGGGTGGGCGTTGCCAAGAGGGCGGAGAGGGTGGACAAGGCGGCGGCGATTCTGCCGTACTTCATGAGGGGGGTGCTCCTCGCGCGGTCAGAGGGAGATGGCGCCGGTCAGGAGCGCGGCCACGGTCATGACCAGGGTGGTGGCGAACGCCCAGCCGAAGATGAAGCGCTGGTGCTGGCCGAGTTGTACGCCGCTCATCCCGACCAGGATGAACGTCGCGGCGGTGAGCGGGCTGAGCGGGAAGCCGGTGGTCATCTGGCCGAGGATGGCGGCCCTGGCGACCTCGGCGGACTCGATGCCGAAGCCGCCGGCGGTCTGGGCGAGCACGGGCAGTACGCCGAAGTAGTAGGCGTCGGGGGTGAAGACCAGGCTGAGCGGCATGCCGGTGATCGCGACCAGCACCGGCAGGTGGCCGCCGAAGGAGTCGGGGATGATGTTGACGAACGCGGTCGCCATCTCGTTGATCATCTTGGTCCCGGTGAGGATTCCGGTGAAGACCCCGGCGGCGAAGATCATCGTGGTGACCAGGACGACGCTCTTGGCGTGCCTGTCGAGCAGTTCCTGCTGCTTCTCCCAGGAGGGGTGGTTGACCAGCGCGGCGATCGCGAACCCGACCACGAACAGCACCGGAAGCGGCATGACCTGCAGAATGAGCCCGACGAGCAGCGCGACGGTCAGCGCCAGGTTGAAGACGGTCAGGGCCGGGTGCCGGCGCGGCGGGGCGAGGGGCGTCCCCGGCCCGTCTCCGGCGACGAACTCGGCCGCGCGCTCCGACGAAGGCTCCGACGAGGACCCCCGCGAGGGGTCCGGCGAGGGCTCGGGCAGGGAGACCGTGCCGAGGCGACGGCGTTCGCGCAGGCCGATCAGGTACGACGCCACCAGCACCCAGACGATGCCGATGACCATCGCGGGCAGAACCGGGGTGAACACCTGCGAGCTGTCCAGCTTCAGCACCGCCATCGCCCGCGCGGTGGGGCCACCCCAGGGGATCATGTTCATCACACCGGCGCCCAGGCAGACGACGCCGGTGAGCACCAGAGGGCTCATCCGCAGCCGTTTGTAGACGGGCAGCAGGGCCGAGACGGTGATGAGGAAGGTCGAGGCGCCGTCGCCGTCCAGGGCCACGCACATCGTGATGACGGCCGTGCCGACGGCGATCCGCAGCGGGTCGTCCTTGGCCAGGCGCAGGATGCCGCGGATCAGCGGGTCGAACAGCCCTGTGTCGATCATCAGGCTGAAGTACAGGACCGCGAAAGCGATCATGATGCCGGTGGGCGCCACCTTGCCCAGCCCGGCGAGGATCATCGGGCCCATCTCGGCGCCGAAACCGCCGGCAAGCGCCGTCAACACCGGGACCAGCACCAACGCGGTGAGGACCGACACGCGCCTGGTCATGGTGAGCACCAGGAACAGGCCGATGGTGAGAAAGCCGAGGAGCGCGATCATCGAGGTCCTTTCGGAGGGTTACGGAGAAGTTTCCGAGCGCTGACCTTTCACGTCCACCATCAAAAGTGGATTTATCCATGCGGTATGTGCATAGGTTGGCTCCATGGACGCTACTCTCCGGCAACTCGCCGCCTATGTCGCCGTGGCCAGGGCGGCGAGCTTCACCGCCGCGGCGGCGCACCTGCACGTCTCGCAGTCGACGTTGAGCCGCGCCGTCGCCGACCTGGAGCGGGTGCTCGACGCCCGCCTGCTGGAGCGCGACACCCGCAACGTCCAGCTCACCGCGGCGGGCCTGGAGACCCTGCGGGTGGCCGAGCAGATCGTCGGCGCCCACGAGTCGGGAATGAAGGAGCTGCGGCGCTACCTGCTCGGCGAGTCGGGCGTGGTGGCCGTGGCCACGCTGCCCTCGGTCGCGGCGGTGCTGCTGCCGCGCATGATCTCCGCCTTCCGGCGGCAGCGGCCGCAGGTGGCGGTCCGCATCATGGACGGGCTCGAACGGGCCGTGCTCGGCAGGGTGCTGTCGGGTGACGCCGACTTCGCGATCACCACGGTGGGCGCGTCGCCGGATCGCCTCGACCATCGTCCGCTGATCCGCGATCAGTTCCACGCCGTACTGCCCGAGGGGCACCCGCTCGCCGAGCGTGACGAGGTCACCTGGGAGGAGCTGGCCGCCGAGCCGTTCCTGGCCGTCGGGCCGCAGTCCAGTGTCCGCAGGCTCACCGACGCGGCGTTCGCCCAGGCGGGCGCCGCGGTGACGCCCGCGGCGGAGGCGAGCAACGTGGCGACGGTGGGCGGCCTGGTCGCCGCCGGTCTCGGCGTGTCGGCGATGCCCGCTCTGGTGCTGCCCCTCCTGGGTCCGGGGCACGTCGTGCACCGCCGGTTGACCGGGCCCGTGGTGGAGCGGCGCCTGGACGTCGTGGTCCGGGCGCGGCGAACCCTGCCGCTCGCGGCGGCCGCGTTCCTGGACGTGCTCGAAGAGTTCCGTACGGAGCTGCCGCCGGGCGTCTCCTGGATGGGTTAATGCGTAAATAGCATGAATTTATCGACTTCTTGTGCTGGACCCGCATTTCTCGCCTTGGGCAGGATGACAGCACCGGACAGTGCGAAGGAGCTCATGCGTGGCGACCGAACAGGCGACGGAACAGGCGACGGAACAGGCGAGCGACCAGGCGACCGAACAGCAGCACGGCCAGGGGCAGTTGCGTGGTCTGAAAGTGGTGGAGTTCGCCCATGTGGTCGCCGGGCCGCTGGCCGGCTCCATGCTCGCCGACCAGGGCGCCGACGTGATCCACGTCGAACCCCCCGGCGTCGGTGACGCCGCCCGCGCCATGGGCCCCACGCGCGACGGCGTACCGCTGTGGTTCAAGGTCGCGGGCCGGAACAAGCGCTCCGTCACCCTGGACCTGCACGACCCCGACGGCCGGCAGGTGGCGCACCGGCTCGTGGCCTGGGCCGACGTCGTGATCGTCACGCTGCGCCCCGGCCGGCTGCGGGCCTGGGAGCTGGACTGGGAGGCCGTGCACCGGATCAACCCCAAGGCGGTCCTGCTGCAGATCTCCGGGTTCGGCGCGACGTCCTCGCGGGCCGACGCGCCGGGCTTCGGCAAGGTCGGCGAGGCCAGGAGCGGTGTGGTGCACCTGACCGGCTTTCCCGACGGGCCGCCCGTGCACACCGGGTTCTCCCACGGCGACGCCGTGACCGGGCTGATGGGCGCGTACGCCGTGCTCGCCGCCCTGCACCGGCGGGCCAACGACCCCGCCTTCGACGGCGAGTGGATCGACCTGGCCCTGTTCGAGCCGCTGTTCCGGCTGGTCGAATGGCAGGTCATTACGCATGACCAGCTCGGTGTCGTACCCGGCAGGTCCGGCAACCAGCTGGCCGTCGCACCGGCCGCGGTCATCAACACCTACCTGTCCGGAGACGGCGACTGGATCACCGTGACCTCCGCGACCCTCCGCTCGGTCCTGAACGTCGTCCGGCTCCTGGGCCTGCCCGAGGAGGAGTACGCCACGACGCAGCGGCAACTCGCCGGCCGGGAACGGCTGGACCAGGGACTGCGCGAATGGGTGGCCGCGCGCGGGGCCGCCGAGTGCCTGGAGGCGTTCGCGGAGGCCGAGGTGGTGGCCTCTCGCGTCTTCACCGCCGAGGACATCGCCGGTGATCCCGTGTACGCCGAACGCGGCGACATCATCACCGTCGACGACCCCGACCTCGGGCCGGTCCGCATGCAGGCCGCCCTCCCGCACTTCCACCAGCAACCCGGACACGTCTGGCGCACCGGACCCGCGCTCGGGCAGGACAACGCCCTCGTCTACCGGCAGTGGCTCGGGCTCGGCGCCGACCAGCTCGCGGATCTGGAGAAGCGCGGTGTCATCTGATCGGCCGCCGCTGCGCTCCCTGCTCTTCGTCCCCGGCACCCGTACCGAATGGCTGGCCAAGGCGGCGGCCGCCGGAGCCGACGCGGCCATCCTCGACCTGGAGGACGCCGTCCCGCAGGCCGGCAAGGCCGCGGCCCGCGCGCGCGTGGCCGAGGCCGTCGCCGGCGCGACGGGCGACATGGCGCTCTTCGTCCGGATCAACCCCCTCGACGGCTGGGCGTCCGCCGAGGACCTGCGCGCCATCACGCACGCCCGTCTGGCCGGGGTGGTCCTGCCCAAGGTCGCGGACGAAGGGGACGTACGCCTGGCCGACCGGCTGCTGAGCTGGTGCGAGCGCGAACACGGCCTGCCCGAGGGGCACATCGCCCTCGTGCCGCTGCTGGAGAGCGCCGGCGCGCTGCGTGCGGCGTACGACATCGGCCGGGCCGCGCCGCGCATCGCCTACCTGGGCGCGGTCACCGGCAAGGGGGGCGACGTCGAGCGGGCGGTCGGCTACCGCTGGAGCCCTGAGGGCACCGAGACCCTGGCGCTGCGCTCCCGTGTCCTGCTGGACGTGCGGGCGGCGGGCGCGCCCTGCCCGATCGCGGGCCTCTGGACGAACATCGCCGACCTCGACGGACTGCGGGCGTTCGCCGAGCAGAACCGCTCCCTGGGGTACGAGGGCATGATGGCGATCCATCCCGCCCACGTCCCCGTGATCAACGAGGTCTTCTCGCCCACCCCGGATGAGCTCGCCCGCTACGCGCGGATGATCGCCGCCGTGGAGGAGGCACAGGGGCACGGCGCCGGGGCCATCACCTTCGAGGGGGAGATGGTGGACGAGGCCATGGCCACCCGGGCGCGGTTCGCTCTTGATACATACGGAAAGGATCCAGAAACTTTCGGAACCTCTCAGCGGCCGTAGAGGGCGGTGCTCCCTCGCACCACGAGTTCGGTGGCGAGCTCGATCCGGTTCTGCGGCACCGGCTCGCCGTGCGTGAGCGCCACCAGCATCCTGGTGGCCGCGGCGGCCATCTCGGTGAGCGGCTGGCGGATCGTGGTCAGCGGCGGGATGGCCCACCGCATCGGCGGGAGGTCGTCGAAGCCGATCACGCTCAGGTCATCGGGGATGCGTAGTCCCCGCTCGTAGGCCGCCCCGTAGACGCCCGTGGCCTGCCCGTCGTTGCAGGCGAAGATCGCGGTGGGCGGGTCGGGCAGCCGCAGCAGCCGATGGGCCATGGCCAGGCCGCCCTCGACCAGGAAGTCTCCCGCGCAGATCAGGTCCGGGTCGACGGGCACGCCGGCCATGTCCAGCGCCGCGCGGTAGCCGTCGAGGCGGGCCCGGCTGGACAGCGCGTAGTCGGGGCCGGTGATGATGCCGATCCGCCGGTGGCCGAGCTGGAGCAGGTGGCGGGTCGCCGAGAGGCCGCCGTTCCAGTTGCCGGCGCCCACCGAGGGCACCTGGTGGCCGGGCTCGCCGCTCGGGTCCAGCAGGACCAGCGGGATGTCACGGCTGGCCAGCTGGTGGCACTGCGCGTCGGTCAGGCTGCTGAACACCGCGATGACACCACTGGGCCGGCGTCTCATCACACCCTCGATCCAGCTCCGGCCCGGTACGTGGTGGTGCTGCAGCTGGGAGAGCACCAGCGCCAGGTCGTGCTCCTGCGCCACCCGCTCGACGCCCTTGATGATCTCTATCGGGTAGTCGCCCTCCAGCGCGTGGAAGACCAGCTCCACCAGGGCGGCGGGGCTGTCGCGCCGCCTCTGCCGCCGGTAGCCGTGCTCGCGGATGAGCCCCTCGACCAAGGCCCGGGTCTCCGGCGCGACCTCGGAACGGCCGTTCACCACTTTGGAGACCGTGGCCGTGGACACTCCGGCCAGCTCGGCGAGCTGCGCGATGGTCAGCGGCTGGTTGGGCGCGGGGCCGGCTGCGGTGCCGGCTGCGGTGCCGGATGCGGGCGGCTCCTGGGTCGCGGTCATGGGCGCAGTCTAACGCCACGCTTTCAGGCTCCTGTCCGACTGTTTCGGCAATCTTGCGACCAGATTATTGACGGGTTTCGCGTGAAGTGCCTAAAGTCCCCGATTAACGATCGGCCCTAGTTACGAAAATTTCAGGCGCCGCGACGAACTCCACTCCATGGGCGCGCCGCCGTCAGTCCCTACCAGCTCTTCAGCACCGACCCCCAGGGGAAGAGATCGCCGTGAAGCTCCGTATCGCAACATCGGCCGTGCTCGCCACGGCCCTCGCCCTGACCGCGGCCGCCTGTGGTGGCGGCGGTTCTCCGTCGCAACCGACGGGTGACGGCAAGTCGTTCGAGTTCTGGTCGTTCTCCGGGATCAACCAGAAAGCCGACGTCGATGTCTACCAGAAACAGAACCCGGGCATCCAGGTGAAGCTGACCGAAGTGGGCGGCTCGGTGGAGACGGCGCAGGCGCTGACCACGGCGCTGGCCGGCGGCAAGGTGCCCGACCTGGTGCTGATCCAGGGCGACGATCTGCCCAAGTTCGTGCAGCAGCCGCAGAACTTCTATGACCTGCGGCAACTGGGCGCCGACAAGATCAAGGGCGACTATCTGGACTGGGTGATGAGCCAGAGCACCGCCAAGGGTGGCGAGATCATCGGCATCCCGACGGACGTGGGCGGTATGGCCGTCGCCTACCGGACGGACCTGTTCAAGGCCGCAGGGCTGCCGACCGACCGTGAGGAGGTGGGCAAGCTCTGGCCCACCTGGGACGCCTTCATCGAGACCGGCAAGAAGTACACCGCGGCGACCAAGAAGGCGTTCGTCGACAACGCCGGGACCAGCGTGTTCCACCAGGCGGTCAACCAGGGGCCGCAGAAGTACTACGACCCGTCGGGCAACGTCGTCTACAGCACCAGCCCGCAGGTCAAGACGGCTTTCGACCTCGCTCTCAAGGCGGTGCAGGCGGGCATCACCGCCAAGCAGAGCTCCTTCTCCGATGGATGGAGCGCCGGCATTGGCAAGGACCAGTTCGCGGTGATCTCCGCGCCGTCCTGGTTGCTGGAACAGATCCGGAACAACGCGCCCGGTACGAAGGGCAAGTGGGACATCGCCACTATCCCGGGAGGCGCGGGCAACTGGGGCGGCAGCTACCTGGCCATCCCCAAGGGCGCCAAGAACCCCAAGGCCGCCTGGGACTACATCTCCAAGACCCAGTCCCCGCAGGGCCAGCTGGCGCACTTCGTCGTCACCGGCGCGCTGCCCACTACCCCGTCGGTCTACAAGGACCCCAAGCTCACCGCCCTGAAGGACCCGTTCTTCTCCGACGCCCCGACCGGGACGATCTACACCAACTCGCTGCTCGGGCTCAAGCCGTTCTACATCGGGCCGGACAGCTCCGCCATCGGCCAGGAGCTCCTGAACGCGATCACCAACGTCGAGCAGGGCAAGGGCGATCCGGCCAAGGCGTGGGACGCGGCGCTGGCCAACATCAAGACCGCCATCGGCAAGTAGGACGAGCGTGACGACGACCCTCAGCACCCGGCGGACGCAAGCGCCGCCCGCCGGGACGACCTCGGTGCGGCAGAGCATCACCGAACGCATCGCGCCGTACGCCTACATCGCGCCGTTCTTCCTGATCTTCGCGGTGTTCGGGCTGGTGCCGCTGCTCTTCACCTTCTACGTGGCGCTGTTCGACTGGAACCCCATCGGCGAGCACGTCTTCATCGGCTTGGACAACTTCACCCGTCTGTTCGCCGACACGCGGTTCTGGGACGCGGCCTGGAACACGATCAGCATCTGGCTGCTGTCCACTGTGCCGCAGTTGCTGCTGGCGCTGGGCCTGGCGCACCTGCTCAACCACGCCCGGCTCCGGCTGGCGGTGTTCTTCCGGATGTCGATGCTGGTGCCGTACATCACCTCGGTGGCGGCCACCACGATCGTCTTCTCCCAGATGTTCGACCGCGACTACGGCCTGCTCAACTGGCTGCTCGGGTTCGCCGGTGTGGAGCCGATCGACTTCAAGCAGTCGGTGTGGGGCAGCCACGTGCTGATCGCGGTCATGGTGACCTGGCGCTGGTTCGGCTACACCACGCTGCTCTACCTGGCATCCCTGCAGGCGATCCCGCGGGCGATCTACGAGGCGGCGGCCGTGGACGGCGCGGGCGGGTGGAAGCAGTTCCGCCACATCTCGATCCCGTCGCTGCGGCCGGTCATCGTGTTCACGATCGTGACCTCGACGATCGGCGGCCTGCAGATCTTCACCGAGCCGCTGCTCGTCTCCCGCCTCTCGCCGCTCACCTGCGGGCCGATCCGGCAATGCCAGACGCTGACGCTGTTCCTGTACGAGCAGGGCTTCGGCCAGTTCCAGTTCGGCTACGGCGCGGCCATCGGCGTGGCGCTGTTCGTGCTGGTGGTCGGGCTCGCGACGGTCAACTACGTTCTGTCCACCCGCATCCGCCCGGAGCGATGATGACCAAGACGATCCGGCGCTCGGGTGAGCGCGTCCGCTGGTGGACCTACGTCCTGCTGGGACTGGCCGTGTTCGCCTGCCTGTTCCCGCTGTACTGGATGTTCGTGGTGGCCACGACCGACACGGCGACCGCCACGCGGCTGCCGCCCGAGATCGCGCCCGGCGGCAACTTCTTCCATCTGGCCGGGCTGGTGTTCACGACGGTGCCGTTCGTCCGCTCGATCGTCAACAGCCTCATCGTGGCCGGTACGATCGCGGTCGGGCATGCCGTGCTGTGCTCGCTGGCCGGGTTCGCCTTCGCCAAGCTGCGCTTCCCCGGCCGCAACGTGCTGTTCCTGATCGTCGTGCTCACCATGACGGTACCGACACAGCTCGCCGTCATCCCGCAGTACATGATCATCTCTTCGCTGAACTGGGTGGACACGCTCCAGGCGCTCATCGTGCCCGGCCTGGCCAGCGCGTTCGGGATCTTCTGGATGCGCCAGCATCTGTCCACCACGATCAGTGACGAGATCCTCCAGGCCGCGCGCATCGACGGCGCCACCACCTGGCAGATCTTCTGGCGCATCGCGTTCCCGCTGGTGCGGCCGGCCGCGTTCGTGCTCGGCCTGCTCGGCTTCGTCACCGCCTGGAACGACTTCCTGTGGCCGTTCATCGTGCTGAAATCGCCGGAGATGTACACCGCGCAGATCGCCATCAAGGCACTGCAGAACAGTTACTCCATCGACCTGGGCCTCGCCATGTCGGGCTCGTTCCTGGCCACCCTCCCGCTGCTGGTGCTGTTCGTCTTCGTGGGCCGGCGCATGGTGGCCGGGATCATGGACGGCGCCTTCAAGGGCTGATCTTCTCTTGGAAAGGAACCGCTCAACGTGCGGATGTACGACAACCCGGTGATCGGCGGGTTCCACCCGGATCCCAGCGTGTGCCGGGTCGGCGAGGACTACTACCTCGTCTGTTCCAGCTTCGAGTACGTCCCCGGCGTCCCGATCTTCCACAGCCGCGACCTGGTGCACTGGCGGCAACTGGGCAATGTGCTCGACCGGCCGTCACAGCTGGAGCTGCCCCCTGAGGTGCCCGCCTCGGGCGGGATCTACGCGCCGACGATCCGCCACCACGACGGCCGGTTCTACCTGATCACGACGAACGTGAGCGGCCGGGGCAACTTCATCGTCACCGCCGAGCGCCCCGAAGGCCCGTGGTCGGACCCCGTCTGGATCGACCTGCCGGGCATCGACCCCGACCTGGCGTGGGACGAGGACGGCTCCTGCTGGTGCGCCTTCTCTGGTACGCAGGTCGCGCGCATCGACCCGGTGGCGGGCAAGGTCCTGGAGGGCCCGTATCCCGCCTGGTCAGGCGTCGGCATGAAATATCCGGAAGGCCCGCACCTCTACCAGGTGGGCGACTGGTGGTACCTGCTGATGTCCGAGGGCGGCACCGAGCGCGCCCACAGCGTCTCGATCGCCCGCGCCCGCTCGCCGCGCGGCCCGTTCGAGGCGGGCCCGGCCAACCCGATCCTGTCGCACCGCGGCACCGACCGGCCGATCCAGAGCACCGGCCACGCCGACCTGGTGGAGGCGGCCGACGGCAGCTGGTGGATGGTCCTGCTCGGCACCCGCCCGCGCGGCTACACGCCGGAGTTCCAGGTCCTCGGGCGGGAGACGTTCCTCACCCCGGTGGAATGGGTGGACGGCTGGCCCGTCGTCGGACCGGTCCTCGAACGCCATCCGGCGCCCGCCGCCTGGCATCCCCTGCCTGAAACGCCGCCGCGCGACGACTTCGACGCCGCCGCGCTGGCGCCGTACTGGATCTCACCGCGCAGCCGCCCGGACGGCTCCTGGTCGCTGACCGAGCGCCCCGGCCGGCTCACCCTGCACGCCACCGGCACCACGACGGACCGCCCGGGATGCACCTTCGTCGGCCGCCGGCAGCAGCACCACGACTGCCGCGTCACCGCCCTCCTGGAGCCGGGATCGGCCACGGCCGGGCTGTCCGTGCGCCTGGACGAGGCCCACCATTACGACCTGGAGGTACACGCGGGGTGGGCGCGCCTGATCGCGCGGATCGGCCCGGTGCGCCAGTGCGTGGCGGACCAGCCCGTACCTCCGGGGCCGGTCACCCTCGCCATCGACTTCCGTACGCGCGACCTCCTGCCGCCGTCCGTGACCACGCCCGCGTCTGCATCCGCGTCCGCGCCTGCCTCCGCTTCGGTGGACGCGGGCGTCGGTGAGCCGGTTGGCGTCGGCGCCCGTGGCCCGGACACCATCGCCTTCTCCGCCGGCGGCGTTCTGCTGGCCGAGCTGGACGGCCGCTACCTGTCCACGGAGGTGGCGACCGGCTTCACGGGGCGGGTCATCGGCATGTACGTCACGGACGGCAGCGCGAGCTTCGACTGGTTCGACTACCAGGCCGGCGATCACGAGGGACGGGTCAAGGCTTGAACAGCAATCGGTTCGGCGTGGAGAGCGGGTTGCCGTTGACCGCGAACTGGGTGGCCCAATTGATGATCAAGGCGTTGAGAACGCTGGACGACATCTCGCCGTACCGGTCCTTGATGAGGGCGGCCACCCCGGCCACCGTGGGGGCCGCCATCGACGTGCCGCTCAGAACGCTCGGGTAGATCCCGGCCAGCGGGACGGACGGGATGCCCACCCCTGGTGCGTACAGGTCGACGCAGGGTCCGAAGTTGCTGAACCAGGCCTTGGTGTCGTTGATGTCCGAGGCGGCCACGGTCAGCGTGTTCGGGGCGCTCGCCGGTGATCTGGTGCACGCGTCGGCGTTCTCGTTGCCGGCGGCGACCGAGACGAAGACGCCGGAGTTGGCGAGGGTGGTCACCGCGGTATTGAGTGCCACGGACTGGGGGCCGCCCAGCGAGAGGTTGGCCACGGCCGGGTGGATGGCGTGGGCGGTCACCCAGTCGATGCCGGCGATGATCGCCGAGGTCGACGTGTCACCGCTGCACTCGGGGAACACCTTGACCCCGCGCAGCCGCACCAGCTTCGCCACTCCCCAGGACTCGCTGCCCACCGTGCCGGACACGTGCGTGCCGTGGCCCTGGCAGTCGACTCCGTCGCCACCGAAAGCGTCGAACACGTTGATGGCGCGGTCGCCGAACTCGCCCTGGTCGGTCTGGATGCCGGTGTCGATCACATAGGCGCGAACCGACGCGCCGGTGTATCGGAATATGTACCGATTATTCAAGCCAAATCGCTGGTCGATGCGGTCGAGGTTCCACGGTGGGCTGAACTGCTGGTACCAAGGGAGTTCGGCTTCGGTGCTCGGCGCGGGGTCCAGTTTGACGGGCTTGTCCGTCTCGATCGCTATGACGTCCGGGTTGCCGCGAAGCAGGGCGACCTCTTCCGGGGTCAACGTGGCGGAGAAGCCGTTGACGGCGTGGTGATAGATATGGTTCGGCGAGATGTACGCCGGTATTTCGGCGCCTTCTTTCAACGTCACGATGTAATTGGCGGACGACGGGTGAGTGGCTCCGATGGCGTCGCCGTCGGTGGCCCGCGCCGGATGGAAGGCGACCGCCGGCGCGAGGGCCAGCAGCATGCCTGATATGCCCGATGCTAGATACTTTCTCACCAAGGTGCCCTTTCGAGTGCATGGGCGATGATCTCCTTAGTGCCATTTCTCCATTCGCGCATATAGCGATTCGCTCGCTTGGGTACGCGGAGTGAAAAGTGCTTTATCAGTGGGGTGTTTTACGGGGGATTGCTGAGGAAGGCCCGCGCGGGAAAAGGGCTCGATGTCCGGGTCGTCCGCGGGCTACCGTCGGAATGTCACGTCTACGGGGAGCCGCCCGATGACCAGCTCAGCCCCGCCCTGCCGTCTTTACGTGCTCGTCGCCACCGCCGCGCCCGTCGCGCTGATCATGCGTCGTGGCCCGGCCGGTTGGTGGCACCTGCTGGAGTGGGACCTGCGGCTGCGTGAAGTGAGATCCGGCGCCTGGTTTCGCGGGATGCTGTACCCGCGTCGATGCGACTTATCGCCTGACGGGCGGCTTCTCGGGTACTTCGCACTCGGGCACGGGGAGTCTCCGTGGGACACCTATTTCGCCGTGTCCAAGGCGCCGTGGCTCACCGCCCTCGCGGCCTGGCACACCGGCGGCACCTGGACCGGCGGCTGCGCGTTCGCCGCGGACAACCGGCTGACGATCTCCGCTTCGATGGCGAAGCGGCCTTTTCACGGCAGTTATCCGTACGGTGTGGTGGTGGAGGCCCTCAGCCTCGACTGGGCCTATCGGGATCTGCAGAACGAGTACAAACGCGGCTGGCGCCCCTTTGAGGGAGCGGCGCATGGGTTGCGCGCGGCCGTACTCATCGGGCGCGTCCAGCCGGGCGGCGACCGCGCCCTGGTGCTGGCGCACACCGGGACCGACTTCCAACGGCATGGGATCGAGGGCGTACAGGTCAGTTACCTGCGGGAGGAGGACGACGGCCGCCTCACGCCGTTACCCGAGGCGGCCTGGGCGGACTGGGATGGTGAGGGGCGGCTGCTCATGGCCACCCGGGACGGCGCCGTCAAGATCATTGAGCGGCGGTCCGGCGGGTGGACGCAGACCTGGTCCCACGACCTGCGCGACCTCACCCCGGACCCGACACCGTCCCCTTCCTGGGCCAGGGCCTGGTAGCCGCACCGCGCCACGCTGCGCGGATCGGGGTGCTGAGCGCGGTCTCCCGTCGCGGCGGGGGACCGCGCTCAGGGTTCGGACGTCAGATGGAGATCCGACCGGCGCCGGTCATGTTCGATCTTCGTCTACCGGTAGGTGATGTCCGAACTGGAGTAGATACAGTTGACGCCGTCGGCGCCGCTGCCGATCTTGGTGGGTTCGCCGCTGGTCACGCCCTTGTACTTCTCGCAGATCACGATCTTCTTGCCGGAGTCGCCGACGATCGTGATGCCGGAGAACCTGGCGGTGTCGCCGTAGTTGGTGTTGATGCCGGCCAGCGTCTTGCCCGAGTACGTGGCGGTGACGTTGGAGATGACGACGTGGCGCGCGTACTGCTTGGAGCAGTTTCCGCAGGAGCGGTAGAGCTTGCCGAAGTTCGTCACCTGGAAGTTCCTGATGTACATGGTGCCGGGGCCGTTGTGCTGGAAGACCTTGTCGCTGGCCGCCTTGGCGCCGCCGCCGTCGATCGTCATCGTCTGGGACGACGAGGTGCCCTTGAAGGTGGCGGCGTCCTCGCCGACGTCCTCCCACCAGACGTTCTGGAGGGTGCAGGTGCCCGTGCAGTGGATGCCGTCGGCCGCGGGGGAGCCGATGATGACGTTCTTCAGCACCGCGCCGTTGGCGAGCTTGAAGATCGGGCTCTGGCCCTCTTCCTGGCCGCCGCTGCCCAGGTCTCCGATGCCGTAGTAGCGGATCATCTTGCCGTCGACCGTGCCGGATACGTTGATCGTCGCACCGACGCCCTGCTGGCCGCTCGGTGTCGGCCAGGCCGCGGCGGATGCCGACGGCCCGCTGGCGATGCCGCCGGCCAAGGCCAGCGCGGCGGCCGCTACCGCCACTATCCGAGCCGGGATCGTCTTTCTCACGATTGCCTCCCTGCGGATGCCTTCGCCTGTCGTACGCGTATGTGAACGAAAGACAGGTGAGTGAATGACCGTCAATGTAGGAAAGCGCTTTCCGGTCGTCAACGAAGACGCGATCTCCGGCGTCCGGCGAGAAGGCGTCGTGGCTGGCCAGAGCATGACAAGGCTGTTTGCTGGGAGTGAAACTTTCAGTTCTGCCGCGGTGGTTCCAGTAGGTCCGCCAGCGAGGACCTCATCGCCGCGACCAGGTCCCGCCGCGGGTTGATGAGCCACTGGAGTTGAAGCCCGTCCCACAGGGCCACCAGGGACTCGGCGATACCCTCGGGGGCCCGGCTGTTGGAAACGCGGCCCGCGTCCTGGTCCCGGCGGATGGCGACCGCCAGCGTCTCGATCAATCTGTCGTACCTGTCGCGAAACCACTCATGCGCCGGATGGTCCGCAGCCGACGACTCCGCGGCCATGAGAGCGAGCAGCCTCAGCATCTCGGGGCGTTCGAGGTTCCGGCGAACGTACTGAAGCACGGCGTACGCCACACCCTGCTCCCGGCAGTCCGTGGTGAAGGAGCCGGCGTGCGCGGAATCGGCGTTCTCGAGTACGGCCACGAGAAGCGCGCTCTTGCTGGGGAAGTGATGGACGACGCTGGTCAGGCTGAGGTCCAGCTGCTTCGCGATCTCCCGCAACGACCCGCCTCGGTAGCCGCGGGCCGAGAAGACGGACGTCGCGGAGGCGACGATCTCGGCCTGGCGGCGCGCGCTCTTGGCATAGGGGCCCCGCCGCGTGCCGGGTCGGCTCGCCGTCTCTTCGGTCATGCGATCAACCCTATGGGCCCTGCGCCCGTTGCAGGGGGAATTCTCACAACCAAATTATGGCAACTGTTCGGTTTTTGGGATAACGTCTCGCTCACCCACACCACGACTTGCGGAGGAAGCGGTGGAGCTTCCCTCGGGTGGAGAGGACCGGAACCACAAATGTGCAGCTCAACCATTGCGAAGTCACTAGTCGGCGGCCTGGCCGTCGCACTGCTCCTGACCGGCTGTGGCCGGTCCGACGCCGGCCCGGCGCAGTCCGCGGCGGCCGCCCCGATTGACGCCAAACCTGCCGACGGCGCCATCACCGTATGGGCGATGGGAACGGAGGGCGAACTCCTGCCCAAGCTCGCCGCCGAGTTCGGCAAGGCGAACCCCGGCGCGAAAGTGCAGGTGACAGCGGTTCCCTGGCAGGACTACGCCAAGAAGGTACAGACCGCCATCGCCTCAGGAGACACCCCGGACGCCACCATGGTGGGGGCGGTGGACCTCGCGGCGTTCGCGTCCACGGGCGGGCTGGAAAAGGTCCCGTCCAAGCTCGTCGACTACGACTCCTTCTACCGCGGCGCCGTCCAGAGCACCCTCTTCGAGGGCGCCGAGTACGGCGTCCCCTGGTACGTGGAAACGCGCTCCCTGTTCTACCGCAAGGACATGGCCAAGGCCGCCGGGGTCTCCGCGCCCAAGACCTGGGAGGAGTACGGCCCGTTCCTCCAGGCCCTTCAGAAGCAAGGCGCCAAGTGGGGGCTGTCGCTGCCCACCGGTGCCGCGGCGACCTGGCAGGGCGTCGTACCGTTCATGTGGCAGGCCGGAGCCCAGCTCATGAGCGAGGACGGCACCAAGTTCGCCTTCGATACGCCGGAGGCGCTCAAGGGGCTCGAGTTCTACCGGTCGTTCATCAGCTCGAAGATCACCAGCCCGAACGGCCCGGTGAGCCTGGGCGAGATCGAGCCACAGTTCGTCGCCGGGTCCACCGCCGCGCTCATCGCCGGCCCCTGGGAGGGGAGCCTGCTGAAATCCGCCGGAGGCGCGTCCTTCGTCGACGACAAGGTCGGCATCACCCCGCTCCCCTCCGGGCCGAAGTCCAACGCCAGCTACATCGGCGGCGGACAGTGGGCGGTGTTCAAGGACGCCAAGAACCGGGACGGCGCCTGGAAGTTCATCCGGTGGATGGCCAGTCCTGACGCCCAGAAGACCTGGTACGACCTGTCCGGAGACCTGCCCGCCGTCGAGTCGGCCTGGAACGAGGGCAAGCTCGCGACCGATGCGACGTTGGCCGTGTTCCGTACGCAGCTGAAGACCGCACAGCCCGGACCGAACACCACGACATGGCGACAGGTCACCGCGGTACTGGACGCCGAGTTCGAAAAGGTGGCCAAGGGCGTCTCCTCGCCGCAGGCGGCCTTGCAGGAGATCCAGAAAAAGGCGTCGGCGATCGGAACCGGGGCGTAGAGATGGCCTCTCTTGCCACCATGCGCTCCTCGTCGGGCCGGGCTGCCAGGCCGCCGCAGGCTATGTCTGGACATTCCCGGCGCACCCTGGTCGCGTGGGCCTTCTGCGCGCCCTTCATCGTACTCTTCGCCACCTTCGGCGTGTGGCCAGTGCTCTCCTCGTTGTCGATGAGCGTCACGGACATCACGAACCGGGACGTACGGGCGCCCTTCAGCGTCAACTTCGTGGGCGTTGAGAACTACACCAGCCTCTTCGGGGATCCGACCTTTCTCCGGGCAGCCCTCAACACGGTCTACTTCGTCGTCGCCGGAATCCCGCTGACGATGGTCATCGCCTTGGGTCTCGCCGTCGCGCTCAATTACGGGATCCAGCGGGCGAAGGGACTCTTCAGGGTCGCGTATTTCGCGCCCGTGGTGACCAGCATCGTGGCGGTAGCGGTGGTGTGGAGATATCTCTACGAGGAGGACGGAATGATCAACTCCGCCCTCGCCGTCGTGGGAATCCACGGCCCGGACTGGTTGAACGACCCGAACTGGGCCATGCCCGCGCTCATTCTCATGGCGGTCTGGCGCCACTTCGGCATCCCCATGGTGATCTTCCTGGCCGGACTGCAGTCCATTCCCGAGGAACTGCGGGAGGCGGCCCACATTGACGGCGCCACCCGCTGGCGTACTTTCCGCAGCGTCACCCTGCCATTGCTCAGACCGGTCACGCTGGTGGTCGCCGTGCTGCTGAGCATCGGTTACCTGCAGTTCTTCGAGGAGCCGTTCGTGATGACGAGTGGTGGCCCGCTGGACAGCACCACGTCGATCAGTTACTACGCCTTCGAGCAATTCGGCTTCGGCAACTATGGCACGGCCGCCGCCGCCTCGTACGTGCTGGTGGCCGCGATCGCGCTGCTCAGCCTCCTGCAGTTCCGTATCTTCCGAGCGAAGGCGTGATATGACCACTGCGAGCGCGAGCACCGGTGCGACCACGTCCGGCATCGGCGTACGCATCCGACCTGCCCGCATCATGCTCTACGGAGCCCTCGTCGTCGGCCTGATCGCGACGCTGGCACCGTTCGCGTGGATGTTCCTGGGATCGGTCAAACCGACCGGGGAAATCGTCGCCTATCCGAGCTCCTGGCTTCCCCGTTCTCCGACGCTGGACAACTTCCAACTGCTGCTGTCGAAGCAGAGTTTCGGCCTGTACTTCTTCAACAGCGCGCTGGTCGCCGCGGTATGTGTCATGGGCAATCTGCTCTTCTGCTCCATGGCGGGGTACGCCTTCGCGAAGATGGAGTTCGCCGGAAAGCGGCTGCTGTTCGGCCTCGTCCTGACGATGCTGATCATCCCCGGAACCACGACTTTCGTGCCGCTCTTCGTCCTCGTCAGCAACATGGGACTGAGCAATTCCTATCTGGGATTGATTCTGCCCTTCCTCGTGACACCGCTCGGCGTGTTTCTCATGCGCCAGTTCATCCAGGACATTCCAGATTCGCTGGTCGAAGCGGCCCGGCTCGACGGTGCCGGGGAAACACGCATCTTTCTCCGGGTGATCATCCCGCTCTGCAGGCCCGCGCTGGCGACACTGGCGATCCTGACCTTCCTCGCCCAGTGGAACAACTTCCTGTGGCCGCTGGTGATCGCGCAGACCGAAGATCATTACACGCTGCCCGTAGCGCTCGCCCTGTTCTCGGTGGGCGCCAACGGCACCAACTATGGGCTGCTGCTCGCCGGTGCGGTCACCGTCGTCACTCCGATCCTGGTGCTCTTTCTGTTCCTCCAACGACAGTTCGTTCAGGGCATCGCCAACACCGGCATCAAATAACCACCGCGTGCATCACCGCGCGGAGAAAAGGAGCACCGACCATGCTTCGCCCGCAGGACGGCCCCACCCGCGAACGCCGCTCCCTGGCCGGCTTGTGGAGGTTCCGGCTGGACGCAGAGGGAGCAGGCCGCGCCGAAGGCTGGTGGCGCTCGCCCCTCGCGGAAGCCGTGGACATCCCGGTACCGGCCAGCTACAACGACATCTATCCCGACGTAGCAGTCCGGGACCACGTCGGCGACGCCTGGTACCAGACGAACGTATGGATACCGGCCCAGTGGACAGGGCAGCGCATAGTCCTGCGGTTCGACGCCGCCACCCACCGCGCGATCGCCTGGGTCAATGACACCGAGGTCGTCACCCACGAAGGCGGCTACACCCCGTTCGAAGCGGACGTGACCGCACACCTGCGGCCGGGAGCCGAGAACCGCCTCACCGTCGTGGTCAACAACGAACTGAGCTGGGCGACGATCCCGCCGGGCACGATCGAGGAACGTCCCGACGGCCGCCGGGTGCAGCGATACTTCCACGACTTCTTCAATTACGCGGGCCTGCACCGGCCGGTCTGGCTCTACACCACACCCCCGGAGCACATCAGCGACATCACCGTCACCACGGCCTTCGACGACACCACCGGCGTCATCGGCTACCGGGCGGACAGCACCGGGGAGACGGACTCGGTCCGCGTCTCGCTGCGCGATGCCGCGGGTGCCGAGGTGGCCGCCGCCACGGGTGCGGTCGGCACGCTGCGGGTGCCCGACGTACATCCCTGGGCACCCGGCGACGGCTACCTGTACGAACTCGAGGTCACGCTGCTCAGCGCATCCGGTGAGGTCACCGACAGCTACCGCCAGCCGGTGGGCGTACGCACGGTGGAGGTGCGCGGGAAGCAGTTCCTGATCAACGGAACCCCCTTCTACTTCAAGGGATTCGGCAAGCACGAGGACGCGGCGGTGCGCGGCAAGGGGCACGACGACGTGCTGATGGTGCATGACTTCGCGCTGATGGAGTGGATCGGCGCGAACTCCTTCCGCACCTCGCATTACCCGTACGCGGAGGAGGTTCTCGACTACGCCGACCGGCACGGCGTCGTCGTCATCAACGAGACGGCGGCCGTCGGGCTCAACCGCAACATCGGCGGCGGCGTCTTCAGCTCCGGCGAACGGGTGCTCACCTTCTCCCCGGACGCGGTCAGCGACGAGACTCGGCGCGTCCACCTGCGGGCGCTCCAGGAGCTGGTGGCGCGCGACAAGAACCGTCCCAGCGTCGTGTTGTGGTCCGTGGCCAACGAACCCGACCACGTCCAACCCGAAGCGCGCGACTACTTCGCCCCACTAGCAGCGGAAACCCGCCGCCTCGACCCGACCCGGCCCGTGGCCTACGTCAACGCGCTGCTCGCGCCGCCGGACCAGTGCGTGGTCACCGACCTGTTCGACGTGGTCCTGCTCAACCGTTACTACGGCTGGTATTTCGGTCCCGGCGATCTGGAAGCGGCCGAGACCGCGCTGGAGACCGAACTGCGGCAATGGGCGGCGCTGCACGACAAGCCCATCGTCATCACCGAGTACGGCGCCGACACCTACCCCGGCCTGCGCAGCGTCGTGCCCAACCCGTGGACCGAGGAGTATCAGGCGGAGCTGCTCGACGTGTATCACCGGGTCTTCGACCGGGTCGACGCGGTGGTGGGCGAACAGGTGTGGAACTTCGCCGACTTCGCCACCACGCCGGGCGTCTTCCGCGTCGACGGCAACAAGAAGGGCGTTTTCACGCGCGACCGCCGCCCCAAGACGGCCGCCTTCCACCTGCGCGCCCGCTGGCGCAAAGACGAGTCCTAATAGTCGACAGCCTCGGGTGCCGAGCACATGATCGCACCTCCGTCCGAGGTGGTGCCGCACTTGTAGATACGTACCTCTTGGAGGAAGTCGCCGGGCATGCTGAGCCTCCGAAGTGTGCCGACGTCGCGGAGTGCCACGTTGGTGGCAGGCTCCGGCGTACCCGGACGCCGACCTCGGAATACGATCACCGCGGTCAAGATAGTCAAGATCACATGGGGCCAGGCCTATGGACCGCCCTCACGACCCCCTGCGCCGTCGTCGCGAAAATTCGGATGCTCGCCACGGACCAGTGCTCTACTGTCCGGGAAATGAATCTTCGCGATGAGCGGCAGGGCGACAGAGAACCCGTGCGGACGGTGCATCTGCAGGCGTTCGGCGACCACGGAGCCCTCGTGGCCGACCTCGTGGATACCCTGCGTGGCACGATCACCCCTGACACGGGCATCTCGCTGGTGGCCGAGGACGCCGGAAGGGTCATCGGCCACATCATGTTCACCCCGAGCCTGCTCGACGCGCCGCGGCGGCTGGTCGAGGTGCAGGTTCTCAGCCCTTTGGCCGTGGCGCCCGAATATCAACGGCAAGGCGTCGGATCGGCCCTGGTCCGGCGCGGCCTGGAGATGCTCGCCGAACGCTCTGTCCCCCTCGTCTTCCTCGAAGGCGACCCGGGCTATTACCATCGCTTCGGCTTCCAGCCAGGGGGCGTCCATGGTTTTCGTAGACCGTCCCTGCGCATTCCCGACGCGGCCTTTCAGGTGATCCAGTTTCCCGCGTACGAGCCATGGATGATCGGGACGTTGGTCTACTCGCAGCCATTCTGGCAGCACGATGCCGTTGGTCTCCGTGACCCTGACAACTAGGTCACAGCCCCAGGCGTTGACGTGATCTTCACCTCGCCGACGCGGCTGGATCGGGAGTCCGTCAGGGTGGGCAGAGGGCCGTGAGGCGGCGCAGGTGGAGGGCGTACGCCTGGGGGTCGCCGTCGGCGATCGCTTGACGCAGCGCCAGTGCCTCGTCCGTCATCACCGGATGGGTCGAGCGGTCGGCCGCGTCCAGAAGCGCGAGAAGGGTGGTCCGCGCCTCGTCCTGACCAGGCGTGCCGGTTGGCAGGCGGTGGAGCAGGGCGCAGGCTTCCAGGGCCGCTGGATCCAGTCGGAGGGTGGCGGGCGGTGGTTCGGGAGGTATTCGTACGGTTTCTGGGATCCACAACACGGTCAGCGCGGCAACGGCGATGGCCATGGGCACGATGGGTGAGATGCCTGCGGCGGGAGCGGTGGGGGAGGGGCGCCTGGACACGACGGACGCGGCTCTGCCCAACCAATGGACGACCAGGGCGGCGACCAGGGCCGCGAGGGAGCCGACGACAGTCACCTGCCCGAGCGGGAGGCGTACCGCGGACAGTGATACGTCCCACGCGCAGGGACCGGGTCTGAGACTGAAGGCGTCCAGGCAGCCACCGAGTACGCCGGTCGACGGCATGACGAGCGCGCCGACGGCGCCCGTGAGGAACGCCGCCATCATCCCCAGGACGACAGCGAAGCGCTGCCGCCTGAGAGTGACCACGCAGGCCACGACGGCGGCCGCCACCGCCTGCAGCAGTATGGCGAGCGACACCTGCCAATGGTTGAACAGCAACGCGAAGCCGGGCAGGGCGCGCTGCGCCGGTGTGTACGCCTGGTGAGCCAGGAAACGGATGGCGACCAGCGACGCCGCGTACGCCACCGCCGCCCCCACACCCGTCAGCACCGCCAGCCGGATGGCAGCGGCCGGCCGGGTGAGCACGAGCGGCGGGCGCGTCAGGCTTATGAGGCGGGTCAGCCAGTTCGGGCACCCGTGGATCGGCGGCCTGACCAGCCACGCGCCCAGCGGAACGGCCCAGACCCCGACCAGCACGGCCGCGATCACCCCCTGCCGCGAGAAGTACTGGCTGAGCGGATGGTTCAGCGCCAGCCACAGCCACCAAGGCCCGGCCCGATTCACCGTGGCGGTGTCGTTCAGCCCGCTCGCCTGGAGATAGTCGCCCGCCGGCAACTGGGAGAGATCCGGCACCTCGAGCGTCAGGAGCTGGACGCCGAACCAGCACGCGAACAGGCAACTGGCCGCCACGATGATCGGCACCACGGCGACACCGATCGGCACCCTCGCGATGACGGGCAGCCACGCGGCCGCCGTAGTGGCGATCCACCGCACGATGAGGCAGGCGCACGCGACGGTGACCGCCGCCGAGCCCAGCCAGAGCAGGGGGTGACGTCGCCCGTCCCACTCCAAGATCCGGTGATGGCGCTCGACGCTGACAGAGGTTGCCCCAGCACCAGGCCGAGCCCCAGCCCGAGCCCCACGTACGCCAGCCGGGACCGTGCACGCCCCCTGACCGCCCGGTACGCCGACCAGCGCCAGACGGCGACGGCCACCACGCCCATCGCGAGCGGCGCGAACAGCAGCGCCGACAGCCACCGGTTGACCAGCGCGTCGAGCCGGGCTACCGCCAGCCAGAGCAGGGTGGCGAGGTTGCCGTACACGATGGTCGTCGCGAGCCCGGCGCCGAAGGACTCCCAGAAGCCCGGCGTGAAAACAGCCTCCGGATCCCGCAGCAGCCGCAGCCGGACCTGCGGCTCGAAGTGCCGCCGAACCAGCCCGCCCCACGGAAACGGTCCGCGCCACGGAAGCGGCCCGCGCCGTGAAGACAGTCCGCTTTGTGGAGGCTGCCCGCGCCACGGCGGCAGCCCGTGCCTCGAACCGCCGCTTGGGGGATCGTCGTGCTGCCGACCGCTCAGGACGGCCTCAAGGCCACCCGCTCCGCCCTCCCACCTGGCGGCGCGCACGTCGGCGTACGTCTCGCGCGATCGGAGGACGGCGTTCCGGGTGAAGTAGACCACGGCGAGCAGGAACAACAGCCGCCAGACCACCCCCAGGGACGCCCCATCCGGCTCGTCGGCCAGGCTCACCGTCACCGGCACCAGAGCGACGATCACGAAGGCCCGCCAGAACGCCACCGTCAGGTACGTCCTGTCGACGTCGGCGTTGCGCAGGTGAGCGAGTTCGTGCAGGACGATCGCGCGGAAGGCCGTCCTGTCGGTGACCAGTTTCGTGACCAGGCCGGCGTCCAGGCCCAGGTAGCGGCGGCCGTAACGGCCGAAGGCGACCCCGCCGACGGAGCCGGTCAGCCGCCACAGGTACGTGGGGCGCCGCGCGAGGCCCGCGACGGTCACGAGGTCGTTCAGTTCGCGTACGTGGTCCGGAGCGTCCTCAGCCCGCAGGGGCCGCAGCCCGAGCCGGCGGATCCGCCAGGCGGGCAGGTACCAGTAGATCAGCCCGGCCACCAGGAAGAGCAGCGCGAGCCCGCCCGCCACCCAGACGGCCTTGGCCTGCTCGTACGGCGCCACGCACGCGAGGAACCGGCCGGCGACCGCCCCGATGTCCGAGCCCTCGGTCCCAGGCGCGACCTCCCAGCAGCGCGAGTAGGTCCGCTCCTCGCTCGCGCCCTGCGGCGACAAGCTGAAGTAGAGGATGTTGAAGGCGAACACGCTCGCACCGACGATCGAGCCCATCAACAGCACAAATCGCAGCGCGGTCTGAGAAGGCACGGCGAAGGGATCGAGCGGGCGCTCGCTCATGCGCCCAGGCTTTCGAGCGGGAGCCTGTTCATGCGCCGAGGCTTTCGGTGGGGCCGAGCGGGAGCCTGTTCATGCGCCCAGGCTTCCGATGACGGCGTCGGCGAGCAGTTCGGCCTTGTCCTCCGGCAGGTCCATCTGGCGGGCCTTTTCGAGCGCCGTCATGCGCACCCGGGCGAGCTGCTCCGGGGTCAGCTCCGGGACCGGCGGCAGGGCGTCGTTCTCGGCCTCGGCGGTGCGGCGCAGCAGAGCGCGCATCGCCCGGCGCAGCCCATCCTTGCCGAGATCGGTCACCACACGGGCGACGTCCTGCGCCAGCTGGTCCAGGATCGCCGAGACGACAGGGAGTACCACGGGCGTCAGCAGGATGACCGCTGACTCCAGCCCGAACCCCAGCATCTCGTCGCGTCCTGCCCGCCCGGCTGGGAGACGGCCGCCCCTGTCGAAGTAGACCGTCGCCACCATCGGGAAGAGCGGCAGTTCCTCAGGAGCGGCGCGTCTCACCGTTTCGCGGGCGATCTCCTGAAGCAGATCGCGGTCCGCAAGACCGAAATCACCGATGCCGTTCATCTCCGTTCCACATTTCGCACAGACGTTTCATCTTCGACTCGGGATTAGCAATCCTGAACATAGCTATAACCGCTCAGGAAAAGGGTCCGATAGGGATAGCCAAAACCGGCCGGATCCTGGCAGCCCTGCCATGACCACGACTCCCGCCGAGGGGCGGTGTTGGGAATGTAGAAGGTCATCTGAGTTCGCTCGACGACGACCGTGCCCGCCCATCGCAGCCCGCCTTTGGCGATGATCAGATCTCCCTCGGGGCCGAGGGTGACCGAGCCGTAGGCGGTGCCGCCGGACGTTCCGCCGCTCCAGGTCCCCTGGAGCTCAGCGGGTACGGCCGACCTGGGAAATGCCTGCTCAGGCTGTACGGGAACGTTCGTCCGCACAGTGGGGACGCTCGTCCGCACCGTGGGGATGTACGAGCCGCCGCCCCCGTCGCCGGGACCACCGCAGGCGCTCGTCGCCAGAACTGCGGCGCACGCGAGCGCCATTCCGAGCCGTACGCCGTCGGCGTGCCTGGACCGCCCCACGCTCCGCGCGTGAAACCCGTCAGAGTGGTCTATTTCAGCATTTATGCGTATTTCTGGCGTCGCCCCTGCTTTTCCGCTGAACCGCGACCGAATTGTCTGCCGCGCCATGATTCACCCTCCCCTTTCCCCATATTCTGCGGACCGGATCCGGCGTCGCGGAATACGCTCTTTGACGTAGTCCGAGGGGGAGGAGGCGGACATGGGCCGCTCATTGATGAACCCCATGGAGCTGAGCTATCAACTCGGCGACCTGCCCGGCCGCGACGCCTATTTGGCCGCCGCGGCCGCCTGCCTCATCTCCGCCCTCGACGGCGATGTCGCCGGCTGGAACAATCTCGACCTCTCCGCCCACTCGGTGGAGCTCTGGTTCGACCCGCCGGACGCCGAGATCTCGATCGATCTGCTCGCCGCCGTCATGGACGAGCACCCTCTCGTCCGCCACTACCTCGACCACCCCGGAGACGTCTCCCCGAGACGGATCAGCGACTGTCTCGCCGAACGCGCCTGGCGGTCGCACCGCGTCTACCGCGAGCTGTTCGTCCCGATGCAGGCCCGGCACCAGCTCGCCATCGTCGTCGGTACGTGGCTGCCGTCGGGCGGCCGCGGATGGGCCGTCAACCGCTCCGGCCACGACTTCAGCCAGACTCAGGTGGAGGTGGCGCAGGCGCTCCAGCCGGTTCTGACACTGCTCGACCGGATCTACACACCGGGAGCGCCAGGAACGCTGGGAACACCGGGAATGCCCGGCGCGCCAGGAACGCCTGGAGCGGCGGGAATGCCTGGAGCAGCGGGAACACCGGGAGCGCCGGGAACGCCGGGAGCGCCGGGAACGCCGGGAGCGCCGGGAACGCCGGGAGCGCCGGGAGTAGCGGGAGTAGCGGGGGCACTGGAAATGCCGGGAATCGCGCCGGAATGGGACAGCGCCCAGCGCGACGAGATGCGGCTGCGCGCCGGCCTGACCAGCCGCGAACTGGACATGATCACTCTCGTCGCGAGCGGGCTCAGCGCGCAGCAGATCGCCTGCCTGCGCCGGATCAGCGTCCGCACCGTCCGCAAGCACCTGGAGAACGTCTACCGCAAGCTCGGCTGCCACGACCGATTGCTGGCCGTCAACCGCGCCCGCCACCTCGGCCTGATCTGACCCATCGGCCGCCGGCGCCTTTCACCCATGGCAGAACATTGTTCTGTATTGTTGTTGCCTATGACGGACATATTCGACGACCTCAAGGCCGAGTACGAGCAGTTGGACGCCGTCCTCGCCGGTCTCACCCCCGCCGAGTGGTCCCACGCGTCGGCCGCCGAGGGCTGGACCGTCTCCGACGTGGTCCTCCACCTCGCCCAGAGCGAGGAACGCGCCGCCGCCTCGCTCGCTGGCGAGGACGTCATGATCAGGCGCAAGCCCGCCGCCGACGGCGAGCCCGGTCGGGAGTCCGACGGCGAGCCCGGTCGGGAGTCCCACGGTGCTCCCGATCGGGAATCCGACGGCGCTCCCGGTCGGGACGGTGGCGCTCCCGGTCGGGAGTCGGGCGGTGCGTTCGGTCGGGACGATGGCGCGTCCGGCGGCGAGTCCGGCGACGGCGTATTGAGTCGGGAGCCCGTGACCAACGGCGCCTCCGGTCGGGGGTCCGGCAGAGGCGAGGTCGGTAGAGGGGTGGATGCGGCGGCGGACGCCAGGGTGGCCGCTCAGCGGGGAATCGCCCCCGCCGATCTCCTGGCCCGCTGGCGCAGGGCCGCTTTCGCCATTCCCGACGCCCTTCGCGCCCAGCCCAAGGGCACCCGTCTGTCCTGGGTGGCGATCCCGCTGTCCCCGGCGACCCTGGCCACCACCCGGCTGGCCGAACACTGGGCCCACGCCTACGACATCACCGCGCCCCTCGGCATCCCATACCCCGACACCGCGCGCCTGCGGCACATCGCCTGGCTCGGCCACCGCACCCTGCCGTACGCCTTCGACGTCGCGGGCGTCGAGGGTGGGCCCGTCTACTGTGAGCTGACCTCACCCGACGGCGAGCTCTGGCGCTTCGGCGACCCCGCCGCCGCCTCTACCGTCACAGGCCCAGCCGCCGACTTCTGCCGTGTCGGCGCCCACCGCCTGGCCCCCGCCGACTCGACGCTGAAAGCGACGGGCCCGTACGGCGCCAAGGCGCTCGCCGTCCTGCGCAACTACGCCCTCTGACGGCTCTCGTCAGCGACTTCCACGACTGACTTCCATACCTGGGAGCGATACCACCGCATGGCCGACGCAGCCTGGGATGGACCGCCGCACGGTGGACGGAGTTTAGGGAGGGCCGCCGCACGGCCGACGGGGCCTGGGAGGGTCGCCGCACGGCCGACGGAGCCTGGCAGGAGGGCTGCCGCACCGCACTGTGGGCGGATCAGCCGAACGTGGTCGACAGTTCGTCCGCGAGTCGCTCGATCGTCTCCCTGCCCTCCAGCGGTCGTGACCACGCGGCAGGGAACTCGGCGGTCCCGTGCACGGCGCCCAGGAGGTTGCCGCAGACCGAGCCTGTGGAGTCGCTGTCTCCCGAGTGGTTGACCGACAGCAGCATCGCCCGCTCCATCGCCCGCTCAACCGACGGTTCCACCGCCCGCTCCACCGCCCGCTCAACCGACGGCTCAACCGACGGCTCCACCAGCGCGCAGTAGACCCCGATGGCCAGCGCCTCCTCGGCCACCCACGCTCCGCCGAGCGATTCGACCGCCTCCGGCGTGTGCTCGCCGCCGCGGGCCAGCTCGACCGCGGCGTGGAGCGCGCCTGTCGTCTCCTCGTGCCGTGGGTAAGTCGACGTCAGATCGAGGGCATCCTGTACGGCGTGCGCCAGCGGTCGCCCAGCGGCCAGGAGTGCGACGATCGCCGCGAATGCCCCGGCGGCCAGGTAGCCGGTCGGATGCCCGTGGGTGATCTGCGCGCAGGCGGCGGACAGCTCGAACGCGGCCCGAGGGTCCCTGACGGCCAGGCCGAATGGGGCCGAGCGCATGACCGTTCCGCACCCCTTGGAATCGGGGTTCACCGGGCCTGGCTCGCCGAGGGGCGCCGGCCCGGGGAAGTGCCGGTGCAGGCCCGACAGGCAGGCGTTGCCGGGTGCCCGCCGGGAGTACAACCAGCCCTCCTCGCGCAAACGGCCCGTACGATGCGGACCGTCCGGCGGCGGAGGCGCGGGATAGTCCTGGGTGTCCAGCCAGCGCTGGTACGCCTGGCGTACCGACTCCACCGCGTCGGCCGGGGACTCGGCGCGGGTGAGGCCCTCCACGGTGAAGAGCGTCATCTGCGTGTCATCGGTGACCAGCCCGCTTTTGCCACGCCAATCGGTGACATATCCGGAAATACCGTCTTTGCCGTGATGCTTGCGGATCTCCCTGAGCGACTGGAACTCGATCGGCGCCCCCAGCGCGTCACCGATCGCCCCACCGAGCAGGCAGCCTCGAACTCGATCCCGGAAGTCCATGGGAAGATCCTGCCACTTCCTGCCACTTCCTCCCGACCGGCCTCCCGGCAGACGGCGGACGGCGGACGGCAGACGGGCAGATGGGCAGACCGGCGGATCGGCCGTACCGGCGGATCGGCCGTACCGGCAGACCAGCGGACGGGCAGACCGGCAGACCGGTGAGGTCACCCACGGCCGTCGCGAAACCCCTCAGGTGGTGACGAAGTCCGCGATGACCACCGTCGCGTCGTCCTTCGGCTCCACGGCGGCCATCTCGTCGAACACCCTGTCCAGGCAGGCGGCGGGTGACGGGCCTCCGGCGAAGAGTTCCGTCATTCGCGAGGCGCCGAGCGCCCGGATCGCCCCGTTCGTGATGATGACGACGCGGTCACCAGGACGGAGGGACACGGTGCCGACCTGCGGAGACAGGGCGGACGCCAGGCCGAGCCCGCGCTGCGGCGAGCCGTCCTCCAAGGAGTGCGGCGACCCGTCCTCCAAGGAGTGCGACGTGGTGAGCGGCTGCGGCCGTGCGCTCTTCGGGCAGTGCCAGATCGCGCCGTTCCCGACATGGGCGAAACGCAGGCACGGGCTGTCCGCCGCGTCGAGGATGATCAGATCCAGCGTGTTGACCAGGCCGGACGTGGCGGGGTCGAGCTGGGCGGCGGTGCGCACGGAGTGGTGTACCGCCTGGGCCCAGCCGTTCATGTCCACCTTCCGCGCCGCGCCGTACCGAGGCCGGGCGGCGACCACGGCGCCCAGGGCCACAGCGGCGGCGGAGACATCGCCGAGCTGCCCCCCACCCCACCCGCCGCCCTGCCCACCATCGTGGCCGCCGAGCTGCCCGCCGCTGGCCGTCGCGATCAGCCGCTCCTGGATGACGTACGCGTCGGACGGCCGGCCGTGCGAGCCCTCGTACGTACCGCCGACCGCCGACAATCGCGGCCGTGCCACCGGCATCCCGGGCGGCCAGGTTCCTCGTTGACCACGGATCGCCATCACGGACAGGCAGGTGATCAGGATCGCGATCACGATGAAGGTCATGAGGTCCCCTCTCGTCGCGGTCATCGCGACATGTGCCCCCGTAGCCGCGGTCATCGCGACACGCGCCCCAGTACACGCTCGCGCGCGGTGATATGACTGACGGCCGATCGGCCGTCATGCGGCGCGGTGGCCGGGGGTTCAGGGTGCGTAGGACGCGGTGCATCCCGCAGTAGAGCCGGCCCGAGGAAACAGCAATGCGGACCCATGACCCCATCCGCCGCCACGACCGGAGAAAGCCGATCCGTTCACATTCGGTGCGTTATCGTGAGACCCGTTTTGTGCTCCCATCGCGAGCGGACGGCGCATGGCTCTCCCCGGTTCCACGAGGTACGACTCGGCGGCCAGGCAGTTGGAGCAGGCCATCGCTCGTACAGGAGCGGCGGCCCGTGTCGCCGTCGGCCTGGTGGCGGTCGTCGCCGCCGCGCTCGGCGCGGTGCCGCCGGTCTCCGTCGCGTGGCTGGTGCCGATGCTGGCGGTGGACCTCGTGTGGACGGCGCTGTTCGCCCGCCTGGTGTGGCGCGGGGAGCTGCTGCCCAAGTGGCTGGCGGCCGGTGACGTGGCCATCACCATCACGTTGTGCCTCTCGCAGCGCCACCTCGTGGCCAGGGAAGCGCTCGAGGACGGAGCGAGCTGGATCGCGGGGCTGGTCACGATGACCATCGTCGTCGCCGGGGTCGCCTGGCCGCCCAAGGTGGCCGTCCCCACCGGCCTGGCCGTGTCGGGGGCGTACCTGGCCGGGGCCCGGCTCGCCTCCCCTCCCCAGGACGTGAGCATCACTCTGGGGACGCACGTCGTACAGATCCTCTCGATCGTGGTGCTGATGATGCTGCTGCGCCGCTCGGCCGCCTCGGCGGACGCCTTCCTGAGGGAGAGCGCGCGCAGGGAGATCACGCTCATGGTGGAGCGGCTGCGGCGCGAGGACGAGCTGCGGCAGGTCGGCAGCATCCACGAGACGTCACTGCACACGCTGACGATGGTCGGCCTGGGCACCTACGACGAGCCCTCGCCCACCCTGCGCGGCCAGGCGGCGAGCGACCTGTCGGCGCTGGAGAAACTGCGGGACACCCCGCGCGCCGCCGCCGGTTCCATCGCCCTGGACGCCCTGCTGGACGAGGTGGCCGAGCGGGTCACGGGTCTGGAGGTCCACCGGAGCCTGACGGCGGAAACGGTGCCGGGGGAGGTCGCGGAGAGCTTCGCCCGCGCCGTCACCGAGGCGCTGGCCAACGTCGCCCGGCATTCCGGCGTACACGAAGCGGAACTGCTCTCCAGCAGGCGCGACGGCGAGATCCGCGTGGAGGTCGCCGACGAGGGCCGGGGGTTCGACCAGGACCGGCTGCCGCCCGACCGGTTCGGCGTGCGCGGCTCGATCCTCGACACGATGCGGTCCCTGCCGAACGGCGGCGCCGAGATCTCCTCCGGCGGCCAGGGCACCAGGGTGAGCCTGTGGTGGCGGCCGTGACCGAAGAGATCGAACAGGTCGCGCAGCGCTACGCCCGCTACACCGCGATCGGCGCCGTGATGATCGCCATGCTCTGGCACACCGGCTACGACCTCACGGTCACGATCACCGGCTGGTACGACTTCCGCTGGCCGGTGGTCGCGGCGGCGGCCTGGCTCCTCTACACCGCGATCGCCGTGCTGGCCGCCGTGGCCCTGCTGCGCACCTCCAGCGGCCCGGCCCGGGGACGCGAGCTCGCCGTGCCCGTGCTGGCCCTGGACATCGCGGTGATCGTGGCCTGCTACCCGAAGGACCTGATCGGCCCCATCAACTGGGGCTGGGGCTCGGTGGGCTGGCTCGGAGTCATGCTCTTGTGGAACCGGCCGCGCGGGCGGGGCGAGCTGTTCGTCTTCCTCGCCGCCAACGCCGGCATCATGCTGGCGGCGATGGCCGCGACCGGGACGCTCGACCGTGTCTCCATCGCCAAGTACCTGATGGTCGAGGTGGGCAGCATCACCCTCCAGCTCGGTTACCTGGCCGGCTGCCACACGCTGCGCGTGCGCGCCGAGGACGCGGTGCTGCTGGCCCGCCGGCTCGCCGCCGACGACGCCTGGCGGGTGTCCGCCCGGAGCATCCACGCCGACCGGCTGCGCAGGTACGACGCCATCCGCGACGTGGCCGAGTCGCTGCTGAAGCAGCTGGCCGACGGCGCCGATCCCGGCGATCCCCGCGTCCGCGCGGACTGTACGGCCGGCGCCATGCGGCTGCGCCGCCTCATCACCGAGCGGGAGGACGTGCCCGACGCGCTGGTGTCGGCGTTGCGCGAGCGCATCGAGGCGGCCGAGCGGCGCCAGGTCCTGGTGACGGCGCCGCCGTTCGGCGAGAACCTGCCCGACCTGCCGGAGGGTGTACGCGAGGACCTGCTCAGAGCGCCGATCCGGGCACTGGACGGCGCCAGGTCGCGGGCCAGGGTCACCGTGTCCGCGATGTCCACGATGATGAGCGTGGCCGTCGTGGCCGACAATGATGATCTGCCCATCAGCACCACCCCGGTACACGAGCCGAGCGGCGTCGTCGTCACCTATCAGCGGCACGGAGGGGAGTTATGGGTCAACAGCATCTGGCAGGGCCCGTGACCGTCGCCCTGGTGGAGGATCACCAGGTCGTGGTGGACGGCGTCAGGTCGTGGTTCAGCCCGCCGGGCCCGGTGCGCCTGGTCGCCCAAGGGTCCACGATCGAGTCCGTCCGCGGCGTGGCCGCCGACGTGCTGATGCTCGATCTCAACCTCAACGGCACCTTGGTCGTCGACCGGGTCGCCGAGTTATGCGGCGGCGGGCAGCGGGTCATCGTCTTCTCCGAGCACGAGGAGCCGGAGATCGTGCGCGCCGTGCTGGACGCCGGGGCCTCGGCGTTCATCGGCAAGGGACGGGCCACGCGGGAGTCCTGCCTGGAGACCATCCTGGAGGTGGCCGCCGACAAACCGAGCATGACGCCGCCGATGGCGCAGGCGATCGCGACCGACGAGGGCCCGCACCGGCCGCAGCTGTCGGACAAGGAGCGGGCCGCGCTGCTGTTCTGGTTCCAGTCGATGTCCAAGGCGTCGGTGGCCGCGCGGATGGGGATCAAAGAGCGGACCGTACGCCAGTACATCGACCGGGCCCGCGTCAAGTACGCGGCGGCGGGGCGGCCCGCGCCCACCAAGGAGAAGCTGCTCATCTGCGCCATCCAGGACGGCCTGGTCAGTCCTGACGAGGTGACCGTCTACACCTCCCTGGCCGCGCGCTCAGGAGAGGCGACCTAGGAGAGCCGTACGGGACCCCTTCTCGATGGGGTGATGGCGTTGCACCATCGAGAACATGCCCGCCCTTGTTCCCGGCGACCCGCGCCAGCTCGGTGAATACTGGCTCGCGGGCCGGCTGGGGGAGGGCGGCCAGGGAGTGGTCTATGAGGCGTACGACCCCGCAGGGCAGCGGGTGGCGATCAAGGTCCTGCATCCGGGTGCCGGGGCCGAGCTGCGGGACCGGTTCGCCAAGGAGGCCGCGGCGACCCGGCAGGTGTCGGCGTTCTGTACGGCTCGGGTGCTGTCGGTCGAGCTCGACGACCCCCGCCCGTACATCGTCAGTGAGTACGTCGGCGGCCCCAGCCTGCGCCGGGCGGTCGCGACCGCCGGGCCGTACCGGCCGGACGACCTGCACCGGCTGGCCACCGGCATCGCCACCGCGCTGACCGCGATCCACGAGGCCGGGGTGATCCACCGCGACCTGAAACCCGACAACGTCCTGATCGGCCCCGACGGCCCGCGGGTGATCGACTTCGGGATCGCCAGGACGTCGGAGATGTCGCTCACCCCGACCGGCCAGGTCGCCGGGACGCCGGCGTTCATGGCCCCGGAGAGCGTCATCGGCCAGCGCGCGAGCCCGGCCGTGGACATCTGGGCGTGGGGCGCCGTCGTCCTGTACGCGGCGACCGGCCGGGACCCGTTCACCGGCGAGAACCTGGCGGGGCTGCTGCACCAGATCCTCGCCGCCGCCCCCGACGTGTCCGGCCTGGCCGAGCCGCTGCGCGCCCTGGTCACGGCGGCCCTCGCCAAGGACCCGGGCGAGCGCCCCAGCTCCCGGAGCCTGCTGCTGGCCCTGGTCGGCGGCCGGGACGTCGTCTCCCGCGACAGCGGCCGGGACGTCGTCCCGCGTGAAAGTGGCCAGGGTGTCGTCCCGCGTGACGACGGCGGGACGCGGGCGCTGCTGGCCGAGGGCAGCCGCGCGGCCGACGTGATCCGGCCGCCCGCCCTGCTCGCGCAGCCGCCCTTGGAGCTGGTGGCCGAGCAGATCTATCGGCGGCTGCGCGGCACCGACCAGGCGGTGGTGCCGCAGATCATGCTGCGCCTGGTCACGCCCGGCGAGGGCGCCGAGGACATGCTGCGCAAGGTGCCGTCCGGCGAGCTCGACGACGGGGTCGTCGACCCACCCATGCTGGACCGGGTGCTGCTCGGGTTCACCCGGGCCGAGCTGGTGGTACGCGACGGCGACACGGTGTCGCTGGCCAACGCGGCCCTGCTGCGCGCCTGGCCGCGGATGCGCGGGTGGATCGACGCCGACCGGGCGGGGCTGCGCATCCACCGCAGGCTCGGCGAGGCCGCCCAGCGGTGGGACGCGCACGGCCGCCGTACCGGCGACCTCTACCAGGGCGGCTCCCTGGAGTCCGCGCTGAGCTGGGCCGCGACGGGCCGCCAGCACGTGACGCTGAACCTCGTCGAGAACGCCTTCCTGGCGGCGGGCCTGGCCTACAGCCGGGTCCGGGCCCGTCGCAGACGGCAGGTCATGGCGGCGCTGGCCGCCATGCTGGTCGTCGCGCTGGCCGCCACGGGCGTTGCCGCCGGGCAGCGGGCGGCGGCCGTACGGGAACGGGACATCGCGGTGGCCCGCAAGACCGCGATGCTCGCCGAGACGCTCCAGACCTCCGACCCTGTCAAGGCCATGCTGCTGAGCGTGGCGGCCTGGCGGATCGCGCCGGTCCAGGAGGCGCGGGCCGTGCTGTACAGCGCGCTGGCGCAGCGCGAACTGACCGTGCTGCCGCCTCCCGCCGCCGGGGCGGACGCGCGCTTCGACCTCAGCGCCGACGGCCGCGTGCTGGCCGTCGCCGACGCGGGCCGGGTGACCCTGCGCGAGGCCGGCCGGACGATCCGCACGGTCGACGGCGTGGGTACGGGCGTCCGCGTGATCGCCCTGAGCGGCGACCAGACGAAGGTCGCGGTGGGCGGCCCCGACGGCGTCCGCGTCTGGGACGTCGCGACGGGCCGGGCGGGCCCGCGCATCGCCGGGACCGCGCTCGGCGCGGTGCTCAGCCGCGACGGGCGGCTGCTGGGCCTGGCGACGGCCGAGGGCAGGGGCGAGGTCCGGGACGCCCGCACCGGCAAGCTGGTCATGGGCACGCGGGACGAACGGATCGACCGGATCACCCTGTCCGACGACGGCCACTACGCCGCCGCCACCTTCACCGACGCCCGCTACGAGCTGTGGGAGCTGGGCTCGCGACGCCGGATCGGGGGAACGGGCGGCGCGGTCGCCTTCGGGCCCGGCACGGCCGCGATCGCCACAGGCGGCGAGATCCGGCTGTGGGACCTGGCCACCAGGCGGTTCCGTCCGGACTCGCTCGTCGACGGCATCACGGCCGCCTGGCTGTCCTTCAGCGCGGACGGGCGGCTGCTCATCTCGTACGACCGCACGGCCATCGCCGTCTGGGACGTCGCGACCGGCGAGCCGACCCTTCACTACCCGCTGACCGACACCTCCGGCATGCCCTCGGCCCGGCTCGACGCCGGGCACACGCGGCTCAGCTACCTGCTGGGCAGGGGCGCGGTGGCGGTGCTCGACCTCACCGCGGGCGTCCATGTGGCGGGCGCGGCGGGCGCGGCGGCGTTCGACCCCGCCGGACGGATCGCCGCGCTGCAGACACCCGGCGGCTTGGTGCTGTGGGACGTCGCCGCCGGCCGGTCACTGGGCACACTCGGCCATCGCCATCCCACCGCTGACCACGCCAAGAACACCGACGCCGCTCCCGACCACGCCGAGAACACCGACGCCCACGCCGCTGACCACGGCGAGGACGCTGACGCCGCCGCTGACCACGCCGACGACGCGGACGGCGCGTACGCCCTGGCGTTCAGTCCCGACGGCCGGACGCTGGCCGCCGGATCGGCCGGGACGACCACGGTGACCTTGTGGGACGTGGCCGGCCGGACCGAGATCGCGCGGCTGCCGGCGGGCGGCCGCCAGTACATCGACGGCCTGGCCTTCAGCCCCGACGGACGTACCTTGGTCGTGTCCCCCGCCGAGGGCCGTGCCGAGCTGTGGGACGCCAGCGGTCACCGGCGGCTTGCGGACCTGCCGAGGGCGGGGTTCGACGCGATGGCCTTCCGGCCCGACGGCAAGACCCTGGCGATCGGCGGCAGCGACGCCGCCCTCATCGACCTCACCGCCGGGAACGTCCTGCGCGACCGGCCGTTCGGCGGCAGCGTCGACGGGGCGAGGTCGCTGGCCTATGCCCCGGACGGCGCGACGATCGCGGTCGGCTTCCGCCAGCTCGGCGTCGACCTGTGGGACGGGCTCGGCCGCCGTCAGCTGGGGCGGCTGGCGCCGGGGCGCGGCGAGTTCGACACGGTCATGGCGATCGCCTTCCAGCCGGGCGGCGCCATCCTGGCCACCGGCGGGAGCAGCGGCCGCGTCCAGCTGTGGGACGTGGCGGCCCGTACCTCTCTGGGCGATCCGTTCAAGGCGCACGCCGGCGGGGTGCTGGCCCTGGGATTCTCCGCCGACGGCCGGCAACTGCGCAGCATCGCGGCGGACGGCACCATCCACGCCATCCCCGTCGACCCCGCCCTGGCCGTGGCCCGGATCTGCGCCCGCGCGGGCGCCGACCTGAGCCCGGCCGAGTGGGCCAGGTTCATACCTGAGATCCCCTTCAGAGAGGTGTGCTGACCATGGCGACCCTGAGAACCACCCCGCGGACGATCCTGTGGAGGCTGCTGCGCGACGACGGGATCATCGAGTCGATCGACATCACACCGGCCCCGGTGATCTCCGGAGCGCCGCTGGCCGTCGAGGTCGCGACCGCCGGGGTACGCCGCCTCGACGGCCTCCTGTACGGCCCCGGCGGGGAGCGGGAGCGGCTCGCGTTCGAACACGTCGAGACCGGCGAGTTCGGCGACCTGTGGCGGGCGGAGGCCGTGGTGAAGACCGTGGGGGTCTGGCGGGCGCGGGTCGGCGCGCGCGGTGACGCCGTGGAGGACACCTTCACGGTGGCGGCCGACGACCAGGCGGGCGCGGTGACGCGGATCGACGCGTTCAGCCTGGCGCCCGATCCGGTGCCCGAGGGCGACGAGCTGACCTTCACCGGGGTTCTGCGAGCAGACGACGCGAGACTCGGCGGCCTGCCGATCCTGCTGGAGTTCCGCGCCGACCAGGAGTTGGCGTGGACCGAGATCACCCGTACGGAGACGGGGGAGGACGGGGAGTTCAGGGCGGTCGTCATCGCCCAGAACTCCGGCTTCTGGCGGGCGGAGTTCCCCGGCACCGGCACACCCGACTCCGGGAGGCCCGGCACGGGGAGCGGTCTGTCCGCCGACGCCGAGGCACTGCGCGGCTCGCGCAGCGCCCAGCAGCACTCGGAGGTGGAGAAGAAGGGCCTCTACCAGGTATCTCACACGGTCAGCGGCCAGTCGGTCCCGAAGAACACGACCATCCGGCACACCGGCACCGTGCAGAAGCGCGACAGCGTCAACGACCCCTGGAGCACGCTCAACAACGAGACGGCCGAGCTGTTCTTCAAGGGATCCGGCACCAACCGCAAGAGCGTCACCAAGGGCAAGGGCAGATACCTGATCAAGGCCAAGGCGGTGAGCAGCGGTGCGTGGGGGGTGAAGATCTCCAGCTCCGCGAACGAGTTCGCGGAGATCAGGGTGACCGTCAACTGAGCCCGCCCCAACCCCTGAGCGGCCTTGCGTACAGTTGATGGGTGACGTCGCTGACGCGGGCCGCGGTTGTGATCGTCGCGGTGGCGGTCCTGCTGCTCGGGCTGCTGTGGCTGTTCCAGCGGCGGCTCATCTACCTGCCCGACCGGTCGCTGGTGCCGCCGGCGGGCGAGGTCATCCCCGGGGCGCGGGACGTCTCGTTCGTCACGGGTGATGGGCTGAGGCTGTCCGCCTGGTATGTTCCCGGGGTTCGGGACGTGACCGTGCTGGTCGTGGGCGGGAACGCGGGCAACGGGGAGAGCCTGGGGGCGGCGGTGGCGACGCGGCTGGCATGGGAGCACCCGCCGGTGGGGCTGGTGTTGCGCTCGCCGTTCACCGACCTGGCCGCGGCGGGGCAGGTCAACTATCCGTTCCTGCCGGTACGGCTGTTGCTGCGCGACCGGTTCCCGGTGGCGGAGCGGATCGGAGACGTGCGGACGCCGACCGTGGTCGTGTACGGGACCCGCGACACGATCGTCCCGGCGTGGCTGAGCAGGGAGGTCGTCAAGGCGGCCGGAGGACAGGTCACGACCGTCGAGGTGATGGGGGCAGGACACAACGATCCGGCCATGCTGAACGGGCACGAGCTGATCCGGGCCGTGGTGGAGCTGGCCGAGCGGGCCTAGGCAGGCAGGACCCGGTGCGGCCCCATCGGCTGCACCGGACCCTCACCAGCTGAGTGGGATCAGTCGCGATAAGTCCTGACGTAGTCGAACCGGGCCACGGCACCTGACTTGTTCATCGAGACCAGCCCGATCTTGAGCCGCTCCTTGGCCGGCAGCGTCCACACGCCGTTGTAGACCCAGTGCTCGCCGTCCCTGCTGGTCGCCGCGCGCACCTCGGTCTCGCCGTGCGCGGTGTCGGCGTGGTGGGACAGCCGCAGCCACATCGTGTCAGCGGTCGGGCCGCCGAACATCGGGCCGTTGAAGACCGCGGTCGGCGGGGTGGTCGTCGGCCGCTCCCCTTCCTTGGCGAACTCGCTGAGCTGGACCACCGCCCCGTTGCCCCGCTGCAGCGGGACCACCGAGTGCACCATCTTGAAGTACCGGTCGTCATTCTCGTACAGCAGGATCCCGGCCTGCTGACCCGCTTGCGCAGGCGCGAAGTCGATCTTCGTCTCCACTGTGTAGTCGCCCTCCGGCGCTTCCCGCAGCAGCGCTGACGCGGTGTTGGTGCCTTGGTACAGCTCGGCGTTCTGGGTCGGCCACGACAGCGCGCCGCCGGTCATGGTGACGCCGGCCGCCGGGCCGCGTACCCACTGCCAAGGCGAGCCGGGGACGGTGTCGCCGTCGAACTCGTCGCTGTAGGCGGGCAGCAACGGACCCGGCCGGGGGTGGGGTACCCGCTCGGTGACGGGGGTGTACAGCTTCGCGGCACCGACGTTGTCGGCATCGGCGCCGCTGCCGCGCGCGACCGCGCCGACCGAGCCGTGACGGGCCGCGGCCCTCGGCAGGCGGCGGGTCTGCTCGGCGACCGGGTCACCGAGCTGGTCGGCGCTCACCTTGACCCTCAGTTCGGGGCCGCGCAGCTCGGCCACCACGGTGTGCCAGGTGCCGAAGTCGAACCCGGCCGGCAGCGCCGTCACCGACCTGCCGCGGCTCCTGCCGCCGATCACCACGTCGGTGACCAGCGCGCGGCTGTCCCGGTCCAGCCAGGCCACGACGTTGTTCTCGCGGTTGGCATAGGCGAGGGTGAGGCCGACGGCGCCGGCGGTGAGCCGCAGATCCGCCTGCGCCCGCACGTCGGCCGTGGGGGCCTTCTTCGTGGAGACCAGGTACCCGGTGGCGCTTCCGGCGTGGCTCGCGTACCCCCGCGCGTCCTGATCGGTCCGCACCGACCAGCCACCCTCGGCCCGCCAGCCGGTCAGGGAGCCGTCGTTGAACGTGCCGCCGGCGGCGAAGGAGGTCACCGGCGCGGGCTGGGCGCCTTCGGACGGTCCGGCTCCGGCGCGTACCACCGGCCAGCCGTCGATCCAGTCCAGCCGGTCGATCAGCAGCGGGCGCTTGCTCAGGCCCGCGAGCCGCCCGCCGCCGATCGGCGGGAAATCGGGGTCGGCCGTCGAGATGCCGTGGTAGACAAGCCAGTCCTGGCCGGACAGGTCGGTCTGGAAGCCGCTGTGTCCCGGGCCGGCCCAGCGGTTGCCGTTGGCGCCGACCACGATGGCGCCCTTGCTGGTCAGGTCCATCAGGTTGACGCCCTCGTCGTCCACGAACGGGCCCGACGGAGTGGTGGCCCGGCCGACCTTGACCTGGTACCCGCTGTAGGCACCCTGGCAGCAGCCGGCATCGGAGTAGAAGAGGTAGTAGAAGGCGTCATGCCGGACGACGTACGCGCCTTCCATCCGGCGCCCCCTGGCCACCTGGGTCGCCGGACCTTCGATGCGGGTGGCGTCGGCGTTCATCTTCGCGACGCAGATGATGTCGTAGCTTCCCCAGTACATGTACGGGGTGCCGTCGATGTCGGTGAACTGCGCCTGGTCGATGTTGCCCGTGGGGCAGGCGGTCGAGGACGGCAGCACGTCACCCGCGTCGGTCCACGGCCCGGTCGGGGTCGGTGCCGTCGCCAGTCCGAGATCACCCCCGTTGGGGGACACCGAATAGTAGAGGTAGTACTTGCCGTTGATGTACCTGACGTCCGGCGCCCACAGCCGCGCCGCGTTGTGCCAGGCGGGCTGGGTCTCCGGGGTGAAGACCTGCCCGGCGTACTCCCAGCGCACCATGTCCTTGGAACGCAGGATCGGCAAGATCCGCTCGCCGTCCTCGCCCTTGCTGTTGAACACCGGGTTCTGGGTGCCGTAGGCGTACCAGAACCCGTCCTTGCCGTGGATCATCGTCGGGTCGGGGAAGGTGTCGACCACGCCCGCCGACACCGGGTTGGCGTACGTGCTCGGCGCTTGCGCCGCCGCCGGCGGGCCGATGACCAGCCCGGACAGCAGGACGGTGAGGCCGAGGGCCCGGCTGAGCCGCGACAAACGATCATGGGGTTGGGGCATGCCGCAGAGTCTGTCGACGCCGTATTTTTCCGTCAATAAACCGGAAAAATAGGCTAGACGCGTCTAAGAGCCGTCGTGCGAGGGCCGGGCGCGGATCTGCAGCAGGGCGCCCACTTGGTCCAATTCCAGGTGGATGATCTCGTTGGTGCCCGTTTCGAGCAGAGGTGCCGGGACGTACAGGGTCTGCTGAGGTCCTTGTTTCCAGTAGCGGCCCAGCAGGACGCCGTTGATCCAGACGTATCCCTTGCCCCAGCCGGGCAGTGCCAGGAACGCGTCCCCTGGCTCGGCCACCTCGAGTGTGGTGCGGAAGAACGAGAGCGGCTCGCTCGTCGTTCCCGGCTGGAACCTCAGCCGCGATATGTCCTCCAGGGGGATCGGCCGCGCGGTGAATCCGTGCACGTACTGGTGGTGGTGCAGGACACCGCCGAGGATGCCCTTGCGCTCGCCGAGCAGCGGACCGTAGTTGGTCCGTCCCATCGACTCCACGAGGATCTCCAGGGCGGCATGCCCGTCCGCGAGCAGCGCGGGGGGATCGGTGTCCCGCTCGACGATGCCCGCGAGGCGGCCGTCGACGAAGACGTGCGCGCGGTCGCGCACGTTGCGCAGGGTGAGCGGGTACGGTCCGCGCGGTCCGGGAACGGTCGCCTGGTAAAGGACCAAGCCGTGGTTCAGCCCCAGGTCCTCGAACGCCGGCGGCATCGGCGCGGTGGTCTCCGGCCGCGCGATGGCGTCCAGCGCCTCGCGCAGCCGTACCGAATGGGCGGGGCGTAGCGTGGCGGGCGGCAGCGTGGCGGGCACGGGTGGCACGTCGGGGAGCTCGTCGCTGTAGCGGGAGAGCACGTCCCGCAGCCGCCAGTACTTCTCGGTGGGCGCGCCGCGCTCGTCGATGGGCGCGTCGTAGTCGTAGGAGGTCACCGTGGGCCGCCATGGGCCGGCGCTGTCGTCCCCGGTGCGGTTGGCGCCCGCCCACGTTCCGAAAGTGGTCCCCCCGTGCGCCATGTACAGGTTCACCGACGCCCCCGCGGCCAGGATCCGCTCCAGGATGTCCGCGGCGTCCCGCGGGTCGCGGGTGACGTGTTCGTGCCCCCAGTGGTCGAACCAGCCGCACCAGAACTCCATGCAGAACAGCGGGTCGCCCGGCCGGTGGGCGCGCAGTGTGGCGAAGGCCTGCTCGGGCTCGGAGCCGAAGTTCACCGTGGCCAGCACGCCGTCGATCGTGCCACCGGTCAGGTAGTGGTCGGCCGGCCCGTCGGAGGTGCACAGGGGCACTTCGATGCCGCGGCTGATCAGGCCGTCCGCCAGGTGGCGCAGGTAGGCGTGGTCGCTGCCGTAGGAGCCGTACTCGTTCTCCACCTGGACCATGATCACGTTGCCGCCGCGGGTGACCTGACGCTCGGCCACCTGCGGGATCAGCCGGTCGAAGTAGCGGTCGACGTGAGCCAGGTAGCCGGGGTCGCCGGCGCGGATGGTGCCGGTCAGCCAGCTGGGCAGCCCGCCGTTGTCCCATTCGGCGCAGATGTACGGTCCGGGGCGCACGATCGCCAGGAGACCTTCGGCCGCCGCCGCGTCGAGGAACGCGCCCAGCTCGTCCAGGCGGCGGAAGTCTCCCGGCCGCGGCTCGTGCAGGTTCCACGGTATGTAGGTCTCGACCGTGTTGAGACCCATGGCGCGCACCATGGCCAGCCGGTGCCGCCATTGCTCGGGATGCACGCGGAAGTAGTGCACCGCGCCCGACAGCACCCTGAACTCCGCGCCGTCCAGCCGGAATGAGCCGCCATCGACGGAGAAGGCACGCATCTCGCCGATCACCTGCTGATTCCGGCGGTCATGCCGTCGACGATGCGGCGGCCCAGCCAGAGGTAGAGCACGATCATGGGGTAGACCAGGATCACGATGCCCGCGAACATGCCGCCCCAGTCGGAGCTGTACTGCATGCTGCTGTACAGACCGAGGAGCGCGGCGGGCAGGTTGCGTTCCTCGGGGAGCGGAGCGATCAGCAGGGCCAGCAGGGTCTCGTTCCACAGGCCCATGACGTTGAGCACGAACACGGTCGTCAAGCCAGGCTTGGCCACGGGCATGATGACCTGAACGAACGCGCGGAGCGGGCCGGCGCCGTCGATCTCGGCCGCCTCCTCGATCTCGTGCGGCAGCGAGCGCATGTACCCGGTGAGCACGAACACCGCGAAGGGCACCGACAGCGCCACCTGGAAGACCAGCAAGGTGATGCGGTTGTCCCACCAGCCGGTGACCCAGTCCTCCATGAAGGTGTAGACCGACAGCTTGATCACCACGATCGGCACCAGGATCGTCTGGATCGGGATGCTCAGCCCTATCGCGAAGTAGTTGATCGCGGGGCCGGCGACGCGCCGGCTTGAGCGTGCCAGCACATAGGCGGCGGGGGCGGACACCGCCACGATCAGCACGGACCCGAGAAGGGTCAGCACCACGCTGTTCATGGCCGCGGCGGAGAATTCCGCCGCCTGCCACGCCGAGCTGAAGTTGTCCCAGCGCAGGCTCTTCGGCAGGCCGAACGGATGCAGCCACACCTCACCCGAGTCCTTCAGCGACTGGATGCCCACCCACCCGATCAGGGCGAGGTTGAAGGCCACCCAGACCCACAACGCGATCGCCGTGGCCCGGGGCAGCAGGATGTCCCCGATCAGACGTCTCATGACAGCTCCACTCGATCACGTCTGGTGATGCGCCGGGTCAGCACGATCAGTACGGCCGTCACGAGGAGCGTCATCACGCCCATGGCGGCCGCGCTTCCCAGCTCCGGCAGGCCGGCGCCCTTCACCACGATGTACTGCTGCACCGCGATCGTGCGGGCGGGGATCGGCGGCGCGGCGGCGGTTCCCGCGGTGGTGAAGGCCAGCACGATGTCGAAGATCTTCAGGCTGCCGACCACCCAGAGTACGGCGGCCACGGCGAGGACGTCCCAGGTCAACGGCAGCGTGATGTGCCGGAACTGCTCCCATTTGGTGGCCCCGATGAGCTGGGCGTCCTCGTACACATGCGTCGGGATGGCGTCGGCCGCCGACATCATCAGCGCGACGTAGAAGCCGGTGCTCGACCAGACCAGCCCGCCCACGACGCAGCGGAACACCATGTCGGGGCCGAGCCAGGGCCGCGGGTCCAGGCCGATCCACTCCAGCACGGTGTTGACCGCGCCCTCGGGGTTGAGCAGGAAGCCCACCGCCGCGCCGATCGCGATGATCGAGATGACCATCGGCAGGAAGACGACGGCCCGGATGAAGGCCCGCCCCTTGAGCTGCCTGAGCACGACCATGGCGAGGAACGTGGAGCCGAAGATCAGGACGCCGCCGACGGCCGCCATCACGAAGGTGTTGGTGAAGGCCGTGACGAAGACGTCGTTGTGCAGCAGCGCCACGTAGTTGTCCAGCCCGCGCCAGGTCATCTCCGAGCCGGGCCCCGACCATTTGGTGAAGCCGACCCAGATCCCGAACAGCGAGGGCGCGACGAACAGCAAGGTGTAGATCAGGAGCGCGGGCAGCAGAAAGGGCCAGAAGGCCCGTTCATAGGTTTTCATCCAGTCGCCAGGTGCTCGGCTGTGCTCTTCTTGCCCTCGCGGACGAACGTGGTCGCGTCGATCTTGCCGGAGAGGAGCTTGTCGCTCAGCGGCAGGAACATGTCGCCCCACCAGGTCTTGTCGGCGCCCGCGTAGTCGTAGCTCAGGTGCGTCTCCTTGGCCTCCAGCACGGCCTTCTGCACGTTGGCCATGTGCGCGGGCGCGGGCACGTCGCCGCGCGAGGAGATGTTCAGCGCCACGGTCGAGAACTGCTCCATGTACTTCTTCTGCAGCGCGAAGGCCAGGAACTTCTTGGCCGTGGCGACGTTCTTGCCCTTGGCGTTCACGCCCCAGCCGAGGGTGCCCACCTCGATGGACTTCTTGCCGCCGGTGGGGACCTGGAACGAGGCGACCTTGAAGCCGGGAGCCAGCTGGGGCTGGACCTCGCTGGCCAGCCAGGTGCCGTTGAGGTTCAGGTCGTACGTGCCCGCCGCCCAGGCGTTCTGCGCGGCGGGGAACTTGGTCGCCATGAAGTCCCGCTGGAAGTAGCCGCCCTTGGCGAGCTGTTCGACCTTCTTCGCAGCGTCGAGCACCTGGGGCTTGTCCCAGTTGGCCGGGTCCTTGGCCAGCTCGGCGAGGCTCCCGGCGCCGTTGGCGCCCACCAGCAGGCTGTAGAACCAGAAGACGTTGTAGAAGGCGATGGTGCCGTCCTGGCCGATCGGGGTGCGGCCGGCCTTCTTGGACTCGTCGAGGAAGGCGATGAACTCCTCCCAGGTCTGCGGGTTCAGCCCGGGGTGCTTGGCCGCGTCGTACCAGATGGCGGTGGAGATGATCGTGTGCGGGATGTAGGCCAGGCCGTTCTTGCCGGAGGAGGCCCGCCGTACCGGCTCGGGGAGCACGTCCTTGACCGTCTTGCCCTCGCCGGGGACCTGCGCGTTCTCCACGTCGTCCATGGGACCGATGATCTGCTGGGCGGTCAGCGTGTCGATATCGCCGGTGGTGGTGTCGAACAGGTCGGGGCCTTGGCCGGAGGCCATCTCGGCGTTGAGGTTCTCGTTGCCGGTGCGGCCGACGAACTTCACGTCGACCTTGGTGCCCGTCTCCTTGGCGAAGTCGTCGAAGATCGTCTTGATGATCTTCGACTGGGGTTCCGCCGCACCCCAGGACGAGCGGTACGACAGCGACTGCTGGGCGGGTTCGCCGCTGTTCTTCTTGCCACAGGCGGCCAGGCCGAGGGCGCCGATCAGGAGGACGGCAGTCAATTTACGCATGGTGGGGGGCCTTTTCTATCGAAACGACGGTACGGGTGTGCCTGGCCTGTTCCGCGGCCCAGACCACCCGGTGGGTGGCGAGGCTGGCTTGCGCGTTGGTCGAGACCAAGGCCGGGTCGTTGTCGCGGACGGCGGCTAAGAACGCCTTCAGCAGCGCCCCGTCACCCCCTCCGTGACCGGAGGCGGCCGAGGCGTCCGCTCCGGCGAGGGCGTCGATCACCGACACCTCATTGGTGAGGAAGTCGTGCACGCGCAGCGTCTCGCCGTCGCACTCGATCGAGCCGCGCGTGCCGAAGATCCTGGTCTTCCTGTGCTCGAGCGCGCCGAACGCGGTCACGGTGCAGGTGGCACTCGTGCCGTCGGCGAACTCCATGATCACCACTTGGCTGTCGACCACGTCGTTGTCGCAGGCGTAGACGCATCTGCCGTACGGGCCCTCGCGCAGGGCCGTGAGCACGCCCTCCTCGGTGAAGTCCCTGGTGATCGCGCCGAGCGGCCAGATGTGCCGGTTCGGATCGGCGAGGGAGTCCATGTAGAGCCGCTTGGCCGAGTAGGGGCAGGTGGGTTCGACGGAGCAGTCCAGGCATCGGTCGGCGGCCTTCGCGGGCTGGTTCTCCTTGGTGAAGTGGGCCAGCTTGCCGAAGGAGGAGACCCGCTCGGGCACTTCGCCCTTGATGTGCACGAGCCAGTCAAGATCATGGCAGGCTTTGGCGAGGAGCATCGGGGCCGACTCGGCCTCGTTCCGCCAATTCCCGCGCACGAAGGAGTGTGCCTGGTGCCACCAGCCGACCTGCTCCAGGTGCTGGATGTTCATGATCTGGCCGATCCTGCCCGCGTCCAGGAGCTCCTTGAGCCTGGTGGTGTAGGGCGCGTAGCGCAGCACATGGCAGACCGCCAGGATCACGCCGTTGCGGTCGGCGGCCGCGGCGATGGCCGCGGCGTCCTCCTCCGTCGGCGCCATCGGCTTCTCCAGCAGGATGTGGTAGCCCAGATCGGCCGCGCGTACGGCGGGCTCAAGGTGCAGGCGGTCCTGCGTGGCCACGATCACCGCGTCGGCCAGCCGCTCTCCGGCCAGCAGGTCCCGCCAGTCGGCGAAGGCGCGCTCGGCCGCAATGCCGTGCTCGGCCGCGAACTCCGCCCGCCTGGCCGGGTCGGGCTCGGCGACGGCCACGACCTCGGCCCACCCGGCTTCGCGCGCCAGCCTCGCGTAACCTGCGCCGCGCAGGCCCGCTCCAATCACGGCAAGAGTGACCATTCACATCCCCTATAGTGAGACTTACTAATGAAGGATGTTTTTATTTCTGCCGCATAGCATCTGTCAAGGGGGCAAGCATGACGATCCGCGGCGGCGACACCTCGCGGCTTCGCCGGATCAATCTCGTGACGACGCTCCGCACGGTCCGGGCGCGGGGGCCGCTCGGGCTGACCGACCTCGCCAAGGAGGCCGCGCTGTCCAGGCCGACCGTGGAGGGCCTGGTCGAGGAGCTGCTGGCGGCGGGCTGGCTCAGGGAACTGCCGCCGGAGAGCGGCCAGATGGGGCGGCCGGCCAGGTTGTTCGCCTTCCACGCGACGGGCGGTCACGTGCTCGGGATCGACATCGGCTCCTACACGCTCAGGGCCAGCGTCGCCGATCTGGACGGCACGGTCGTGGCCGCGCACGACGAGCGGACCACCGCCGCCGCCGGTCGCGCCGAGCGCCTGGCCGGCCTCAGGAGGGCGATCGCGGGCGCCTTGGAGGCCGCCGGGCTGACCGCCGACAGCATCGCCGCCGTCTGCGCGGGCACCACCGGCGTGGTGACCCCCGAGGGCGTGGTGAAACTGTCGGTCGGCCTGCCCGAGTGGACCGGCCTCGATCTGGCGGGTGAGCTGCGGGCGAGCTTCGACTGCCCCGTACTGGTGGAGAACGACTGCAACCTGGCCGCGCTCGCCGAGCGTTGGCGCGGCCAGGCCCGCGACATCGACGACCTGGTGTTCGTGCTGTCCGGCGTGCGCACCGGTGCGGGCATCCTGGTGGACGGCAAGCTGCTCAAAGGAGCCAGGGGTGGCGCGGGCGAGATCGGCGCGCTGCCGCTGATCGGCTGGCACCGCGCGCCCGTCCATCTGACCGGTTTTCAGGGTCTGCCGCCCGGCACAGCGCCACAGGACGCCGCCGCCCAGGTCTTCGCCGTGGCCAGGTCCGGCGACCCGGCCGCGCGGTGGGCGGTCGATCAGTACGCGCGCGACCTGGCCGAAGGTATCGCCGCGTTGGTGCTGACCGTGGATCCCGAACTGGTGGTGATCGGCGGCGGCGTCTCGCGCTCGGGCAACGTGCTGCTTGAGCCGGTGCGCCGGCACCTGGACCCGTTCTGCCTCGAACCTCCCGTGGTGGTGATCTCCGACCTGGGGGAGCAGGCCGTGGTCCTGGGGGCGGTACGGCGCGCGCTCGATCACGTCGACGCCCGCCTCTACGACTTCGACGCTCCCCTGCCCAAGCCATCCGCTTGACGATCATCGCTCTCGCGGTGCCACAGATGGCGCCCGTCGCCTGACCAAGGCGACGGGCGCGAACCTGCTTGCTCACCGGCGTGCTAGATGGCGGCTATCTGGGCTGACCGCTCGTCGCCGAACGGATGGCCGGCAGGTTGTAGAGCTCCAGCTCATAGACGGCGTACATGCTCCAGCGGGTGTAGTTCGCATCGTTGATCTTCAGGCGTAGCTTCCTGACGCCTTGCAGGTCGGGAAGATCGGCGGCCGAGTACTCCATGACTCCGTCGTCATCGTCGTGCGTCCACCGGAACGCGGCGCCCCGCACAGCGGTCGTCCAGTCGGTGCCGTTGGCCGAGACCTCGACGTCCACATCGGTCAGGCCCTGCGGAATGCCACCACGGGTCGCGACCACGAGCGTGTTGAACGCCTTCGGCTCCTTCCAGTCCAGCACGATCTCGTGCGGGAACGGATTCGCGTCGGTGTAGCCCTGCTTGGCGGCGAACATCGTGCCGTATTCGCCGTCGACCATCTTCTGCGGGCCGTATTGCACGCCGCCGTCGCCATCACGGGCGGCCGAAGCGGATACCGCCGAATAGCTTCGGGCGATGTTGGCGTCCGCCGTGTTCACCGCGCCCTTCACGAGCGTGAGCGCATAGGTCTTCGCGGTCTTGCCATCGCTTGCCAGCGTGCGGATCTCGACCTTGTTCTTGCCGTTCGCCACGTTGACGTCGACGCTCGCGCCGTTGGCGACCGGGCTGCCGTCGACGGTGATCGTGCCGCCGGCGTCGGTCAGCGTCGGGGTCAGGCCGACTGTGCTCTTGCCCTCGTTGACGAGCAGCGTGTAGTCACCGCGATATCCCTCGAAGGAGAATTCCGAGACGTTGGTGAGCTTGAGATCCTTCAACGTCGCGTCGAAGTGCCGCTGCCCAGGCGCGAGTCGCACGCGGAATCCGTCGAGCCGCACCTCTTTGTTCTCCAGGTTGGTGAGCTGGATCTGGTGCTTGCCCGGCCTCAAGCCGGTCTTCTGATACGCGGTGAAGCGGTCGTACTGGACCGCCTCGTAGAGATCGAGCACCGTGGCCGGCCCACCGTCGACCGACACGGACACCTTTCCGGTCGTCGTGTTCTTCTCGAAGAACGCGTCGATACCGGTGCCCTCGAACTCGTAGGTCGCCTTGTCGCCGGCGTTCTTGCCGATGTGCACGCTGCCGAGGTACGCGGACTGCCGCTGCCGGGGCGCCCAGCCGGCGGAGTAGCCGATGCCGCTGTCGGTGTTGTCGACCAGGAAGGTGTTCGGGACGTCCTGGCCCTCATAGGGGCTGGTCGGCTGGGGAATGGCGCCCACAGGCTCGCCCGCGGCCGCCCGCACGAGGTAGCCGTGCAGAGCGTCGAGATAGGCCGGGTCGAGCGTGTAGCGCCGCGGGTCCTCCGGGCTGATCGCGCTGTCGACGATCCGCTGGGCCAAGGCCGGGTCGCGCTTCTTCAGGATGTAGAGCAGCTCGTAGTCCTCAAGACCGTCGCGTTGCGCCTCGAGGCGCACGCTGCTCTTCACCGTCAAGTTGGCCTTGTCGGGATAGACGATGTAGGAGTCGCCTTTCCAGGGACCCACGTACCACGCGTTCCACGCCCAGTGCAGATGACCCTGCACGCCCTCACGCTCGAGGTCCCAGAACAGCATGCGGCCGGTCATCGTCGGCTGCGTCCAGAAGCGGTTGAGCCACGGGGGAGTGTTGACCTCGCACGTGTAGACCCACAGGTCCTGACCCGCGGCCTGTTGTGCCTTGTAGCCGGCCTTCTTGCGCTCGAACGCCGGTGTCAGCGGAACCCAGGTGTCGACATAGGGCTTGGTCTTGTCGTCGAGCAGGATGCCATCGGGATCGGCGTCCATGGTGCGGAAGTCGGCGCCGATATCGGCGTTGATCTGCTTGATCTTGCGCGCGACATAGGTCCAGAGGTTGCGCTGGGCGGCGGTGATGGGCTCGTCCTGAATGTGCTGGTACCACGTCAGGCCGTTCGTCCAGCCCTTGCTTTTGAGGTGCTGGTGCAGCGCGGTCAGATAGTTGGTCAGGAACGCGTCGGTGACCGGCAGGCTGTCCGGCAGCTTGGTGTTCCAGCTGTCGTTGGGCTTCTCGTTGTCCGGCATCTTGTTCAGCGCGTGAATGAGATGCTGGTTGGCGAAGCTGGTGATCCCGTGCCGTTTGAACGTCGCGACGTAGCGGTCGAAGTTCGTCCAGTCGATGTCGCGCGGAATCCCCTGAAGGAATTCCGACAGCTCCGTGCCGGTGGACTGCAGGAACAGGTCGGTGCGGAGCCAGACCATGTTGGTGCGATATTCGGCGAGCTTGCGGGCGAACTCGTCCATGAGGCGGAACCACGCGTCGCTGTAGGTCTCGACGCCGTAGTAGTACTTGCCGACGTCATAGGCCTGGCCGGCCGCACCGTTCCAGCTGAAGCCGTCCCAGGTGAAACCGTTCGTCATCGTCCATTGGTAGTTGGTGAACGGTGACTTGTCGATCGTGGGGACCTCGACGGCGTGCACGCTGAAGGTGATCGGGACCGGGTAGTCGCCCCGGGTCGTCTCGACCGTCGCCGTTCCTCGATAGGTGCCGGGTGCCGTGCCGCGTGGCACGAACCCGGTGACGAAGACCGGCTGAGTCTGGCCGGCCTCGACCCAGGTCTCCTGGTCGTTGGAGAGCGGATCCGGCATGGCCGACTCGGGATAGAGCAGGTTGCCCTCACGGTCGGGGAAGAACGGGTTCGCCGCGACCTTGCTGTCGTCCTTGTAGGCGACGAAGTGGTAGCTCAGGTTGGCTCCCGCGATCGGCCGCCGGCCGCCCGCGGTCAGGTTGCCGAATCGGACGCGCTTGATGCGCAGCCGTTCTTTCGCGCGTACGGCGATCTGCGCGCTCTCGTACTCACCGCGGGCGGCTACGAGGCTGATGGCGGTGTTCGGGCTCTGCGGAACCGTCGTCGTGCGGTAGACGGTCTTCTGCGGACTCTCGACCCAGAGCTGTGCGGCGTTCGTGCCGGCGATGGCGGCGGGCGCGAACGGTGCGAGCAGGAAGGTCGCGCAGAGTAAGGGAAGTGCTCGGCGTAGCATGAGCACTTATCATGGGTTCTTGTGTAAGTCTGGGTCAAGAGGGTGTGCCGCCTGGGATTCCCGCGCCGGGCGGAACGTCGCCCGCGGGGACGCGCGAAAAATCTCCCCCCACATGAGGTTCGGCGTCCTCCGTCCGGATAGCCAGGAATTGGGGGATGCGAATGTGGGAACGCGATCGGGAATGGCACGGTGTCGAGAGCCTGCTGCGCACGATAGAGGGTGGCGCGGCCGGGACGCTGCTGGTGGACGGCGAACCGGGGGCAGGCCGGACTCGCCTGCTCACCGAAGCCGCCCGCGCCGCGGGCGAGCGCCACCTCAGCGTGCTCCAGGGCGGCCCGGGGGAGCTGGGCGAGCTGATCCCTTGCGGAATGCTGTACCAGGCTCTCGACCTGCGCTTCGAGCCGGCCGCCGGCGGTGATCCCGGCGACTCGCGGGCGCGTACCCTCGAACGCCTGCGATCCGGCCTCGAGGAACGGGCCACGGGACCGGTGCTGGTCGTGCTCGACGACCTGCACTGGGCGGACCCGATGACGCTGATGGTGCTGCGCGCCCTGCACCACGTGCTCGCGTCCCGGCCCATCGGCTGGCTGCTGAGCCGATCCACCGCGGTGGAACAGGGCCAGGCCGCCTTCCTGTTCGACCTCCTGGAGCGAGAAGGAGCCGCCAGGCTCGAGCTCACGCCGCTCTCGCCGGAGGCGGTCGTCGGGCTGATGACGCAGACGCTCGGGGCGCCACCCGAGCCGGCCCTGCTGGCACTGGCGGGCGGCGCCGGCGGCAACCCGCTGCTGATCAGCGAGCTGCTCGCCGGGCTCCGGGACGAAGGGCGGCTGGGAGCCGGAGCCGTCCTGCCGCATGGGTACGTTCCCCACCGGCTGCGGATGGTCGTCCGCCACTGGATCGATGCCCTCAGCACGGGTGCCAGGAATCTGGTGGAGACCGTCGCCGTGCTGGGCCGGTCCTTCTCGCCGGAACAGGCCGTGTCACTGCTGGGCACCACACCGGCCGCCCTGCTTCCGCTGGTCGAGGAGTGCATGGCGGCAGGCATCCTGGCCGCCACCCCACAGGGCCTCACCTTCCGGCACGAACTGGTCAGGTTCGTGGTCGCCACGCGGGTCCCGCAACCGGTACGGCACGCGCTGCTGGACCAACTCGGCGCCCGCACCCACGCCGAACCGGCGAATCGGCCTCCGGATGTCTACGCCGGACCTGCGAGCCGGTCACTGGGCGTCTCCGGCCCCGACCTCGACCCCGGCCATGGCCCCGGCCCTGGCCGCGGCTCCGGCCACCTGGCCGCGCTTATCGACACGGCGATCGCCGGGGGGCGGCTGCAGGAGGCCGAGCGGCTGGTCGACGAGGGCCTGGCGGATCGCGACCCGGCGGACGACGCGGCCGAGCTGCGCTGCCTCCTGTCGGACATCATGTATCTGACCGGCCGGATCGAGGAAGCCCTGCGGCTGGCCGAGACGATGCTGGCCGTGCCCGATCTACCCGGCCATGTGCGCGATCGGGCGGTCCTGGTCCGGCTGTACGCCCTGACGCGCCTGCGGGATTCGGGCACGTCCGCCCGGGAGTACGCGTACGAGGTCCTGGAAGGCGGCGCCCGGCACGGTCCGGTGGCCACGGTCGCGGCCTTGGTCGCGCTCGCGGTCACCGAGTGGGAGGAGGGTCGGCTCTCCGAGGCGCTGGCGTTCGCCGAGGATGCCCGGCGGCTGGCCGTCACGGACGAGCGGCCGGCCGGGACGGACGAGTCGCCCGTGCATCGCTACGAGCCCCTGCTCGTCTCCGCCGCGCTGCTCATGGACGTCCACCGGCTCGACCAGGCCCGCGCCATCCTCCGGGAGGCCCGTGCGGACATGTCCGCCGACGGCCACCTGACCTGGACCGCGGACGCCTCCGCTCTGGAGGCCCGGGCCGAGCTCGCCGCGGGCCGTTTCGCCGACGCCGTCACCGAGGCGGAGAGAGCCCTGGACCTGGCCACCACCTTGGGCACCCCGCTGCCCGCCACGGTGGCCAACGCCGTCCTCGCCACCGTCGCGCTGCGGCGCGGCGACCTGCGCGCGGCGTCGCGGTACGTCGCGGACGGAACAGGCGGCCCACTCGACGGCCATCCACGGCACACCCTGCTGACGGCACAGGTCGCCGAGGTACGCGACGGACCGCTGAGCGCGATGACACTGCTCACGGACCTTCCCGCACCACTCGGGCGGCTGCGTTCGATGCTCGCCGTGGAACCCACGGCGGGTGCGTGGATGGTCCGCGTCGCCCTCGCCGCCGACGACCGTCCGGCGGCCGAGGCGGTCGTGGCCACTGTGGAGGCGCTCAGCAAGGGCAATCCGGAGTTCGCCGCGCTGGTCGCCTCGGCCGCGCACGCCCGCGGCCTGCTCGACGGCGACTGCGACGCCCTCGCCCAGGCCGCCGAGCGGACGGACGACGCGTGGGCGCGGGCCTCGGCCGCGGAGGACCTCGGCATGGCGCTCGTCACGGCCGGGCGGCACGAGGAAGCGGCCGGCAACCTGGATCGCGCCCTCGCGATCTACCAGGACCTCGGCTCCGTCAGGGATTCGGCGCGCGTCCGCAAACGGCTGCGCGGCATGGGCGTCCGTCACCGCCACTGGAGCTACGCCGAGCGGCCGGTCTCCGGCTGGGACAGCCTCACCGAGACCGAGCGGAACATCTCGCTGCTCGTCGCCGACGGATGGACCAACCGGCGGATCGCCGAGCAGACCTTCATCAGCGTGCACACGGTGGCCTTCCACCTGCGGCACGTGTACCGCAAGCTGCACATCAACTCCCGCATCGAGCTCGTACGCCTCATGGTGTCGCAGGGAAGGATCGAGACCGGCCCGTCCGGCGTGGCAGGAGCCTGAGCGAAACCCGCCCGGATGACCGCACAGTCAGTGATGACTACACATCTGGGGGATGTGGCGGACGGATGCCCGGAGAAGCCTCGAAAGCGTACGCACTCGCGAGCGTACGCAGAGATATCCCGCCTGAACGCGAGGAGGAGCCGTGTCTCTAGCATCCCCGGGCCCGATCACCGCGAACCGGGTCCCGGTCGCCAGTTATCCGACGTACGCCGAGGCCGAGAAGGCCGTGGACTTCCTGTCCGACCACGGGTTCCCCGTACAGGGAACGCTCATCGTAGGCGTGGGACTGCGCTCGATCGAGCGGGTGGTCTCGCGCATGACGTACCTGCGCGCCGCCGGATTGGGCGCCGCGTCCGGAGCCTGGTTCGGTGTGCTCATCGGCCTGTTCCTGGGGATCTTCTTCGCGCCCAGGCCCTCGGCCATGGTCGGCCTGCTGCTGTGGGGCCTGTTGTGGGGGCTGATCGCCGGAGCGATCTACGGCCTGATCTCGCACTCGGTGCACGGCGGCCGCCGGGACTTCGTCTCGGAGAGCGGGCTGGTAGCCGACAAGTACGACGTCCTCGTCGAATCCGAACACGTGGCCAGGGCTCAGGAACTGCTCGGCAAGACAAGCGGCTAGCAAAAGAGCGGAAAGCAAGAAAAGCGGCTAGGGGGAGCTCGCCATGGCGAAAGCAGTCGGCATCGATCTCGGTACGACCAACTCGGTGATCGCCGCCACGGAGGACGGTCAGCCCACGGTCATTCCCAACGCGGAGGGGTCCCGGACGACACCGTCGGTGGTGGCGTTCACCGACCAGGGCGAGCGGCTGGTCGGCCAGCTGGCCCGCCGGCAGGCCATACTCAACCCTAAAGGGACGATCTACTCCGCCAAGCGGTTCATCGGCCGCCGCTTCAACGAGGTCGAGAGCGAGATCCACGCGGTCTCCTTCGACGTGGTGGAGGGGTCGGACGGATCGGTACGCTTCCAGGTCGGCGACAAGCAGTACGCGCCGGAGGAGGTCTCGGCCCTCGTGCTGAGGAAGCTGGCCGCCGACGCGGCGAAGTACCTCGGCGAGAAGGTGACCGAGGCCGTCATCACCGTCCCGGCCTACTTCAACGACGCCCAGCGCCAGGCGACCAAGGACGCGGGCCGCATCGCCGGGCTGGAAGTCCTGCGGATCATCAACGAGCCGACCGCCGCCGCGCTGGCCTACGGGCTGGACAAGAAGTCCAACGAGACCGTACTGGTCTTCGACCTGGGCGGTGGCACCTTCGACGTCAGCATCCTGGACATCGGTGAGGGGGTCGTCGAAGTACGTTCGACCTCCGGCGACGGGCACCTCGGCGGCGACGACTTCGACCGGCGGATCGTCGACCACCTGGCCGACGAGTTCCAGAAGGACCAGGGTATCGACCTGCGCCGCGACCCGCAGGCCCTGCAGCGGCTGTTCGAAGCGGCGGAGAAGGCCAAGGTCGAGCTGTCGGCGGTGACCCAGACCACGATCAGCCTGCCGTTCATCACGGCGGACGCCGCGGGGCCGAAGCACCTCAACACCACGCTCATGCGCTCCACGTTCGAGCAGATCACCGCCGACCTGGTCGAGCGCTGCGTCCATCCCGTGGAGCAGGCGATGGAGGACGCCAAGCTCAGGCCGTCGGACATCGACGAGGTGATCCTCGTCGGCGGATCGACCCGCATGCCCGCCGTGCAGAACCTCGTACGCAGGCTCACCGGCGGCAAGGACCCCAACATGACGGTGAACCCGGACGAAGTCGTGGCCATCGGCGCGGCGATCCAGGCCGGCATCCTCAAGGGCGAGGTCGAGGACGTCGTCCTGCTCGACGTCACGCCCCTCTCGCTGGGCGTCGAGACGCTCGGCGGCGTCATGACCAAGGTCATCGAACGCAACACCACGATCCCGGCCCGCCGGACCGAGACCTTCAGCACCGCCGACGACAACCAGAACGCCGTCGACATCGTGATCCTGCAAGGGGAGCGGGAACGCGCGGCCGACAACCGGGTGCTCGGGCGCTTCCGGCTGGAGAACATCCGCCCCGCGCCGCGCGGAGAGCCGCAGATCGAGGTCACCTTCGACATCGACGCCAACGGCATCCTCAACGTCACCGCCCGCGACAAGGACACCGGTGCCGAGCAGAAGATCACCATCAGCGAGAGCTCCAACCTGGACAAGCAGGACATCGAGCGGATGGTCGCCGAAGCCGAGCAGCACCGCACCGAGGACGCCCGGCTCCGGGAGGCGATCGACGCGCGCAACGAGCTGGATTCCGTCGCCTACCAGGTGGAACGCCGCCTGCAGGAGCTCGGCGACGCCGTGCCCGTCCACGAGAAGGCGCGTGCGGAGCAACTCGTCCAGGACGCCCGGCAGGCGGTCAAGGAAGAGGCGCCGCTCGACCGGCTGCGCGGCCTCAGCGGCGAACTCCAGCAGGTCTACCACGGGCTCGCGGTCAGTGGGCAGGCCGTACCGCCCCAGGGCAGGACGGAGGCCGCTTCCGGCCGCGACGAGGACGTGATCGACGCCGAGTTCACCACATCCGACACGGAGTGACATGAACGGCCACGAAGACCGGACGGACCGGACGGACCAGGCCGAAGCACCGGCTCGGCAGGCACCGGGCGCGCCCGCGAAGGCGAGCGCGCCCAGGCCCACGCCCGCGAAGGCGGACGTGCCCAGGCCCACGCCCGCGAAGGCGGACGTGCCCAGGCCCACGCCCGCCGACGTGCCTGCGAAGGCGCCCGTGGAGACCTCCGCCGACGCCTCTACGGAGACCGACGCCTCCGCAGGGACTGACGCCTCCGCGGAGACCGACGCGAAGCTCGCCGAACTGGAGGACCGCTGGCTGCGTTCGGTCGCCGAACTGGACAACGTACGCAAACGCATCGCCCGCGACGCCGAACGGCTGCGGGCCGAGGAGCGGGACCGGGTGGCGGCCGATTGGCTGCCCATCCTGGACAACCTGGAGCTCGCGCTGGGCCACGCGGCCGGTCAGAAAGGCGAGGCGCGCGCCATCGTCGAGGGGGTGCGGGCCGTACGGGACCAGGCCCTGGCGGTGCTGTCCCGCCTCGGGTACGCCCGCCACGACGAGAGCGACGTGCCCTTCGACCCGGTCCACCACGAGGCGGTGGCCACCGTAGAACGGGACGACGTCGCGCCCGGCACCGTCGTCCAGGTGGTGCGCCCCGGCTATGGCGACGGCCAGCGGCAGCTGCGGCCCGCGGTGGTGGTCGTGTCGAAGAAGGCGGAGTGATGGTCGTCCGGCGGGACTTCTACGAAGTGCTGGGCGTCGACCGGAAGGCCGACCAGGACGAGATCCAGCGGGCCTACCGCAAGCTCGTACGCGCCAACCATCCCGACGTCAACAAGGATCCCGGGGCGGAGGACCGGTTCAAGGAGATCTCGGAGGCGTACTCCGTGCTGTCCGATCCGCAGACGCGCCGCAGGTATGACGCGTTCGGTCCTGATTTCCGCCAGGTGCCGCCCGACGTGGACCCCGAGCAGTACGCCCGCGCCCGCGCCGGCGGCGGCCGTCAGTGGCGTCCGGCGGGGGGAGAGGGCTTCGAGGGCGGCATCGACATCGAGGACCTGCTCGGCGGCATGTTCGGCGGCCGAGGCGGGCGAGGCGCGCGCGGCTGGGGGCCGGTGCCCGGTGCCGACCAGGAGGCCGAGCTGACGCTCACGGTCGAGGAGGCGTACAAGGGCGGGCGCCGCACCATCACGCTGCCCGGCGGCCGGCGGCTGGACGTCACGATCCCCCCGGGCGTCACGAACGGCCGGCGCGTCAGGCTCGCCGGTGAGGGCGGCCACGGAAGCGGTGACGCGCCGCGGGGCGATCTCTACCTCATCGTCCGGATCGCCGACCATCCCCGTTACCGCGTCGAGGGACGCGACATCCACGCCGTTCTGCCGCTGGCGCCCTGGGAGGCCGCGCTGGGCGCCACGGTCGCCATCGACACGCCGGGCGGCGAGGCGAAGCTGAAGGTGCCGCCGGGCACCTCGTCTGGCCGCCGCCTGCGGCTGCGCGGGCGCGGCATGCCCGACCCGCGCGGCGGTGGCGCCGGCGACTTCTTCGCCGAGGTGCGCGTCATGGTGCCACCCCGGCTCACCGAGGAGGAGCGGCGGCTGTTCGAGCAGCTCGCCGCCGTCTCGGCCTTCGACCCGAGGGGGCGTTCATGACCTACGCACTCGTACGGCCGGCGCGCCTGGACCTGAACTCCTACGCGCGCGCCACCGGCCTGCACCCGGAGGCCGTCCGCCGGCTCGTGGCGCTCGGCCTGCTCGAACCGGTCAGGGACGCCAGGGGGGAGCTGTGCTTCCCGCCGGCCCAGGTGGCCGTGGCCGCCCGGATCCAGCGGCTGCACCACGGCCTGTCGATCAACTACGCCGCCATCGGGCTGGTGATCGACCTGCTCGACCGGATCGAGGAGCTGGAAGCAAACCTGCGGCGCTTGTCGGAACGACACTAGGGGGCTGGAGTGGACCCGAACCGGATGACGCAGAAATCGCAGGAAGCCCTGCACGACGCACAGACCAAGGCCATACGCCACGGGCACACCGAGGTCGACGCCGAGCACCTCCTGCTGGCCTTGCTCGAACAACCGGAAGGGCTGGCGCCCCGGCTGCTGGCGGCGGCGGGGGCGAACACGGACAGCCTGATCACCGACCTGGAGGCGGAGCTTTCGCGCCGGCCCAAGGTCAGCGGGCCGGGGACGACACCCGGCCAGGTCTTCGTCACCCAGCGGCTGTCCCGGCTGCTCGACAGCGCGGAGCGGGAGGCGAAGCGGCTCAAGGACGAGTACGTCTCCGTCGAGCACCTGCTGCTGGCCATGATCGAGGAGGGGACCTCGGGCGCCTCCGGAAGGGCGCTGCACGGCCAGGGACTGACCCGCGACCGCTTCCTGGAGTCGCTCACCGCCGTCCGGGGCAACCAGCGGGTCACCTCCGCGATGCCAGAAGTGGCCTACGAGGCGCTGGAGAAGTACGGGCGCGACCTGGTCTCCGAGGCCCGCGCGGACAAACTCGACCCGGTCATCGGCCGCGACTCGGAGATCCGCCGGGTGATCCAGATCCTGTCCCGCAAGACCAAGAACAACCCCGTCCTGATCGGTGACCCCGGTGTCGGCAAGACGGCCATCGTCGAAGGGCTCGCCCAGCGGATCGTGCGCGGTGACGTCCCCGAGGGACTGCGCGACAAGACGATCTTCAGTCTGGACATGGGCTCGCTGGTGGCCGGCGCCAAGTACCGCGGGGAGTTCGAGGAACGCCTCAAGGCCGTGCTGAACGAGGTGAAGGCGGCCGAGGGCCGGATCCTGCTGTTCGTCGACGAGCTCCACACGGTGGTGGGAGCCGGGGCGACCGAAGGCGCCATGGACGCCGGCAACATGCTCAAGCCGATGCTCGCCCGCGGCGAGCTGCACATGATCGGCGCGACCACGGTCGAGGAGTACCGCCGGCACATCGAGAAGGACGCGGCCCTGGAGCGGCGCTTCCAGCCGGTGCTGGTCGAGGAGCCCTCCGTCGAGGACGCCATCTCGATCCTGCGCGGACTGCGCGAGCGGCTGGAGGTCTTCCACGGCGTGAAGATCCAGGACAGCGCGCTCGTCGCCGCGGTGAATCTGAGCCACCGCTACATCGCCGACCGGTTCCTGCCGGACAAGGCGATCGACCTGGTCGACGAGGCGTGCGCGATGCTCCGTACCGAGATCGACTCCATGCCCGCCGAGCTCGACGAGCTGACCAGGCGGGTGATGCGGCTGGAGATCGAGGATGCCGCGCTGGCCAAGGAGGACGACGCGGCGAGCCGGACCCGCCTCACCGATCTGCGCAAGGAGCTGGCCGACCTGCGCGCAGAAGCCGACGCGATGCGGGCGCAGTGGGAGGCCGAGCGCTCGGCCCTGCGCAAGGTCCAGGCCCTGCGGCAGGAGATCGAGGCCGTACGGCGGGAGGCGGAGCTGGCCGAGCGCGACTACGACCTCAACCGCGCCGCCGAGCTGCGCCACGGCAAGCTCCCCGAGCTGGAACGGCGGCTGCGTGGCGAGGAGGAGCGGCTGGACACCCGGCAGCACGGGCACCGGCTGCTGCGCGAGGTCGTGACCGAGGAGGAGATCGCCTCCATCGTCTCGCGCTGGACCGGCATCCCGGTGAGCCGGCTGAAGGAGGCGGAGCGCGAGAAGCTGCTGCGCCTGGACGAGATCCTGCACGAGCGCGTCATCGGCCAGGAGGAGGCGGTGCGGCTGGTGGCCGACGCCGTCATCCGCGCCCGAGCCGGCATCAAGGACCCCAGACGTCCCATCGGATCCTTCCTCTTCCTCGGGCCGACCGGGGTCGGCAAGACCGAGCTGGCCAAATCGCTCGCGGCGGCGTTGTTCGACACCGAGGACAACATGATCCGCATCGACATGAGCGAGTACCAGGAGCGCCACACCGTCAGCCGTCTCGTCGGCGCCCCTCCGGGCTACATCGGGTACGAGGAGGGCGGCCAGCTGACGGAGGCGGTGCGGCGCAAGCCGTACTCGGTGGTGCTGTTCGACGAGATCGAGAAGGCCCACACGGACGTGTTCAACACGCTGCTGCAGGTCCTCGACGACGGGCGGCTGACCGACGCGCAGGGCCGTACGGTCGACTTCCGCAACACCGTGGTCATCATGACCTCCAACATCGGCTCCCAGTACCTGCTCGACGGCGTCACCTCCTACGGCGAGATCAAGCCCGAGGCGCGCGAGCGGGTGATGGGGGACCTGCGCCGCCACTTCCGGCCCGAGTTCCTCAACAGGGTCGACGACATCGTGCTGTTCAAGCCGCTGACCGAGAACGAGATCGAGCAGATCGTCGACCTGATGTTCGACGACATCAGGCAGCGGCTGGCGGACCGGCGGCTCACCCTGGAGGTGACGGAGGCGGCGCGGCGGCTGATCGCCAACCAGGGGTACGACCCGGTCTACGGTGCCCGGCCGCTACGGCGCTTCATCGCCCGCGAGGTCGAGACCAGGATCGGCCGCGCGCTGCTCAGCGGCGACATCCCCGAGGGCTCGACCGTCACGGTCGACGTCGACAAGGGCGAGCTGACCGTCACCTTCCACGGGTCAGGGGGGTGACCCCGCGGTGTGGTCCTCGTCGTAGATGTCGGACGCCGACCTGACGATGAGCGGGTCCGGGGTGCCGACCACCTGGTGATCCTTGTTGTCGTAGTCGAAGCGGCTCAGCACGTGGCGCATCGCCTCCAGGCGCCCCCGCTTCTTGTCGTTGCTCTTGATGACCGTCCACGGCGCCTCGCGGATGTCGGTGTTGAGGAACATCTCCTCCTTGGCACTGGTGTAGTCGTCCCACCGGTCCAGCGAGGCCAGGTCCATCGGCGACAGCTTCCACTGCCGTACCGGATCGACCTGCCGGATGATGAACCGGGTGCGCTGCTCCGAGCGCGTCACCGAGAACCAGAGCTTGACCAGGTGAATGCCGTCGCGTACCAGCGCCCGCTCGAACTGCGGCACCTGCACCATGAACTCGCGGCACTCGGCCTCGGTACAGAACCCCATCACCCGTTCGACCCCGGCGCGGTTGTACCAGGAGCGGTCGAACAGCACGATCTCCCCGGCCGCGGGCAGATGGGCGATGTAGCGCTGCAGGTACCACTGGGTACGCTCGCGCTCGGACGGCTTCTCCAGCGCCACCACGGTGGCCCCGCGCGGGTTGAGATGCTCCATGAACCGCTTGATTGTGCCGCCCTTGCCCGCCGCGTCACGCCCCTCGAACAGGATCACCAGGCGCTGCCCGTTGGCCTTGACCCAGTACTGCAGCTTCAGCAGCTCGATCTGCAACAGCCGCTTGTCGTGGTCGTACTTCTCCCGCGGCAGCCGCTCGGGGTAGGGATAGTGCTCACGCCAGGTGTCGACCCGGCTGCCGTCCGGCCGCAGCAGCACCGGATCGTCGTCGTCGCTGTCGTCCACCAGCAGCCCGGGGGTGGAGTCCAGCAGAGAAACCCGCTCCATAACAACCGACTTGCCCAAAAAACGCCAAGTAAAGCGGTATGTGCGAGGCGGACAGTTGAACGCTTGATGTCCGTCCGAGGTCGCCCATTCGACCGCCCGGGGGCGGCGCCGTCAGGGGCGTTGATCGCGCTGACCGACGCGGCGGGCGCTCAGGCGGCCGGGGTCCGGCCAGTGCACGCCGTGGGCCCAGCCCGCCAGCTCGAACCACCGGATCAGCCGGGCGCTGGGGTCGAGCTGCCCGCTGAGCACCCCGTGCCGCGCGCAGGTCGGCTCCACGTGGTGCCAGTTGTGCCAGCCCTCGCCGAGCGTCAGCAACGCCACCCACCGTACGTTCGACGAGCGGTCCCGGGTACGGAACGGGCGGTCACCGAAGGTGTGCGCGATGGAGTTCACCGACCACGTGACATGGTGCACCACGGCGTAGCGGACCAGCCCGCCCCAGAACAACGCCGTCCACGCCCCCGCCCACGACATCGACCACAGCCCGCCCACCGCGGCCGGCAGCGCGAACGACAATGCCGCCACGGCCGGATAGGCGGCGTCGAACCGCCGCACGTCCGGGTCGGCCAGCAGGTCGGGCACCCAGTGCCGGCGGCTGGAGCGGTCGCGTGCGGTGTAGAACCAGCCGATGTGGGCGTGCGCCATGCCGCGCAGCAGGGCCAGGCCGCTGTCGCCGTAACGCCACGGCGAGTGCGGGTCGCCCTCGCGGTCGGCGTACTTGTGGTGCCGGCGGTGCTCGGCCGTCCACAGGGTGACCGGGCCCTCGACCGCCATGCCGCCGGCCAGCATGAGCGCGACGCGCAGCGGCCGGTTGCACCTGAAGGCGCGGTGGGTGAAGAGCCGGTGGTAGCCGATGGCGATTCCGAAGATGCTGACCAGGTACATGACCACCGCGATCACCACGTCACGCGGGCCGACGCCCCATCCCCAGGCGGCGGGCACGGCCAGGACGGGAAGCAGCACCGGCAACACCACCAGGACGATCAGATAGACGGTCCGGCGGCCCGTGGTGGCCGTCACCGTCTCCGCCTGGCCCGAGTCCGTTGTGCCCGAATCCGGCTGCGGGATGGATGACGAGCTCACGCTACCTCCCATGATCGGCGAGGACGGTTGGGCTCCTCATTCAACGGCCGCGTCCCCAGCGCACGGCAATGACCTGGAAGTGACGACTCCATCACTCAGGGGAATCAAAACACTCCATACGGTAGTCACCAAGAAATGGGTATCGCATGCCTAGTTGCGGCTACAGACCGTAATGATCTTTGTTCGCTCCGGCGTCGGACAGAAGGGCCATACGGCATGGGTGCTGTCGATCAGACAACCACGGGCGGCCATCTGGAGAGATACGACGAGGCGCTGGCGCGTGATCCGATCTCCGCGTTCGGCCTGGTCCGGGAGTGGTTGCGCAGCGACTGGCGGGCCCTGTTCGCCGAGCTGCGCGAGCGACGCCCCATCTTCGTCACGCCCGCCTTCACGGTCGTGACCCGCTTCGCCGACGTCACCGAGGTGCTCTCCCGCGAGACCGTCTTCTCCGTACGCGCCTTCGGCCCCCGTCTCGACGCCGCCCTGGGCGGCCCCTTCATGCTGGGCCGGGACGCCACCCCGATGAACTGGCGGGACAAAGGGCTGATGCAGGTCATGCTCGACCCGCGCGACGTGGCCGGGGTGCGCGAGCTGGCCGGGCGGCTGGCCGACGAACGGCTCGACATCGCCTGGCCGTCCGGTGGCGTCGAAGCGGTCCACGGGCTGTTCCGCCCCGTCGCCCTGGGCGTGTCCGCGACCTACTTCGGCTTCCCCGGCCCCGACGCGCAGACCCTGTCGCGGTGGACGCGGGCCATCGTCACCGACGGCTTCGCCAACTTCCTGGGCGATCCGAAGATCCAGGCCGCGTCGGTCCGCGCGGGTTCGGAGATGATCGCCTATCTGCGCGAGCGGCTCGCCGAACGCCGGGCCGCGCTGCGGGCCGGACGGCGCCTGCCCGACGACGTCTTCACCCGGCTCGCCGCCACCGCCCTGCCCGCCGAGATCGGCGTGGACGACGAACGCATCCTGATCAACATGGCCGGCCTGCCGCTGGGGTTCGTGGAGAGCGCGCCCGGAGCCATGGTCGAGGCGGTCGAGCAGCTTCTGCTGCGCCCGGAGGTGCTGGCCCAGGCCATCGAGGCCGCCGGTGACCCCGACCCCGCCCGGTTCGACCGTCATGTCTGGGAGGCGCTGCGGTTCAACCCGTTCTTCAAGCTGCTGCCCCGGCTGTGCGAGCGCGACTACGTCCTGGCCGCCGGCACCCCCCGCGCCACGATGATCCCCGCGGGCACGCTCGTGCTCGCCGCGCCGGCCTCGGCCATGTTCGACGCGGACGTGGTGGCCGAGCCCGAGGAGTTCCGCCTCGACCGGCCGGGGCACCATCAGCTGTTCTTCGGTTTCGGTCAGCACGCCTGCCTGGGCGTGCATCCGGCCAGGGCCGTCATCTGCGAGGCCGTACGCCGCCTGCTGCTGCGTCCCGGGGTGCGCCTGCTCCCACCGCCGGAGGGGCGGGTCGTCCGCGCCGGCGGGATCTTCCCCGACCGGTTCGTCCTCGGGCTCGGCGCCGAAGGCCAGGAACAATGACGATGGCGAAGCGCGGGACCACGGCCGAGAGCGGGACGACGCCGAAGGGCAGGGCGACGGCGCGGAGCATCGCCACCGACGGGGCCGTCAACCGGCTCAGGTTCCTGGCGCTGACCAACGGCCGGCCGTTCTGGGATCTCGTCCAGTCCATCCGGCCCGTACGGCGTCGCCTCAACGCCCTGCTGATCGACCAGGCGGTCCGCGAGATGCCGCCCCGGCCGGAGCCGCTGAGCACGATGGCCGACTACACCTCATGGGCCTCGCTGACCGACCGTACCTACAGCGGCAGGCACCTGCCCCCGCTCGCCGTGCCCGAGAGTGCCCGGCCCACCCCCGAGAAGGCCGCCGACCTGTTCACCCGTGGCGAGAGCATGATCCCGTGCCCGCGCTCCACGGTGCTGTTCGCCTACTTCGCCCAGTGGTTCACCGACGGCTTCCTGCGCGGTGACGTCCACGTCCCGCGCGACCCCCGCAAGAACAGCTCCAACCACCACATCGACCTCAACCAGGTCTACGGCCTGCACGAGACGGCGACGGCCGCACTCCGTACCTTCCATGGCGGGCTGCTCAAGAGCCAGTTCATCAACGGCGGGGAGTTCCCGCCCTACCTGTGCGAGAACGGCAAGGTCAAACCGGAGTTCGCCGCCCTGAGCGTCATCCGCTTCGCCGAGCTCACCGACCAGCAGCGCGACACCCTGTTCGCGACCGGGAGCGACCGGGGCAACATCCAGCTCGGCTTCACCATGCTGACGGTGCTGTTCCTGCGCGAGCACAACAGGGTGGCCCGCCTGCTCGGCCAGCTCTGCCCGCGCTGGGACGACGAGCGCCTGTTCCAGACGGCGCGCAACATCCTCATCGTGCTGCTGATCAAGCTGGTCGTCGAGGAGTACATCAACCACATCACGCCCTACCACTTCCGCTTCACCCTGGACTCGCGGCTGTCGGCGATGCTGGCCCACGTGCCCTGGCACCGCGAGAACTGGGCCTCGGTGGAGTTCAACCTCGTCTACCGCTGGCACAGCCTGATCCCCTCCCAGCTGTCGGTGGGCGGCCACGACCTGCCGATGGCGCGGACGTTGCTCGGCGGCGCGCTGATCCCTGAGCACGGCCTCGGCCGGCTCTTCGAGGACGCCTCCCGCCAGCGCGCCGGCCGCGTCGGCCTGTTCAACACCGACCCCCTCCTGAGGGAGGTGGACGTGGCCAGCATCGCCGACTCGCGCACGCTCGGCCTGGCCCCCTACAACAGCTACCGCGAACACTGCAGGTTCCCCCGGGTGCGCGGTTTCGACCAGGTCTCCGGCGACGCGCGGGTCAGCGGCGCGTTGCGGGAGCTCTACCGAAGCGTCGACGACCTCGACCTGTACGTCGGCCTGTTCGCCGAGGAGCCCGGCAGCCCGGACGCCATCCTGCCGCCGCTGCTCACGAAGATCATCGCCATCGACGCCTTCTCCCAGGCGCTGACCAATCCGCTGCTGGCCCCGAGGGTGTCCAACGCGGCGACCTTCTCCCCGCACGGCATGCGGATCATCGCGAGCACGCGGACGCTGTCGGACGTACTGCACCGCAACGTCCCGGAGGATCCGGGCCCCCGCTTCGTCAGCATGACGCGACGGACGGCCCGATGAGCGGCGGCGGCGGCGACCCGGCCGCCGGGCCGCTGCGTGCCGCGGCCCGTGAGCTGGTCGACATCGGGGTCACGATCCGGGAGGCGGCCGGCCACGCCACGGCCGCGCTCACCGACGGCGCCCTGCTCCGCGCCCTGCCGCAGGCCCCCTCGGCGGGCTACCTGGCCCACCGCGCGCTGCTGCGGGCCATCACCAATGGCGCGGGTCTGGGCTACGCGCTCACCGGCGGCCCGCTGGGCACCCTGGCGGCCAAGCTCGGCGGCATGGCGGGCGCGGAGAGCCTGGCCGTACGCGTGCTGGCCACCTCACTGCGGCTGCGGATCGCCGCCGTCGCCCTCGACCACCCCGAGCTGAGCGCCGACCCCATGCTCGGCCGGCTCATCGAGGCCGCCGCCGCCGACCGCGACCTGGAGGCCGTCCGCGCGCTGCGCGCCCTGCTCAAGGACCGCGGCGCCGTACGCGCGCTCAGCGCCCTCGCCCCGGTCTTCGGCGAGGTCCTCGCCCTGCGGGCGCTGCTCGACGAGAACCCGCTCAACGACGACACCGCCTGGCTGATCGCGACGGGTAAGGGCTACGCCACCGCCGACCCGATCACCGGCATGAGCAACAGGATGGTCGCCGTCCTCGACACGGGGGAGGGGGCGGCGCGCCGGGTCGAGCTGTCCGCGGCCGAATCCGCGCGGCTGAGCCCGCAGGGCTCGCTGCTCGGGTTCCTGCGCAACATCAGCGTGGTCGGTACGACGGGACGGGTGCTCATCCAGAGCGTGGCGGGCCTCGACGGAGTGGTGCGTCACGTCGTCCAGGCGCCCGGTATGCGGGCGGGACGGCTCGACGGCGAATCGCCCCAGGACCTGCTCGGCGCCTTCAGCAGTGCCGTGCTGGACAGCAGCCCCTACAGCCGCGCGCTGGCCAAGGCCATCGACGACTACGGTCTGCCCCAGGGCGCCGAGCTGGCTCTGATCGGCCACAGCGCGGGCGGCGCGGCCATCATGAACCTGGCCCAGGACGCGGAGTTCTGCGCCCGCTACACCGTCACGCACGCCGTCGCGGTCGGCGCGCCCGTCGACTTCAAGCGGCCCGCCGACCCGCGCACCTGGGTCGCCAGCGTCACCAACCAGCACGACATCGTCCCCACCCTCGACGGGCAGGGCGCGGGCACCTGCTTCGACCCGCATCCCGACTGGTACGTCGTGGACTACTTCGACGCCACCCACCTGTTCCCGCTCTGCCACAGCATCGAGCACTACATCGCCAACATCGCCGACGACCTGCCCGAGGCCCGTCGCCGGATCGACGGGCGGCTCGGGCCGTTCCGGGGGCAGGTCGTCCGCTCGCAGGCGTACCGGCTGTCCGACCGCGCCCCCCGCCCCGCCGGGTCGCCCTTCCTCACGGTGCCCACGTACGCCATGGACGGGGTCGAGCTGCCGATCAGGTGCCACAACGGCAGCGGCCTCACGGCCTACTTCGCCGCGGACCCGGCCGGGGCGGCGGCACTCCTGGAGGGGACCGGGTTCGGGCCCGCCGTACGGGTCGGCGGGCGAGCCTTGGTCGCCGTGCACGCCTCCTGGGACCGGCGTACGAGCGCGGGCGGCTACCGCGAGCTCCACCTCGGGATCGTCGTACCCGGTCCGTGGCGGTCGAGGTCGCCGCGCGTCTGGCTCGATCTGCCGCGCGGGGCCGACCGGCGGCGCTCGGGCAGCTTCCTGGCCGGCTCCGTGATCGACGCCGCCGCCCTCGGCGCCGTGGCGCCACGACTGTGGGGCGGCGAGCCGTACCTGGTGCCGCTGGAGTTCGAGCTCACCACCGGTTACGCGCGCATCGCCGTCGGCGGCTCCGACGACCGGCTGCTCACGCTGAGCGGGGTCCTCGGCCCCTGGCTGCCGGTAAGCGACCGCGACCTGGTCGGCTACGCGCGGGGGGCGGAGGGCGGCGCGCTGCGCGCCTGCGTACGGACCCGCGGCCTGGGCCGCCTGCATCCGGTGCCACGGCTCCGGCTGACCGTGGCGCCGGGGTCGGCGCACCCGCTGGCCCGCCGGCTTCGCGAGCTGGGCCTCGACGGCGCCCGCCCGCTGCTGTGCCTGTCGGCCACCGCCCGCCAGACACTCCGCGACGCCGCCGTCCCACTGCCCACTCCCTGAGCGGCCGACGCGCTTGAGCGGCTGTCCCCCTGCGCTACCGACCCCCTGAGCTGCCAGTTCCCTGCGCTACCGACGCCCCTGAGCTGCCGACCCCCCGACCGGAGGACCGATGACAGCCGATCCCGCGGCGATCGCCGCCCACGCCGCACTCCTGCAGGCCGACATCCGCGCGCTGACCGACTGCGCCGTACGCCTGCGCGAGATCGAGGCCAGGCTGGCGACCGGCGGGGCGCCGCCATGGCTGCGTGAGGCGATCAACGCCCACCTCGCCGCCTGCGCGGCGGCCGCCGCCGACCTGACCACGGCGGCGGCGCACCTACGCCAATACGCCGAGCGGGCGCGCCGCTGACGCGCCCGCCGCTAGGAGCGGGCGGAGCTTCTTTTTCGGCGTGCTGTGGCAGGCCGCCGACGTGCAGGCGGGACGGTCGGGCCAAGGGGGCGAACCACTGCCGGTCATCCCTCGTCGAAGGCGGTGCGGAGGGCGGGCAGGTTGTCCAGCAGGGTGCGCACGCCGAGCCGGTCGGCGGTGGCCGAGGCGTAGACGAACTGCACGTCGACCCGCCAGCTGCCGAACCGTAGCGGCAGGAGCACAGTGTCGCCGTCCCGGATCGATCGTGCTGCGACGAAAGCGGGGACTATGGCGACGAAGCCGGCGTCGACCGCCAGCCGGATCGCGGTCGACGGCAGGCCGGTGGTGTGGATCGGGGCGTTGAGCCCTCGGTCCGGATGTTCGAGGGAAGCGGCGAGTTCCTGGGCGTCGCGACCCCAGCGATAGACGATGACGCCGGTTCGGCTGAGGTCTTCGATCTTGAGGCGTCTGCGATCGGCGAGAGGATGGTGCCGAGGGCACACCGCCACCAGCGCGGATCGGTTGATCGGCTCGGACCGCAACCCGCGCAACGGCACCTTGGGCATCACGAATCCGGCGTGGACGCTACCGTCGACCAGGCGGCCGACGACCTCACCGCTGTGTGCGACCCGGCAGTGCACGGCAATCGGTTCGCCTGCGACCGCCCGCAGCACGGCGGGGAAGACGACGTCGCCGAGGCTCGCGGGCGCGGCGAGTACGAGCCGTTGGGTCTCGTGCTTCGCCACGCCGATGGCTGCCTCGTCGAGAAGGTCGAGACATCGCTGTGCGTAGTCGTTCAACCGCTCGCCGGCCGGGGTGGTGGCGCTGCCCCGCGGGCCCCGCACGAACAACGCGGTGCCGAGCTTGCGCTCCAGGGCGGCTATCCTGGCGCTGACCGACGGCATCGACAGCCGTAGTTCGCTCGCCGCGGCGCCGAGGCTTCCCGTGCGGGCCACCGTGGTGAACACGACCAGATCCATTGTCTCGATCTTGTGACCGGGCCCGCCGAAGCCGGTGACAGTCATAGGCACAGCCTAACCCTGGCCCCAGGCATTTCTGGTCTACCCTAACGATTCACACATAATCGATAGTTCAGGGCATGAATCAGACACCATCGGGCGTTTCGCCGGGCGAAGATCTGCGCCTGCGGCGCGGGCTCGGCACCATATCCCTTTCCCTGATCACTTTCTCCAGCGTCATCGGGTCGGGCTGGCTGCTCGCGCCGTACACCGCGGCCAAAGCGGCCGGGCCGGCAGCCTTCTTGTCCTGGACGATCGCCTCGGTCGCTACCGCTCTGGTATCACTCGCCTTCATCGACCTCGCCTTCCGCCATCCGATGTCCGGGGGCAACGTCCGTTGGCCGCAACTGGCGTCAGGCCCGTTGGTCGGCAACGTGGTCGGCTGGGCGGTGTTTCTCCAGGCGGTCAGCGCCGGGCCGAGCGAGTCGACGGCGGTGGTGCAATACGCGGCCAAGTGGCTGCCGTGGGTGATGTCCGGCGAGTCGTTGAGCTGGGCGGGACGGCTGATCGCCGCCGGGCTGCTCGTGTTCTTCTGCACGCTCAACCTGTTCGGGATCAAACTGCTCGCCAAGGTGAACAACGTGGTCGCCACCATCAAGGTGGTGATCCCGGTACTTACCGTGATCCTTCTGCTGGCCAGTGGCTTCGACACGACCAACGTGGCGGCCGGCGGCGGGATCGCACCCTACGGCGTCTCGGCGGCACTCACCGCGGTGGTGGGCGGCGGGCTGGTGTACTCGTTCACCGGAATCAACGCCGCGGCCGTGATGTCCGGCGAGGCGAAGGACCCGCGCCGCACTGTGCCGAGGGCCACGCTGATCGTGCTGGCCGGGACGATCGTGCTGTACATGGGCCTGCAAGCCGTGATGATCTTCTCGTTGCCCAACGGGCTGCTCGGCAGCGGCTGGCACGGGATCAACCTCAATTCGCCGCTCGCCTCGCTCGCCACCCTGCTCGGCCTGTCCTGGTTCGCCACCGTGCTGCTCGCCGACGCGATCTTCTCCCCCTCCGGCAGCCTGCTGATCGGCATCGGCGTCAAGGGCCGCTACACCTACGGCGCCGCGCAGAACGGCCTGCTGCCCGCCGCACTGACAAAAGTGGACTCCCGGTTCGGCATTCCCCGGCGCGCGCTGCTGCTCAACGTCGGCGTCGGCTCGGTCATCGTGCTCACCTTCGGGAACTGGAAATCCATCGCCAGCTCGCTGAGCTTCTACTACGGACTCTCGTACGCGGCCGTCTCCGTCGCGGTCACCGTACTCGCGGCGACGACTCCGCTGGAGAAGGGCTGGCTCCGAAGGTGGGCGATTCCGGTCGGCTTCGCGTCCTTCGTGCTTTCCGGCCTCATTCTCTACTGGTCGACCTGGGAAAAGATCCGGGTCGCCGTGCCGTTGCTGCTGATCGGCTTCCTGATCTACCTCGTCCGAACAACCAGGGTGCGAGCGGCGGGCGGCTGGCTGGTGGGCTTCCTGCTCATGCTCGCGGTGCTGTCCGCGCTCGGCTCGTTCGAAGGTGCCGGCGTCGTCGCCGCGCCGTACGACTCCATTCTCGTCGGTGTGCTCAGCGCGGGAATCTGGTCGCTCGCGCACCGATCCGGCCTGCGCCACCAGCGATCACTGGCGGCGGCCGCAACCCCACAAGACGTCAGGAGCATGGCTTGATCGAGATGGCGATCGACCTCGACTGGGACCTCGAGCGATCCCGCGCCCGGCGGAACAAGCGGTGGTCTCAGTACGACCGGGACATCATCGATCTCACCGTCGCCGAGATGGACCTGCCGGTCGCCGGACCCGTCCTCGCCGCCGTTCAGGACGACGTGCGACGGCAAGCGTTCGGCTATCCGATCGCCGACGAACTCAGCGAGGTTCCCCAGGCGGCCAGCGAATGGCTCACCGAGGTGCACGGCCTCACGGTCGGCCCGGACCGAGTGCGGCTGCTGCCGGAGCTGATGCGCGGCGTGACCATGTCGATCAAGCATCTGACCAGGGCGGGTTCGCCGGTGGTCGTGCCGACCCCCACCTACGGCCGGTTCTTCGACGCCATCCGGGTCGCCGGTCGCGAGGCCGTCGAAGTTCCGATGCGGATCGGAGAACGAGGCTACGAACTCGACCTCGACGGCATCGACCGGGCACTGCGCGCCAGCGCGGGCAGCGTCCTGCTCTGCCATCCCAGCAACCCGACGGGCCGCGTGTTCGATCGCGACCAGTTGCAGGGCTTGGCCGAACTCGCCGCGCGGCACGGGGCGCGAGTGATCAGCGACGAGATCCACGCGCCGCTGCGCTATCACCTCGATTTCATCCCGTACGGCTCGCTCGACGACAACGCGATCACTCTGATCAGCGCGACCAAGGCGTGGAACTTCCCCGGCCTGCGGTGCGGGCTGATCGTTTTCAGCAATCCAGACGACGCGCGGCTCTGGCAGAGCCTACCGCGGGCGGCGGTCGGTGGCATGAGCCCGCTCGGCATGACAGCCACCGTCGCCGCGCTCCGCGACGGCGGGCCGTGGCTGCGCGAGGCCGTCCGGTTTCTGGACGGCAACAGGAAGCTGGTCACCAACATGCTCGTCGACCTGGACATCGGATACATCGAGCCGGACGCGGGTTACCTCGCCTGGCTCGACCTGCGCCGGTTCGGGCTCGCTGACCCGGCGGCCCACCTGCTGGAGCGGACCAACGTCGCCACCACCGCGGGCGTCGATCACGGAGCCTCAGGGCTCGGCTTCATCCGGCTCAACTTCGCGACCCCGCCTGACGTACTCACGGATGCCCTTGATCAAGTCATCGGCTGTCTGCTCGGCCGCTAGGTAGGACGACGCGCTCGTCGGGGCACGGCGGACCGTCTCGACGCTGCCGGCGGCGCGTAGTGACTCCAGCAGTTCGCTTAAGCCGGGCTGGCCGCCCCGTCGTGGATCGCGGAAGCGCGTGGCGCTTCCGCGATTTGCACCGGCTGTGCTCAGCCCGCCTCGTGTACGGCTCGTGCCGCGCTGAGCCCCGACTCCAGGGCGCCCTCGATCCATGCGTGCCACAGTGAGCAGTGCTCACCGGCGAAGTGCACACGGCCCTCCGGCGCCATGATCGCGTCATGCAGACTGCTCTGCTGGTGCGGCTCGAACAGGGCGAAGGCGCCCGCCGCGTAGGGGTCGTTGTACCAGGCGTGCGTGACGCCGAACTCGAAGTGGTCGTAGATGTGGGGATGGATCTTGGCGACGTCCTCGAGGGCCTGGTCGACCCGCTTCTGCGCGGACATCGCGCCCCAGCGCAGCGCGTCCTGGCCCCAGGTGTAGCTGGCCAGCAGGATCGAGCGTTCGTCGGGGACGGGATGCGAGGGATAGCAGATGCGCCGGATCGGCAGGTCGGTGACCGTGGTGCCGCCGATGATGCCGTCGGTCTGCTCCCAGAACGGCCGCCGCACCTGGAAGAGGATCTTGGTGGAGGCGTTGTAGTTGAGTTCGCGGATGGCGCGCTGCTTGCGGCGGGAGAACGCGGGCCGGGTCTCGACGTCGCGCAGCACCGAGAACGGGATCGTGCAGATGGCGTAGTCGCCGGTGAGCGTCGTCCGGCCCGATCCGGTCTTGAGGTGCAGGGTGACCGAGTGGTCGTCCTGCTCGATGGCGGAGACCTCGTGACCGAACCGGATGTGGTTCCTGAGCTCGTGGTAGAAGGCGGTCGGCAACCGGTCGGCGCCGCCCTCGATCTCCTGCATGTCCTCGAACGCTCGCCCGATGATCTCGCGGAACTGCTCGATGACCGCCGCGTTGAGGTTGGCCTCCCGGAAGCTCATGACGCCGTAGAGCTCGATGGCCCCCTCGGAGAACCCACGCTCGCGAAGGAAGCTGCGGATGGAGTAGCGGTCATACTCGGCGCAGATGCGGTCGAGCGCGTTCTCGCCCTCCTGCGCGTAGAGGTCGTGGATCTCCTGGGTGGCGGTGCGCCACAGGTCCTCGTAGGTGCGGCCGTGCTCGTGCTCGGCCAGGCCGAAGTCGATGATGTCGGGATTGTCGTTGAGCTCCTTGATCGTGGTCCTGACGCCCTGGATGTAGGCCAGGGCACGAGGGTTGCCCATGACGAACGGCCGCAGGGTCAGCCCGAACCTCTCGCAGTAGGCGAGGGTGAGGTCGTGCACGCGCGGGATCCGCATCGCGCCCGCCTCGGCGTACAGGCCGGGCGCGAATCCGCGCAGGGTGAGCACGCGCCCGCCGACCCGCTGCTGGGCCTCCAGGACGATGGGCTCGTGCCCCTGTCGCATCAGCTCGTAGGCGGCGACCAGACCGGCCATTCCACCACCGATGATCAGTACGCGTTTGTTCGGCCGGCCGCCGGCGGCCAGTCCGTGCTCGGCCGCCGCGACCAGGTCCGCGGGCACTCTGAGGTCCTGACTCGGTCGTGGTGCTCCGGCGGCCATCAGCTCCGCGGGCATGGCCGTACCGAGCGCTGTCGACGGGTTCTCTTCCAGGGCGTCACACTCCTTCGTCGTCACCTAAAGCACATCTATGATCGCTTTAAGTGACGATGATCGCCAGGGGGGAGTTCGTACGGCAGCGGGCGGCCGGTCCACACTTCGTAGACATGGCGCTGGATATATGGGCAAACTAACAGTGGTTATATTTCACGGCGGACGGTAGTTCGTCGTGGAGGGAAGTGGCGGAAGGCGGTGGGTCGATGAACGCGGCCGCATGGGGCTTGGGCGCGGCGGTGCTGCTGGCCTCGATCGTGGAGATGGTGGAGGCCCTGACGATCGTGATGGCGATGGGCGTGACGCGGAGCTGGCGCTCCACGCTCGCGGGCGTGGCCGCGGCCCTCGTCGCGCTGGCCGCCTTCACCGCCCTCGCCGGGTACGCGCTCACGACCTGGTTGCCGGCGGCGGCGCTCCAGCTCGCCATCGGCGGCCTCCTGCTGATCTTCGGCCTGCAGTGGCTGCGCAAGGCGATCCTGCGCTCGTCCGGGCGCAAGGCCATGCACGACGAGGACCAGATCTTCGCCGAGGAGGTGGCGGCGGCCGAGAGCGCGGGCGCGGTCAGGGCCAGGGGCCTCGACTGGTTCTCGTTCATGATCAGTTTCAAGGGGGTCTTCCTCGAGGGCGTCGAGGTGGTCTTCATCGTGATCACCTTCGGCCTGAGCGCGGGCAATATGCCGGTGGCGATCGGCGCCGCCGGCATCGGCGTGCTCCTCGTCCTCGCCGTGGGCATCGCCATCAGGGGACCGCTGTCGAAGGTGCCGGAGAACACCATGAAGTACGGCGTCGGCCTGTTGCTCGCGGCCTTCGGCACCTTCTGGTCGGTCGAAGGGCTGGGCATCTTCACCGGCAGCCGCCAGAGCCTGGAGTGGCCGGGCGCCGACCTGGCGATCCCGGTGCTCATCGCCGCGTGGTTCGGGCTGTCGCGGCTGATGATCCACGCTCTCCGGCGACCCGCCGTCCCGAGCACGTCTGTCTAGGAGCGGACCATGGGTTTCATCCGAGGATTCGGGCAGTTCTGGTACGACCTGATCATCGGCGACGACTGGAAGATCGCCGTGGCCGTCGTCACCACGCTGGCGCTCGGGACGGTGGTCCTGCTGGCGTTCGCGGTGCCGGAGCCGGTGCTGACACCGGTGCTCGGCCTGTGCCTCATGGCCGCTTTCGTCATCGCCCTGCGGATCGACACGCGCGACTAGACGTGCGCGTGACCAGAAGTGCGCGCGGCTAGAAGATGGCGCTGTCCTCGGCCTCGTAGACCGAGGTGGCGAACTCCTCCAGCGTCTTCGCGCAGTCCTCCAGCGCCTGGATCACCTCTGCGGCCCGCGAGGCGCCCAGGACGTCACGCGCCTTGACCTTCTCGTACCAGCCCTTGAGCTTGGTGAGGTCTTCCTCGTTCTCCTCCAGTTCGCCATAGGTGAAGTGCCGCGCGGTCACCTCTTTGGCCACGCCCGCGTGGAAGTCGACGCACTTGTCGAGGATCTCCTCGTATTCGTCGTCGCGGGCGGCGTTGTAGAGGGCGACCAGTTCGGTCTCCCCGATGATCGAGGAGGTGCTGACCAGGAACGCCTGGCCCGACATCGACTCGACGATCTCGTTGCGCAGCGCCCGCAGCATCCGCTCGCTCTGCGGCGTCCGCGGTGCGGCGGCCGCGGAGTTCTGCAGGTAGATGGCGCCGAGGTTGCGCAGCCGTCGCCAGACCGCCGCGCGCAACCGGGTCGGCTCACTGGGCACCCGGTAGATCAGCATGAGCCAGGTGACCGGCTTCGCCGGCTTGGCGGCCTCCTGGCCCTCGGGAGTGTGGCCGGTCTTCGGCCTTTCGGTGCCCGGCACGACCCGCCTCCTCCGCACAGCTCGACGAGTCGATCGTAGCCGCCCCCACGGCACCCGTGACCGGCCGCGTCATGGTCAGGGGCGGATGGCGCCGAGGAGGCGGGCACGCCAGTAGTCGTCGAGGTCGACCACCTTGACGACGTCCCCGGTCTGCGGCGCGTGGACCATCTTGCCGTTGCCCGCGTACATCCCCATGTGGCCCAGTCCTCTGCTGAAGAGCAGGTCGCCGGGCCGCAGCTTGTCGAGTGACACGCGACGGCTCGCGCCCCAGCTCCACTGGGTGTACGTCGTGCGGGGGATCCCGACCCCCGCGGCCCGCCAGGCGGCCTGGGTGAGGCCGGAGCAGTCGTAGGAGCCGGGACCCGTGGCGCCGTACCGGTACGGCTTGCCGACCTGGGCGAAGGCGAACTGGAGCGCGGCGAGGGCGTTGCCGGAGGCCGGCCCGGTGTACTTGAGGCCGGTGCTGTTGGGGTTGCCCGACCGGAAGGCGCCCAGCTTCCGCAGAATCTTGGTCTGCTCGGCGATGAGCTTCTCGACCTCCGTCTTCTGTCCGCGCACCTTGTCGCGCGCCGCGTCGGTCTCGGCCAGGACGGTCTTGGCGTCATTGCGCCGATCACGCAGGTCCTTGGTGGTCGCCTCGAAAGCGCGGAGTTTCGCCGCCCTGTCCTGCGCCATCTGGTCGAGGGCGGCCATGCCGCCCAGGGTCGCCTCGGGGGTGCCCTCGACGACGAAGCGTTGCCAGCCCGCGAACTCGCCGAACTGATAGTTGCTCACCGCCACCGCGGCGAGGTCCCTGCGCAGGGCGTCGGCCTGTACGCCCTTGCGGCCGACTTCGGCGTTGAGGGCGTCGTATTTCTTCTTGGCCTTCTGGTAGCTCTCGGTGGCCTGGTTGTACTCCTCGACCACCTTGTCGGCCTGCTCGTTCAGCTTGACCAGCTTGGCCCTCGCCTTGGCCTTGGCCTGCGGGGTGGGCGCCGGCTCGGCGACGGCGCTCCCCGGGGCGGCGGCGGCCCATGCGAGCGACGCCAGCGCCGCGGCCATAGCCATCCGCCCAAGCCTTGTCGGCACGGCCACTACGATGCCTCCTCGTAACAGTCCACTGTTGGCCGGAACCGTACAGAAGTGATGGCCTGTTCGGCGCAGGGACGGCCTGCGTGGTTCCGTACTAACGGCGATAGGGGTTTGGTGCGCCGACCCATGAGGAGATACGCGCGCGGACCCCGGGACGTTCAGTGGGCAACCGAGCGGACATGAATGCGCCCCGGCATCGCGGGTGCGATGCCGGGGCGCAAGGTGCTGCTATCAGCTTCGTGTTGCTGTCAGCCTCGTGCCGCTGTCAGCTTCGTGCTGCCGTCAGGAGTGGGACTTGACCCGGAAGGTGTCCTCGATGCCGCAGGACGGGCCGTTCTGTCCGCCGATGCGGACGGAGTCGAAGAAGTCGCGGTAGGTGGAGAAGAAGTTGCCCTTGCCGCCCGGAGACGTCACCGCCGAGCAGCCGCCGTAGTTGGCTTCGGAGTAGAGGTGGATGTAGGAGCTCGTCCGGTTCCAGTCGGACTTGCCCCGGTCGGCCATGTTCAAGGCGGCCAGATCCGGCGTGTCGCTCTGGATCTCGATGATGTCGCCCGTGCCGTCGAGGCCGGAGAACATGCAGTAGTTGCCGGCATGGCACCGGTCGTAGCCCGTGGCGGCCTGGGCGGGAATGGTCGGCAGGATGGCCAGCGCGGCGGCTGCGATCGGTAGCGCGAGCATCTGAAGCTTCTTGCCCATTGCCCCTCTTCACGTGAAACTTTCCTTCGATGACGGGTCGAACATACATGATGCGATCTTCCCGGCGGAAGGGTTGCGATTCACAGAAGGGCCGTGTCACACGGACATGCGCGGCTCCGGCGTCACGGGCCGGGGTGCCTCCGGGGCCGCGAGGTCGGCCAGCCGCCCGGCCAGCAGCGCGGCCAGGATCACCGCTCCGGTGACGAGCATGAACACCCAGAACGGCGTGCCCCAGAGCGCCAGCTGCCCCTGGACCAGCGACAGGAAGAGCACCGCGAGCACGGTGCCCGCCACGCCGCCCCGCTTGCCGTGCACGCTGATCCCGCCCAGCAGGACCGCGGCCAGGGCCGTGAGGGTGGTGGTCCAGCTCGAAATGGGGCTCGCCGCGTGGAGGCGGGTCAGCAGCGCCACTCCGCCCAGGGCGGCGAGCAGGCTCGACCCGCCCAGTCCGACGAGGGCGCCGAGCCACACCGACTTCAGGCGCAGGGCGCTCCAGGCCAGCGCGCCGCCCAAGGACACGATGACGAACAGCACGAACCACAGATAGCCCGGAAAATCACCGCCGAGCTGGAAGCTAATGGTCTGGCCGTCCGCTATGGCGACGACCATTGCCTCGCAGGCCACGGCCGCGCCGAGAGTCACGGCCCACGCCGGAGCCGAGAGCGCGGCGACGAACAGGCCCAGCACGAGCCCGCCGACCGTGGCGAGCACGATCGCGATGATCGCCGCGGCCCAGCCCAGTCCCTGCGTCGCCAGAGACGCGGTGACCATGCCGGTGAGAGCGGAGATCGACCCGACGGCCACATTGGGGGTCCCGGCGCGGAACGAGAGTGCCAGCCCTGTCGCCACCAGCCCCAAGGGCCCGGCCTGCGCCAGCACGTTGACCAGATGCACGCTCGGCGCGCTCAGCAGCGCCACCACGATCATCCCGATCGTGGCGAGTCCGAGCAGAACTTCCCAGACGAGAACGACAACTCGCATAGGGGCGATCATCCTCGCGTGTATGACCGCAATTCAAGAGCATTCGGACGGGTTGCGGGAGGGCAGCCCCGTCGGGCAGGGGCCGTCACGGGCGGCGCCACAACTCGACGCTCCGGCCGGCGACCGCGAGTGTCGATCCGTCGGGGCTGAATGCCACCGAGTAGACGGCGCTCCTGTTTCCCGTCCTCGGCTCTCCTCTCCTCCGCGTGCGTACCGAGACCGCGCTCGACCGCGTCGATCGCCTCGTCCAGCTCGGCCCCGATGTCCTCGCCAATGAGTACGTGCTCCGCTTCGAGAAACTGATCGGCATGATCCGGCCGCCCGTTCCCAGGCGGGGACACATGCACCTCCGGGCCAGGTCGGGAAGCATCCGACATGCTCGGCTCCTAGGGGGGAAGTGGAGGGCGTGCGCCCCAGACGAAAGGTTGTCGTCTTAGATATAAGGGCGAGCATCGTCTTTTTCCCCATGTTCGATGCGGTCTTTTCTACTGTCCGATATGGGCACATTGATATGAAATGCCGAGGAATGAACCCAGTGATGGCCCCAGGTGGAATGGGCATCGCCTTGGTATAGGCGAGCGCGGCGGATTTACCCTCGCCCGCCGCCGAAAGTCGGGCGCGGAATTTCGCCGGAGGGCAAACGGCTCGGTGGCCCCCTACATCCTCTTCGACAGGATTCACCGCTGAACTGGATGTGAGGGTTGAACGTGAAAGGGCTTCAGATTCGCCGGACGCTCGTCACCTGGCTCGAAGACCGCGCAGCCGCGGTGACCGCCACTCTCCTGTCGGTCTCGATCGGCGTCCCGCCGGCACTGTGGGGGGTGGACGCCGTCATCGCCTGGACGCATCGGTTCGGACCGGGCGTGGGTGTGGTGGCGGCCATGGTCACCGCGGCCGGGGCCGGCGCCCGGTGGTTGAAGAGACGGGGAGCGCGCTCAGCCGGAGAAGCGCAGGATGACGTATTCGTACTCGCCCGGCGACGCTCGTTTGAAGGTCCCGTCTCCGTTCAGGTCGATGAAGACGGTCAGATACAGATCCTTCTGCTGGGCGGCCAGGAGCGTCGAGGCGCCGTCCTTGAAGACCGTGGAGAACAGGACCGAGTCCTGGGAGGCGGAGCTGTGCCCGACCCGGTCGCCGATCAGGTAGTTGTGGCCGCGGTTGTTCAGGTACAGCGTCCCCGACCCGTGCTCGTAGTCGGCGATGCCGGTCCCCGGCCTGAAGCAGGGATGGTCGGCCACCTTGCCGCCGTCGTCCACGGAGAAGACCGAGTCGTCCGTCCACGCGCAGACCTGCGCCGCCGTGTCCTTGGGGAGAGTGGGGAAGCGCAGTTCGAACGGCCGGCGCTTCATGGTGACGGTGGTGACGGGCCGGTCGAGGTCGCTGATGGCCATCGGGCTGGCCACGTTGTCCTGCCAGAATTCCAGCCCCAGGCGCGGTGAGCGGGCCACCTGCGCCGCGGGGCTGGGTGTGGGCGTGGCCGTGGCACCAGCCGTCGCAGTCGGGGACGTCGCCGAAGCCGATGGGCTGGTGGGGGTCTGCGGCGTCCAGTCCCGGGTGATGGCGACGGCCGCGGTCACCGTGAGGGCGATCACGAGGGCCCCCGCGAGCACCGCGCCGGCGATCACGCCGCCACGCGCACGGCCCGGCTGTGTCGGGGCGGGTGTGGCGGGCTGCGGCGTGACCGGCCAAGGACTCTGCCGGGGCGCCGGTGGTGTCACCTTGGACGGTGATGTGTCGTGCGAAGCGGGAAACGGTGTCCCGTACGAAGGGGGACCCGGCTGCTTGTTCATGAGTCCCAGCAGCACCTGCCGGGCGGTGGGCCGCCACGAGGGGTCCTTGTGCAGGCAGGCGGCGACGAAGCCGCGTAAGGTACCGGTCAGCAGGCCCAGATCGGGTTCCGCGTTCAGGATGCGGTTGATCACGGCGGGCAGCGGTTCGTGCCCGAACGGCGGCCGCCCGTTGGCCGCGAACGCGATGGTGCACCCCCACGCGAACATGTCCAGGGGCGGACCGGCGGGGTGGCCGGACAGTTGCTCGGGCGACATGTACGCCGGTGTGCCCACGACCCCGCTGACCGTGGCGGCGGTGGCGTCGATCGGGCGCGCGATCCCGAAGTCGATGACCCGGGGACCGTCTGCGGCCAGGAGCACGTTCGCGGGCTTGAAGTCGCGGTGCACCACCCCCGCCGCGTGGATGGCGCCCAGCGCCGTGGCGGTCGCGATGGCCAGCCGGTCCAGGTCCGCGCCGCCCAGCAGCCCGTTGTCGCGCACCGCGTCCTGCAGCGAAGGGCCCTCGATGTACTCGCTGATGACGTATGGAGGGTCGGTGTCGGGGTCGGCCGCCAGGACGCGGGCCGTGCAGAACGGCGCCACCCGCTGCAGGGCCGCCAGTTCACGGTGGAAATGCCGTCGGGCGTCAAGGTCGTGGCCGAAGGGGGCGTGCAGGAGTTTGACGGCCGCCTGCTGCCCGCTGGCGGACGTGCCCAGGAACACCGTGCCCTGCCCGCCCTGGCCGAGCCGTCCCCGCAGGACGTATCCGGCGACTTCCCGGGGGTCGTTCGAGCGGAGAGGTCGCATCAGGCCCTCTCGTGCGTCTGCATAGAGCCGATTGTGCCGGATCACGGTGTTGTGTGCCCATGCTCCCTCGGCGCCACGAGATCAGAGAAGTGCCGCGCGCCACATGCACTCGAGAAGTCACTTCCGCGTAATCCGCATATGTCATGATCCACGGGATCTTGTGGACCTTGTGACAGGAGAAGGATGATCGCACTGGCACGTCGTACGCTGCACGCCGTTCTCGCGGGCGGCCTGGCCGCCGCGGCGGTCTGGACGGCGGGCGCACCGGCGGAGGCGGCAGTGGCCGCCACCGTCTCGGTGGACTTCACCCAACCGATCCGGACGATCGCCCCCACCGACTTCGGCATCGGGATCACCGGGTACGGCGAAGGCTCGTACATCACCAACGACACCAAGCACCGCGACCGGCTGCGCGCTCTCGGGGTCGGCCGGATGCGGATCGAGCTGCACTACCAGGAGCCCGGCAACCATGACAGCCCGATCGTCTGCGGCGGCTACAAATGCGCCACGGAGGTCTCGGGGGACGCCTGGATCACCGCCATCCGCGACCTCGGCGCCGAGCCGGTCGTCATCCTCCAGGTGGACGGGCGGCAGAGCGCGGAGGTGAACCGCGGTGACGCGGTGGCCCTCTACAAGCACTTCGCGGCGACCGGTAAGCCGGTCCAGCGGTTCATCCTCGGCAATGAGCTCAACTGCACGTGCACTCCCGACAAGCCGGAGATGACGGCGGCGGAGTACAGCAGACGCTTCAACCTGATCACCGACGCCCTGCGGGCCGAGAACCCCGCGGTCAAGGTGGGCGGCCCGGCTACGGCCTGGGACGACCGCCCCTACATCAAGACGTTCCTCGAAGGCTCCGGCAGCCGCGTCGACTTCGTCGACTACCACGACTACGGCTCCGGCGACGATCAGATCACCGACGAGCAGCTCCTCGGCAGCGTGATCCGCACGTACGAGACCGACATCAAGGAGGTGAGCGCGCTCGCGGAGTCCATACTGGGCCGGAAAATCGACATTCAGATCGGCGAGTTCAACTCCGACCACAAGGACGACGACGGCCACCGTACGCTCACCCACTTCAACACGGTGTGGGGCGCGGCGGCGCTCGGGCAGATCCTGCACGCGGGCGCCAGCGCCTACCAGTACGGCGACAAGAACGGGCAGCTCGGCCTGACCAGCGAGAAGGGTGAGGGCAACATCCCGCGCAACGAGCCCCTGCCCATCTACCACGGCATCGGCATGTACACCGGTGAGGGGCTGTTCCGGCCCTTCGGCAAGACCATCGTCCAGGCGAGCGCGAACAACGACAAGCTGCACGTCTTCGCCTCGGATCAGAGCAAGAACGTGGTCCTGGTCAACGTCGGGGCCGACCCGATCGACGCCGCTCTCGCGCTGACCGGGCTGACGACCGGGACGGCCGCGATCTGGCAGAGCACATCGGACGCCTGGACTCCGCACCGGACCGGAACCGCCACGATCACCGGAGGCAAGGCCACGGTCACGCTCCCGGCGGGCTCGGCGACGACGCTGGTGATCGACCAGCAGGGGCTGTCGGCGACGTACTTCGACAACGCCGACCTCACCGGCGCCACGGTCACCAGGATCGACCCGACCGTGAACTTCGACTGGGGCTCGGCCGCGCCGGCCCCCGCCATCGGCGCCGACACCTTCAGCGTGCGCTGGACGGGGAAGGTCGTGGCCGACAAGGCGGAGACCTACACCTTCATCACCACCAGCGACGACGGGGTCCGGCTGTGGGTGGACGGCAAGCCGCTCATCGACAACTGGACCGACCACTCCAAACGCGACGACACCGGCCAGATCGCCCTGACGGCGGGCGCGCACGACATCAAGATGGAGTTCTACGACAGCGGCTACGACGCCATCGCCGAACTGCGATGGGAGAGCCCCACCCTGCCCCGCCAGATCATCCCGACGGAGAAACTGCTCGCCGGATAGGCAGCCCCGCGCCCACCCCGGCCCAGGGGTGGGCCCGAACCGGCTGGTGCCGGACCATCTTCTTCCTCCCCGAGGGGCGTCCCTCCCGAGGAATGTCTGCCACGACGGCCGGTCCCCTTGCTCGCCCCCATTGGGGGTGTCCGTCCTTGGGGACCTCTGCCACAACGGGCGGTCTCCTTTCTCGCCCCCGAGGGGGTATCCCTCCCAAGGACCTCAGCCACCGCGGACCGTCACAGAGACCGAGACGGTCGTGTGACGAACCATCCGGAAGTCACCGCACTTGACGCCCCGATCCGGGGGTAGGGCTTTCTTGCCCCGGAGGAGAGGTGCCCGGATGATCACCAGCTTGACCCGGCTCTGCGGCCTCGGTGTCGAGGCCGTGGAGACGTTCGCCCGCAACGGCCTGCTCCGCCCCGTGCCGCCCGCGAACCTGGCGCGCATGATCGAGGCGTTCCGGCACTTCCACGTCACCCCGGCCACGGGCGTGGCCATGGCCGCCGCGCGCTGGCCGGACCGCCCCGCCATCCACGACGAGGACGGCTCACTGACGTGCGCCGAGCTGGACGCCCGGGTGGTGGCGCTGGCTTCCGCCCTGTACGGCCGGTTCGGCGTACAGCCGGGTCAGACCGTGGCGATCATGTGGCCCAACCACCGCGGCTTCGTCGAGGCGCTGGCGGCCGTCTCGCGGCTGGGCGCGGACCTGCTGCTGCTCAACACCGGCCTGGCCGGCCCGCGTCTCCGTGAGGTGCTGGAACGCGAGGACGTACGCACCCTGATCGCCGCGCCGGAGCTGCCGGCGGTGGACTTCGCCGGGACCCGCGTCAGCGACCTGGACGAGCTGATCGCGACCGCCGACGGACCCGAGCCCCCGGCGCCGCGCCGGCCGGGACGGCTGGTGCTGCTCACGTCCGGGACGACCGGCGTGCCCAAGGGCGCGCCGCGCCGGCTGTCGCTGACCGCGCTGGCCGAGCCGTTCACCTCGATGCTGGCCACCGTGCCGCTGCGGAGCGGCGAGCCGATCCTCATCGCGCCGCCGCTGTTCCACGGTCTCGGCCTGCTCTGGTACGGCGTGGCGCTGGTGCTCGGCTGCCCGGTCGTGCTGACGCGGCGCTTCGATCCCGAGACGGTCCAGCGCGTCCTCAGACGCCATCGGGCCACGGCGATGGTGGCCGTGCCCGTCATGCTGAAACGGCTGCTCGCCCGCGGAGGCGTCCCGTCGCTGCCGGATCTGCGCGTGGTGGTCTCCGGTGGGTCGGCGCTGCCGCCGGACCTGGCCACCGCGTTCATGGACGCCTACGGTGACGTGCTCTACAACCTCTACGGCTCCACCGAGGTCGGCTGGGTCACGCTGGCCACCCCCGCCGACCTGCGTGCCGCCCCGGACACGATCGGGCGCCCCGTGCGCGGGACCACGGTCCTGATCGCCGGCCCGGACGGCCGCGAGCTGCCCCCGTACGAGGTGGGCCGTGTGCTCGTGGGCGGCGGCCTCACCTTCAGCGGCTACTCGGGCGGCGGAGGTCGCGGTGACGGCGGGATCGATGCGGGCGATGCGGGCGATGCGGGCAGGGCGAACAAGGCCGACGGGGTCAACAAGGCCGACAGGGCCGATGGGGGCAACGGGTCCGCTGGGGAGGTCGGTGGCTTGCTGAGCACCGGCGACCTCGGGCATCGGCAGGGGCGGGGGCTGCTGTTCATCGACGGTCGCGAGGACGACATGATCGTCTCGGGTGGCGAGAACGTGTTCCCGCAGGAGGTGGAGAACCTCCTGGGCCGCCAGCCGGGCGTCGCCGACGTGGCCGTCCTGGGCGTACCGGACGAGGAGTACGGTCAGCGCCTGGCCGCCTACGTGGTCCGGGCGCCGGGCGCGAAGCTGTCGGCCGACGAGCTCAAGCAGGCGGTCAAGTACGAGCTGGCCGGGTTCAAGGTGCCGCGCGACATCGAGTTCGTGACCACCCTGCCCCGCAATCAGACGGGGAAGGTGGACCGGCGGAAACTGGCCGGTGGCACGATGAGTTCATGACGATCCCATCGCTCGGTCTCGACGAACTGCTCACCACCACGCGAAGCGTGCGAAAGCGTCTCGACCTCGACCGCTCCGTCCCCATCGAACTGGTGCGGGAGTGCCTGGAGATCGCGCTGCAGGCGCCCAGCGGCGGCAACCGCCAGGGCTGGCACTGGATCGTGGTCACCGATCCCGAGCTGCGCGGGCGGATCGGGGACTACTACCTGCGCTCGGCGCAGGTGTACTTCTCCTCCGCGAGCGTGACCGCGAGCATGGCCCAGGACGATCCGGTCCGCGCCGAGGTGCAGCAGCGCGTCGCGGCGAGCGCCGTCCACCTCGCCGAGCACATGGGGGAGGTGCCGGTGCTGGTGATCCCGTGCATCCAGGCGTCCCGGCTCCCCGAGGGGAACCAGGCCGGCCTGTGGGGGTCGCTGCTGCCGGCGGCCTGGAGCTACATGCTCGCGGCGCGGTCGCGCGGGCTGGGGACAGCGTGGACCACCCTGCACCTGGCTTATGAGCGGGAGGTGGCCGAGCTGCTCGGCCTCCCCGACGACATCCGGCAGGGCGCGCTCATCCCCACCGCCTACTACACCGGGGACGGCTTCAAGCCCGCCTCGCGCCTGCCGCTCGACGACGTACTCCACCTGGATCGCTGGAGCGGGCCGAGTACCCAGACCGGCTGACGCAAACCGATCTGACGCCCTCAGAAGGGCGTGTACAACAGTGCCTATGTCAGAGGGGCCTTTGCCAGAGGGGAATGTGGAGAACCGGGAGGACCTGTCCGCCGTCGTCGCGGCGGTTCTCACCGGCTCGCGCCTGCTCGTCGCCATCGCCGTCCGCTCGCTCGGCGCGGTCGGGGACAAGGTCACGCTGCCGCAGTTCCGCATGCTCGTGGTGCTGGCCGGGCGCGGGGCGACCAAGCTCGTCGCCATGGCCGACCTGCTCAACGTCAACCCCTCCACGGCCATGCGGATGGCCGACCGCCTCGTCGCCGCCCGGTTGATCGTGCGCGAGGCCAACCCGCGCGACCGCAGGGAGAGCCTGATGCGCCTGACCGCCGAGGGACTGCAGATCGTGGACCAGGTCACCGCCCGGCGCGGTACGGAGATCGCCGCGATCGTCTCGCGGATGCCGGCCGAGCAGCGCCGGGCGCTGGTCGCGGCGATGACGGCCTTCAACGAGGCGGGTGGTGAGCCGCCGGAGAGCGTCCTGCATCCGCTCGGCTGGGACGTCTGAGAGAAAATCTTTGCTCAGGGCAAAAATTGCATCCTGCTATGAACGGCACCGCCCGCGCCTGCGTACCTCCTTCTGAACAGTCCAGACCCAAAGGGGGTGACGGCGTGCGACTGCGACACCGCCGTCCCGTTCTCGTCATCAGTGGCGTCGCCATGCTCCTGGCTCTCAGCGCGTGCGCCGGTCTGCCCGGCGCCCAGATTCCCAGCGCGACGGTCGTGCCGACCGGTGGGAGCGCGCCGCCCGCTGCGGCCGCGACGGTGAAGGACGACAGTACGTGGGCGACCAAGTGGGGCCCGTTGTCGGCGGCCGACCGGGAGCTGATCACCAAGGTCCGGCTCGCCACCCTGTGGGAGATGACCATGGCGCAGGAGGCCCAGACGCGGGCCAGCACCGCGCGGGTCCGGCAGATCAGCAAGGAGATCGCCGCCCAGCACAGTGTTCTCGACGAGCAGGTCCTCGCTCTCGCGGCCAAGCTCAAGGTGCAGCTGCCGATCAAGCCGACCGACCTGCAAAAGGAATGGATGGATGACATCTCCAGCCGGTCCGGCAAGGAGTATGACTCGACGTTCGTGAAGTGGCTGCGCCTCGCGCACGGCCAGATCTTCGGCCTGATCGGCGCCGTGCGCGGCAGCACGCAGAACACCCTGGTCCGGCCCTTCTCCGAGAAGGCCAACGCGGCGGTGCTGAACCATCAGCGGCTGCTGGAGAGCACCGGCCTGGTCAGCCCCGACGCCTTCCCATCCCCGCCGGCCGCCTGATCCCCCGGTCAGGGCAGGCGCCCGACCTGGGTGGGCGCCTGCCCCGGCCGGGTCACGCAGGTAGCCGACCTGGGCGAGCGCCTGCCCCGACCGGGTTACGGCAGGCGGCCGACCTGGGCGAGCGCCTGCTTCAGCAGCACCCCCTGGCCGCCCGTCATCTCCTGCTGGACCAGCGGGGACGCGGCCTCCTCCGGCGTGAACCAGACGAAGTCCAGCGCGTCCTGGCGGGGCCGGCAGTCACCGGCGACCGGGACGATGTAGGCGAGCGACACCGCGTGCTGGCGCGGGTCGTGGTAGGGCGTGACACCCGGCGTCGGGAAGTATTCGGCGATCGTGAACGGCTGCGGCGACGCCGGGACCTGGGGCAGCGCCGTATGGCCGAGGTCCTTCTCGAGATGCCGCAGGAGCGCGTCGCGGACCCGCTCGTGGTGCAGCACGCGTCCCGAGACCAGCGCCCGGCTGACCGTCCCGTCCGAGGCGATGCGCAGCAGCAGGCCGACGCGGGTCACCACGCCGGTTTCGTCGACTCGCACGGGCACGGCGTCGATATAGAGGATCGGCATCCGCCCCCGAACCGACTCCAGTTCCTCCGGAGCGAGCCAGCCGGGCACAGTTTCGGTCTTTTCGGTCATCTGCCGATCGTACGTCCCAGCGTCCCATGATCCACGCGGACCCGCCAAGCTTCGGTAAAGCCTATGGCCGCAGGCGTCAGGCGCGCGACCGTCCGGTAATGAATCTGTCCATGAGCGATGTGTGGCGCCGGACCCCGATCAGCGCCGACGGCGCGATCGGCGCCGCCGCCGAGCACCCCGGGCGGTGTGACTCGCGCTACCTCGCCCGGCGCCACGCGTTCGCCGAGCTGGCCCGCGGCCACCGGGTGGGGGACCCGTCGCCGCCGGTGGACTACACCGAGAGCGAGCACGCCACCTGGCGCCGGGTCCATCGGGCGCTCGACGGCGCGCACCGCGCCCACGCGTGCCGGGCCGCGCTGGAGGCGCGGGAGGAGATCCGGGTCCCCGCCGACCGCATCCCGCCGCACGCGGTGGTCGGCGCCCGGCTGCGGCGGCTGACGGGGTTCGACTTCACGCTGGCCGGGGGAGTGGTGGAGAACAAGCGCTTCCTCGGGTCGATGGCCCGGGGCTACTTCCACGCCGTGCAGTTCGTCCGCCACCCGGCGGTGCCGTTGTACTCGCCGGAGCCGGACATCATCCACGACGTGTTCGGCCATGGCATCCACCTGGCCGCGCCGGAGTTCGCCGCGATCTACCGGCTGATCGGCAACGCCGCGACGCGGGTGGAGACGGAGAAAGCCCTGCAGATCATCAGTGATCTGTACTGGTTCACCCTGGAATATGGGGTTCTGGAGGAGGGCGGGAGTCCGAAGGCGTACGGGGCAGCGCTGCTGTCGTCGTACGGCGAGATCGAGCGGATCGGCCGCAGCCGGATCCGCGACCTGAAGCCGCTCGAGGTGCTGGCCACCCCCTACGAGATCTCCGGATACCAGCCCGTGCTGTTCCGCGCCCGCTCCCTGCCGCACGTCGCCGACACCCTCGCGGCCTTCCTCGACACCTTCGACGACGACACGGCGGCGCGACTGCGGCCACAAGGCTAGAGACCCGCCGGACGCCTAACGGCGCCGGCGCGCTGTGGCGTGGACCAGGGGCAGGAACACCTCGTCCACGATCTCGACGAGCGTGCCGTCGGAGACGGGGTGCCGGGCGAACATGATCTCGTGGCGCAGCAGGTTGGTCGCCACCGAGACGACGCGGGGGCTCAGCTGGGCGGAGGCGATCTCACCGCGCTGGGCGGCCCGTTCGAGCACGCCGGTCATCACCTCGCTCATGATGGCGAACGGGCCCGGGTCGAGGTCGGGGGCGTCGGCCAGGAGGCCGTGGATGACGTCCTGGCCGATGTCGCGCTGCCGCTCGACCATCCGGCGCAGCACGGCGAGGACGTCGCCGCGCAGTTCGCCGGTGTCGGGCGGCTGGTCGGCGATGGATCCGGTGCTGTGGCGCATGGCGGCGACGACGAGCTCGGCCCGGTTGCGCCAGCGGCGGTAGAGGACCTGCTTGCCGGTGCGGGCCCGGGCGGCCACGCCTTCCATGGTCAGACGGGCGTAGCCGACCTCGGCCAGCTCCGCCCAGGCGGCCTCGAGGATCGTCTCCTCCAGCGCCGCGCCGCGACGGCGCTGGTTGGTCTGCTGCGGCACCAGAACCTCCGTTAGAGACGTTGCGTCTCCTGTCATGCCGAGCTTATCGTACGGATTGGAGACGATGCGTCTCTAATCGACCGGGGAGACGGAACATGACCACCACCTCCGAACGGCTGGACCCCGCGGTGCTGAAGCTCGCCGGGATCCTCGTTCTCGGCGCGCTGGCGCCCCTGCTGGACAGCACCATCGTGAACGTCGCCCTGCACACCCTGGGCCGCGACCTGGACGCGCCGGTGTCGGCCGTCCAGTGGGTGAGCACCGGCTACCTGCTCGCGCTGGCGATGGCGATCCCGATCACCGGCTGGGCCGTGGACCGCTTCGGCGCCAAGCGGATGTGGCTGGCCTCGCAGCTGTTGTTCCTGGCGGGTTCCGTGCTGTGCGGCCTGGCCTGGAACCTCGGCTCGCTCATCGCCTTCCGCGTGGCGCAGGGCGTCGGCGGCGGGCTGATGCTGCCGATCCTGCAGACCGTGCTCATGCGGGCGGCGGACGGCCGGCGGCTCGGCCGGCTGATGGCCGTCGTCAGCCTGCCCGCCCTCGTCGGCCCGATCCTCGGCCCGGTCGCCGGCGGCCTGATCGCGGGTCATCTGAGCTGGCGCTGGATCTTCTACGTCAACGTCCCCATCAGCCTGCTCGCGGTGCTGCTGGCCTGGCGCGGCCTGCCCGCCGACTCTCCGCGCGACGGCCACCGCCTCGATGTGACCGGCCTGCTCCTGCTCTCGCCCGCGCTGGCCGCCCTCGTGTACGGGCTGACGCGGGTGGGCGCCGAAGGCGGGTTCGGTCACGCGGCGGTGCTCGGCCCGCTGGCGGCCGGGGCACTGCTGCTGACCGGCTTCGCCTACCGCGCGACGCGCACCGAGGACCCGCTCATCGACCTGCGGCTGTTCCGCACGCGGGCGTTCGCCGTGTCCTCGGCGCTGCTGTTCCTGTCGGGGCTGGCGATGTTCGGATCGATGCTGCTGCTCCCGCTGTACTACCAGCAGGACCGCGGCGCGAGCGTGGTGGCCGCGGGGCTGTTATTGGCGCCGCAGGGGCTGGGCAGCCTCCTCGCCAGAGGGCTGGGCGGCGTCACCGACCGCGTCGGCCCCCGGCCGGTCGTCCTCGCGGGCATCGCCATGACGGCGCTGGGTACCCTCCCCTTCGCCCTCGCCGACCGGCACACCGGCGGCCTGATCCTGGGCGTCGCGCTGGTCGTCCGGGGTGCCGGGCTGAGCGCGGCCAACATGGCCATCATGGTCGGCGCCTTCCGCGGCCTGGACCGGGCGCGGATTCCGCACGCCAGCAGCACCACCCGGATCATGCAGCAGCTCGGCGGCTCGTTCGGCACCGCCGTGCTCGCCGTCATCCTGCAACGCCAGCTCGCCGACCATCCGGGGACCGCGTTCGGCCACACGTTCGCCTGGGCGTTGGCGTTCACCGCCCTCGCCGTCGTACCGGCTCTCTGGTATCAGCGCACGTGACCGGCGTCACGGCAGCTGTTTGTCGTACAGCCACGACGACAACAGCGGCCCGACAGGCAGGGCGGTGTGCCGCCGCATGTGGGCGATGAAGGCGTCGGTGGAGACGTTGCCGTGCCGGTGAGCGGTGGTCCAGTCCCGCAGGTGCCAGAAGAACGCCTGGTCGCCCAGCGTCCGCCGCAGCGCGTGCAGGGTGAGGGCCCCGCGCTTGTAGACGCGGTCGTCGAACATCACCGCCGGCCCCGGGTCGGCCAGCACGAAGTCCTGGGGGAGCACCTCCAGGCGGCGGCGCCAGCGGGCGGCCAGCTCGTCGGCCGTCTGCCCGCCGGACGCCTCCGACCACAGCCACTCGGCGTAGGTGGCGAAGCCCTCCTGCAGCCAGATGTCGTTCCAGGCGGCCACGGTCAGGCTGTTGCCGAACCACTGGTGCGCCAGTTCGTGCGCGACCAGCCGCTCGTGCCCGCGCCGGCCGTCGACGTGGTTGCGCCCGAAGATCGCCATGCCCTGGGCCTCGACCGGGATGTCGAGGTCGTCGTCGGCCACCACGACGGTGCAGGTGGCGAAGGGGTACGGGCCGAACCGGTCGGTGAACAGCGCCATCATCTGGTCCTGGCGGCCGAAGTCGTGGCGGGCGCGCGTCCCGAGCCGGGAGGGGTGGGCCAGGCGCGTGCGGCCCACGTCCGTGAACTGGTAGCGCCCGACCTGCACGCTGGCCAGGTAGCTCGCCATGGGCTCGGCCTGCTCGTACACCCAGGTCGTGGTGCCCGCCGACCGCGACTTGCCGGCGAGCACGCCGTTGGCGACCACCTGGTACGGCGAGGCGGTGGTGACCGTGATCCGGTAGGACGCCTTGTCGTCGGGCCGGTCGTTGCACGGGAACCACGAGGGCGCGCCGATCGGCTGACCGGCCACCAGCGCGCCGTCGCTCAGCTCCTCCCAGCCCAGGCCGCCCCACGGGCTCCGCACCGGCCGGGGACTGCCGGTGTAGCGGACCTCCACCGTGGCGGTGTCCCCGGCGAGCAGTGTCGACGGCAGGCTGACGCGCAGCTTGCCGTCGCGATGTGTGTAGCGGGCGCTGAGGCCGCCGACGGTGACGCCGACCACGCGGAACTGGCCGAAGTCCAGGTCCAGGCCGTCGAGCGGCTCGTGTGCGAGCACCGACAGCCGGGCCGTGCCGTCCAGCCAGTTGGTCGACACGCGGTACTTCAGCGCCAGTTCGTAGTGCGCGACCCCGTACCTGAGGTCGCCGTGCGAGGGGAAGTACGACGTCATCGCCAGGCCGCGATGGGATTGCCGAACCATCGGGAGCCGTCGGGAACGCCCTCTCCACGCATGACCAGCGAGGCGGGGCCGATCGTGGCGTCGGCGCCGACCCGCGCGGCGGGCAGGATCACGCCGTGCGGGCCGAGTGTCGCGCCCCCGTCCAGCGTGACGGTGTCCATGCTCATGACCCGGTCGTGGAACAGGTGCGTCTGCAGCACGCAGCCCCGGTTGACGCTGGCGCCGTCGCCGACGCTCACCAGGTCCGCCTCGGGCAGCCAGTAGGTGTGAAGGGTGACCCCATGCCCGATGCTTGCCCCGAGTGAGCGCAGCCACACGTTCAGGGGCGCTGTTCCCAGCCACGGTTCGGCGAACCAGGGCGCCGCCAGCACCTCCACGAAGTTGTCCGCCAGCTCGTTGCGCCAGACGAACGAGCTCCACAGCGGCCGGTTGCCCGCCGCGATCCGGCCCACCAGCGCCCATTTCGCGGCGGTCGCCACGGCCGCCGCGACCACTCCGGCCGTGAGGAACAGCACGCCGCCGAGCAGCGCGGCCACCACGAAGCCGTACGACGCCGCGAGCCACTCCACGGCCCCGGCGGTCAGCACGGCCAGCGCCACCGTGCCCATCGCGGGCACCACACGGCAGATCTCGACCAGCGCGCGGGCCACCTTCAGCCGCGCGGGCGGGTCGTAGGTGCGGCTCCGGTCGCCCTCCTCGGTGGTCCGGCGCAGCTCGACGGGCGGCATGCCCAGGTACGACGAGCCGGACTTGGCCTTCTTCGGCGTCGCCGACAGCACGCCCACCAGGCCGTCCTTTGGCACCTTGCGGCCCGGCGCGGTCATCCCCGAGTTGCCGAGGAAGGCCCGCTTGCCGATGCGCGCCGTCGCGATGTGCATCCAGCCGCCGTCGAGCTCGTACGGGGCCACCATCGTGTCGTCGGCCAGGAAGGCGCCGTCACCGACGGAGGTCATGGTGGGCAGCGCGAGCACGGTCGACAGCTCCACGCCCCGGCCCACCTTCATGCCGAGCGCGCGCAGCCAGGCCGGCGTCAGCACGCTCGCGTACAGCGGGAACAGCCAGACCCGGGCCGCGGACATCAGCCGGCCCGTCGCCCACGCCTGCCACGCCTGGCGGCTGTGCACCGGATGGTGGCCGGGGCGCAGGCGGATGCCGAGCAGCCGCACGCTCACCAGCGTGACCAGGGCGAACACCGCCATTCCGACGACCGTCGCGAGCGGCACGCCGATCAGCGCGCCGGTGAGCGCCTCGCCGAGGGTGCGCGCGTCCCCGGCGTAGCGGGCCAGGACCGCCAGGCCGGACACGATGGCGACCGCGGGGAACAGGCTGAGCACGACGGCCGACAGGCCGTACACCAGCACCCAGCGCCGGGAGCGGACGGCCCGGTCGGAAGGCCGGGACCGGCGCGACTTGCCCTGCCGGGAGGCCGGGGCCCCGGCCCAGCGCTGCCCGGCCGGTACGGTGCCCGCGACCGCCGAGCCCGGGGCGATCTGGGCGTTCTTTCCGATCTTGGTGCCGGGCAGCAGCGTCGACCGGGAGCCGATCGTGGCGCCCGCGCCGATCCGGATCTCGCCGACGCGCACGACGTCGCCGTCGTACCAGTAGCCGCTGAGATCGACCTCCGGCTCGACCGAGGCGCCGCCGCCCAGCCGGAGCAGCCCGGTCACCGGGGGAGCGGAGTGCAGGTCGGCGTCGGGGCCCACCTTGGCGCCGAGCATCCGGGCGTACAGGCCCATCCAGGGCGCGCTGGCCAGGTCGGGGACGCCGAGCCTGGCGGCCAGCTGTTCGGCGAACCACAGCCGCAGGTGCACGCCGCCGCCGCGCGGATGGCGGCCGGGCCGTACGCGGCGCAGCAGCAGCCGGGCCGAGCCCGCGGCCAGGCCCATCCGTCCCGGCGGGGTGACGAAGACCAGCCAGCCCAGCGCCACCCACCACCACGACAGGGCAGGCGCCCAAGGCGGCGCGAGCAGGTTGCCGAGCGTCGCCAGCAGCACGATCCAGCGCATGGCGCCCGCCGTGAGCAGCGGCACCATCAGCGCGGCCTGCGCCACCGAGGCCCGCACGGGCATCGGGGTCACCGCCCGGCGGGCCGACTTGGCCGGGCCGCGCGTGGCCAGCAGCTCCGCCAGCCCGGCCAGCGTCGGGTGCGCGTAGACGTCGCCCACGGCCACGTCCGGGTAGTCGGCCCGCAGGACCGACACGAGCCGGGCCGCGGCCAGGCTCGTACCGCCGTCGGTGAAGAAGTCGGCCTCCGGCCCGTCCGGCGCGACGCCGAGGATGTCGCTCCACCGCTCGGCCAGCCAGGTCTCGACCGGGCTCAGCTCGCCGGGCGCGGCGGCCGAGGTGCCCGGCTCGGTCAGCGGCCAGGGCAGCGCGTCACGGTCGATCTTGCCCGAGGTACGGGTCGGGAGCGCCTCGACCATCGCCAGCCGGGGGACCAGCGCGGCGGGCAGCGATTCCGCCAGCAGTTCGCGGGCCTCCGCGAGGTCGAACCCGTCGCCCGCGACCAGGTAGCCGACGAGCAACTGGTGGCCGCCACCGGCGGTCCGCACCGCGGCGGCCGCGCCCGTGACGCCCGGCAGCGCCTGCAGCGCGGCGTCCACCTCGCCCAGCTCGATCCGCCGGCCGCCCAGCTTCACCTGGTCGTCGGCCCGGCCGAGGAAGTAGAGCCCTTCCGGCTCGGCGCGTACGAGGTCGCCGCTGCGGTAGGCGCGTTCCCAGCCGAGTGACGGCAGCGGCGTGTACTTCTCGGCGTCCTTGGCCGCGTCCAGGTAGCGGGCCAGGCCCACACCGCCGATGATCAGCTCTCCGGTCTCGCCCATGGCCACCGGGTCGCCCGACTCGCCGACCACGGCCAGATCCCAGCCGTCGAGGGGCAGCCCGATGCGTACGGGCTCCGCGCCGGTGAGCCGCGCCGCGCACGCGACGACCGTCGCCTCGGTGGGGCCGTAGGTGTTCCAGACCTCTCGTTCCGGTACGGCCAGCCGCTCCACCAGCTCGGGCGGGCACGCCTCGCCACCGAAGATGAGCAGCCGGATGCCGTCGAGCGACTCGACCGGCCAGAGCGCGGCCAGGGTAGGCACCGTCGAGACGGCCGTGATGCCCTGCGCGGCCAGCCAGGGTCCCAGGTCCATGCCGGTACGCACCAGCGACCGGGGGGCGGGCACCAGGCAGGCACCGTGCCGCCAGGCCAGCCACATCTCCTCGCAGGAGGCGTCGAAGGCGACCGACAGGCCCGCGAGCACCCGGTCGCCGGGGCCCAGCGGGCGCTCCTGGAGGAACAGGCCGGCCTCGGCGTCGACGAACGCGGCGGCGGAGCGGTGCGTCACGGCGACGCCCTTGGGCTTGCCGGTGGAGCCGGAGGTGAAGATGATCCAGGCGTCGTCGTCCGGCTCGGGCGGTCGCGGAGCGTGATCGTCGCGGGGGGCCGGCGACTCGGGCGACATGGTCCGTACGACCAGTCTGCCGGTCAGCTCGTCCGCCGGGTCGTCCGCCGGCTCGTCGCTCGCCCTGCCGGTCACGATCGCGGAGACGGCGGCCTCGGTGAAGACCAGCTCGGCGCGCTCCTCGGGGTCGTCGGCGTCGACGGGCACGTACGCGGCGCCGGCCGCGAGCACGGCGAGGATCGTGACGTACAGCTCGACGGTGCCGGACGGCACGCGCACGCCCACCCGGTCGCCGCGGCGGACGCCGGACGCCGTGAGCTCGTCCGCCACCCGCGCCACCTCGGCGCGGAGCCGCCGGTAGTCGAATCGGGTGGTGCCGTCGTCGAGCGCGGGTTCGTCCGGGTGGAGGCGCGCGGTCTCGTCGAGGATGTCGAGCAGGGTACGGGGCGCCGAGGCCAGCGGGCCCGCTGGATAAACGGCCCGTGAAGCGATTCTTAACGGCTCGAAACGGTCAATGTCTTCGATATGATCGAGGTGTAGGAGATCGGCTGCGTATGGGCGCAAATACTGCTCCTCAAGTCAGGCGGAGCCGACCCTGCCGCATCCTGCTGCCCCTGAAGGGGCTCCGAAGGGCACACGCTGCGTCCGCCGCCTTTGTGGCTTTTGCGCCACCGGGATACCAACAGTCGCACATCGGCCGTATATTCCGATCCAGCGGTGCCTGCGGGGGCGCGCGGGTAGGAGTCTACTTTGTAAAGGCGGCGGGCGCGCTTAGTCCCGAGCTCACGCACGCTTGGCGATGGCGGTGATCCACGGCTGGACCAGCCGCGCCGCCAGCGGCCCGAACGCGGCCAGGATCAGCACATATGCCGCGGCCAGTGGCCCGAGATCGGGGTGGGCACCGGCGCCCACCGCCAGCCCGGCGATCACGATGTTGAACTCACCGCGGGGGATCAGCGAGATCCCCGCTCTGGCCCGTCCGGCCTTGCCTATGCCGGCCCGGCGAGCGGCGTAGAAGCCGGTCAGCAACTTGGTGACCATGCTGACCACGGCCAGCAACACGGCCAGCCCGGCCACCGGGCCGATCTTCGTCGGGTCCGTCTGCAGGCCGAAGAAGACGAAGAAGACGGCCGCGAACAGGTCACGCAGCGGGGCCAGCAGCGCCTGGGCGTCCTCCGCCAGCTCCCCGGACAGCGCGATGCCGACCAGGAACGCGCCGACCGCGGCCGACACCTGGAGCTGCTGGGCCACACCGGCCACCAGCAACGCCAGCCCGACCACCTTCAGCAGCAGCACCTCGGAGTTGGGGCTGCGCACGAACGCCTCGATGAAGCGGCCGTAGCGCAGCGCGACCAGCAGCACCACGCTGACCGTGCCCAGCGCGATGGCCACCGTGACCGCGCCGCCCACCAGGCTCAACCCGGCCAGCAGGGCGGTCAGGACGGGCAGGTAGACGGCCATCGTCAGGTCCTCGAAGACCAGGAGCGACAGCACCACCGGTGTCTCCCGGTTGCCGATCCAGCCCAGGTCCGACAGCACTTTCGCGGTGATGCCGGAGGACGTGGCGTAGGTGACCCCGGCCATCGCCACCGCCGCCACCGGGCCCCAGCCCAGAAGTAAGGCGCAGATCGCGCCCGGTGCCGCGTTCAGCACCAGATCCACGAGCCCGGCCCGGGCGTTGCCCTTCAAGCTGGTCACCAGCTCGTCGGCGTTGTACTCCAGGCCGAGGGTGAGCAGCAGCAGGATGACGCCGAGCTCGGCGCCGACAGAGATGAACTCCTCGCTGGTGGCCAGCGGCAGAATGCCGCCGGTGCCGAAGGCGAGTCCAGCGATCAGATAGAGGGGGATCGGGGAGATGCCGACGCGCAGGGCCAGCGCTCCCAGGATGCCAAGCCCCAGCAGAACCGCGCCGAACTCCAGGAACAGAATCGCCGTGTGATGCACTCGCGGCCCTACCCGTTGATGAAGATGTCGGCCACCGCGGCGGTGCTGTCAGCGCTGCCCACCACGACGACGATGTCGCCCGCCGCCAGGACGAAGTCCGGGCCCGGGCTGACCAGGACCTGGCCGGCGCGTACCGCGGCCACGATGGAGGCGCCCGTACGGGTGCGCACCCGCGCGTCTCCCATCGGCCGGCCCGCGTACGGCGAGTCCTCAGCGATCGGCAGCTTCTCGCTGACCAGTCCCTCGACCTCGCGGTGCAGGTCGTTGAGCCGCTGGATCACCCGCGGCGCGCCCAGCAGCTCGGCCAGCGCGTCGGCTTCCTCGTCGTTCAGCTTGACGGTCTCGCACGCGCGATCGGGGTCGGCGGGATCGTAGATCACCAGATCCCGGCGGCCGGTGCGGTGTGAGACGATGCCGATCCGCCGCCCGGACCGCGTGGTGAACTCGTGCCGCAGCCCGATTCCTGGCAACGCCGTCTGTTCGATCTCCACCGCTACCCCATCCGGTCAAGATTTCGATTACTTGGCCAAACCGTATCAATTCTGAGTGTTGACAGCGGGGGTCGTCTGGGGGGAGAGCAGGCGGGACGGCGTCAACGCCGTGTTATCGTCCCACACCTGAAAGTCGCCGCTAGACCATCGGGGGAGCCATGGAACGCAGGTTCGCCGCGCGTGAGCAGCTGACGGGTGTGGCGCGGGCGGCCCTGGGGGCCGAGCGCCGGCTGGCCGACGTGACGCGCCTTCGAGGGGGCACGAAGAAGGGCGTGTACCGGCTCCTCCTCGACGACGGTTTCACCGCCATCGCCTATATCTGGGACGCGGCCGAGAACTACTGGCCCGGTCTTCAGGTCGACGATCCCGCGGACCCGTTCTCGCCCGCTTCCGGTCTGGAGTTGTTCGAGGCCGCTCATCGGCGGCTGGACGCCGCCGGGGTGCGGGTGCCGCGGGTCTATCTGGCCGACCGGAGCAGGGAGCTCTATCCGGCCGACATCGCGGTGGTCGAGGACGTGCCGGGCGGGACGTTGGAGACGCTGCTCCAGCGTGATCCGCGGGCGGCGGCTCCGGTCCTCGCGCGGCTGGCCGAAGCGCTCGAGGAGATGCGGGGTCAGGTGGCGCCGGGCTTCGGCAAGGTGGCCTGGGTCGACCGTGGCGGGGTCTCGGCGGGCCGGTCGTGCGAGCAGCTGGTCTTCGACCGGGCGCTCGTCGACCTCGAGGACGGGGCAGCTCGGGACGGGCGGCTCGCGGCGGCTCATGATCGGCTGGCGGGCGTGGTCCGGGAGCTGGCGGCGGGCGTTCGGCCGCGCTCGGCGCACGCGCTGGTCCATGGGGAGCTGGGACCGGACCACGTGCTGGTGGACGACGCGGGGCGGCCGATGCTGATCGACATCGAGGGGCTGATGTACTTCGACGTCGAGTGGGAGCACGCGTTCCTGCGCCTGCGCTTCCACGAGCATTACGAGTCGCTGCGCTGGGAGGGGCTGGATGAGCGGCGGCTGTCGTTCTACACGCTGGCGATGCGGCTGTCGCTGGTGGCCGGGCCGTTGCGGTTGATCGAGGGTGATTTTCCGGGGCGTGAGTTCATGCGGGGGATCGCCGAGCACAATCTGCAGCAGGCGCTGGCGTTCGTCGGCGGGTGAGCTGTCAGGCCGACTTGCCGTGGCGTTCCGGGCGGCGGCTGGGGTGGTCGTGGGGCACCAGGGTGGGATTGACATTGTCGAGTACGGTGTCGCGGTCGATGACGATCCGGGCCACGTCGTCGCGGCTCGGCATTTCGTACATGAGATTGAGCAGTGTCTCTTCGAGGATGGCGCGGACGGCCCTGGCGCCGGTGCGGCGCAGGAGCGCCTGGTCGGCGATGGCGGCGAGGGCTTCGGCGGTGAATTCGAGGTCGATGCCGTCGAGGGCGAAGAGCCGCTGATACTGCCTGATGACCGCGTTGCGGGGTTCGGTGAGGATCCGGATGAGGTCCGCGCGGTCGAGCGGGTCCAGGGTGGAGATCACCGGTAGCCGGCCGACGAGTTCGGGGATGAGACCGAAGCTCAGCAGGTCGGCGGGGGTGACGTGAGGTCGCGGGCCGGTTCTCCGGGTGGGGGCGTATCCGGCGCTGCCGCGGCCGGTGCGTCGGCCGATGAGGTCGTCGAGGCCGGTGAAGGCGCCACCCGCGATGAACAGCACATGGGTGGTGTCGATGTGGATGACTTCCTGGTGGGGGTGTTTGCGGCCGCCTTGGGGCGCGACGCCGACGGTGGTGCCTTCCAGGATCTTGAGCAGTGCCTGCTGGACGCCTTCGCCCGAGACGTCGCGGGTGATGGAGGGGTTGTCGCTCTTACGGGTGATCTTGTCGATCTCGTCGATGTAGACGATGCCTGTCTCGGCCTTCGCGATGTCGTTTCCGGCGGCCTGAAGGAGCTTGAGGAGGATGGTCTCGACGTCTTCGCCGACGTAGCCGGCTTCGGTCAGCGCGGTGGCGTCGGCGATGGCGAAGGGCACGTCGAGCATTCTGGCGAGGGTCTGGGCGAGGTGGGTCTTGCCGCTGCCGGTGGGGCCGATGAGCAGGATGTTGGATTTGCCGAGTTCGAGGTCCTCGGTGTGCCGGACGCGTTTGTAGTGGTTGTAGACGGCGACGGCGAGTGTTCTTTTGGCGGCGTCCTGGCCGATGACGTAGTGGTCGAGGCGTTCGTGCATGTCCCGTGGTGTGGGCAGGTCAGGGGGCGGGGTGCGCTCGGCCTTGATGAGTTCGGTGCAGAGTCCGATGCATTCGTCACAGATGCAGATGCCGGCGGGGCCGGCGATGAGCTTGCGGACCTGCCGCTGGGTCTTGCCGCAGAAGGTGCATGTCGGCTGGTCGCGGACCACTGAGGTGTCTCCTCGATGATCAGAGGGTCACGGTGAGGGCGGCCAGGCGCCAGGTGCCGGGGTCGGGGGCGCGCGGCGCGGGCTCGGCGAGCGCGAGGCCGGGGTGGCGGCGCAGCAGGGTGGTGAGGGCGACTTCGGTCTGTACGCGGGCGAGGGCGGCGCCGACACAGAAGTGCGGGCCGTGGGCGAAGCCGAGATGCCCGGGTTGTCCGGCTGGCCGGGTGAGGTCGAGGCGGTCCGGGTCGGCGTAGGCGCGGGGGTCGCGGTGGGCGGCGGCGATGGAGGCGGTGACGGCGTCTCCCTTGGCTATGGGGGTGCCGCACAGTTCGGCGTCTTCGCGGGCGTAGCGGGGGATCGTCAGCAGGGTGGGGCCGCACCAGCGGATGAGCTCTTCGACGGCGCCAGGCATGAGGCCGGGGTCGGCGCGGAGCGCGGCCAGTTGCTCGGGGTGGGTGAGCAGGGTCTCGACGGCGTTGGCGATGAGGTTGGTGGGGGTTTGGCCGGCCATGACCAGATGCCAGATGAGGGTGACGAGCTCGGTGTCGCTGAGCCGGTCGCCGTCTTCCGCCTGGGCCTCGATGAGGTCGGAGATCAGGTCGTCGGCGGGTTCGGTCCTGCGGCGGGCGACCGCCGCCTTGGCGCCGTCGATGATCGCGGGTATGGCGGCGGCGAAGGCGGGGCCCGCGCTGGTGACGACGGTGGCGCCGTACTCGCGCCAGCGGAGGCGGTCGGGCACGGGGATGCCGACGAGCTCGCAGATCACGTCCATGGGCAGCGGCCGGGCGAAATGGGCCATCAGGTCGACGGGGCCGTGACCGGGCAGGTCGTCGAGGAGCGCCTCGACGATCGGCGCGACGCGCGGGGCGAAGTCGGCGGCGCGGCGGGCGGTGAAGGCGGGGGCGGCCAGCCTGCGTAGCCGCAGGTGCTCGGCGCCGTTCATCTCCGACATGGTGCGCATGTGCGGCCGGTAGTCCTCGGGGACGTCGGGCCGCATGAAGCTGTCGCTTCTGATCTCGAATCGGGGGTCGCCGAGCATCGTCTTGATGTCGGCGTGGCGGGTCACGACCCACATGGGGCCGAAGCCGGGGGCGCCCACACGGGCGATGGGGGAGATCTCGCGAGCGCGGCCGTAGGCGGTGAAGGGGTCGCGGTGCACGTCGGGGTCGGTGAGGTCGATGTGCGGTACGTCGCTGGTCATGTGTCCTCCACGCCGAATTTCGGATGATCTCATCATACGGATGGTGAAGGTATCTTGATGATGGCTGTTCGGCAAACTCCAGCAGGTCGCGCAAAATCGGTTGCCCGGCCCGGCGGCCGTCTGTTGTACTCCCTCCCGGCAACCAGTCCACCGACCCAAGGAGCACACCGATGAGGCCGGCGTTCGTGTCCCCCGCTACGGCAACAGCCACCTATCTAGAGGACAGAACGCTTGAAACGCACGTTGAACTTGGGGATCTTGGCGCATGTAGACGCCGGTAAGACCAGCCTGACCGAGCGGCTGCTCTACGCCGCCGGTGTCATCGACGAGATCGGCAGCGTCGATGACGGCAGCACCCAGACCGACTCGCTGGCCCTGGAACGACAGCGCGGCATCACGATCAAGTCCGCCGTCGTCTCCTTCGTTATCGGCGACGTCACGGTCAACCTGATCGACACGCCCGGCCACCCCGACTTCATCGCCGAGGTCGAACGCGTGCTGAGCGTGCTCGACGGCGCCGTGCTGGTCATCTCCGCCGTCGAGGGTGTGCAGGCCCAGACCCGCGTGCTGATGCGCACGCTGCGGCGGCTGCGGATTCCCACCCTGCTGTTCGTCAACAAGATCGACCGCCGTGGCGCCCAGGACGACGGGCTGCTGCGGGCCATCGCCGAGAAGCTGACGCCCGCGATCGTGGCGATGGGCTCGGTGCGCGATCCGGGCACTTCAGACGCGGCCTTCCTTCCGTACGGGCCCGGCGACGCCGCCTTCACCGCGCGGCTGACCGAGCTGCTGGCCGACCACGACGACGCCTTCCTGGCCGCCTACGTCCATGACGAGACGGCCGTCTCCTATCGGCGGCTGCGGCGAGAACTCGCGGCGCAGACCGGGCAGGCGCTGGCGCACCCGGTGTTCTTCGGCTCGGCGATCACCGGCGCGGGCGTGGACGCTCTGAGCGCCGGCATCGCGGAACTGCTGCCCGCCGCCCAGGGCGAGCCCGGCGATCCCGTCTCGGGCACGGTCTTCAAGGTCGAACGCGGCCCAGCGGGGGAGAAGATCGCTTATGCCCGGATGTTCGGCGGAACGGTACGCGTACGGGACCGGCTGCGGTTCCACGACGGTCAGGGCGAGCCCCGCGACGATCAGAAGGTCACCGCGCTGAGCGTGTTCGAGCGCGGCGCCGACGTCCAGCGCCCCTCGGTCGCGGCGGGCCAGATCGGCAAGCTGTGGGGCCTGGCCGACATCCAGCTCGGCGACACGATCGGCGAACCGCGCAAGGACGCCGGCCACCACTTCGCCCCGCCCACCCTGGAGACGGTCGTCGTCCCCGCGCGCCCCGCCGCGCTGGGTGCCCTGCGCGTGGCCCTCGCCCAGCTCGCCGAGCAGGATCCGCTCATCGACCTGCGCCAGGACGACATCCGGCAGGAGATCTACGTCTCGCTCTACGGCGAGGTGCAAAAGGAGGTCATCCAGGCGACCCTGGCCGCCGACTTCGGCCTCGAGGTCGGCTTCCGCGAGACGACCACGATCTGCGTCGAACGGCCGATCGGCGCGGGCGCGGCGGTCGAGTTCAACGGCAAGGCGCCCAACCCGTTCCTGGCCACCGTCGGGCTGCGCGTCGAGCCCGCCCCGGTGGGCGCCGGCGTGCGCTACCGGCTGGCGGTCTCGCCCGGGGCGCTGCCGCCGGCCTTCCACAAGGCGGTCGAGGACACCGTACGGGAGAGCCTGAACCAGGGCCTGTACGGATGGCAGGTCACCGACTGCACGGTCACCATGACGCATTCCGGCTATTCGCCCCGCCAAAGTCACTCCCACGCCATCTTCGACAAGAGCATGTCGAGCACCGGCGCGGACTTCCGCCACCTGACGCCACTGGTGCTGATGGACGCGCTACGGCAGGCCGGCACCAGGGTGCACGAGCCGATGCACCGCTTCACTTTGGAAGTCCCGGCCGACACAATCGGCGGCGTGCTGCCGGAGCTGGCCCGGCTGCGGGCCGTCCCCCGCACACCGGCCATGCGAGGCGCGTCCTGCCTGGTCGAGGGGGACATCCCGGCGGCCCGCGTACACGAGTTGCAGCAGCAGTTGCCGGGGCTGACCCGCGGCGAAGGCGTGCTGGAGTCGGCTTTCGACCGCTACCAGCCCGTCTCCGGCGCGCCACCGGCCCGGCCGCGCACGGACCACAACCCCCTGGATCGCAAGGAGTACCTGCTGCACGTCATGCGGCGGGTCTGATCAGAGGTCAGGGATGCTTTCGACGGATCAGTGGGGGCAAAGGGGTAGATGTCGCTATTGTTGGGCCCGCGCGCCTCAGAGTCACCTCCGGCGCCTCTGGTAACCACGGTCACCGAGGCAGAGCCCGAGAGACAGGCGAACGGGACAGCCACGGGGAAGGCGCGCTGCACGGCGTCCCGTCCGCCGAACGGGGATAGGGACCGGGTCGCTTGTCCCATGCGGCGATCCATGAAGGACGGGATTGGTCATGGCCACGCGGCGCGAGCGTCTTCGCTATTGGTTCGACAACACGATGTCGAAGGGCACTCCGGCCCTGATCGGCTGGCTCGCGCTGGTGACCGTGGTCATGGTCGTGGGTTTCGGCGTGCTCGTCATGCTGCTCGCCCAGGACGACGTGCCGCACAAGTCCTGGGGCGAGGCGCTGTGGGGCATGCTCATGCGGGCGATGGACGCCGGCACCGTGGCGGGCGACAACGAGGGCAGCCCGCTCTTCACCGTCCTGGGGTTCACGATCACGATCGGTGGCCTGCTCATCGTCAGCAGCCTCGTCGGTGTGCTCACCACCGGTCTGGACAACAAGCTGACGGAGCTGCGCAAGGGCCGCTCCAGGATCGTGGAGTCCGGGCACACGACGCTGATCGGCTGGTCGGACCAGATCTTCACGATCATCCCCGAGCTGGTGGAGGCCAACGAGAGCGAGTCGAAGTCCTGCGTGGCGATCCTGGGGGACCGCGACAAGCTGGACATGGAGGAGGAGCTGCGCTCCCGGCTGGGCAGCACCGGCAAGACCCGGGTCGTCGTCCGCTCCGGCAGCCCGACCGAGCCGACCGACCTCGACCTGATGAGCCTCGACACGGCGCGGGCGGCCATCGTGCTGTCCCCCGCCGGTGACGATCCCGACGCGCACGTCGTCAAGACGCTGCTGGCGCTGACGAACCGCAACTGGCGACGGCGCCGTCCGCCGATCATCGCCTCCGTCACGGACACGACCAACCTGGTGGCCGCCGAGCTGGCCGGGGGCGGCCACGCGCAGGTGGTCGACACCGACGACATCGCCTCCCGGCTCATCGTGCAGTCCTGCCGCCAGTCGGGCCTGTCGGTGGTCTGCACGGACCTGCTGGACTTCGGCGGCGACGAGATCTACCTGCGGCCCGAGCCGAAACTGACCGGCTTCCCCTATGGCGAGGCGCTGTTCGCCTACGAGACCGCCTCGCTCATCGGCATCCGGCACGGCGACGGGTCCGTGGTGCTCAACCCGCCGATGAACACCGAGATCACGCCGGACGACCAGATGATCGTGGTCGCCGAGGACGACTCCGCCATCCGGCTCGTCCGCAGCTTCCCGCCGATCGTCGAGGGCGCGATCACCCGCCCGGTCCGCCAGCAGACGCCCCCGGAGCGGACGCTGATGCTGGGCTGGAACAACCGCGCCCCGAAGATCGTGCAGGAGCTGGACCACTACGTCTCGCCCGGGTCGACCCTGCACGTGGCGGCCACCGCCGTCGAGGAGAGCGACAGCCTGGACCGGGCGAAGGTGGCCCTGCGCAACCTGGCGGTGAACGTCAAGGAGTGCGACACCACCGACCGGGTCACCCTGGAAGCGCTGGACGTGGGCACCTTCGACCACATCATCGTGCTGGCCGACAGCAACCTGGAGCCGCAGCACGCCGACTCGCGCACGCTGGTGACGCTGCTGCACCTGCGCGACATGGCCTCGAAGTCCGGGCAGCGGTACGCGATCGTCAGCGAGATGAACGACGACCGCAACCGCCGGCTGGCCCAGGTCACCAAGGCCGACGACTTCGTCGTCAGCGACAAGCTGATCAGCCTGCTGATGACCCAGCTGTCGGAGAACCCGCACCTGGGGCAGGTGTTCCGCTTCCTGTTCGACTCCGCCGGGTCGGAGATCTACCTCAAGCCGGCGACGGACTACGTCCAGCCCGGCGTGCCGGTCAGCTTCGCCACCGTGATCTACTCCGCGCGGACGCGCGGCGAGACCGCGATCGGCTACCGCGTGCTGGCCGAGGCCGCCTCGCCACCCGCCTACGGTGTCGTACTAAATCCGGGTAAGTCGGCCGCTGTCACGTTCGGCCCCCGCGACCTGGTGATCGTCCTCGCTGAGGACTGAAGTCATCGGATGAGTTGACCGCCCGGAGGGCGGTGTTTCTTGACTCTGGGCTTTGTCTCGTGTATTCGTCGGATGTCTGAGAGATCAGTCTTGTTGGCGTTACCCCCCGTCAGCCCAACGAGAGAGCGATCGCCATGCAGCGCCGCCGCACCCCCTCCAGAGTCCTGTCCGCCTGCGCCGCCCTTCTTCTCGCCCTGACCGCCTACATCGTCGGCGCTCCCGCCGCCGGCGCGGAGGTCGAGCACCCGCGGCAGCAGTGGCTGCGCGACTCGACCGCGGGACTCTTCCTGCACTGGGGCATGTTCACCGCGCCCCGCCACCTCGACTGCGCCGCCTGGGAGCGGGACGTCACCGGCGGTGGCTGGAGCCCTGACTACTGGGTCGACGAGGCCCGCAAGCTGGGCGCCTCCTACATCGTGCTGGCCACTTTCCACAGCAGGCTCGGCTACGCCCGGCCGTGGCCGTCGAAGATCCCCGGCAGCTGCGCCACCCAGCGCGACCTGCTGGGCGAGCTGGTGAAGGCGGGGCAGGCCAAGGGCGTACGGGTCATCCTCTACATGACCGACGACCCGCAGTGGCACAACGAGCAGGGCGTCGAGACGCTCGACTCGGCCGCCTACTCCGCCTACAAGGGCCGCTCGGTCGACCTGACCACCAGGAACGGATTCGGCCAGTTCAGCTACGACCTGTTCTTCGAGGTCATGGAGAACTATCCGGACCTGGCCGGGTTCTGGATCGACAACGACAACGAGTACTGGGAGCAGAACCAGCTTTATGAGCAGATCAGGCAGAAGCGCCCGTCCTGGTTGCTGAGCAACAACAACGAGGACACCCCGATCATGGACACGGTCAGCAACGAGCAGAAGACCGGCATGACGCCGGCCTACGACTACCCGCAGGCCGCCTTCACCCCGATGCCGCGCCTGACCGAGGCCGACTACAAGCTCCCGACCACCGGCGACTGGTGGTACGACGGCGGCAGCCACCCCGTCGACTTCCGCCTCAGCACCGGCCGCTACGTCACCAACGCCGGCTCCTCGATGAAGTCGCTGATGGCCGAGACCCCGATGGTCAACGGCAGGTTCCCGCCGCAGCAGGAGGAGTTCAACAACTTCATGGCCGGGTGGGTGCCGCCGATCCGGTCCTCGCTGCAGGGTACTGAGGGCGGCGGCTACATGTACGGCGGCATGCAGCCGGGCTTCTGGAACGACGGCGCGCACGGCGTCGTCACCGTCGAGCGCGGCGCGAAGGTCCAGTACGTGCACGTGGTCACCAGGCCCAGGACCGATCAGGTGCGGCTGCGCGACAACGGCTACCGCGTGTCCGCGGTGAGCGATCTGCGTACCGGCGAGCGGATGCGGTTCGCCCAGTCCGGCGGTTACCTGACGATCCTCGGCATCACCAAGTGGGACGACTACGACACCGTGTTCAAGGTCGAGACCCACGGCCAGGAGCACTTCTATCCCCAGAGCGCGCTCAAGGCGACCGCCACGTCCACCCGCGCGGGTCACCCGGCCGGCGCCCTGGTCGACGGCAGCTTCCAGAACTACTGGGACGCCGACGCCAAGCTGCCCGTCTCGCTCACCCTCGACCTCGGCAAGCGGCGCGAGGCCGCCTACCTGGCGGTCAACCAGCGCGAGTGGTCGCCGACGTACGCCCGCGAGACGTTCGGCCGGCCCGAGGACTCGGCCCGGATCAAGGACTACCGAATCTACGCCGGCGACGACGGCAAGCACTGGGGCAAGCCCGTACGTTCCGCCGCGATGCGCAGCGCGCGCGGCGTGCAGTTCATCGACCTCGGTGGCATCCGCGCCCGCTACCTCAAGCTGGAGGTCCTCAACACCTGGGGCGGCCCGCAGGCGCCGCGCTTCTACCAGGAGCTTCAGATCGACGAGATCAAGGTGGCGTCGGCCTACCCGGTGGGCCTCGGGGCGGCGATGCCGCTGGAGGCGGAGCGGCAGGCCAGGAGCGGCTCGGCCCGGCCGGACCTGTGCCAGGCGTGCTCCGGCCTGGCCAGGGTGGTGGGGCTCGGCGGCGGCCCGCGCAACGCGGTCACCTACCGCGACGTCACGGTGCCGGCGGCCGGGACGTACCGGCTCGAACTCGATCACACCGCCGCCGCGGCCACCTCATTGTCGGTGAGCGTCAACGGCGCGGCGGCGGTGGAGGTGCCGGTGAGCGGCGACAACGCCGACGTTCCCGCCGCCACGGCACTGGCGGTACCGCTGAACGCGGGCGCCAACACGATCACGCTGTCCAGTACGGCCCGGCAGGGCCCAGGGCTCGACCGGATCGCCGTCGCGCCGATGCCGCCGGCCTCGGAGGTCCCCAAGACGACGATGACCGTGGACCCGTCCGGCCTGCAGTGGGTCGGTCCCGGGCAGCAGTCGATGAAGGTGTCGACGAAGCTGCGGCTCGACGTCGACGACGCGCTCGACCAGGTCAACCTGGCCCCGGTGGTGCCGGCCGGCTGGACGCTGACGGGCGCCGCCGCGACGGCCGCCACCCTGCGGCTCGGTCAGACGCTGGAGGGCACCTGGACCCTCACCTCGCCGCCCGGCCAGGACGTCACCGCGGCCGACATCCCCATCACCGCGTCCTTCCAGGTGCTGGGGCGCGCCAACCAGGTCACCAAGCAGCTGCGAGTGCGGCTGCGTCCGGCCGACCGGGTGTTCGTGCGGGAGGCCGAGGACTCGCGCAACCGGCTCGGCAGCGCGGGCATCACCAACTGCTCGCCCTGCTCGGGTGGGCAGAAGGTGCGCAACCTGGGCGGGGCGGCGGACGCGTACGTGCTGTTCGAGGACGTCACCGTCGACACGGCCCGCCAGTACACGCTGTTCATCGACTTCACGGTCAACGGCGACCGCTCCTACTTCGTCACCGTCAACGACGCCGCGCCGATCGAGGTGAAGGTGAGCGGCGTCGGCAACAACACCCCGTACACGACGTCCGTGCCCGTCACCCTGCGGGCGGGCGCCAACACCATCAAGATTCACAACGACACGGAGGCCGCGCCCGACCTGGACCGGCTGTCACTCGGCTGAGGCCGGTGCCCGCCCCGTACCGCCGGGCTCCCCGGCGGTACGGGGCGGCTGCCAGGGCCAGCGGCCGTCCAGCTCGACCTGGAGCGAGACGCTCAGGAACGTGCGGACCGCGACGATGATGGCCAGCACCCCGAGGCTCTGGAAGGTGGGGGAGACCGCGACGGTCTTGATGATGTCGGCCCCGACCAGGAACTCCAGTCCCAGCAGGATCGAGCGGCCCACGCCCCGCCGGTAGGCCTGGTAGAGGCCGGCCACCTGGCGGGACCGCGCCAGGCTCACGCCGTACGTGATGGTGGCGATGACCAGGCCGGCCGAGATCACGGCCACGCCCACGATGTCCAGCACCGTGCCGATGAGCTCGATGACGTCCTTCACCTGCACGCTGTCCCTCTCCCCGGCCCGCCGATACGTCCGGATCATGGTCGCATACGCCACTTGGACGCGCTTGCGTCATCCGGCATGTACCCACCAGCGCGCAGGCCCGTCAGGTGAGCAGCAAGGCGAGCGCGAGCGTCAGCAGCAGGGAGTCCAGCCGGTCCAGCAGCCCGCCCGCGCCCGCCAGCCACGACGCCGAGTCCTTGACGCCGGCCCCGCGCTTGACCATCGACTCCAGCAGATCGCCCAGCGGGGCACCCGCCGCCACGGCGATCGCCAGCGGGATGGTGAACGCCCCCAGCAGCGCCAGCGCGCCCAGCCCGACGGCCGCCCCGGCCAGCGCGCCGCTCCAGCGCTTGGCCGGGGACAGCGGTGACAGGGACGGCCCGCCCAGCGACCGCCCGGCGAACGAGGCCGCGATGTCGCCCACCGACACCGCGACGAACACCGCCAGCACGACCGGCCCGAGCAGCACCACTCCCACCAGCGGAAGCAACCAGACCACCCCGAACACCCCGAGCGACGCCCTCCTGAGCCCGCCCGCCGCGTCGCCCCCGAGCAGCGGCACGAGCACGACGACCAGGACGGCGGCGACCAGCACCCGCGGCAGGTACGGCGGCGCCAGCCACGCCACTGGCGGCAGCGCGCCCGCGACCGCCACGAGCACCACCCGGTCGGGAACGGCCAGCCCCACCAGCCCGCCGTACTCCACGGCGCACACCACCCCGGCCACGGCGGCGAGCACCGCGGCCCCACCCGGCCCGGCGTACAGGGCGGCGACCACGACGGGCACGGCCACCGCCCAAGCGCACCACCGCAGCATGTACTCCCGCCGGCGCGACAGCGCGACGGCGACCCCACCGACGACGAGCGCGACGGCGATGTACGGGACGGCTGTGGCAGGTGTGATCACGGGGTGGTCCGCAGGCGGTCCAGTGCGGTGGCGACGGTGGTGGCGACGCGGTCGTTGGCGTCGGGGTCGCGTACCGTGATCCGTACCGTCCGGCCCTCGAAGGCGGGGGACAGGGGCGACAGGTCGCGCAGGAACACCCCGTCCCGCCGGCACGCCGCCACCAGACCGGCCGCTGTGGGTCCGGACCGGGGCAGCGTCAGCAGGACGAAGTTGGCGGCCGACTCGTGGACCCGCAGGTCGTCGCCGAGACCGGCGAGCCGTTCGGCGAGGCCGGAGCGCAGGGTACGGGTCCGGGCCCAGCATCCGGCGTAGTAGCCGGGGTCGCGCAGGGCGTGCACGGCGGCGATCTGGGCGGGCAGGCTGAGCCCCCAGGGTGGGGTCCAGCGGCGCGACTCGGCCGCCAGCTCCGCCGGTCCGGCGAGGTAGGCCGCCCGCAGACCGGATAGGGCGTACATCTTGGACAGCGATTTGCACACCACGGTATTGCCCGAGGCAGCGGCGTACCGCTCCAGCGACGGTGACGGCGACGACGGCGGCGACTGCGACGACGGCGAATGCCCCGAGTCGGCGTACTCGACGTACGCCTCGTCGATCCAGAACCGCGTCCCGCCCGGCGCGTCCGCGATCACCCGGCGCAGCTCACCGGCATCGGTGTGGACGCCGGTCGGATTGTTGGGGTTGACGATGACCACCAGGTCATAGCGCTCGCGCAGCGTGTCCCGCAGGCGGTCCAGGTCCGGCCGCCAGCCGTCGGCCCGGCGCAGCGGGAACCGGTCGGCGCGGCAGCCGATCACCTGCTCGACGACATGGGCGTACTCCCCGTAGACGGGGTCGGGCAGCAGGACTCGCGAGGAGGTGTCCAGCCAGCCGCGGAACGCGCGGAAGATCAGGTCCGACGAGCCCGCCCCGGTCGCGACGGCGTCCGGGGGCAGGTCGCGGCGTTCGGCGATCTCCTCGACGAGCCCTTCGGGGTAGGCGGGGGGAGAGGTGCGGGCGAGCCAGCCCTGGTCGCCGCCCAGCAGCTCGACCACGGCGGGAGCGGGCGGATACCAGGCGTCGAGCACGTCGGCGGGCACGACGTCGTCGCGCGCCGGCAGGCTGTCGAACCGGCGGCCCACCACCCCGATCGAGGCGCCGCCGTGCTGGCAGGCGGGCGGTCCGGGCAGGAACGGCATCTCCATGCTCCAGCGCACCCGCGGCTCCAGGGCGCGCAGCAGCGGGCCGTGGTGCCGCCGCGCCCGTTCGGCCAGCTCGCTCACCTGCCCGGACAGCACCTCGAAGGTGACGGCCCCCGCGCGTACCCGGGTACCGGTGCCGGTCAGCCCGGCGGCCAGGTACATCCCGAGGATCTCGGTCCGGCCCAGCGCCGCGATGACGTGGCCGCCGTGCGCGGCCACCCAGCGCAGCGCGGCGTACATGAGCAGCGGCGCCGCCGCCGAGCCCCGCCAGCGCGGGTCCACGGTCAGGATGCGGATCTCGAACAGGTCCTCCCTGCCCAGGACCGGATGCCCGGCGCGGCTGAGGTACTTGTCGATCGAATAGCGGCCCGCCCAGGGCGGCGTGATGCTGACGAACCCCACCGGCCGGTCGCCGTGGGCGGCGACGATGTAGACGTTGCCGTCGTCGAGGGCGTCGCTCAGCCGTTCGGCCTGGTTGGGCGGGTGCTGGCCGAGCTCGTGCGCGTAGACCTCGTGCCGCAGCCGGTAGATCCACTCTCTGTCGGACGCGGACCCGGGGCGGATCTCCAGCATGACCATGTCTAGTCCGACGTACGCCGACACCAGTCGGTTTCCTGGTGAATGCTAGGGGTGGGCGGCCAGCAGGCGGGCGCGGCTGTTGCTCAGGTGGACGCGGGTCGCGGCGCGCGCGCCCTCGCCGTCCTGGCGCTCGATGGCCGCGTAGATGTTCGCATGCTCGACCACGATCTGCTCGAAATGCCCCTGCCCGGCGGGCGACAGCCGGTCACGCGGCACGATGATCATGGAAGGGCCGAACGACGTGATCAGGTCGGCGAAGTAGCGGTTGCCGGTCGCCAGCGCGATGCGGAGGTGGAACTGGAAGTCGGCGTTCACCGCCGTGCTCGGGTTGTCGGCGCTCGCGGCGAACCGGTCGAGGGCCGCCCGCAGGTCGTCCAGGCGGGGTCCCCCACCCCGGCGGGCGGCGAGGGCGGCGGCCTCGACCTCGAAGGCCATGCGGAAGTCGAGCAGGTCGACCACGTCATCGACGGTCAGCTCGCCGCTCTGGCCGAACTCGAACCTGGCCGAGCCCGGCCGCGCCAGGACGAAGCTGCCGCGGCCGTGCTGGGTCTCGACGAGCCCGGCGGCCTGCAGCCGCGAGATGGCCTCGCGCACGACCGTCCTGCTCACGCCGTACGTCTCCACCAGGCTGCTCTCGGTCGGCAGCTTGTCGCCGGGGTGGATGACGCCTTCCTGGATGCGCGCTGTCAGGTCGTCGACGAGGGTCTGGGTCAGGCTCGCCATCGCGGGGTCAGTCCTTTCTGGTGCCGAACTCGCACTGGTCCGCGGTCCACTTGGCGGCCTGCTCGCTCGGGGTCAGCCCGAGGCCGGGGCGGTCGGGCACGATCATCCTGCCATCGCGGATCTCCAGGCGCTCCTCGAACAGCGGCTCCAGCCACTCGAAGTGCTCGACCCAGGGCTCCAGCCCGTAGGCGGCGGCCAGATGCAGGTGGATCTCCATCGCGAAGTGCGGGGCCAGCTGCAGGCGGTTGTGCTCGGCCAGCGCCGCCAGGCGCAGGAACGGCGTGATGCCGCCGATGCGCGGCGCGTCGGGCTGGATGACGTCGGCGGATCCGAGGCGGATGAGCTCGGCGTGCTCGGCGACGCTGGTGAGCATCTCACCGGTCGCGATCGGCGTGTCGAGCGAGGCGGCGAGCGCCGCGTGGCCGGCGCTGTCGTAGGCGTCCAGCGGCTCCTCGATCCAGACCAGCCCGAACTCCTCCATGGCCCGGCCCATGCGCTGGGCGGCCGGCCGGTCCCACTGCTGGTTGGCGTCCACCATGAGGGGTACGCCGTCGCCCAGATGCTCGCGCACCGCGCCGACCCTGGCCAGGTCGATCCGGGAGTCGGGGTGGCCGACCTTGAGCTTGATGCCGCCGATGCCGCGTTCGAGCGCGGCGCTCGCGTTCTCGATGACCTGCTCGATCGGGGTGTGCAGGAAGCCGCCGGAGGTGTTGTAGCAGCGTACGGAGTCGCGGTGGGCGCCCAGCAGCTTGGCCAGGGGGAGTCCGGCGCGCTTGGCCTTCAGGTCCCACAGCGCGACGTCGAGGGCCGCGATGGCCTGCGTGGACAGCCCGCTGCGCCCGACCGACGCCCCCGCCCAGACCAGCTTCTCCCACAGGCGGGCGATGTCGCTGGGGTCCTCGCCGAGCAGGTCCGAGGCGATCTCCCTGGCGTGCGCGTACTGGCCGGGGCCGCCGGCGCGCTTGGAGTAGCCGAAGCCGAAGCCCCGATGCCCGCTCTCGGCGCCGATCTCGGCGAACAGGAAGGCGATCTCGGTCATCGGCCGCTGCCGCCCGGTGAGCACTTTGGCGTCACTGATCGGGGTGGCGAGCGGCAGATAGACCGAGGAGAGCCGGATCCAGGAGATGCGGTCGGAGGTAGTCATGGCAGTCATCGTACAACTCGCCATGTCGTCATACAACTGCTGGTCGTCTAGAACTCGGCGGTCCCGGACAGGTCCATGGGGGCCATGCGCTCGATGGCCAGCCTGGTGCGCTCCATCGCGTCGGTGATCTCCTTCGTCCGTTCCTCGGTGAGGTTGGCGATGGGCACCGAGCAGCTGATGGCGTCGGTCGGCGGGCTGGTGTAGCGCAGCGCGAAGCCGAAGCACATGACGCCGGCGTAGTTCTCCTCGTCGTCGATGGCGTAGCCGCGCCGGCGCGTCAGCTCCAGATCCCGGGTCAGGGCGTCGCGGTCCACCAGCGTCTTGGGCGTCAGGGGAGTGAGCTGCGCGGGGATCGGCACCTCCAGGCCGGTGCCGAGCCGCTCGGCCAGCAGCGACTTGCCCATCGCCGTGCTGAAGGCGGGCAGCCGGCGCCCGACCCGGCTGAAGGGGCGCAGATACTGGCTCGACTCCTTGGTGGCCAGGTAGACGATGTCGCCCCGGTCCAGGCGGCCGAAGTGGATGGTCTCGTCGAGCAGCGCGCTGAGGTCGTTGATGTGCGGCTGGACGATGCGCAGGTAGGGATCGGTGTCGAGATAGGTGGTGCCCGCCAGCAGGGCGCGGATGCCGATGCTGTAGAGCGTCCCGCTCGCGTCGGTGCGCACCCAGCCGCGCTCGACCAGTGTGCGGATCAGTGCGTAGATGCTGCTGCGCGGCGCGCCGAGCGCGTCGCTGAGCTCGCGCAGCCGGGCCGGCCGGTTCTGTCGCGAGGCGAGGAGCTCAAGGAGTTCGACCGTGCGGGCGGCGGACTTCACGCCCCGCACGCCGCTCTGCGCCGTGCCCTCGGCCTCGTCTAGGGGGAGTGTCATCGCACCTCATCTGTCGGGGGACGGCCTGTTGACACATTACCAATTTTGGAGCGAGACTGCTCGCCACGTAACAGGCATCTACATATGGAGACAGGATGACCGATACGTATACAAGTGATGATGTACGCGCCAGGCTTCGGCGGGGTATGGAGACCGGCGTTCTGTCGTTCCCGCTGACGCCCTTCGACGCCGACGGGGCCCTGGACATCGACGCCTTCCGCGCCTACCTCCGCGACCAGATCGCGGCCGGTCCCGGCGCGGTGTTCCCATGCTGCGGGACGGGGGAGTTCTTCTCCCTGGCCGAGGACGAGTACGAGAGGGTCGTCACGGCCGCGGTCGAGGAGGCGGCCGGAGCGCTGCCGGTCGTCGTGGGGGCCGGCTACGGCTGGGCCCAGGCCGCCCGGTTCGCCGCCATCGCCGAGCGGGCCGGGGCCGACGCGTTGCTGCTGATGCCGCCCTATCTGGTGGAGGCGCCCCAGGAGGGCTTGGTCGAGCACGTACGGCGGGTCGCCGCCAGTACCTCGCTGCCCGTGATCGTCTACCAGCGCGCCCAGATGAAGGTGGCGGTGGGCAGCATCGCCGGGCTGGCCGCGATACCGAACGTGATCGGCCTCAAGGACGGCCACTGCGACCTCGACCAGTTGCAGCGGCTCAAGCTGGCCGCGCCGCCGGAGTGGCTGTTCTTCAACGGCGCCGCGACGGCCGAGATGCAGGCCCGCGCCTACCGGAGCATCGGCGTGCCCGCCTACTCCTCCGCCGTGCACGCCTTCGCCCCCGAGATCGCCAAGAACTTCTTCCAGGCCTTCCACGCCGACGACCACGAGCGGGTCGAGCTGCTGCTGAGCCGCTTCTACGTCCCCCTGGTCGAGCTGCGCGACAAGGGCATCGGTTACGGAGTCTCGCTGGTCAAGGCCGCGGCTAAGCTGCGGGGAGTGCCCGTGGGCTCCGTACGCGCCCCGCTCGCCGACCCCCCGCCCGAGCACCTGGAACAGCTCCGCGCCCTGCTGGACACTGGCCTCGACCTCGTCCGGTAAGGAAGGAATCCCCATATGTCGCAACCCATCCCTCGGATCGTCAAGGCGACCGTCACGCCGATCCTGATCAGCGACCCGCCGCTGCTCAACGTCCTCGGCGTGCACCAGCCGTACACCCCGCGCACCATCGTCGAGCTCGAGACCGACAGCGGCGCCACCGGGGTCGGCGAGACCTACGGCGACACCGAATACCTGGAGGTGGCGCGCAACCTCGCCAAGGCCGTCATCGGCCGGCCGCTCACCGCGCTGAACGGGCTGCACGAGCTGGCCTACGACTCGGCGGGGCTGACGCCCGGCACGATCAACGAGTTCGACCCGGCCGGGCTGCGCGGCAGCCGTACCAACGAGAAGATCGTCCGCAGCGTGGTCTCGGCCTTCGAGGTCGCCAGCCTGGACACGCTCGGCAAGACGCTCGGCCTGCCCGTGCACGCGCTGCTCGGCGGCAAGGTGCGCGACCGGGTCGACTACAGCGGCTACCTGTTCTACCGCTGGGCCGAGCACCCGATGGAGGACGCGCCGCGCGACGACTGGGGTGCCGCCCTCGACCCCGAAGGCGTCGTACGCCAGGCGCGGCGCTTCACCGACACCTACGGATTCCGCTCCTTCAAGCTCAAGGGCGGCGTGTTCCCGCCCGAAGAGGAGATCGCGGCCATCAAGGCGCTGGCCGAAGCCTTCCCCGACCACCCGCTGCGCCTGGACCCCAACGGCGGCTGGTCGCTGGAGTCGAGCGTGCGCGTCGCCGAGGAGCTCGACGGCCTGCTGGAGTACCTGGAGGACCCGACCACCGGCATCGACGGCATGGCGCAGGTACGCGCCAGGACCGGCGCGCTGCTGGCCACCAACATGTGCGTCACCACGTTCGGCGAGATCCCCGAGGCGTTCGCCAAGGACGCCGTCCAGGTGGTGCTGTCCGACCATCACTACTGGGGCGGCCTGCACGCCACGCGCGAGCTCGCGGCGCTGTGCCGCACCTACGGGGTCGCGCTGTCGATGCACTCCAACACCCACCTCGGCATCAGCCTCGCCGCGATGACTCACGTCGCCAGCGTCATTCCGGACCTGGAGTACGCCTGCGACAGCCACCGGCCCTGGCAGACCGAGGACGTCATCACCCAGCCGCACCGCTTCGTCGGCGGCGCCCTCGAGGTGTCCGACGCCCCTGGCCTCGGGGTCGAACTCGACCGCGACGCCCTGGCCACCCTGCACGAACGCTGGAGCGAGCTCAGCGGTTTCCGCGACAGGGACGATGTGGCCGCCATGCGCGTGGCCGACCCCACGTGGGTCCAGCCCCCGCTTCCACGCTGGTGAAAGAGAGAACACTCTGATGAGAATGTCATCCACGATCGGCCTGCGCATCGGTGGCGCCCTGCTGGCAGTGGTCGCCATGTCCGCCTGCTCGGTCAAGGGCGGCGGTGCCGGCGATGGCGCCGCCTACCCCAGCAAGGCCGTGGAGTTCACCGTCCCGACGGAGCCGGGCGGCAGCACCGACCTGGTCACCCGCGCCCTGGCCAAGAGCATCGAGAAGCCGCTCGGCAAGCCCGCCGTGGTGGTCAACAAGCCGGGCGCCAACGGCAAGATCGCCGGTAAGGACGTCTTCAGCAGCAAGCCCGACGGCTACCGGGTGGCCGTGATGCCGCAGTCGCTGTTCGCCATCGGGCCGCTCATGGTCCAGGACCCCGACGCCATCAAGCTCGAGGACATGACCTTCGTCAAGGGACTGGCCGTCGAGGACTACGCCCTGGTCGTGCCGGCCACCTCGCCGTACAAGTCGCTCAAGGACCTGCTCGCGGCCGACGGCATCAAGTACGGCACCACCGGCGCGGGGACGGGCAGCCAGCTGTCGCAGGCCCTGCTGTTCGGGGTGGCGAAGGTGAAGGCGACGCCGGTGCCGTTCGACGGCGGCGCCCCCACGATCACCGCGGTCCTGGGCGGCAAGGTCGACGCGGCGTCCGTGCAGATCGCCGAGGCCGCCAAGCACGTCCAGTCCGGCAAGCTCCGGGCGCTGGCCGTGTTCGGCACCAAGCGCGTCGAGGCGCTGCCCGACACGCCGACGGCCACCGAGTCCGGCTATGACGTCGTGGTGGACCAGCGCAGGTTCGTGGCCGCGCCCGCCGGGCTGCCGGCCGACGTACGCGACAAGCTGGCCGGCGCCATCGACAAGGCCATCGCCACGCCCGAGTACGGCGAGCTGCTGAAGTCCAACTACATCGGCCGCTGGGAGGTCGGCGGCGATGAGGTCAAGACGCAGCTCACCAAGGCCCAGGGCGAGTTCGCCGCGCTGACGAAGAAGCTCGGGATCGACCTCACGGGCCAGCAATGACCAGCGTCGTACCCGAGGAAGGCGTGCCGGAGGAGGACGGGCTTCCCACCCCGCCGACTCCGGCCTACGCCCGCCGGCAGAACATCGTCGCGGCGCTCATCCCGCTCGCCATCGGCGTGATCACCGGGATCATGTCGTGGAGCCTGGGGGTCGGCACGCTGTCCAACCCGGGCCCCGGGCTGTGGCCGCTGGCCGTCAGCGTCGCCATGGTCGTGACCGCGGCGGTGCTCGTGCTGCGGTCCGGGCCGACCGGCGAGGAGGAGACCTTCACCCGCGAGGCCCTGATCGTCGTCGTCGCGGCGGTGTCCCTCGTGGGCTACGCGCTGCTGTTCGAGCGGATCGGCTTCGAGATCCCCACGGTGGCGCTGCTCGTCCTGTGGCTGAAGGGACTCGGACGAGAGGGCTGGCGGATGACCGTGATCATCTCGCTCGGCTCGACCGCCGTCCTTTACCTGCTGTTCGTCACCGGGCTGGGCGTGTCACTTCCGCACATCCTGCCCTTCTGAACCAGATCGGCTGACCATGGATTTCTTCTCCCCGGTGATCGCCGGGTTCGGGGTCGTCTTCCAACCGGAGAACCTGTTCTACTGCCTGCTCGGCGTCACGCTGGGCATGCTCGTTGGCGTCCTGCCCGGCCTCGGGCCCGCCGCCACGATCGCGATCCTGCTGCCGGTCACGTACAACATCGAGCCGACGGCCGCGATCATCATGCTCGCGGGCATCTTCTACGGCGCCCAGTACGGCGGCACGATCACCTCGGTGCTGCTGCGGCTGCCGGGCGAGGCGTCCAGCGTGGTGACCGCGATCGACGGCCACGAGATGGCCAGACAGGGGCGGGCCGGCTCCGCGCTCGGCATCGCGGCGATCGGCTCCTTCATCGGCGGCACGGTCGCGATCATCGCGCTCACCTTCGTCGCGCCGCTGGTGGCCGGGTTCGCGCTGGACTTCGGCCCCGCCGAGTACACGGCGCTGGCGCTGCTGGGCATCCTGCTGGTCTCGACGCTCGGCACCGGCTCCACGACCAAGAGCATCCTGATGGCCACCGTCGGCCTGCTTCTGGCGACCATCGGCCAGGACCCGCTGGCCGGCACCTCGCGCCTGACGTTCGGCAGCGACCAGCTGCTCGACGGCATCGACTTCGTGATCGTCGCGATGGGCCTGTTCGGCGTCGGCGAGATCCTCTACAGCCTGGAGTCGCTGCGCGGCAAGAGCGCCCCCGCTCCCAGCGTCGGCTCGGTCTATCCCTCGCGCAAGGACCTCGGCGAGTCCAAGGGAGCCATCACCCGCGGCTCGCTGGTGGGCTTCATCCTCGGCATCCTGCCGGGCGGCGGGGCGACCATGTCGTCGATGGTGGCGTACGCGGTGGAGAAGAAGACCGCCAAGCACCCCGAACGGTTCGGCAAGGGCGCCATCCAGGGCGTCGCCGGACCCGAGACCGCCAACAACGCCGCCGCCACGTCCTCCTTCATCCCGCTGCTCACCCTGGGTATCCCGGCGAACGCGACCATGGCCATCATGTTCGGCGCGCTGCTGCTCCAGGGCATCACGCCGGGGCCGCTGCTGGTGCAGGAGAAGCCGGACCTGTTCTGGGGCGTCGTCAACTCGATGTACGTCGGCAACATCCTGCTGCTGGCCATGAGCCTGCCGCTGATCGGGATCTTCGTCAAGATCCTGCGCATCCGAGCGGCGATCCTGGCGCCGCTGACCATCCTGATCACCATGATCGGCGTCTACACCGTCCGCCTGAACGTCTTCGACATGTTCCTGATGGTCGGCCTCGGGATCGTGGGCTATCTGATGAAGAAGGTCGGCTTCGAGCCGGGGCCGTTGGTGCTGGCCTTCGTTCTCGGCAGCCTGCTGGAGTCGTCCTTCCGGCGCTCGATGCGCCTGTTCGACGGCCAGCTGACCGGCTTCTTCGGCCAGCCGATCGCCGCGACGCTGCTGGTGGCGATCCTGCTCATCATCGTCGTCCCGCCCCTGAGCCGGGCTCTCCGTAAGCAACGCAGAAAGGCCACAGCATGACGGTCATCGTGGGATATGTGCCCAACCCGCTGGGCCGGGTCGCGCTCGAGCACGCGATCGCGGAGGCCGCGCTCCGAGGGGCGCCGCTGAAGATCCTCAACGTCTCGCGGCCCGGCGCCTACGTCGACGCCTCGACCGCGGACGCGGCGGAGATCAAGCGCCTGGTCCCGGAGGAGGTGGCGTACGACTTCGAGCAGGTGGCCGAGGACGACGTCGCCGAGGCCGTGCTCGCGGCGGCGCAGGCGGCCTCGGCGAGCCTGATCGTCATCGGGCTGCGCAGGCGCTCACCGGTCGGCAAACTGATCATGGGCAGCAGCGCCCAGCGGATCCTGCTCGAAGCGAACTGTCCGGTGCTCGCGGTCAAGGAGCCGGGTTGACCGGCATCCATCCCGGGCCGGTGATGTGGCCGGGATGGATGACGGTGGCCGGGAAGCCGTCACGGTGGGCGCGGTCGAGCAAATGCGCCTCGATGGCGGCCTTCTGACGGCCGTAGTGCGCGATCGGCCTTAGTAACGGCCTCAGTACTCGTAGGCCCCGGCTTCGATGGTGCCGTTCCCGCCCACCGGGGCTCCGTCCAGGTCGATGGGGTTGAACTTCTTGACGCCCAGACCGATCGCCGGGCTCCCGCTCAGCAGCCGCAGGGGCCTGCTCGGGTCGGTGTCGAACTTCGGGTCCTTGCGCACGTTGGCGGTGCCGGCCGTCATCTGGTACTGGCCGCCGTAGAAGACGTTGTGGTCGTTGGCGGTGAAGGTGGAGTCAGCGTAGGCGCTCTTCTTCCCGGCCACGACGATGTTCTGCGAGAGCTTGAAGTGCGCGTTCGTGCAGCTCGCGTAGCAGACGACGCCCTCGGCGTCGGAGTTGGGCAGGTTCATCGAGTTGTTGCGGAACACGGTGCTGAACACCGGGCCGTTCGTCTCGATCTCGCCGTTGTCCTTGACCGGGCCGCGGGTGACGATGCCGGAGCGGGTCCTGTCTCCGTAGATGCCGTTGTACTCGAAGACGTTGCCGGAGGTCCCGTCGGGGTCGTTCGTCGATCCGTCGTCGTTGCGGCTGGTGCCCAGCTCGGTGAAGGTGTCGTTGTCGAGCGCGAGGTTGTGGTGGACGTAGTTGCGGGAGCCCATGAAGATCTCCACCGCCGCGCCGTCGAACTCGTAGTCGTAGCTGAAGGCCACCGATCCGGTGATGGTGTTCCAGCCGATGTTGGAGTCGTCGCCCTGCACCAGCATCGCGAACGCGCCGGAGTCGTCGTTGTCGTTCTCCTCCTGCGGCGTGAGCTTGCTCATGAAGTTGTTGTTGACGAACTCGTTGCTGGTCACCGCGGTGTACCGGGCACTCGTCTCGATGTAGACGCCCGCCGCCGCGCCGGTGATGTAGTTCTGCTCGATGACGTTGTTGCTGCCGCCTACCTTGATCCCCGCCCACGAGCAACGGCCCTGGTCCGAGTCCACGCCGACCTGCAGGTTGTAGACCTCGATGTGGCTGCCTCCGAGGTACAGGCAGGCCTCGATGTCGTCCTTGAGCACCGGACGGGCGCCCGTGCCGTAGGCGTCGACGACGATCGGGTTGTCCGCGTCGCCCGACTCGGTGATTTCCAGCTGCCCGGACCACGTGCTGCCGCGGCTGAGCATGAGCTTTTCGCCCGGCTCCAGCTTCGCCGCGGACGCCTTGGCCAGCGTCTTCCACGCCGTTTCCGGGGAGTCGCCGGCGGCCGAGTCGTTGCCGTTGACGCTGTCGAGGTAGTAGGTGTCGATGTCATCCGCGGAGGCGGGGGCCGCGACGGCCCCCGCGAACGCTAACGCGAGGGCCGCCACACCCGCCGCGTACGACGTCAAGTTTCGGGTCGATAAATTCCAGGCGCGCAACTGAGTTCTCAGCCTCCTGATCGCGGTGACGAAGAAGCCAGATGAAGATCATCTGGCTTGCGGGGTCACTGTAACCGCGATGCCTGGATAATTTCGACACCCAAAATGACCATTTTGTATCCGGAACATGTAAGGAAGCCGAATACCCTCCCCAAAGGGGCGTTAGACGATCACCCTGCACACCAGGGCGTCGGACGTGCCCCGCCTGGCGCTCATGACGACCTCCGTGGTGAGGAACTTGCACGCCAGGTAGGGGTCGCCGGATCCGGCGTACTGCGGCGGGCCGCCGGTGCCGCTCGCGTAGCACCTGAGGCCGCCCGCCTCGTAGAAGCCGATCCACGAGGCCGAGCTGACTTTCGCGTGGCAGTAGTCGCCGATCGACGTCGGCCCGAAGGTGACGTCCACTTCGGCCGCCTGGGCGGGCAGGGCGAGGGTGATCAGGGTGGCGGCGGCGACCGAGGTCAGGGTGAGGACACGACGAAGCACGGCGACTCCAGATTCGGGGGGTTGGACGCTTCATCCGGAGTATCTATTAGGAAAGTTTCCTATGCAATATGTCCGCGCATGGGAAAAGTCCCGGTATTCAGCAGAAAACCGGTACCGTACCAGCCATCTCTGACGGATCACCGCATTTCGCAGGGCGACAAAACAGCCCGCGAACGGCTCGCCACCCCACCCCCGTGCGCGCCGTCGGAGCCTCTGGAGGACCGCGAACGGGTTTGTCGGTCGGGGTCGCTAACGTTCGGCGCAGTTGCACAGCAGGGGCTGGAAAACCCCTGCTCATTCGACGTTCGTGCACGGTGAAAGGCGGGGACCGTTGGGTTGGCTGGCAGCGGGCGACGGGTATGAGGTCGCCCTCATAGAGGGCCGGGTGGCGGCGCGAGCCACCTCCGGCCGGGCGGCGGGACGGCAGCTGAAGTCGCTGCCGAAGGCATTGCGCGATCACCCCGAGGTGGACCGGCTGCGCCGCTTCGCCGAGTGGCTCGACCGGCACGCCACCGCGTGCGTGGCGCAGGTGGACCTCTGGATGGTCTCCTCCCTGCCGGTGCCGACCGGGCTGCTGGCCCGTGTGTGGCCGGACGAGGCGTGGCAGTCGGCCCTGCGGGACCTGGCCGTGGTCGGTGACGACCCCGACGAGGTCGGCTTCCTGCGGGACGCCACCGACACCGGAGAGCTGCGGGTGGTCAACCTCGACGGCGAGACCGTACGCCTGTCGCCGCGGACCGTGACCCTGCCGCATCCCGTGCTGCTGCCCGACCTGGACGACCTGCGGGAGTTCGCCGCGGAGCTGGGCGTGGTCCAGAAGGTCGAGCAGATCCACCGGGCCACCTGGCGCAAGCCCGCCGACCTCAAGGCGACGGAGACGGCCGTGTCGGAGTTCTCCGGCGGCACCTACGACTCCAGGTTCGGCCTGGCCGCGCGGGCCACCGCGCTCGGCTACCGGGTCTCCGGCGGCTACGCCACCTGCCGGGTCCGCGACGGCGGCAGCCTGTCGGAGGCGACCGTCTGGATCGGCGAGCCCTACTGGGACGGCGAGATGACGACGGGCGACCTGAGCTGGCAGGACCTCGACGGCAGGACACTGCCGCTGCGCGAGGTCGGGCCGGTGGCCTGGTCGGAGGGGATGCGGATGGCCGCGGCGCTCTACGCCGGGCGGCGGGTCGAAGAGGGGAAGGACGCGTGACCATGTCTCAGGCCACCATGTCTCAGGCCACCATGTCTCAGGCAACCATGTCTCAGGCAACAGAACCGCAGACGGCGTCTCAGGCGGCGGAGCTGCTGAAGGCCGGTGCCGTGCTGCCGCTCGGCACCGAGGGGGGCGGCGAGCGGGCGGTGCCGATGACCGCCCGTACCTACCGCCATCCCGGGCTGGACGACCGGGTGGTCGTGCGGCTGGTCGCCGGGGAGCTCGGCTCGGCCGAGGACCTGGCCGCGAGCTTCCTGGGCCTGGCGCCCGACGGGGAGCCCGCCGAGGTCGGCCTGGGCCTGCGGCGCTCGCTCGGCTTCCCCGAATGGGTGCTCGTGCACCACCCCGAAGACGGGCATCACGCGCTCGCCGTCGTGCCGGAGCTGGAGCGCGCGGCCCGGCAGGCGAAGTCCAAGCCGAAGGCCGCGCTCGACGCCTACCAGCAGCTGGCCGCTCAGCTGGCCGCCTCCGTGCCCCACTTCCTGCCCACGTTCTACGAGCAGAGCGGCCGGGTGTTCCTGGGCGTCGAGAACGCCGTCTACGCCGCGCAGATGTTCGCCAGCGCGCGCCGGGCCGAGGCGCAGCACGGGCTCGCCGTGGACGAGGACCGGCTCGACGAGGTGTTCCTGGAGTTCGCGCTGGCGGGGGCGCTGCCGGTCAAGGTGCTGTCCGGCTACGCGAAGGAGCTGGCCACCCGGGTGACCGCCGACGAGGCGCTGCGCCGCTTCACGCGGCTGTGCGTACGGCGCACGGCGGGCGGGCTGCCGCCGTCGGCGCAGATGACGACGGACCTGCGCCGCCTGGCCAAGGCCGCCGGAGTCGACGTGGACGCGGGGGAGCAGGCCTACCTGGCCGAGCTGCTCGCCCTGCCGGCCGCCCATCGGGCCGCGACGGGCTGGTGGAAGGCGCACCGTACGGGGATCGCGGCACTGGCGTCGCGCGAGCCCGAGGTGCGGGTGACGCTGCTGAACATCATGCCGCAGGCCCGGGACAACGAGCTGGCGGGCCTGTGGCTGGAGATCCTCGAGGCGTCCGGCGCCACCGCCGGGCTGGTCTCCGGCCAGGTGCCGGAGCGGCCCGGCGACGGCACCGCCGGCTGGCTCGAACGCTTCCTGAAGGCGCGCAACTACGGCTGGCGGGTGCCGTCCCGCCTGCCCGCCCTCTACACGCTGGTGGAGCGGGCGGCCGATCAACTGCGCGCCGAACTGACCGCGCAGCGGCGGACACTGACGGTCGCTTACGACGTCGACCTGCTCGACCTGCTGCTGGCCCTCGACATTCCGGTACGCGATCCCGATGACGGCGACTCGCTGCGGCTGGAGCCCTGGGCGAAGGGGGAGGGGCAGCGCGACCTGGTCGCCCTGGCCGCCGACGCCCGGTTCCGGCCCTCCTTCGAGCGCGCGGCCGACGGCTTCAGCGACGACGAGGACGGCCGGCGGGCCGTCCGCCTGCTGGCCGCCTCCCCCGGCGGCCGGCCGATGCTGGCCGAATGGACCCGCAAGGTGGCCCTGCGCTCCACGGCCGCCGGGCTGCCGGACCTGCCCGACGCCCTGCGGCGGCTGGCCTGGCTGCCGGGCGAGGCGCTGGTCCTGGCCGAGGACGACGTACGCCGGGCGGCGGCGGCGCAGATCGCGCCGGTGCTCGCCCGCACCCTGCGGGCCGGGCTGTTCGACGAGCTGGGCTGGCCGGCCTGGGAGGAGGCGGCCGCGTCGCTCGTACCGAAGAAGGACGTCGACGACATCGTCGTCGCCGACGCCTGGCCGTACCTGCTCACGGCGGGCGCCGCGCAGGCCCGGGTGCTCGGTCCCGAGGGCACCGTGCTCACTCATGACCTGCGCATCCCGTCCGGAGACACCTGGAGCGACATCGGCCTGCACTATGTGGACGGCGAGCTGCTCGTCTACTGGCAGTCCCGCGACCTCGACTATCGGCTGCGCGGCTACTGGCACACCGCCCCTGACCGTCTCCACCCGATGGAGGGCGCCACCAACACCCGCGGGACGCGCATGGACTGGTACCGCGGCGACGACGCGGTCACCCTGCCCCTGCCCGGCGGCGGACGGACCACCGGTCAGGGGGTGCTGCACCGTGGCGACACGGCACTCCCCGAGGAGTCGTCGGTGATCACCGACGGCACCTCCTACTGGGTGTGGACCTGGGACGGCTCCGATCACGGCACCAGAGACTGGTACGAGTACGACCCGGCCGGCGGACAGGTGGGCAGGAAGGGCATGCCCGCCTTCCTCGCCGACGCGCTCCGCGACGCCCCGGCCGGCACCGAGTTCCACGCGGGATGGGTGCTTCCCGCGCCCTCGGACGAGGCCACCCCCGTGGGCACTCCCGTGGGCGGGCTGTTCGGCTGGCGCGTGGTGCGGCTGCCCGACGGGTCGATGCGCGGTGAGGACATCTCCGGCCGTACGTTCACCCTGGCGCCCGACGCCGGGACGCCGGCGCGCGTCCTGATGTTCCCCGGGGACGACCGGCCGCGGACCATCGTCAAGGGGGGCTACCGGCTCAACCTGGTCGATCCGGACGGCGTGGTCACGGCCGTGGCCCGCACGGACGACGCCCCCGGCCACTTCGCCATGGGCAGCCTCATCCTGCCGCCGGTGCGCTACTGGTGCTACCTGCGCCCGAGGGATCCGGAGGGCTCCGCGGCCCTGCGCGCCCTCGACCTGGACACGGCGGCGGCCCTGCTGGCGGTCGCCGGGGAGGAAGACCTGGAGGCGCGGATCCGTACCCTGCTTCCGCAGGTCAGCCATGACGCGCTCGTGGCCGGCATCGCGGGGGTCGTCCGCTTCGCCGGGACCCAGCAGACCTCGCTGCACACCGTCGCGGCCAGGCTCGCCGAGGCGCTCGCCGGCGGACACCAGGAGCAGGCGCCCGCCGGTCCCGCGGACTCCCTGCTCGACCAGGCGCTCCGGGGGCTCGGCGACTTCGTCGAATACTCCTGGCGCCTGCGGGCCGACGGCGCCTTCCAGCAGATCCAGACGATCGGGCGGCGGCTGGCGTCGGCATCGGCTCCGTCTGAGCCGGGAGCCCTGGCGTCTGGAGTGTCGGCGTCCGGAGGCTTGGCGTCGGGGCGGTTGGAGCCGGGCCCCGCACTGGCGGCCTCGTCCTCGTCGAGGTTGGGCCGCACTCACCTCGACCTGCCGGCCCTGCCGGACTCGGGTCTGCGATGGGATCTGGTGCTCGACGACACCGCCGCCCTGGCCTTCCGCGTCGCGACGGTGACGGTCGAGCAGGAACACCGCGCCACGCTGCACGAGCTGCTCCGCGTACTGAGCGAGCTCGGACTGCCCACCACGTCCGATCCGTCCCGCTGGCGACGAATGGACCTGCACCTCGACAAGCGCCATCTGATCAAGCCCGACGGCAACTGGCGCGACGGCAACTGGCTCGGGGCCCTGCCGCTGGAGGATGGCGCGTTCCTCGCCTTCGTGAGCTCGGGATCCCCGGACGACTCCGGCTGCGTGTGGACGGTGCTGTTCCACGACCCGGCCGGGCGGTTCGACGTCCCCCACCCCTATACGGCCCGGTCCTCGGTCCCGGTCGGGGTGGCGCGGGAGGCGGGCTGGCTGGAGGCGCTCTTCACCGAGCTGGCCGCGCGGGGACCGGCGCCCTGGCGGCCCGAGGCGGCCGAGGAGTTCGCCCGGCTCACCGGCGTCTCCGAGACGATGGCCCGGCTCATCGTGGCGGGTCTGCCGTCCGTGGACACGCACGAGCGCAACTTCCTCACCAAGGAAATCCGTACCACGATCGGCGTGAAACTAGCCGATGCCACCGTGGCAAGGGACGAGCTGCGCAAGACGGACGCCGGCATCCGGCGGGCGGTCGTCGCGGCGCTCCTGCCCAGCGACCCGGCCCGGCTCTGGAGCGACGGCCCGGACGTGGCCGCCGGGGCGGCGCTGTGGAACGACAAGGTCGGGTCGCAGGCGGCGATTCCCGAATGGCTGCTCGGGGAGGCGGCTCGCGCGGTGCGAACCGGCTGGGACACGAGCCGGGCACTGCGGGCCCTGCTCGACCCGGCCACCTCGCCGGAGCTGAGCCACGACCTGGCCTGGACCGTACGCGGTGACCGGGTCGCACCCGTCGACGACAACGCCACCGGGTTCACCACGAGCTCGCTGGTCGCGGCCGTCACCACCGCGCGGTGGCTGGCGTACCGGCTGCCCGCCGGAGATCCGATCCGGGCCGCGCTGCCGGCGGCGCTGGCCGCGGTCCGCGACCGGCTGGCCAACCCGGACCTGATGCTCGACCTGGGCCGCTACGTCGACCTGCCCGCGTTCAGGAAGGCAGCGGGAGCCCCGACCGAGACCGGCCAGGGCTACGAGAGATACGGCGCCGTCGTCATGGCCACCCATGACGACAGACCCGCTCCCGGCATCCGCGTGGCGTTGCTGGACGCGGCGGGTGAGGATCCGTACCTGCGCGCCCTGCTCGGCACCGAGGAGCCGTTCCCCGTCGAGATCGCGTTCCGGACCGCCCGCGACCCGCGGTTCGCGGCACTGCTCGCCGACCCCGGCGACCCGGTGCAGGGGGAGCGGGACGCGGACGGGACGTGGTGGCCGCAGGATCCCACCCGGTCCGTGCCCGATCTGGTCATCGAGGTGGCGAAGGAGTACGGGCTCGGCGAGGACGCCGCGGCCCACTACCTGATGCTGCTGGCCCTGCCCGACCCCACCGACCGCAACATCGCCCGGTGGACGGGCTGGAAGCCCGCCCGCCTCAAGGCGGCCCGCGCCGAGCTGGCCGCGACCGACCTCGTCGTCGAGGCGAGCCGCAGCCGGGCGGCGCGCACGCTGTTCCTGCCCGGCGGGTGGGCGGAGCAGTCGGCGCCGCTCCTTCCGCTGGAGCAGTGGAAGCTGGCCATGTTCGACCTGACCACCTTTGACGGCATCCCGATCGAGCCCGTCGCCGACCTCTACGCCAAGGCGTGGCAGCGGGTGCGCGACGGCGATGTTCCGCGCTTCGAGGAGCTCAAGGTCAAGCGCGGACGGCGACGCTGAGCCCGCACCCTCCCCGACTCTCTTAAGGACTTCACCTCATGACTTTGACCGAAGACCGGGCTCCGGCCCGGCAGGTGCTCGCGGCCGAAGAGCGATACGCCGACGAGCTCGCCTTCCTCGCCTCCTACGACGACGGCCCCCGCCCGCCCGGCTGGGCGCTGACCCCACGCGCGGTGGTGACCTTCATCTGCGGCAGCGGCGAGGAGACCCTGCAAGGGCCCACGTCCCGCATGAAGGTGGCCACCAAGTTCGTCGGCGAACGCGCCCTCGTCGAACGCTGCGTGGTGACCCTCGCCGGCGAACGCGGCCTGCTACTGGTCGGCGAGCCCGGCACCGCCAAGTCGATGCTGTCGGAGCTACTGGCCGCCGCCGTCTGCGGCACCAGCGCGCTCACCGTGCAGGGCACCGCGGGCACCACCGAGGACGCCTTCCGCTACGGCTGGAACTACGCCCTCCTCCTCGCCCAAGGCCCCAGCCCCGCCGCACTGGTCGACTCCCCGGTGCTCACGGCCATGCGCTCCGGCCGCGTCGCCCGGGTGGAGGAGATCACCCGCTGCCTGCCCGAGGTACAGGACGCCCTGGTGTCGATCCTGTCCGACCGGCGGGTCAGCGTACCCGAACTCGCCGGCACCGAGGACGCCCAGGTGGCGGCCTCGCCCGGGTTCACCGTGATCGCCACGGCCAACCTGCGCGACCGCGGCGTCTCGGAGATGTCGGCCGCCCTGAAGCGCCGGTTCAACTTCGAGACCGTCGACCCCATCTCCGACGCCGAAGCGGAGACCACCCTGGTACGCCGCCAGGCCACCGCCGTGGTCCAGCGCGCGGGCGCCGCCTTCGGCGTGGACGACGCCGTGCTCGACGCGCTGGTCACGGTCTTCCGCGACCTGCGCTCCGGGCGCTCGGCCGAGGGCTGGGACGTGGAGCGCCCCGGCACGGTCATGTCCACCGCCGAGGCCGTACAGGTCGCGGCCTCGCTGGGGGTCGCGGCGGCGTACCTGCCCAGGGGGGACGTCCTCGACCTGGTGCCGGGGCACCTGCTGGGCGTCGTACGCAAGGACGATCCCGCTGATCACGGGCGGCTCCTCGGTTATTGGGACGGGCCGGTGCGACGACGGGCCGAGGACGGCTCCGCGATGTGGCGCCGCCTCTGGGACCTGCGGGAGAACCTCCGTTGACCACCCAGGACATCGATCCGCCCGCCAAGTCCGTGGGCGCCGTCCAGGCGGGCCAGACCGTGGAGTCTGTCCGGTCCGCCCAGACCGCCGACTCCGTGCGATCCGCCCAGACCGTGCGATCCGTACAGGCTACGCAGTCCGTTCAGGGAGCCGACGACGACTGGGGTGATGATCCCAGGCGAGTGGTCGACGCACTGGCTGCCTCCGCCCGGCCGTACCTGCTGGGGGTGCGGCACCACAGCCCGGCGCTGGCGGTGGTCATGCCCGCGCTGCTGGACGCCGCCGACGCCGAAGTGGTCTGCGTGGAACTGCCCGCGGACTTCCAGCCGTGGCTGACGTACCTGGCCGACCCCGGAACCGTCGCACCGGTCGCCCTCGCGGGGGCACGTGGCGACGGGGGGTTGGGTTTCTACCCGTTCGCCGACTTCTCGCCGGAGCTGGCGGCCATTCGATGGGCTTGGAAGCGCGGCGCCGAGGTGCTCTGCTGCGACCTCCCGCTGTCCGACCCCGGCTGGCACGCCACCGATCAGGCCCCACTGCCGGGCCTGTCCGAGGGCTCCGGCACGTCGCAGGAGACGCCGGTGGGTACGGCCAAGGAACCCGGCACGTCGTCGGATATGGCGGATCAGTCCGGCATGGCGTCGGATTCAGCGGAGGAGTCCGGCACACAGCCGGGGGCGTCGGCGGGTGGGGCGGTCTCACGAGGTATGTCCTTCGCCGAGGCACTGGCCGCAGCAGGGACCGGCCGCGATGGGGACGACATGTGGGACCGGGCCGTGGAGGTCCTCGCCCCCGGCTGCGAACCCGAAGCGGTCCGCCGCGCCGCCCTCGGCGTCGGCTGGGCATTGCGCCGGGACGCGGCGGCGGCAGGCGGCGTCCCGGCCATGGACCTGGCCCGCGAGGCGCACATGCGCCGCGTCATCGCGGGCGCCGCGACCGGCGGCCGGCGAGTCGTCGCCGTGGTCGGCGCCTTCCACGCACCCGCGCTGACCTGGCCCGACACGGATAGTGACACCGGCCCGTCCGCAGGTCACGGTAGTGCCGGCTCGTCTTCGGGCAGCGGTATCGCTCCTTCGCCTTCGAGCGGCGGCACCACTGGCTCGGCTGCAGGCGGCGGTACCGCTGGCTCGCCTGCTGGCGGTGGTCCTGGCTCGTCCATGGGCGGTGGAACCGCTGCTTCGTCGGCGGGCGGCGGGACAACTCCTTCGTCCGCGGGCGGTGGCATCATCAGCCCGTCCGCGGGCGACGGTTCGTCGTCGGTCACTTCGCTGGTGCCGTACGCCTTCGACCTGCTGGACTCGCGGTCCGGCTACCCGGCGGGGATCCGTGACCCGCGCTGGCAGCAGGCGGTGTTCGTGGCGGGTGGCGATCCCGAGCGGGTCAGGGACGGCGCCGCCCGCGCCATCACCGACCTGTGCCGGGAGCTGCGCGCCGCCGGGCACACCGCGGGCACCGGGGAGGCCGTCGAGACGCTGCGGCTCGCCTGCGACCTGGCCCGGCTGCGCGGCCTGCCCGCCCCAGGCCGGGGCGAGCTGCTGGAGGCGGTGACGACCGTGCTCGGCCAGGGCGAGCCCCTGGGGAGGGGACGGGCTCTGGCCAAGGCGCTCGACATCGTGTTCGTCGGCACCGAACGCGGCCGGACCGCGCCTGGCACACCACGTTCGGGGCTCGGCCCAGCGGTGGAGGCGGATCTCGCCGCGCTCAGGCTCCCGTGCCCGGACGATCCCGAACGCCGTGAGCTACGCCTCGACCCGCTCCGCTCCGACCTGGACGCGCGCCGTGAGGTTCTCCTGCGGCGCCTGCTGGTCTGCGGCGTCGGATACGGCGAGCCGATCGAGGTGGTGGGTACGGGCGATTCAACCGCGCTCACCACCAGATGGCGGATGGCCTGGACCCCGGCCGTACCGGCCCTGCTCGACCTGGCGGGTGTACGCGGCGTGACCCTCGCCCAGGCGGCGGCCGGCACGTTGCGGGAGACGTTCCGCCGCGAATCCGCGGAAGGGGGACCCACCTGCGCCCTGATCCTCGACGGGCTCCGTGCCGCGGCCGGCTGTGACCTGCCCGACCTGGTCGCGGACCGCCTCGCCGACGCGGCCGTCGCGCTGCCCGCCACCGCCACGCTCACCGAACTGCTCGATGCCCTCGACCTGTTGGAGGCGCTGCGCCGGCAGCACCTCCCCGGCACCACGCCGGAAGACCGTCAGCACGCCACCGAACTGGTCGGCACCCTGCTGGAGGCCGCGGTCCGCGCCCTGCCCGGCCTGGCGGGCAGCGACCAGCCGGAGGACGCGGTCGCGCTGGTCGCCCTCGCCTCGCGGGTCGGCGAAGAGCGCCTCGGGCTGCGGATGGACGACGCCTTGGCGGTGCTGGCGCGTACCGCGTCCCCGCTCATGCAGGGCGCGGCCCTGGCCGCCCGGGTGCTGCTCGACCTTGACAGCGCCGACGCGCTCGGCGACCGGGCCGCCGGCTGGGTCGACACCGCCACCGGGCCGGACGGGCGCCTGCGTTTGATCCGCCTGCTGACCGGCGTACTCACGGCGGCGGGGCCGCTGCTCCAGTCGGCGCCGGCGGCGCTCGACCCGCTGATGGACCGTGTGGACGGTTTGTCGGACAAGCAGTTCCTCGACCGGCTGCCGGCGTTGCGCGGTGGGTTCGACACACTCAGCCCGGCGGGCCGTACGCGGTTGCTGGGGGCGGTGTCGGAGCGGCTCGGCGACCGGCTCGACCTGGCACTGGACGCGCCGCCCGCACTCCTCGCCCTCTGGACCGCCGCCGACTCCGCCGGCCTGGCCGCCCTGAACGCACTCCGACTCCCCATGCCCGCCGTGGCGGCGGTGGCATCCGACAAGCCGGACGGGCAGACCGTACCGGCTGGGCGGGAGGCCAAGGCGGCTCACCGTGAGGAGCCGGAGACAGCTCACCCTGAGGAGGCGGACGCGGTCTTTTCCGAGCCGCAGTCGTCGCTGGGCGGCAAGGTGGACGCGGCTCATCCGGAACTCCCGTCGTCGCTGGACGGCGCGGCTCTCTCCGAACCCCCGCTCCCGGTCGACGAGGACGGGCGGGCTGAGCGGAGGCTGCTGCCGGCCGACCGGTGGCGGTTGCTGCTCGGGCGGGAGTCCGAGCGGCTCCCGGCCGACGCTCGTGCGTACGCGCGCGCCCTGGACGAGCTGTACGGCGCGGGGCGCGGCGAAGGCGCCAACGACTTCGGGCCGGGCGGCGACTCCGGCGGCAGGGAGCACCCGTTCCCCACCGCCCGTGAGTGGGGTGAGGAGCTGGAAGCCCTCTTCGGCACCGAGGTACGGGAGGAGGTGCTGGCCAAGGCAGCCGATGCCGGGCGCATCGACGTGCTCAGCGAGCTCGACCCCGCCTCGGTACGGCCGTCCGTCGAACTGCTGACCTCCGTACTCTCGCTGGCGGGCGGCCTGCCGGAGCAACAGGTGGCCAAGCTGCGGCCACTCGTACGCCGCCTGGTGGAAGAACTCACCAAGGAGCTCGCGACGCGAATGCGGCCCGCCATGACCGGGCTGGCGACCCCCCGTCCGACTCGCCGTCCGGGTGGGCGGCTCGACCTGCCGCGCACCCTGCGAGCCAATTTGTCGCACACGCGCCGCCTCGACGACGGCCGGATCGTGGTCGTCCCGGAACGGCCGGTGTTCAGCACCCGCTCCCGTCAGGAGGCCGACTGGCGGCTGATCCTGGTGGTCGACGTGTCCGGGTCGATGGAGGCGTCGGTGGTGTGGTCCGCGCTGACGGCCGCGGTGCTGGCGGGCGTGCCCACACTGTCCACCCACTTCCTGTCGTTCTCCACACAGGTGATCGACCTGACGGACCGGGTGGCCGATCCGCTGTCCCTGCTGCTCGAAGTGCGGGTCGGCGGGGGTACGCACATCGCCGCGGGACTCGCCCGGGCCCGGTCGCTGGTCACGGTGCCGAGCCGTACGCTCGTCGTGGTCGTCAGCGACTTCGAGGAGGGCTACCCGATCGGGGGCCTGCTCGGCGAGGTGCGGGCGCTGGCCGGGTCCGGTGTCCACCTGCTGGGGTGCGCGGCCTTGGACGACAGTGGCGTACCCCGTTATTCGATTCCCGTCGCCCAGCAGCTCGTGGCGGCCGGCATGCCCGTCGCCGCTCTCAGCCCGCTCGCCCTCGCCCGATGGGTCGGCGACCGCCTCAGGGGAGAGAACCGATGAACGCCCCCACTTCGCTACCGCCGGTGGCGCCGCAGGTGGTCGCCGCCGCGGTCGAGAGCCTCACGTCCCGGCTGCGCAAGAAGCTGGACGCGGCGATCGAGCAGTACGCCGCCGTGCCCGTCGTCGCCGACGCCGAGGGCATCCGGATCAGCTGTGGCGAGGACGCCGTGGTCACGCTCTCGCCGGGACCGTCCGGCGCGATCGCCGACGACGGCCAGGCGCGGTGCAGCTGCCTCCTGGCCCCCCGGTGTCTGCACCGCGCGGCCGTACTGAGTGCCTGCCCGGTGGCGGACCCGGAGCTAACGGAGGCGGACACCTCCGACGGCTCCCTCGCAGGTGCCGACCCGCTCGGCACCGACATGGTCGCGGGGTCCGCGCCCGTTGGGACTCCCACGGACTCGGCCGCAGAGCCCGCGCACGCGGCGATTGCCGGACCAAGTGCCGCGCAGGCGAGCACCACAGCGCCAGGCGCGACCCAGGCCGCAGGCCCGAACACCACTCAGGGCACAGGTCCGAACGCCACTCAGGCCGCAGGTCCGAACGCGGCTCAGGCATCGGGGACGGATGCCGCTCAAGCCGCAGGGAGGAACCCCGCTCAGGGCACTTTGGGAGCAGGCGTCGCTCAGGGGGCTGCGGGACCAGGCGCCGGGCAAGTGCCGGCAACCGCGCCGGGTTCCGCGCAGGTGGCGGCCGCGTCAAGTCTGTGGGCCGCCGCCGCGGCCATCCTGTCGGCCGGAGTGCCGGCGGCCGGTGCGGTGCCGCAGGCCGAGCTGCTCAGGGCCGCGCACTCGGCCAGGCTGGCCGGGTTGCCCAAGGCCGAGGCCGCCGCTCTGCGGGTCGTACGCGGGCTGCGGGCGGCCCGGGCCCGACACGAGGGCCACCGCCTCGCCGACCTGGTGTCCGCGCTGCGCGAGCTCCTGCTCATCGCGGGCCGGCTGGCGGGGGCCGACCCCGACCCCGCGCTGGTCGGCAGCGTACGCCGAAGCTATCAGCCGGGCGGGAGCCTGCGGGTGTACGGCGTCTTCCGGGAGCCGGTGATCAGTGCCACCGGCTATGGCGGGGTGGTCACCCACCTCGTCACGGAGGATGGCCGATGGTTCTCGGTGGCAGACGTCAAACCGGGCGGTCCGGCCCGCGCCCGCGGGGCCGCCACCGCGCCCGTCTCGATCGGCCCCGCCATGCTGAACCACGCCCAGTTGGTACGGGCGGGACTGCTGATCACCGGAGCCACGATCTCGCCGGACGGGCGTCTGGGGGCGGGCGGCGGCGTACGGGCTACCCCGGTGAAGGGGCTGCCGTGGACGGAGGGGCCGCTGGCGGCCCTGTTCGCCCGCCCGCTGGCGGAGGCGGCCGGCCCCCGGCTATCCGGGCACGCCTGGAGCGAGTCAGACACGGAGGACAAGGCTCGCGAACCAGTCGGATGCGACCTGGTGATCATCGGTGCGGCGGGCGACCATGTACTCGCCCGCGAACTACTACCGGTGAGTGACCACCTGGGCTCCCGCGAATTGCCACCCGAAAGCGACCACGCGGACGTCCCAAGACCCGAAGGAGACCACCTGGGCGCCTCCGGGGTGATACCCGACGGCGTACCATCGGCCGATCCCCCGAGCCCGGTACGCGCGCACGGCCCGCTGATCCGGCTCGTCCCGGCCACCAGCCACCCCGACCTGGCCCATGTCGCCAACCTCCAGCGGCTCGCGTCCCGCCCCGGTCTGCTGGTGCGAGTGGTGGGCAGGGTGGATCCCGACCGGGCGGCCACCCTGCGCCCGCTCGCGGTGGGCCCGGTGCCGGGCGCCGAGGCGACGCTCCGCCTCCCGGCCGAATGGCACGACCGGGCCGACCTCGGGTACGACCGCCTGCAGGGCTCCCATCTCCCGCCGCAGGAGGCGTGCCTGCCGGGGCAGCCGGGCGCCGGGACCGAGGTGGACCCGGTGGCGAGCGCACCGCTCTGGCGGGTTCGGCGGCTGGTCGAGCTGGGCGTCTCCGGCGGGCGACGCGCGGTGGCCGAGTCGGCGCGCAACGGTGACTCCCACGCCCCGCTGCACCGGGCCGGGTTCCGTTCCGCCGCCGACCTGGCCACCAAGCTCACCGCAGAGGCCGACCGCAGGTCGCGCGACGTGTTCGGCCGGTTGGCGGACTCCGGCCCCGACCGGTACGCGTGGGCGTGGCTGGCCGCGGCCACCCACCTCGTCGCCACGGAACGGGCCATGATCCAGGCCTCCTGGCAGACGGATCACGCCAGGTGATCGGGTGCGTCGCAGTTTCGGTCATGAGCCGCCGATCTGCTACGCCGCGCCGACGTGCGGACCACAGCCTCGGGTTCGTCGCTCTGGTCGGCTCTTGCGCGGCGGTGGCGTCTCAGCGCAGGGTGAGGGTCAGGTCCGGTTCCAGGCGGGCCCCCGGCCAGCAGCACCAGGCCAGGACGCTAGGGTAGGGGCAGCAGGCATCGCTGAGGGCAACGCCGCCGCCCTGCCCATGGGCTCGAGGGGGACCGGGAACCGGTCCTCCTACGAAGAGGCGTTCGCCGTCAACGTGCGTGCGCCGTACTTCCCCCGCGGCGGCTCGGGCCCCCACCATGCTCGCCGAGGGTAAAGGCAGCATCATCAGCTCGCTTGCCGCCAAGATCGCCATGCTGGGAATGTCGATATACGGAGCAACCAAGTCCGCGCTGGAAGGACCCACCAGGCGCTGAGCTGCGGCTGCGGCCTGTGCCTGTAGGCAGTGATCAGCACCCTGCCTACGCCCGATAGATATGTAGTTGATGAAATGTTCGCAAATGTGGGAGTAGAGCAATCCGGTGACTGATCCGACCATCATTTACACGCACACTGACGAGGCCCCAGCCCTGGCGACGTACTCCTTCCTGCCAGTGGTCCGGGCGTACGCCTCGCAGGCGGGTGTCGCTGTGGAGTCCCGTGACATCTCGCTGGCCGGGCGCATCCTCGCGGTCTTCCCCGAATACCTCAACGAAGACCAGCGGATCAACGACGACCTCGCGGAGCTGGGCGAGCTGGCCAAGACCCCCTTGGCCAACATCGTCAAGCTGCCCAACATCTCGGCCTCCGTCCCGCAGCTGAAGGCGGCCGTCGCCGAGCTGCAGGCCAAGGGCTACGCGCTGCCGGACTACCCGGACGAGCCGAAGACCGACGAGGAGCGGGAGATCCGCGCCCGTTACGACAAGGTCAAGGGCTCCGCTGTGAACCCCGTGCTGCGCGAGGGCAACTCCGACCGCCGCGCTCTCGCCTCGGTCAAGAACTACGCCAAGACCCACCCCCACCGGATGGGCGCCTGGACCACCGAGTCCAAGACCAACGTGGCGACCATGGGCGTGGACGACTTCCGCTCCACCGAGAAGTCCGCTGTGATCTCCGAGGCCGGTTCGCTGCGCATCGAGCTGAAGGGGGACGACGGCTCCACCATCGTGCTGCGCGAGTCCGTGCCGGTCCTCGAGGGCGAGGTGGTCGACGCCTCGGTGATGCGCGTCGCCGCCCTGCGCGAGTTCCTCACCGCGCAGGTCGCCCGTGCCAAGGAGGAGGGCGTCCTGTTCTCCGTGCACCTGAAGACCACGATGATGAAGGTCTCCGACCCGATCATCTTCGGTCACGTGGTGCGCGCCTTCTTCCCGAAGACATTCGCGAAGTACGGCGGGACGTTCGCCGCGGCCGGTCTGACCCCGAACGACGGTCTGGGCGGCATCTACAAGGGCCTGGAGAACCTGCCCGAGGGCGCCGAGATCAAGGCATCCTTCGACGCCGAGCTCGCCGAGGGCCCGAAACTGGCCATGGTCGACTCCGACAAGGGCATCACCAACCTGCACGTGCCGTCCGATGTCATCGTCGACGCCTCCATGCCGGCCATGATCCGCACCTCCGGCCACATGTGGGGTCCGGACGGCCAGGAGCACGACACGCTCGCGGTGCTCCCGGACTCCAGCTACTCCGGCGTCTACCAGGCCGTGATCGACGACTGCCGCGCCAACGGCGCCTACGACCCCTCCACGATGGGCTCCGTCCCGAACGTCGGCCTGATGGCACAGAAGGCCGAGGAGTACGGTAGCCACGACAAGACCTTCGAGATTCCCACCACGGGTACCGTCCGCCTCGTCGACCAGGCCGGCAACGTCGTGATCGAGCAGACGGTCTCCGCCGGGGACGTCTTCCGCGCCTGCCAGACCAAGGACGCCCCGATCAAGGATTGGGTGCAGCTCGCCGTCACCCGCGCCCGCGCCACCGGCGACCCGGCCGTGTTCTGGCTGGACGAGGACCGCGCCCACGACGCCGTGCTCATCGAGAAGGTCAAGCGGTATCTGACGGAGCACGACACCGAAGGCCTGGACATCCGCATCCTGTCCCCGGTCGAGGCGACCAAGCTGTCCGTGGAGCGCATCCGCCGCGGCGAGAACACCATCTCCGTCACCGGCAACGTCCTGCGCGACTACCTGACGGACTTGTTCCCGATTCTGGAGCTGGGCACCAGCGCCAAGATGCTGTCGAGCGTCCCGCTGATGGCGGGCGGCGGCCTGTTCGAGACGGGCGCCGGGGGTTCCGCCCCGAAGCACGTCCAGCAGCTGGTCAAGGAGAACTACCTGCGCTGGGACTCGCTCGGCGAGTTCTTCGCGCTGGTGCCGGCCTTCGAGCAGTACGCGAAGACGACCGGCAACCAGCGTGCCCAGGTCCTCGCCGACGCCCTCGACCGCGCCACGGCGACCTTCCTCAACGAGGACAAGTCCCCGGCCCGTCGCGTCGGCGGTATCGACAACCGTGGCAGCCACTTCTACCTGTCCCTGTACTGGGCACAGGAGCTGGCCGGCCAGACCGCCGACGCCGACCTCGCCAAGGCGTTCGCCCCGCTCGCCGAGACGCTCGCCGCCAACGAGCAGAAGATCGCTGACGAGCTGATCTCCGTCCAGGGCAAGCCGGCCGACATCGGCGGCTACTACCAGCCCGATCCGGCGAAGGCCGCCGCGGTCATGCGCCCGTCGGAGACCTTCAACAAGGCGCTCTCGACCCTCGCCTGACAGTCGCGCAGATGGTCTCTGGCCGAAGCTCGGGGGATCTGGCCGGCGCTGCCGTCCGGTAGAACCCGGTAGGCCAGAGATCATCCGCAAGGCGGGTTCCGGTAGACGAAAGGACAAGGGCCCGCCGCTCAGCGGGCCGTCCGGCAGCTCCGGATCTACGGCGGCGGTTCAACGAGGTGATGGGGCGCTTTCGCGGTCGCAGCCAGCCAGATCTTGCCCTGCAGGTCGGCGCCGCGGATGACCTGGACGCGCCACGGGGTCAGCCGCAGGATGTGCAGCTGAGGGTCGGCGGGGCTGGTCCAGAAGTTGCCCAGCTCGTACCCGGCGCCGGGCGGGCTGCCCTTGCGGTAGAGGTTCCAGGCCCGGCGGGTGAGCGTCAGATCGTCGACCCACTCGGCCACGGTGTCGAGGCTCACAGCGTTCTGCCGGGGACTCCAGTACGAGAACGTGGTGTGCGGGTTGCCGGCCAGGTGCGCCGCCTTTACCGGGGTCCGGTAGGTGGCCAGCCAGCCGATCGGGCGGCCGTCGACGACCTCCCAGATCGGTATCAGGACGCGCGCCCGGGGGCGTCCTTTGGCGTCCACGGTGGTCATGGTGGCGTACACGATGTCGCCGATGTAAGCGGCGAACTGATCCTCGATCTCGCTGAACGAGGTCACCTTGATGGTCATGAGGTCCTCACACCGAGGTCGGGGCGGACACAGGGGTGTTCTGCGGCGCTTCGGGACCGGCGGTGCGGCGGGCGATCCCGAAGGCGGTGACCAGGGCACCGGCGACCGCGGCCGCGACCGGGACGACGAGGGCGAACCGGAGGGAGTCGAGCATCGCTTCAGGTGTGGTGGCGTCACCGAGCGCCGCCACGCTCACCGCGGTCACCGCCGACAGCCCGAGCGCGGTGCCGAACTGGAAGGAGGTGTAGAGCAGGCCGCCGGCCAGGCCGTGCTCGTGCTCCTCGATCCCGTCGGTGGCGGCCATGGTCAGCGGGCCGTACGCCAGGGAGAAGGCCAGGCCGAGCAGGAGCATGGTCGGCAGCATGGCGGCGTAGGTCCAGTCCATTCCGATCGGCAGGAAGAGCGCGTACCCCAGGGCGGCGACCACCAGCCCACCGAACAGCACGCGGGCGTTGCCGAACCGGTTCACCAGCCGCGGGGTGAGCGTCGGCGCGAGGATCGTGTCCATGCCGATCACCAGCATGGCCAGACCGGTCTGCAGACTGCTCCAGCCGCGTACCTCCTGCAGGTAGAGGGTGGCCGCGAACTGAAATCCGGCGAAAGAGGCGAGGAACAGCAGCGCTCCCACGTTGGCCCGGACGAGCGCGCGGGAGCGCAGGATGCCCAGCCGTACCAGGGGGTTGGCCGTTCGCCGTTCGATCAGCACGAAGATCGCCAGCAGGGCGAGGCCCGCGCCGAACACGCCGAGCGTGCCCACCAGGCCGTTGCCGGGGTGCTCCAGGCGGACCACGCCGTACACCAGCAGCAGCATCGCGCCGGTGATGCTGAACGCGCCGGCCAGGTCGAAGCCGCCCGACGGGCGTTCGTGCACCGCGCTCTCCTTGAGCAGGATCACCGCCGCGACGAGGATCACCGCCGCCATGAGCACCGGCGCGAAGAACACCCATCGCCATCCGATCGAGGTCAGCAGCCCGCCGGCGACCAGGCCGAGCGAGAAGCCGCCCGCGGCCGTGCCGGCGTAGACCCCGAGCGCCTTGGTACGTTGCGGCCCCTCGGGGAAGTTGCCGGTGATCAGCGAAAGCCCGGCGGGCGCCATGAACGCGGCCGCGACCCCGGTCACGAAGCGGGCGACCAGCAACATCCACCCTTCGGTCGCGAAGCCTCCCAGGCCGGAGAAGACCAGGAAGACCGTCAGCCAGAGCAGGAACATCCGCCGGCGGCCCAGCAGGTCGGCCGCCCTGCCGCCCAGCAGCATGAATCCCCCGTAGCCGAGCACGTAGGCGCTGACGACTCCGCTGAGCATGCCGGTGGACAGGCCGAGATCGGTCCGGATCGACGGCAGTGCCACGTTCAGCATCGCCACGTCGATCCCTTCCAGGAAGACGGCTCCGGCGAGCACGAAGAGCACTCCCCAGGCGCGGGCGTTCATGCGGTTGTTCGATGCGGGCATCGATATGGACATGGTCCACTCCTCTCGAAAAGCACAGGACCGGCCATGGTTCCTCAACCGCGTGCCGGTTCCTTCTGGTAACCGGCCAAATCGTCGTGCATCATGGGATGTCATGGAAGACGGCACTCTCAAGTCCCTCGGTTACTGCGGGGATACCGACGGCGATTACGACGTCCTTCAGTGGGACACGCGGGAGGACTGCGAGGTCCGGCAGATTCTCGACCGCGTGGCGGACAAGTGGTCGCTGCTGGTCATCGCCCTGCTCGACCGGCGCAGCCTGCGCTTCACCGAGCTACGCCGCATGATCGACGGGGTCAGCCAGCGCATGCTCACGCGGACGCTGCGGCATCTGGAGCGCGACGGGCTGGTCAGCAGGACCGTGCACCCGACCGTCCCGCCACGTGTCGACTACGAGCTCACCTCGCTGGGCGTGACCCTGCACTCCACCATCCGCGCGCTGGTCACCTGGACGGAGACGCATCAGAACGAGATCGCCGCCGCCCGCACCGCCTACGACGCCCGCGTGCGGGCCGAGGAGCAGGCCGCCGAAGCGGCAGCCGCCGAACGGGCCGAGATCGCCCACAACGCCCTGGCGGCCATCCACTGACGCCGACGGTTCGGCACCACGCCCAGACGCCGGCCGTGCCGCGGCTCGGTTGGTGAACCGTTCGCGGGTGAACTCCACGTCGACGTGGTCGAGGGCGACGACTCGGACGGTGTCTGAGCTGAAGGTCTTGGTCAGACCTCTGGCATGTACGGCGAAAGTCATGCCCGCATCGTCACCGCGGCGACACCGTGCTCACATCCGCCGATCGAGACCTCCGGCCTCCTCCTCAAGAAGGGGACTGCTCCGGTGGCCGCAGCCGGAGCCGCATGGCGGGGTCGCGCGAAAGGGTGAAGCCCAGGGACCGGTAGAGCGGTTCGCCCTCGGAGGAGGCGCGCAGGTCGATCGTTCTGATGCCACGGTCGCGATACCAGTCGAGCAGCGCGGCCATGCACCTGCGCGAGTAGCCGCGTCGCCGGTGGGCCGGGTCGGTCACGACGTTGAAGACGTACCCGACCTCGCCGCTGGGGTTGCCCGGCCCCGGGAGCCGGCACTCGACGGTGCCGACCGCGCACGCGGCCAGCAGGCCCGCCCGGCCCACCAGGTCCGGTCGGTCCACGACGAAGGCGACCAGTGTGGGATCCGGCTCGGCCAGCCGCTCGCGGAGCATCACCTCCGCGGTCGCCTTCCAGCCTCCGTCGGCCGACCGGTGCCCCGCCAGCTGAGTCATCAACACTCCGCGCAAGCGGACCAGCTCCGCGGCGTCGGCCGCGGTCGCCCTGCGTGCCTCGTTCATCGGCCAGAGCCTAGCCGCGTGGACGTGGAACAGGCGATCTTCACCCGTTGACGGCCGGGTGGCACACGGGCGAGCCGTCCGCCCGCCGTCTTGGCGGCTGACCTGCTCGTCGGGCCCGAACTCCAGAGAGTTGCTTGCACTTAGTGCAGATGCACCCTTCCATGCCGAGGCCCTACTGTCTAGGAGTGAGCCCCACGTCCCCTGGCGCCCGGACCACAGGTGGCGCGGACAAGACCGAACGCCGGCGCCGGCTGCGTCAGGCCGCCCTGACGTTGTTCGAGCAGCGCGGATTCGCCGCCGTGTCGATCGACGACATCGCGGCGGCCGCCGGTGTGTCCCGGCGCACCTTCTTCAACCACTTCGACACCAAGGCGGGCGCCCTGTTCGACCCGGCCCCCGGCGAAGCGGCCCAGCTCGCGGATCTGTTCGTACGGGAGGCCGGCGCCGACCCGTGGGTCGCCCTGACCAGGGCTCTGAAGGCATTTCTGACCGCGGAGTTCCGGACGGTGTCCGCGCGGCGGCGCATCCTGGCCGGTCAGCCCGAGCTGAACCGCTTCCTCCCGGGGGCCAACGCTCATCTCGAGGAGTCCATCCTCGACTGGCTCGGCAGCCGCGGCATCACCGGCCTGAGTGCCAGGACGATGAGCAGCATGGCGCTCGCCTGCGTCCGGGAAAGCGTCATGGCGTGGGACTCCGAGGGCGGCCCGGCACGGCTGTTCGAGATCCTCGACCAGATGTTCGCGCTGGCCGCTGCCGGTACAGCGGCCATCTGCGCGGCGCCGGCCGCACGCACGGACACCGCCATCGGCAAAACCACACCGAAGGCGGGTCAGACCCGGAGCCGGATCCTGCTGGCCGCCGAACGTCTGTTCGCCGAGCACGGGGTGTTCGCGGTCTCCAACCGCCAGATCAGCGAGGCCGCAGGGCAGAGCAACAACGCCGCGGTCGGCTACCACTTCGGCACCAAGGCCGACCTGTTGCGCGCGATCGTCGAGCACCACACCACGCTGATGGAGCGGATCCGCGAACGATTGCTGCGGACCAGGGGTGACAGCACGGATCTGCGCGACTGGGTCGCCTGCGTCGTGCTGCCGTTCACCGAGCATCTGAGCAGCCTGGAAACCCCGACCTGGTATGCCAGGCTCGCCGCTCAGATCATGACCGAACCGCAGCTACGCGAGCTGGCGGCCGCGGGACTACAGGACGCGCCCAACTTCTACACGGTCGTCGGCGGTCTGCACCGCTGTCTTCCGGCGCTTTCCCCCGAGCTGCGCCGCCGACGTGACGACATGGCACGCACGCTGCTCGTGCACATCTGCGCCCATCGCGAGCGCACGCTGCCGCCCGACGAGGACGCGGCCAGGGAGGCATGGTCGGCCACGGCCGCCGAGCTGATCGATGCCGTCGAAGGGCTGTACCTGGCCCCGCAGTCGAGCGTTAAGGCAGTCGTTTGACTTAATTTTCCGCATTCGGTTAGCTTCTCTCGGACGGGGCGATCATTCGCCGCTGCAAACGTGTCGCCGCCTCGTCCGATCGGCTCCGCGCCGGACGATGTCCCGTGCCATCTCCCCGGGCGCGGCAATGACTCAGCGGCTCCCGCATCGGAAGGGCATGCATGGACCTCTCTTCGCCGCCTGCGCGTTTCACAGTCGCGGAACTGGGCTTCGACCCGGACGAGCTGCGCGCCAGGTACCGCCACGAACGCGATCGCCGGCTGCGGCCCGACGGCAACGCCCAGTACCAGGGCGCCCGCGGCAAGTTCGGCTACTACGCCGCCGACCCGTACACCGAACGCGCCGAGCGGGAACCGGTCCGCGACCGAGTCGAGGCACTGGTGGTGGGTGGCGGCTTCGGCGGGCTGCTCACCGGGGCCAAGCTCCGTGAGGCCGGCGTGGACGACATCCGGATGCTCGACGAGGCCGGCGACTTCGGCGGCACCTGGTACTGGAACCGCTACCCGGGCATCCACTGCGACATCGAATCATCGATCTACCTGCCGCTGCTCGAAGAGGCCGGCCACCTGCCCACCATGCGATACGCGCCCGGCGAGGAGATCCGCCGGCACGCCGTCGCGATCGCCGAACTCTACGACCTGTACCGCGACACGCTGTTCCACACCCGCGTCACGCAACTGCGCTGGGACGACGCCGCGGCCGAATGGCAGGTGCGCACCGACCGTGGCGACGACTTCCGGGCCCGCTATGTCGTGATGTCCGCCGGCACCCTGGTACAGCCGAAGCTGCCCGGCATCCCCGGCATCGAGACGTTCCGCGGGCACACCTTCCACACCAGTCGCTGGGATTACGGCTACACCGGCGGCGACCAGAACGGCGGCCTGCACAAGCTCGCCGACAAGCGCGTCGCGGTGGTGGGCACCGGCGCCACCGGGATCCAGGTCATCCCGCACCTGGGGCGCGACTCGCAGCACCTGTACGTCTTCCAGCGCACCCCCTCGTCGGTCGACGTGCGCGACAACCGCCCCACCGACCCGGCCTGGGCAGCTTCGCTCAAACCCGGCTGGCAGCAGGAACGGATGAGGAACTTCCTCACCGTCGTCACCGGCGGGCTCGCCGAACAGGACCTGATCGATGACGGCTGGACCAGCACCGCACGGCTGCAACGTCACCTGATGGCCGGCACCGTCGACACCGACCTGTCACCCGAGCGACGCGAGTACCTCGACGAGATCGCCGACTTCCAGAAGATGAACCAGATCCGCGCCCGCGTCGACGAGATCGTCGGCGACCCGGCCACCGCGGAACTGCTCAAGCCCTGGTACCGCTACATGTGCAAGCGGCCCACCTTCAGCGACCACTACCTGCAGACGTTCAACCGCCCCAATGTCACTCTGGTCGACACCGCCGACCACGGCGGCATCACCGGGATGACGGAGTCGGCGGTCGTGGTCGGCGAGCAGGAGTACGAGGTCGACTGCGTCATCTTCGCCACCGGCTTCGAGGTCGGCCTTTCGGGCATCCTCACCGGCTCCCTGCCGGTGTACGGCCGGGGCGGCGCGGCCCTGCTCGACACCTGGCGGCGGCAGGGCCCTCGTACGCTGCACGGCTTCTACAGCCACGGCTTCCCGAACCTGTTCCACCTGGGCTCACTGCAGAACTCCGCCGCGGTCAACTTCGTGCACATCCTGCAGGAGCAGGCCACCCACATCGGTGCCGTGGTCGCCGAGGCCCGCCGGCGTGGCATCGCGTCGGTCGAGCCGACCAGAGACGCCGAGGACGCATGGGTCACCACCATCCGGGAGCTGGCACCGGACAACAGGGCGTTCCAGGCCGAATGCACGCCGGGCTACTACAACAACGAAGGCAAACCACGCGCGGTCAGCCAGACGTACGGGCCCGGCCCCGTCGCCTTCCACGACCTGCTGCGCCGCTGGCGCACCGAGGGCGGCATGGACGAGGTACTGGCGGGCGACCGATGAACCGCCGGAAAGTCGAGCAACTGATCCAGGCGCGCCCGCTGTGGGGATCGAACGGCATGGCCTTCGGACCCGACGGACGCCTGTACGTGGCCCAGTTCCTCGCCGGGCAGATCAGCGCCGTCGACCTGGCCACCGGCGACGTCGAGGTGGTCGTGCCATCGGATGGGCCACTGCACGCCCCCGACGACCTCGCCTTCGACACCGACGGCGCGATGTACGTGACCGACCTGGTCCCGGGCCGGGTGTGGCGACGTGACCCGGCCGGAGGCTTCGCGCTGGTCACCGACGAGATCACCGCACCGAACGGCATCGCCTGCGTCGGCACCCGGGTGTTCGCCAACGAGATGATCCCGGGTGGACGCCTGCTGGAGCTGTCCCCGGCAGGCGACGAACCCACGGTGCTCACGACCGGCCTGGCCATGGGCAACGCCATGCAACTCGGCCCGGACGGGCAGCTCTACTACCCCCACATGCTCACCGGTGAGGTGTTCCGCATCCCGCTCGACGGCGGCGAGCCGGAACTGGTGGCCGCGGATGTCCCGGATCCGGTCGCGGTGCGCTTCGATCGCGGTGGCGCCCTGCTGGTCCTCTCCCGTGGCGCGAGCGGGATCGTCACGCGCGTCGACCTGGCCGGCACAGGCGACCGGTCCGCCATCGTCAGCGAACTCAACGCCCTGGACAACGCCGCCTTCGACGCCGACAACCGGATGTTCGTCTCCAGCTACGCCCACGGCGGCGTCGCCGAGCTCATGGCAGACGGACGTACCCGCCAGATCGTGCCCCGCGGACTCGGGGGCCCCTTCGGGGTGACCATCGATCTCGGTGGCGGCATCCACGTGGCCGACCACTACCGCCTCACCCAGCCCGCCGACCAACAGGGCGAAGCCGACCAACAGAGCGAAGCCGATCAATCTGGCGAAGACGTCACCACCACCCAGCTGCTGAACTTCGTGCACGGCGTCGCCGCCGACGGTGACCTGCTCCACACCACCTCCCAGTACGGGCACGTACGCACCTACGACCGGCGCTCCGGCACGGTGCGCACCAGGGCCAGCGGCCTGAACCGTCCGCTGGGCATCGCCGTGCGCACCGACGGCACCCTGGTGGTCGCCGAATCCGGCGCCGGCCGCGTCGTCGCGATCGACCACGACGACCAGGTCAGTGTGCTGGTCGAGGGCCTCGGCCGCCCGGTCGACGTGGCCGTCGACGTCGACCAGCGCTGCTACATCAGCGACGAGCGGCTCGCCGCGGTGTACCACGTCGAGGACGGCGTACCCCGGCTGCTCGCCGACGGGCTCGGCACCCCGCAAGGCATCACCGTCAACAACGGCACCGTGTACGTCGTCGAGACCACCCACCGCCGGCTGCTCGCCATCGACCTCGCCACCGGCGACGTCGAGATCGAAGCCGACTCTCTTCCGGTCGCGTCCGCGGCCGGCCTGACCCGCCCCGAACCCGACCTGTTCATCCCGCCCGGCCTGCCCGGAATACCGCGGCCGTTCGCCGGAATCGCGGCCGCGGGGGACGGCTCCCTGATCATCGCCGCGAACGGCGACGGCAGCGTTCTGCGCGTGAACCCCGAAGAGAGCGCACCATGAGCTCCAGCCCCGACAGGACCCACCGGCAGATCCTCGAAGCGCTCAGCGGACTGCTCCTCGCCCTGTTCGTCTCGACGCTGGCCAGCACCGTGGTCTCCACCGCGCTGCCGCGCATGCTCGGTGTACTGCGTGGTTCCCCCACCCAGTACACCTGGGTGGTGACCGCCACCCTGCTGGCCGCCACCGTCGCCACCCCGATCTTCGGTAAGCTCGCCGACCTGTTCTCCAAGCGGGCACTGATCCAGATCGCCGTCCTGATCTTCATCGCCGGCTCGATCGCCGCCGGCCTCTCCCAGAACGCCGGGCAACTGATCGCCGCCCGCGCCCTGCAGGGCGTCGGCGTCGGCGCGGTGCAGACCCTGGTCAACATCGCGATCGGCGCGCTGGTGTCGCCCCGGGAACGTGGCCGCTACGCCGGATACCTGTCCAGCGTCACCTCGATCTCCACCATCGGCGGCCCGCTGCTGGGCGGCTTCATCGTCGACACCTCGTGGCTGGGCTGGCGCTGGTGCTTCTTCGTCGGCATTCCTGTCGCGATCGTCGCGCTGATCATCCTGCAGCTGACCCTGCGACTGCCGATCTACCGCCGCGACAACGTGAAGATCGACTACTGGGGCGCCACGCTCATCACCGCGGGCGTCAGCCTCCTGCTGATCTGGGTCTCCTTCGTCGACGACGCCTTCGCCTGGGCCTCCTGGCAGACCGCCGCCATGGTCGGTGGCTCGATACTGCTGCTCGGCGTCGCGCTCTGGGTCGAATCCCGGGTCTCCGAGCCCATCGTGCCGCTGCGTGTCATCCGGCAACGCGCCACCGCCCTCGCGATCCTCGGCAGCCTCGCCGCCGGCACCGCCATGTACGGCGCGACCGTCTTCCTCACCCAGTACTTCCAGATCAGCCGCGGCCACACCCCCACCGAGGCCGGCCTGCTCACCATCCCGATGATGGCCGGCATTCTGATCTCCTCGATCGTCGGCGGCCGGCTGGTCACCCGTACCGGCAAGCTCAAGCCGTTCCTCATCACCGGAACCATCGCTCTTACCGCCGGATTCGTGATCCTCGGCCTGCTCGACCAGCACACGCCGATGCCGCTCATCGGGTTCGCGATGGTGCTCGTCGGTGCCGGCGTCGGCCTGACCCTGCAGAACTTCGTCCTCGTCGTGCAGAACGCCGTCGCGCTGACCGACATCGGCGCCGCCAGCGCTACTGTCGTGTTCTTCCGCTCCCTCGGCGGCACGGTCGGCGTCGCCGTGCTCGGCGCGGTCCTGGCCCGCCAGGTCGGCGCCGGCACGGCCGGCGGGGTGTCACCGGCCAGCGCCTACGGCGACGCCACCGGTCACGTCTTCCTCATCTCGGCCGCCGTCGCCGTCGTCGGTGTGGTCGCCGCGCTGCTGCTCAAGCCGATCACCCTGCGTACGAAAGCGGACGCGCTTAAGCCGCAGGCTGAGACCACGTCCGCGACCGGCATGGAGGCCGTGAAAAGCCAGAAATGATCAATACGGTGGGCGGGCCTGGAGCCTCCCGGCTAGCGAGGGACGGCTGTGCCATCGTTCCCCGCGCCCTTGGACGTCAGCAGCGGGCAGATGTCGCGATAGGGCGCACCTGTCAGATACTGGTCCCACTCTTGGGGGCTTAGCGTGCGACCCGCCCGCCCGCACACGAGCGCGGCGACGCGGTCCCCGGCGACCGGTATCTGGGCGATGGTCCCCGATTGGTTGCCCGAGACATACAGCATGCTGTCGTCGGCGCTGAACGCCAGCCGGTCGAAGATGTCGATGGGGAACGAGCCGAGCCGCTGCCGTGAGGCGACGTCCCAGATCTGGGCGGTGTACACGTCATCGAAGGTCTCACCGATGGACCTGCTGATCGCTGCCAGCAGGGTGCCGTCATGGCTGAACAGCACGGATTCGACCTCGGCATGGCTCGCCACGCGCATGGCGGGCGACAGTTCGGCGCCCTTCGCGCTGTCCCACAGCTCGATCGTGCCTGTGCCGAGGGCCAGGAGCGGCGCCGTGGGGCTGACCGCGATGCTGTAGCCCGCCCGGTTGAACCCGGTGCCGACGGGCTTGCCGGTGTCCAGGTCGAGCACCCTGCCGGTGGTGGTCACCATGGCCGTACCGTCGCGGGTCGGGGCGACGATCTCCGTGCCGGTGTCGAGCTTGTGCCGGGTGAGTACCCGGCCGCTGTCGGCGGCCAGGACGATCAGCTCGTTTCCGGCGTCCGGCCGGCTCACCTCCGCGAGCGACAGCACCAGCTTGCCGCCATCGGGAGTGAACGCCGTCGAACCGACGTACCGCTCCTTGGGAACGGGATAGTGCCAGAGTCGCCTGCCCGTGGCCACGTCCCAGACGGAGACTCCCGAGCCCTCGCCGGTGGCGGTCAGCCTCTTGCCCGCCGGATCGAACAGCGCACCGGTGGTGCCCTCGCTGCCGGGCAACGGCACGCCCAGGCGGCGCATGTCCCAGACGCGTGTGGGTGCGTCGTCCTTCTCGGCGGCGATCAATCGGCCGTCCTGGCTGAATCCGCCGACCTCGTACCCGCTCGGCAGCCTGCCGCGAGAGACGCGGGAGCCGATGCCGAGGGTGATGATCGAGTTTTCGAGCAGGTATCGGATGGTCTTGCCGTCAGGATCCGGCCAGGCCTCGTCCGGCTCGCCCTCCGCCACGTAGGTGTAGAGATCATCGCCTTTCTCGGCGTCCCACAGGTGGATCGTCCTGCCCTCGACACCCAGCAGCCTCCTGCCGTCCCGGCTGATCCGCAGAGACGTGGCCAAGAAGTCGTCCGAGGCCGACTCCTGCCAGAACGGCCGATCCTCGTCGGGCAGTTTCCTGGCTGTGCGCAGATCCCAGGCCACGATGTCGCCGTTGGCGCACAGCAGTCGCCGGCTGTCCGCCGTGAACGTCGCGGCGGTGCCGCACTTCTTCGGCATCCGGGTGTCCACGGTGAGGTCAGGCAGGCGGATCAATTTCAGCCCGCCCTGGTTGATGCCGATCCCCGCGATGTAGGCGCCAGAGGGCGCGATGGCCGGGCCGGAGTCGGCCTCCAGCCGCGGAGCGTAGGACCTGCCCGTCCGGGTGTCCCACAGGAACTCCATCGTGGTCTCGCGCATCACCGCGACCAGGCTCTCATGCGCGTCGAAGACCACGTCCACGCCGGGGGACCCCGCTGCCACGCGGTGCTCGTGCAGCTTCTTGCCCGTCATGGTGTCCCAGGAGTACGCCGTGTCCCGGCTGACGATCACCAGTGTCCTGCCGCTCGGGCTGAGGGCGGCCGCCGACGGCAGCGCGGCGAATCCGCTCGGCCACTTCCAGAAGGTCGTCTGCCGTCGCGAAGGGACGTCGTAGACCCGTACCCCGTCCTCGTCGGCGATGACCCGCGTGCGCCCGTCGGCCGCCGCCGCGGCCGTGGAGACCCCCTTGGCGCCCGGGTCGCGGAAGGCCATGCTCTCCGGCATCGTCAGCGAGGTCATCAGGCTCTGCCTGGTGTCGGGGCCCGAGGCCAGCCGCCAGCCGGCCACGCTGAGCAGCATCGCCTTGGCCGGGTCGGTGGTACGCAGCTTGTCGGCCTCGGCCGCGACCTGCCGTCCTACGGCCTGATCGCGCTGCCGGGCCACCACGCGACTCTGCTCGGCGACCTGCCTGCCCTGCACCACCGCGACACTTCCCGCAGCCACCGCCACCGCCAGCAGTACGCCCAGCGCCACCGTGGTCAGCCGCCTGCGGCGGATGTTCTTCCTGGTCAGCTCCGTGCCCGCGGCAAGGAAATCGCGCTCCCTCGGGGTCAGCGTGACGTTCCTGCGCCCGGTGGCCGCCCACGTCAGCGCGTGGTCCAGGCTGCTGCCCCGCAGCAGATCGCCGTCCTTGCGCCCGTTCTCGGCCCACTGGCGCGCCGCGTTACTGATCTGACCCAGTACGGCAAGGCCGTCACGGTCACCGTCCACCCACATCCGCAGCCGCGGCCAGGCACGCAGCAGAGCGGGATGCGCCAGCGCGACCGCCTCGTCCTTCTGCGTCACCAGGTAGGAGAAGGTCCGTAGAATCCGCTCGATGGCCTGGACCTCCCGCTCCGAGCGGCCGGCGAACAGTTCGTCCTTCAGCACCCAGCGGACGCTCTCGTGCCCGTCGTCGGTGACGGACACCATACGGAGGAAGACCTCGGCGGCCAGTTCCCGCACCTCAGGCGCGAGCGCGCCGTAGGCGTCCTCGGCGATCGTGCCGAGCGCCGGATCGGCGGTGCCGGGCACGTGCACGCCGCTGGCCGCACGGCTGCCCGCGGTCAGCAGCCCGCGCATGTCCGCGTCGCCGCCGCTGACCAGCGCGAGGAGCAGGTCGCGGGCCGAGGGCCGGGCCGAAGGGTCCTTCTCCAGCGCGGCGGCCACCAGCGAGGCCAGTCGCGGCGGCAGCCCACTCAGGTCGGGCCGCGCCGACAGCACCCGGTGCATGACCCCGCCCAAGTTGTCCGCTCTGAACGGGTCTTCGCCCGTGGAGGCGAACACCACGATCGCACCCCAGGCGAAAACGTCGGCGGGCGCGCCCGCCCGCTGCCCGGTGAACACCTCAGGCGCCATGTAGGTGGGCGTACCGGACACCTCGCCGGTCTTGGTCAGCGACATGTCCAAGGTCCGCGCGATGCCGAAGTCGATCACCCGTGGACCGTCGGGGCTGAGCAGCACGTTGTCCGGCTTGAGGTCTCGGTGTATCACGCCCGCGTCGTGCACCGTGGTCAATGCGGTGGCGATCGCGGTGGCCAGCCTGTGCAGGTCGTCCCCGGTGAACCTGCGCCCCTGGCCGACCGCCTGGCGCAGGCTCGGCCCCGGCACATACTCGCTGACGATGTACGGCTTGCTGCCCGACATGTCGGCGGCCAGCACCCTGGCCGTGCAGAAGGAGGCCACCCGGCCGGCGGCAGTCGCCTCCTTGGCGAACCGGTCGCGGCCCTCGTCGCTGGCCGAGTGGAGCACTTTGAGCGCGACCCTGCGCCCGTCACGATCGTAGGCGTCGTACACCACACCTTGGCCTCCGGAGCCGAGCCGGCCCGCGAGCCAGTACTCCCCGATGTGCTCCGGATCTCCCGCGATCAGCGCTTCCACGGCGTGTTAGATGCCCGACCGGCCGGCAAAGTTCCCGCGTTGGATCGATGGCGGTCGGCCGGCGCACGGCGAGTCAGGTCAGGTGCGGGTCCAGCGTTGGTTGGGGCCGCCGTTGCACGTCCAGATGGCCAGCTTGGTGCCGTTGGCGGTGGCGTTGTTCGGCACGTCCAGGCATTTGTTCGCGCCGACCGCCGTGATGGTGCCGTCGGAGTTGAAGCGCCACTGCTGATTGTCCTGGCCGTTGCACTCCCAGATGATGACGTTGGTGCCGTTGGCGGTTCCCCGGTTGTAAACGTCCAGGCACTTGCCGCCGTAGACCCGCAGCTCACCGCTCGCGGTCGGCGTCCACTGCTGACTGGCCTGGCCGCCGCAGTCCCAGATCTGCGCCTGCGCGCCGTTGGCCTGCGAGGCGTCGACGACGTCCAGGCACCGGCCCGAGCCGACCCCCTTGATCGCGCCCGCGGGCGGCGTGACGATGCCTCCTCCGGTCACGACGTACATGGCCGCCCCATGCCCGGGGACCGACGCGCTGATCGCCCCGGACGAGGAGGACGTCGTGTGCGCCCACAGGTCACGTACCGAGTAGGAGGACGCGGACCCGAGCCCCAGGGCGGAGGCGGTGGTGGAGACGGTCGAGGTCGAGGTGCCCCGGTTGAGCAGCACGACCGCGACCGAGCTGTTCGACATCGGTTTGCGCCAGACCTCCAGGTTCCCGTTGTCGCTGATCTTGTGGCCCTGTCTGCCGCCCCAGTCCTGGTCGACCGCGATGACCTCGGTGTTGGTGAGGATCGTGCGCGTGTCGGCGCTCATCGTGCGGATGTCGTTTCCGGCGAGGAGCGGCGCGTTCAGCAGCGACCACAGGCTGAAGTGCGCGCGGCCCTCGGTCCCCGTCACCCCGCCGACGCCCACCTCCAGCATGTCGGGGTCGTTCCACCCGCCCGGGCCCGAGTAGGCTTCGAGCCCGACCTGCTGGTCCAGGATGCCCATGATCGAGTTCCAGTTCGCCCCGATGTCACCGGTGTCGCGCCAGGAGTTGCCCACCGGCATCCCCCAGGTCCACACGCTCTCCTGCCCCCAGTTGCACAGGCTGTACACGATCGGACGGCCGGTGGCGGCCAGGGCGTCGCGCATGGCCGTGTACCGCTGCTGTCCGTTCATGCCCTTGTGGTCACCGCAGTTGTCGTACTTCAGGTAGTCGATCCCCCAGGACGCCCACAGGGCCGCGTCCCGCCGCTCGTTGCCCAGGCTGGCCGGGTACCCCGCACACGTGGTGGTTCCGGCCGAGGAGTAGATGCCGAGCTTGAGCCCTTTGGAATGGACGTAGTCGGCCAGAGCCTTGATGCCATTGGGGAACTTTTGCGGATCCGGCACCAGGTCGCCGCTGGAATTGCGGTTCTTGGTGGACCAGCAGTCGTCGATGTTGACGTAGGTGTAGCCCGCCGCCGCCATGCCGCTGGAGACCATGGTGTCGGCCGACTGGCGGATCAGGCCGTCGTTGACATTGCAGCCGAAGCTGTTCCAGTCGTTCCAGCCCATCGGGGGTGTGCGGGCCAGACCGTTGTCCAGCGCGGCGGCGGGCGATGCCGCACCGCCGATCGCGACGATGGAGCCGGCCACGAGCGCCGCCGCCGTTGCCAGGCCAAGAATTCTGCGCATCTGATCCTCTGCCTACTGGGTGTCAAGAAGATCTCGGTCCGCCCTCGCTCCTGACGGGCGGGGGAGTGGTCGAGGGATCGGTCACTGTCACAGCGAGAGTGATGTCATGGGTTGGCACGGCTCCAGCGCTGGTTGGCGGCGCCGCCGCAGGACCAGATCTGCAGCTTGGTGCCGTTGGAGGTGGCGTTGTTCGGCACGTCCAGGCATTTGTTCGCGCCGACCGCCGTGATGGTGCCGTCGGAGTTGAAGCGCCACTGCTGGTTGCTCTGTCCGTTGCAGTCCCAGATCACCACCTGGGCGCCGTCGGCGCTGCTCCGGTTGTACACGTCCAGGCACTTGCTGCCGTAAACCCGCAGCTCGCCCGCACTGGTCGGCGTCCAGCTCTGGTTGGACTGACCGTTGCAGTCCCAGATCTGCACCGACGCGCCGTTCGCCTGCGAGGCGGCGGAGACATCCAGGCATCTGCCCGAACCCACGCCCCTGATCGCCCCCGCACCCGGCGTGGGGGTGCCGCCCCCGGGTTGGCCGATGCTGCCGGATACCGACTGCAGCGCGCTGTACCAGGCGGCGGCCATCTTGTCGTAGCCGCCGGCGGTGGGGTGGATGCCGTCGATCAGGTCGGAAGTGGTCAACTTGCTGTGCATGTCGACCAAATGGACGTGCTTGCCGCTGTTCACCTTGCTCTGGACGATGCCGGGGATCGCCGCGTTGAAGGTCCGGGCGGCGGACTCCTGACCGGAGTTGGACAGCGGGATGATGGTCGCGACGAAGACATCCGCGTCCGGCACGGCTGTGGTGATGTGGTCGATCAGCGTGGACAGTCGCTGCGGGGCACCGGCCAGGCTGTAGTTCTGCAGGACGTCGTTGGTGCCGATGTGCAGCAGCAGTGTGCGCGGTGTGTACGTACGCAGCCAGCCGGTGATGTTCGCGTCGATCTGGTCGATCCGCCACCCGGGATGACCCTCATGATCGTGGTCACCCAGGCTGCCCGGCCCATTGAACTGCGACCCGACGAAGTCGACCGTGTAGCGGCCGGCGGCCAGGCGCTGCCACAGCCCGATCCGGTACCCGCCCGGCACCTGCGTGCCCTCGGTGATCGAGTCGCCCAACGGCATGACCCGTACCCCGCCGTTGGACTCCGCGCCGGCGACCCCCGCCTGCATCGCTACACCCGCTACCACCAAGGCGACGGCCGTAAGCGCGGCCGCCCACCATCGTCCCCATGTACGCATGCTCAACGCCTCGCCACTGTCAGCGAGCGGGGAGCGTCGATCAGTAGTGTTCGCGCTAACATACTGGATCCTTAACCTCGTGAACGAGTTCTCGGAGTACGGATGCGGCAGCCGAGGGCGAGCCGGCCGTCCGTCCTCATCTGCCGGAACTTGGCGAATAAGGGAGCGCATGCCATTGTGAGCGCTAACAGCTCATCGGGATCCAGAGCTCCTTTCCACGTACACCGACTGAGATGGTGGTGTGGCGGAGCAAATATGACGGGGAAAGATCCGTCAAGGGTCCGCCCCCTCCGTCACGGTTCCGCCGCTCCCCGGAGTGGCCCGATCTGGCCTGACGGCGTGCGATCCCGCTGTCACAGCGGGGCAGGTGCTGAAACGTTCATCCCGTGGCGGGGTGGCCGTGTCCTACATCGTGGGGCTGACCAGTCCTGTCTGGTAAGCGATGACGACCAGTTGCGCACGGTCGCGCGCACCCAGTTTCGCCATCGCGTGGCTGACATGGGTGCGCGCGGTGGCCGGGCTGAGAAACAACTCGGTACCGATCTCGCTGTTGCTCAGGCCCTGTCCCACCAGGGCCAGCACTTCGCGCTCGCGCCCGGTCAGCACCGCGAGCCGTTCCTCCGCGGCCTGCGCGGCTGTTCGTCGCGCTGTGAACTGGCCGATGAGGCGTCGGGTGATCCGTGGCGCGAGCAGCGCGTCCCCGGCGGCGACCACCCGGATGGCATGCAGGAGCTCGGCCGGTCCGGCGTCTTTGAGCAGAAAGCCGCTGGCACCGGCCTGCAAGGCGTCGAAGACGTACTCGTCGGTGTCGTAGGTGGTGAGGATGATGACCCGGACCTGCTCCAACCCGCGCGTCTGGGCGATCTGGGCGGTGGCTTGAATCCCGTCCACCTTCGGCATGCGGATGTCCATGAGCACGACGTCGGGGCGGGCGGCGCGGGCCCGCTCGACGGCTTCGGCGCCGTTGGTGGCCTCTCCCACCACCGTGATGTCGTCCTCGAGGTCGAGCAGGACCTTGAACCCGGAACGCACGAGACCCTCGTCGTCGGCGACCAGCACCTTGATCGGAGCGTTGGTCAACGGTGAGGCGGCTGCCGCGTTCACAGAAGCGACCCGGTCGGCGCGAGGGGCAGTCGTGCCTTGACTTCGAACCCGCCGCCCGGAAGCGGGCCGGCGTCGAGTTCTCCGCCCAGCAGTTGACAGCGCTCGCGCATGCCGAGGATCCCGCGGCCGGGCGTCGGCTGAGCGGGGGCCGAGCCGCCGGTGCCGGTCAGCTGCCGCGCCGGTAGGTGCGCATCCGCGAGGCCAACACCTGAGGCGGCACGGCGGCCCTCGTCGGTCACGCGGATCTCCAAGACCTCCATTCCGGGGTTCAGCGCGACCGTCACCCGAGTCGGACCGACGTGGCGGATCACGTTGGTGATCGATTCCTGAAGGATCCGATAGGCGACACTGCCCACCGCACTCGGCAACGGCGCCGCGGGCGAGGTCTCCTCGAGCTCGATGTCGAGACCGGCCGCGCGGGCCTTGGCGGTCAGTTCGTCGATCTGCCCCAGCCCGGGGTACGGCACGCGCCCGTCGTTGTCGTCACCGTCGTCGTCACGGAGCACGCCGAGGATGGCCCGCATCTCCCGCAGCGCCCGCGAACTCGTCTGCTCGATGGCTCGCAGCGCCTCGCGCGCCACTTCCGGCCTCTTGTCGAGCACGTGCGCGGTGACACCGGACTGGACGTTGATGATCGCTATGGCGTGCGCCACGGTGTCGTGGACCTCGCGCGCGATCCGGAGCCGTTCGGCGTCCACACGCGCCCGCGCTTCCTCCTCGCGAGTCCGTTCGGCCAGCTCGGCGCGCTCCTGAGCTTCGGCCGCGATGATCTTTCGGGACCGGACGGACTCGCCAAGGGCCACGCTCATGACCGACGCACCGATCCGGAAGTACACCCAGCCGATGGCGGCGCGTGGCTCGATGTCGGCCGCGGCGACCAGCCAGGCGATGGCGAGCACCGAGGTGCCCACGCCGGCGATCACCAGCGACCGGCGCCCGTCCCCGTAGGCGGCGACGGTGTACAGGGCGACGAAGAGCCCGAGCCAGCCGGGCCCGTCCGGGAAGCCAAGGCCGTAATACACCAGGCTGACGAGCGCGGCGGTGACGAACACCGGCACCGGCCACCGGCGGCGGACGACGACGACCACACCACTGGCGACCAGCAGGACATACCCCAGGTTGCCGAGGTCGCCAAGGGGGCGCTGCACCACCTCGCCGGTGTTGCGGACGATCGTCCCTTGAACCTGCATCACGGTGATGAACAGCGCGACCAGCACATCCTGCGCCGGCACCGGCAGGCGCAACGACACGGCGCGGTGTTCCATGCCGCGATCCTACGGTTCCCGCGCGTGAGAACACTCCGCCCAGACGCGCGGCCGCCTACGACGACGGGCGTACCGAGACACGAGTCGGCTACGCAGAACTGCGTAGACGCTGCCATCCGCTGTCGGAGGCCGCGCTTGCCTCGACGGCGCGACGATCGATTCCGTGAAACCCCTCCCTCACCGGCACCTCGACCGGCACAGGCCGAGTCACCGCGCCGCACACGCTGCCGACGCCCTTCATCCGACCGAAAGGGTCCTCATGTTCGTCCGTCGCATGCTAGCCACCGCCGTAGCCGCCCTGCTCGGCATTTCAGCACTCGCCACACCGGCAGCCGCGCAGGTTCTGGTCCAGCCCGTCGATGCTTACACCTTGACCGCCGGACGTCTCTGGTCCTTGGTGGCCGCGCTGCTGGGGCTGGTCGGCGTCGCCCTCGGCGGGCTGGCCCTGGCCCGCTCCGCCGGTCGTATCGGCACCGGCACCGGGAGAAGGGGAGCCATCGTGGCCCTGGCTGCAGGGCTGGCCTGCACAGTCATCGGCGGGCTGGTGGTGGCCGCCGCCGACGGTGGTCCCGGCACCGGCTACGGAATAGTCGGGGGCTACGTGGACCTGGTGGTCGGGTTGATCGCCATGGTCCTCGGTGGGCTGGCCCTGGCCCGCTCCCGCCGCAAGGCTTGACGCCCACCGACTGAGGAGCTGACGCGGCCTACTTGATCGCGCCCGCGCCGATGCCCTTCACGATGTGACGCTGCGCCATCAGATAGAAGATCACCACCGGCACGATCGAGATGGTCGTGGCGGCCAGGAGGATCTGCTGCTGTGGCGTCTCGGCGGAGGTGAAGGCGGTCAGACCGCGCTGGACGGGCATGAGGGAGTTGTCGTCGAACAGGACGAGCGCCATGAGGTACTCGTTCCACGCCCCCAGCCCTTGGATGACCGCCACGGCGGCGAGGCCGGGCCGTGCCAGCGGGAGGATCACATGCCAGAAGACGCGCAGCGGACCGGCACCGTCCAGCGCGGCCGCCTCCTCCAGAGCGCGGGGCTGGCTGACGAAGAAGCTGCGCATGATGAGCGTCGACATCGGGATGCCCGAGGTGATCAGGACCAGCACATAGCCCACGGGATTGTTCGTCAGGCCGAGTGAGATGAGCAGTTTGTACTGCGCCAGGAACATGGCGGGCGCAGGGATGATCATCACGGCGAGGATGACGAACGTGAACACGCCCTTGCCCGCGAAGTCGAGTCGCGCGAGCGCGTACCCGGCGAGGCTGGACACCAGCAGAATGCCGAGGACGGCGGAGCCCGTGTAGATCACGCTGTTGCGCAGATAGACGCCGAGCTCGCCCTGGACCCACGCGGTCACGTAGTTGCCCCACTGCGGGTCGGCGGGCAGGAAGCTGTCGTTCGAGAGCAGCTCCGTGAGGCTCTGCAGTGATCCGGACAGCATCCACAGCAGGGGGAACAGCGCGATCAGCGCGGCGACGCCCAGCAGCCCGTACAGGCCGACCTTGTCGAGGCGCATCCTCCGACGAGGTTCTGAAGCGATGGACATCTCGTCGGCCCTTCCTGTCGTCCGGCTGCTCATACGCGGGACCTCCGCCTGGTGATCGCGAGCTGGATCACGGACAGCAGTACGAGGGCGCCGCCGAAGATGACCGACATGGCCGCGGCGCTGCCGTAGCGCCAGTTGACGAACGCCTCGTTGTAGATCGCGAGGGTCGGCACCATCGTGTGCTGGCCCGGTCCGCCGTTGGTCAGCACCTGTACGGTCCCGAAGATCTGGAGCGCGGCGAGCAGGGTCAGCAGGCTCACGATCGACGTGACCGGAGCCAGCTGTGGCCAGGTGATGTACCGGAACTTCGACCAGCGGTTCGCGCCGTCGAGGTCGGCGGCCTCGTACAGTTCCTTCGGCACGTCCTGCAGCCCCGCGAGGAAGAGCAGGAAGCCGAATCCCCAGTGAAACCAGACGAACACCGCCGCCACGACGGGCAGTGCGACGGCCGGCTCGCCGAGCCAGTTCTGCTGGAGCGCGCCCAGACCCACCAGGCCCAGGAGCCGATTGAGGATGCCGGACCCAGGGGCCAGGATGAACGAGAACAGCAGGCCGACGACCACCACCGACAACACGCCCGGCAAGTAGAAGACGGTGCGGAAGAACGTCTTGCCGCGGGCGACGCTGTTGACGGCCAGCGCCATGACCAGGGCGATTCCGTTGCCGAGGAAGAAACCGACGACACCGAAGAAGACGACGTTGCGCATGGACGCCCAGAAGATCGGGTCGGACGCGACGAAGTCGTAGTTGGCCAGCCCCACCCACGGGGTGTCGGGGCTGACGCCGTCCCATGACTGGAAGCTCAACAGGATCGCCTGCGCGAACGGCGTGATCGTGAAGATCCCGATGAGCGCGATGGCCGGAGCCAGGAACAACCAGCCGATCAGGTTGCGCCGGAGGGCGCGCCTCCCGTGCGGCGTCCTTCGCCGCCCCACGGGAACCGCGAGTCGCGACGTCGTCATGACGTGCGATCCTGCGCCGCCTGGATCTTGGCGAGTACGTCGTCCACCGTCGCCTCGCCCAGCACCAGCCGCTGAGACTCCGCCCTGATCGCGGTGATCACGTCAGGCTTGAAGGTCGTCGACATGACCTGCATGCCCTTCACCCCGGCGGCGAAGCCCGCGAGCTGGTCGGGGATGTCCGCGCCGGCGAGGAGTTCCGGGTTGCTGGGAAGGATGCGAGCGACCTTGGCGAACACCGCCTGCTGCGCGGGCTCGGTCAGCCACTTCACGAACGCCAGCGCCTGCTCAGGATGGTCGCCCCTCGGATTGATCACCGCGCCCTTCCCGGGGATACCCGGCGAGCGCGGCTCGTGGACGCTTCCGGGAGCCTTGGGCAGCCCGGTGGAGAAGTAGTCCTCGAACTCCGGGTTCGTCCTCAGGCCCACCGAGACACCGGGAGCGGCGTCGAAGATCGCGCCCATCTTCTTGGTGAAGAAGGACGACTCCACGTTCGGGTGGTCGTCCTGACCGCCGGGAATGGAGTTGTTCGCGATGACGCCCGCCTTCTTCAGGTCGACCAGGAATTGGAAGGCGTTACGCCAGCCATCCTGTTTCCAGGTCGATTTCCCGTTGAGGGTTGCTTCGATCTCGGCGTCCGTCAGCCAGTTCGAGGCGACGGCCTGGATGAAGTTCGGTGTCTGCGAGGCCGCGATGGAGAACTTGCCGCCGTTCGAAGCGGCGAGCGCGTCGATGAACGCGGCCGTCGTCGCGGGCGGCTTTTTCGCTGACATTCCGGTCAGCGCCGGGTTGATGAGGAGGCCGTATGTTTGCGTCTCCCAGTGCACCGCGTAGACGCCGGGCTTGACCCCGAGGTTGTTGCCTTCCTTGAACGTCGACATCGTGAGCACGGCGGGGCTGAAGTTCTTGCTCCAACCGGCATTCAGCTGGGCGGAAAGGTCCATCGCCCAGCCGGCCTTGTAGAAGGGCGCCATCTGAGTCGCGTCGAACGACGAATAGATGTCGGGCATGGATCTGGACTGCGCCTTCGCCTGGAGCTTGGGCAGGTAGTCGACCGGGCCGGGCGTGTCAATGGTGATCTTGACGCCGGTCTTCGTGGTGTACTGCTTCGCGAGTTGGGTGAGCGCGGCCTCTTGTCCGCGCGACTGGTTCATGAAAGTCAGTCCGACGTCCCCGGTGGCGGATTTGCCGGACGACGAACAGGCGGCCAGGGCAAGCGCCCCAACAATCGCCAATGATCCGGCCGCGATGACGGTGCGGCGACGGGCGCCGCGTGCTGTGGAGTTGGTACCCATGGTCCTCGCCTCTTTCGTGTACATGAGGAGCTATTCAGGGGTGGACATGGCGCTCGGGCGGGGGAGCGCGCCCAGTCCTTCTGAGGTGATCAGCCAGCCGTCGGGAAGCTCTGCCCCTTGGTCGACCGCCGTGGCGATGTGCGCCATGGCGGCCAGCAGTCCGCCGTTGGCCGGCAGATAAATCGTGAGAAATCCCGGCATTTGCGGATTGTGTCCGTTGGGCAGGAACACGTTTTTGGGCGACGGGAGCAGGAGGGCGTCGATCGCACGGCCGACGTCGCCGAGGCGGGCCGCGGTCATCGCCATGACGGGGTAGTCCCAACCCCAGCTGGACTGCAGGTCCCAGTGCTCCCATACGGAGTCGAGCGTCGCCGACATCGTGGCCGGGTCCACGAGGCCGGTCTCCGGTAGCCACCCCAACGCCATGAGCATGGACGGGTGATCTTTACGGATGAGCAGCGGAGGCGTCGCGATCGCGGCGTATGTGCCGTCGGGCAGTAACGCGGGCCGGCTCATGTTCCGCGCCACCCGGTCCCACTCCTCGTTCGGCTCGAGACCGAGCCGAGTTCGCCACTCGTTCGCCACGCCGAGCGCCCACGACCAGTACGCCAGCTCGAACGTCGGATCGGTGGTCGTCGCCCGGTCGACGAGGTAGCTCTCCTGCGCGGGGATGAGCGGGGGCGGCAGCCCGAACGATCCGTCGCGTTCCTCGGCGAAGTCGGCCATGAAGTCGGCGGTCGCCTCGATGAGCGGGTAGTGAGCACGCAGGAACGACTCGTCGCGTCCCTCGCCACGCAGCAACTCCAGCAGGTAGATCACGTGCGGCTGCTGCCACAGGAGGAAGACGCCGATGTTGCTCGGCGACTCGCGCGCGGACGGATCGGTCTGCTTCGGCCAGCGGGCTCCGCGGTACCCCTGCCGGCGGGCGGTCGCCTTCGCCGCCTCCAAGGCGCCGCGATACCAACGCATGCTGCGCTCGAGCAGTCGCCCTCGGCCCCACATCGGGAAGTGCGCCGCATGCCACCAGTGCATCTCGAGGTGGAACTTCCCCGACCAGGTGTTGTACGTCAGACCGGACTCCGCGGCAGGCGTGACGCCGGCGCTGTTGACGGCCATGAGGTACTGCGAGACAACGATGCGACGTTCCAGTTCTGGGGCGCGCGCGTCCGTGCTCCCAGCGAGACTGACCGCGGCACCGGTATTCCAGTGCTCTGCCCACCAGGTCTCCGAGGACTGACTGACGGTGGAGAAACCGTCTTCGTCCTGCTGCCTGCCATCATCCGGACTCAGCGTCACCACCACTTCGAGGACAGTGGCGTCTGTGCGCGCGACGGCTTCCTCCCGCAGGCTGCCAGTGGTGCGGACGTCTACGCTGTAGGTCAGCGCCTCCACCGTGCGCCGTGCGTTCCAGTGGCACTCCGTCCGCCGGTCCCAGACCGTCTCTTGCGCGAGCGGGAGTTCGAAGGCGGCCAGGTCGTCCGGCTGCTCGTCGAACACCCACGCGACGCCCCATCCGCGCGGCAGAAGCTCGGACTCGACCCGCACCGCGAAGCGGTGATCCCGTGGGTCGGCGACGGTGGTGACGCGGACGCGCGCGCCGTCGAGGATGTACTCGGCCCGGACCGATCCCGTCCACAGGTCGAGCTCGGTGCGGACGTCGGTCAACGCGGTCGGATCGTCGAGCCCCGTCCCGTCGGGCCGGACCAGGGCGAGGCGGCCGAGGTGAGCGCGGCGGGGATTGAAGTGGTACCACGCGCCCGCGACGAACTCGTCGGCGATGGGGTCGCCGGCCCGTTGGAGACCCATGCGGTCGAGGTACGGGACCGGGCCGCGGGACGTCTCGTACAGGGTGGTCGCGTCCTCGAGCCGGAGTTCCCGGTCGGTGCGCGTCTCGTACCAGCCCCAGGTCGACTGGGTGCGCAGCGGGATCTGGAAGTCGTCGGCGTCGAACACGCGCGGGTACTGCTCCGGCAGACCGGACACACCATCGCGAACGACGCGGTGCGGGTCGGGGACGAGCTCGTGGAAGGACGGGAACGTCTGCAGTCCGGAGATGTCGACCGTCAGCGCGATGTCACCGTTGCCGACCGTGAGGACGTCAGCGGGGTGCGCGTACGTCAGCACGGGGTTGTGCCGTCGCACGAGTTGGCGCCGATCGATTGCTTCGGGCATCGTCAGGTCCCGCCGTCTTGGAGCGCGCCGGCCTTGGCGACGCCACCCAGCCACGCGAGGCTCGGCTTGGGCCGGCGCTCGAAGGTCTCCCGGTCGACGGCGACGAGGCCGAACGTCGGGTCCCAGTGGCCCCACTCGTAGTTGTCGAGCAGGCTCCAGTGGATGTATCCCCGCACGTCCAGGCCGTCTTCCATCGCCTCGGACAGCGCGGCGAGCGCGGCGGTCGTGTAGGCGACGCGCCGGGAGTCGTCGCCGGTCGCGATGCCGTTCTCGGTGACGACGATCGGGACGTCGGGCAGCACGTCGGCGGTGTGCCGGACGGCGATGCCGAGGGCGTCGGGCCGGTACGCCGTACGCACGAGGGTGTTGTCCGGGCGCACGGGGTGCGGTTCGATACCGTCCAGCCCCACCCACTGAGCCGAGTAGGCCTGCACCCCGATGAAGTCGTCGTCACGCGCCGCCTCGAGGTAGAGGTCCTCCCAGACGTACTCCAGCTCCCGGCGCACTTTCTCCGCACCGGGGCGGGTTTCGAACGCGCGGCTCGCGACCGACCAGCCCACCCGAGCGTCCGTGCGCTCCCGCAGCGCGTCCCGGGCCGCGTGGTGGGCCTCGATGAGACGGCGTCCGATCCCCACCGGCGGAGCCGGCTTCGCCGGCCGGGGCGTGTCCGCCTCCAGCGTGGGGCTCAGCCACTCCATACCCGAGTCGGGGTCGAGCGTCGCCTCCGCCTCGCGCACCATGATCGCGAGCATGTTGGGCTCGTTGATGGTGCAGACCCACTCGACGCCGTCGAGGATCGAGGTGGCCGTCTCGACGTAGGCGCGGAAGCGGTCCACGGCCCGTTCTCCGCGCCAGCCGCCCTCCTCGGCGAACCACCTCGGCGAGGTGAAGTGGTGGATCGTGACGAACGGGGTGACGCCCGCGGCCAGGCATTCGTCGATCATGCGCCGGTAGTGCGCGAGCGCCGCGCGGGACACCCTCCCGGGGGCCGGCTCGATGCGGGCCCACTCGACGCCGAAGCGGTAGGTGTTCAGGCCCGATTCCGCGACGAGCCGGATGTCCTCGGCGTATCGGTGGTAGCTGTCGAGGGCATCGCCGCTGCGATCCGCTCCTGGCATGCGCTCCTCCTGCGCCCAGAAGTCGCTGTTGACGTTGTCGCCCTCGACCTGGTGCGGTGCGGTCGCCGCGCCCCAGAGGAAGCCGTCGGGGAAGGTGTGCATGCGTCTCTCGATCATGTGTCGGTGCGGCGGTGGCCGTCGGTGCCGGCCCCGGAATGCGAGCCAACGTAGCCGTTACGTCGCGAGCAGGTCAAGGAAAAATGTGTACCGGTCTACGGGGCTACTACCAGCCAGAGCAGTCGCAGTTTCGATCTTCCGCTATCTTGCATAGACCGGTCTACGTTCTCAGCGAGGCTCGGTTCGAGAAGGGATGCCCATGGTCGCGCCTGAGCGACGACGACGAGTGACCATTTCCGACGTGGCGAAACACGCCGGGGTCTCCAAGGCGGCGGTCTCGAAGGTCATCCGGAACGACTACGGGGTCAGCGAGGCCATGCGCGACCGCGTCAAGCGGGCCATCGACGAGCTGGGCTATCGCCCTCAGGCGGCCGCGCGTGCGCTGCGTGGACGGGCGTACACCATCGGCGTGCTCCTGCGGCACATCGGGATCCCGTTCTACGCCGAGATCATGACCGGCCTGGTGGAGCAGCTCACCGAGTCCGGCTACCAGGCGATCATGATCCAGGGCGGCACCCAGGACAAGACCGAGAAACGTGCCCTGGACGCTCTGACAGACCGGCAGGTGGACGGCATCCTCATGATCGCTCCGCTGGCCGGCCGCACCCAGCTGGAGCAAGTGGCCCGTGACATCCCCACCGTGGTGCTCGGCAGGCACGACCGCTCGCCGGCCTACGACTCGATCGTCGACGACGACCGGATCGGCTCCGAGCTCGTCATGGAACACCTGATCGCGCTGGGCCACCGGCGCATCGCCCACATCACCTTCCAGCAGGAGCACGGTCGCCCGGCCGACCAGATGCCGCGCATCAGAGCCGAGACCTACGAGCGTGTGATGCGTGATCACGGGTTCGCCGACGAGATCGCCGTCGCCGCGACCTCCTACTCCGAGGAAGGCGGACATCGCGGCGCCCGCGAGCTGCTGAGCCGCTCTCCGCGCCCCACCGCGATCTTCGCCGGGACCGACGAGGCGGCTCTAGGCGTCCTGGCCGCGCTGCACGAGGCCGGCCTGTCCGTCCCGGGCGACGTCTCCGTGGCCGGCTACGACAACACCAGGCTGGCCGCCCATCCCCGCATCGCGTTGACCACCGTCAACCAGGACGGAGACGTCATGGGCCGGACGGCGGGGCGGTTGCTGCTCGAGCGCATCGAAGGCCGCTCGGCGGCGGTGCACTTCTCGGTCATTCCCCGCTTGGTCGTCCGGCGCTCCACCGCGTCTCCCTCTTGATCTTCCGGGAAACTCTCACTCCGAGGAGCTACGTGATCCGCGCATCGTTCAACGACAACTGGCAGTTCCGTCCGAAGGTCAATCCCTTTGCCGAACTGGCCGGAATCGCGCCCCCGTTCGAGCCGGTGACCGTACCTCACGACGCGATGATCACCCGCGACCGCGAGGCCACCGCGGACGGCGCGGCGACCGCTTATTTCCCCGGCGGCGCGTACGAGTACCGCAAGACGTTCTTCGCACCCGAGGAGCACCGGGGCAAGCGGATCACGCTGGAGTTCGAGGGCGTCTACCGGGACGCCACCGTGTTCGTCAACGGGAACTACGCCGGGCAGCGCCCGTACGGATACTCGCGGTTCTTCATCGACGCCGACCGGTTCCTGCGGTTCGGCGAGAACAACGAGGTCCGGGTGGAGTGCCGCACCCATCAGGACTCGCGCTGGTACTCCGGCGCGGGCATCTACCGCGACACCTGGCTGCTCGTCGGCGAGGTGGTCCGCATCAGCCCGGACGGCGTGCACGTCACCACGCCGGACATCCCGCGGCCGACCGGCCCGTACGCGTGGAGGTCTCCGGCGACGGAAGGCTGCTCGGCTTCGGCAGCGCCGACCCGTCGAACAAGGAGCGGTTCGACGCGACCGAGCACCACACCTACCAGGGCCGCGCGCTCGCCGTGGTGAAGCCGACCGCACCCGGCGACATTCGCCTGACCGCCGTCGCCCCGGACTGCGACCCGGTCGAGGTGCTGGTCAGGGTCGAAAGCCGGATCGGCGACCACGATTGATGTCCTCATTCGGCTTGCTCGAGCCGGGCGCTTGGGGTTCTTGACTGATCTGTACAGAAGCCGCTAGCTTCAGCCCATGGGCAGACCCCGGGAGTTCAGTGATCATGCCGTAGTGGACGCCGCGATGGAGGTGTTCTGGGAGAAGGGCTACGAGGCGGCCACCACCCAGGACCTGTGCGCGCGCACCGGGCTCGGCCGCGGCAGCCTGTACAACGCGTTCGGCAGCAAGCACCGCCTGTACGAGGAGGCGGTCCGCCGATACGCGCAGACCAAGGGCGCCGCCCAGCTGGCGATGCTGGCCGAACCCGGATCGGTGCGGGAGCGGCTGCGGGAGATGATGCTGGGCGTCATCGACGCCGACCTGGCCGACCCCGGCCGGCGTGGCTGCCTGGCCCTGAACGCCGCGACCGAGCCGAGCGGGCGCACCGGCGACGTCGCGGCGCTGGTGCGGCGGCAGTTCACCGACCTGGAACAGGAGCTCTGCCACCTGGTGGCGGTCGGCCAGCGCACGGGCGAACTGTCCGCCGACCGGCCGCCGCTCCAGGTGGCGCGGACGTTCCAGAGCGCGTACTACGGCCTGCGCGTGCTCGCGAAGGTGACCGACGACAGGAACGCCCTGCTGGACGTCGTGGAAGGGGCGCTCGCGGCCCTGTAAGGCCCGCGTTCGGCGGTCCGCGTATCACGCTGCCCATTTTTTGTACTGATCAGTCAACTATTAGAGGTGAACTGCGTGCCTGTCCTCTCCCTCATGCTGTGCGTGTTCGGCATCACGACCGGCGAGTTCGTGATCGCGGGGATCTTGCCGGACATCGCCGATGACCTGGCCGTGTCGATACCGGCGGCCGGACTGCTGGTGACGGCCTATGCCATCGGGATGATCATCGGCGGCCCGGTACTGACGGCGCTCACCGCGCGCTTTAACCGCAGGCCGCTCATCCTCGTCCTCCTCTCGGTGGTGATCGCCGGAAACCTGGCCTCGGCGCTCGCGCCGACGTACGCCGTCCTCTTCGCGGCCCGGATCATCACCGCACTGGTGACCTCCACGTTCTTCGCCAACGCGATCGTCATCGCGGCGTCGACCGCCCCGCCGGGCAAGCAGGCGTCCACCGTCTCCAAGCTCGTTTTCGGGATGAATCTATCGATGATCCTCGGCGCGCCCATCGGCACGTTCATCGGCAACGGCTTCGGGTGGCGGTCCACCTTCGTCACCATCGCCGTGTGCTGCGTGCTCGGGTTGCTGCTGGTGTTGCGCTTCGTACCGGATGTCCGGAACGCCACACCCGGCACCTCCGCGCTGGCCGAGCTCCGGGTGTTGCGCGGCGGTGAGGTGCGGCGCGCCATCGCGGTCACGGCGGTCGGCAACGCGGGGCTGCTCATCGTGTTCACCTATTTCGCGCCGCTGCTCACCGGCGTCACCGGATTCACCGCCGACGCGATCGCCGTGCTGCTGCTGGTGTACGGCGTCGGTGCCGCGGTGGGCAACTTCGCCGGCGGCTGGCTGTCCGACCGGGCGCTGATGTCGTCACAGCTCAGTCTGCTCGCCGTGCTCGCGGCGACGCTGGTGCTGATGTGGGCGGTCAGCGGCGGTACGGCGATCACCGCGGTGCTGGTCTTCGTGATCGGCGCGCTGGGCTTCTCCGTCATTCCCGGCATGCAGACCCGGGTCCTGACCACCGCGTCCGCAGCGCCGACCCTGGCCATGGCGGTGAACGCCTCCGCCTACCAGCTGGCCGCGGCCTTCGCCGCCTGGCTCGGTGGCCGGGTCATCGACGGTGGATTCGGGCTGCGGTCGCTGTATCTCGTCGGCGCCGCCGTCACCGTGGCCGGGATCGTCGTGAGCTGCTACGCGTGGTTCCGGGACCGGTCGAGCGGTGGGGTCCGCGCCGTCGAACAGGTCTGACCTTCGGGCGCCCGTCGCCCAGCCGGGCGTGCCCGGCCGCTCGTAGGCGCGCGGGTCACACGAGGTCGCGGCGGCTGGCCTGGGCGCCGGCCTGGAAGCGGGTCTCGGCGTTCAACTGGTCCAGGAGGTGACGCAGACGGCGGCGCAGGCTGCGCGGGCTGGTGCCGAGCTGGCGGGCGATGGCGTCGTCCTTGAGCCCGGCCGCGAGCAGCGCCAGGAGCCGCCGATCCTCGGGGCCGAGCTCCGCCGCCTCGACCCGCTCCCCGCTGTCGGGGCCCGCCGAGTCGGCGGGCTTCGGCGTCTCGGGCGCGTCCTGCCACAGCTCGGGGCGTACCGGCAGCGCCTCCCGCCACAGGCGCTCGAACAGCTCCACCAGGGCCACCACCATCGTGGAGCCGCTGATCAGCACGCCGCGGGTCAGCGGCGGGTCCATGTGCATCGGCATGACCGCCCGCCACCGGTCGACGATCGCCATCTTGAACGGCAGCCGGGGCAGGACCCGCGCCTCCTCGCCCGCCTTGATCAGGCTGCCCACCTCGTCGAGCGCCCCCGCGTGGTCGAACGCCTCCGGCACGTAGATGGTCCGGTAACGGACGCCACTGCGCAGCAGGTCGGTCTGCAGGGGGTTGTGATAGTCCAGCACGTACGGGGGGCAGTCGAAGGTCAGGACCTCCTCCTTGGCCTCCTGTTGCAGCCGGACGTACCAGCGGGCCTGCTCCTCGGGGCCCGCCAGGACCTCGAACTGGCCACCCTCCTCCGCGTCCTGGCCGACGGTGCGGAAGGCCGCCTCCAGTTCGTCGGCCGTGTCGGTGAGCTGGTCCAGCTCGCTCTGCAGGCCGCGCACCAGGGCACGGATCGCGGTCCCGGGGTTCGTCACCGTCCACCGCGGCGAGCGTCCCCACAGACGGCTGACCAGACCCTTGGCGCGGAGCCTGCTCAGCGACGCCTGGATACGTCCCGCGCCCTCCCCGCTCCGCATGACCAGCTCCTGCACCGTGATGCCGGGGCAGGCCAGCACCCCACGGTAGATCCGCTCATCGAACGCGCTGATCCCCACGACCTCCAGCGCCCGGCTGTCCTCAAGCATGCCCATGATCTTGGCCACTTCCGGCAGTTGCCGCAATAGGCCACTTAAATCACCTTGTCATCAAAAGTCACAAAGAATTAGAAAGCGGAGGTGCTTCAGAGAACCGCGCTCCTGGGTGTCGTGATCACGGCCCTGATAGCGGCCGCCGCTCCGGCCCAGGCCGCACCGACGCCCGCTCCGTCGGCCACCCCGACCCCCGCTCCTTCGGCCACCCCGACCGCGGCCCAGTCCGCCGCGAAGGCCGGCCCGCCCAAGACCATCACCCTCCTCACCGGGGACAAGGTCGTCCTCCGTACGCTCCCGGACAAGCAGACCCAGCTGGACGTCCAGTCCGGCCCCGGCCGGGAGAAGATCAACTTCATTCACCGCCGGTCCAAGGACGGGCTCAGCATCGTCCCCGTCGATGCGCTGCCGCTGCTGGCCGCGGGCCGGCTGGACCCCCGGTTGTTCAACGTCACCCGGCTCGCCGCCCTCGGCTACGACGACGCCACCAGCTCGGCGCTGCCGCTCATCGTGACGTACCTCGACCAGACCGCCGCCGCCACGCTGCGCGTCGCGGGCGGGCGCCCGCTGCCCGCGATCAACGGGATCGCCCAGAGCGAGCCCCACGCCGCGGCCGGCACACTCTGGAAGTCCCTGACAGGGCAGCAGGCCAGGGCGGCGGCCGCACCCGCGAAGGTCTGGCTGGACGGCAAGGCCAAGCTGTCCCTCGACGTCAGCGTCCCGCACATCGGCGCGCCCAAGGCGTGGGCGGCCGGCCAGACCGGCAAGGACGTCAAGGTCGCGGTGATCGACACCGGTTACGACCCCGGCCATCCCGACCTCCAGGGGCTGGTGGACAAGTCGGAGAACTTCACCTCCGAGCCCGACGTCCGCGACCTCAACGGCCACGGCACCCACGTCGCCTCCACGATCGCCGGATCCGGCGCCGCGTCGGACGGCCGGTACAAGGGCGTCGCCCCCGGCGCCAAGCTGCTGATCGGCAAGGTCTGCGTGCAGAGCGGGGACTGCCCGGACTCGGCGATCATCCAGGCCATGACCTGGGCGGCCGAGAACGGCGCCCGCGTCGCCAACCTCAGTCTCGGGGAGGCCGACACTCCCGGCGACGACCCGGTGGAGCAGGCCGTCAACAGCCTGTCGGACAAGTACGGCACGCTGTTCGTCATCGCCTCGGGCAACGACGGCCCGCAGACGGTCGGCTCGCCGAGCACCGCGGACAGCGCGCTGTCGGTCGGCGCCTCCTTCCGCGACGACGACACGGTGGCGCAGTTCAGCAGCACGGGCCCGCGCGCGTTCGACGGCGCGGTGAAGCCCGACCTGATCGCGCCGGGCGTGAACATCGTCGCCGCGCGGGCCGCGGGCACCTCCGCCGGCTCCCCGGTCGACGACTCCTACACGGCGCTGAGCGGTACGTCCATGGCGACGCCGCACGTGGCCGGAGCGGCCGCGATCGTCGCCGGGCAGCACCCCGACTGGAAGGCCGCCCAGATCAAGGCCGCGCTGATGGCCTCCACCGCGCCCGGCGACGAGCTGGGCGCCTACGTCCAGGGCTCCGGCCGCGTCGACGTCGCCCGCGCCGTCACTCAGCAGGTCACCGCCGAGCCCGCCGCGCTGAGCATGGGCGACATCGAGCTGCCCAGCCCCGCGCCCAAGGAGAAGACGCTCACCTACCGCAACGACGGCGACGCCGCCGTCCGGCTGAACCTGAGCGTTGTCGCCAAGGACGAAAAGGGCGCGGTGGTGACGCCGTTCAAGCTCGGCGCCACGACAGTGGAGGTGCCCGCGCACGGCACCGCCCAGGTCAAGGTGACCGCCACGGCGGGCCCGACCGGCCTGTTCAGCGGTACGGTCATCGCCGCGAACGCCGACGTCTCCGTACGCACCGGCATCGGCATGCGGGTCGCGCCGGAGAAGCGCGCGCTCAAGCTGCGCTACACCGGCACGGACGGGCAGCCCGTCCAGAACGCCTTCGCCGGGGTGATCGACCTCGACACCGAGGAGCAGCGCAACTACGACATCTCCGGCGGCACGCTGGACCTGAGGCTGGACAGGGGCCACCGCTACACCGTCGTCGGTCTCATGTTCGACCACGACGGCACTCTGGTGATGTCCTCCGATCCGGAGTTCACCCTTGACGCCGACCGTACGGTGGCCGCCGACGCCCGCAAGGCCAAGCCGGTGGACGTACGTACGGAGGAGCCGACCGCGCGGCTGGCCGTCGGCATGCTCGGCATGCTCCAGCTCGTCGACGGCCAGCCCCTCGGCGTGGACGTCGATCTGGCCGGCATGTGGGGCGCGGACCGCGTCGAGGGCATCAAGGCCATCCCGACGACGCGTACGGTGAGCAAGAAGTTCGCGTACTACCGGTGGACGCAGTGGGCCAAGCCGAAGGGCGACGGCGGCTACGACGACAGCCCGTACTTCTACCACCTGATGAAGGCCGAGCCGCGGATCCCCGCCGACCCCGGCTACCGCCCGCGTCGGCGCGACCTCGCCGAGGTCAATTCCACCTATGCCACGCAGAACGACGTCAAGTTCGGCGAGCATTTCGCCCTGCCCGTGCTGTACGGGACGGAGCTGGCGTGGACGCCGTACGGCCAGGTGTCCCGGTTCTCGCTCCCGTTCCACCGGACCGAGTACTACACGCCCGGCGACACCGGCTGGTATCCCTCCTTCATCCAGTACCGGACGCCGCCGGACGGCTGGAACGACACCGACCAGTTCTTCTTCGGCAAGACCACCGTCTACCGCGCCGGCACGAAGACCGACGACCAGTGGAACACCGGCGTCTTCGCCGCCGCGCTCAACCCCGGCGGCGACTACACCTGGCGAGAGGAGAACACGCTGCAGTTCGCGGCCGGCCTCTTCGAGGACGGCACGTCCGATCGCATCTCCTACGGCGAGTACACCGCTCCGCAGGCCCGGCTCTACCGGGACGGCAAGGAGATCTACGCCGCCGACTACCTGCCCGGCACGGTCGACGCGCCCGCGGAGACGAAGGAGAGCGAGTACCGGCTGACCATGACGGCCGACCGTGTGCCGGCCCAGACCCAGGTGTCCACGCGGGTCAGTGCCGAGTGGAAATTCAGGTCGAAGACGCCTCAGCCGGGCAAGCGGCAGGTGCTGCCGCTGCTGACCCTCGCGATCAAGCCGGAGTTGGACGATCGCAACCGGGCCGCGGCCGGGCTCGCGCGCATCCCGCTGCGCGTCCAGCGTCAGAACGGCTCGCCCGATCTGAAGCTGCGTACGCTCACCGTGGAGATCTCCTACGACGACGGCCGCACCTGGCTGCCCACGCTGGTGCACCCGTCGGCCCAGGGCACCTGGGCCGCTGAGACCTGGCACCCGATCAGCGCGCGCGGCAAGTTCGCCTCGCTGCGAGTCAAGGCCGTCGACACAGGCGGCAACGGGTTCGCCGAGACCATCACCAGGGCCTACAAGATCAAGTAGCCCGCACGGACGCCCCGCCCCGCCCGCACAGGCGCGGCGGGGCGTCTTCGTGTCCTGATCAGGCGGCCGTCAGGTGGAACTGGTCGACCCGCTGCGGTACGACCATCGCGATCAGCGCGCCCAGCACCGTGGTGCCGATCAGCAGCCCGAACGCGGCGGTATAGGAGTAATGGTCGACCAGCCACCCCATCAGCACCGGCGCGAGGACGCCCGCCACCTGCCCGCCGACGTTGACCACTCCCATTCCCGAGCCGATCACCGCGGGCGGCAGCGCGCGTACCGGCATGCCGAGGATCCCCATCATCGACAGCCCGGCCACCGCCATGGCCAGCGTCTGGAACAGCGTGAACCCGGCCGCGGTCTCCGCGCGCAGCATCAGCACCAGCAGCACGGCGGTGCAGAGCAGCAGCGGGATGACGAAGAGCCGGCCCCGGTCGTGGAAGTAGCGGTCGAACAGCCAGCCGCCGAGGATGATCGTCACGGTCATCACCAAGCCGGGGATGGCCGCGTACAGGCCCGTGTTCAGCAGTGAGACGCCGCGCGCCTCCAGCAGGTAGCTGGGGACCCAGGTGATCATCCCGTACCCGAGCATGTTGGTCGCGCAGAACAGCGCCGCGAACTTCCACACCGCCGGCGCCCGCAGCACGGACGCGGGCGGGGGAGCGGGGCGGGTCAGGTCGCCGGAGCCGTTCAGCTCGGCGGGCAGGGGCGGGGGGAGCAGCGCCCACAGCAGCAGCCCGATCAGCGCGCCCACGGCCGCCGTCACCCAGAACGTGGGCCGCCACCCGAACGCCAGCAGCAGCGGCGCCACGACCAGCGGCGCCAGGCCCGCGCCCAGCTGGGTGGCGGCCAGCATCGTGCCCGCCGCCGTGGCCCGCCGGGCGGGCGTGGTCCGCTCGGACAGCGCCTTGAAGGACGCGCCGGGGAAGATCCCCTGCCCCACGCCGAACAGCGCCCGGATCACCAGCAACGCGCCCAGCCCCCACGCCAGGCCGGTCAGCGCGGTGAACGCCGACCACAGCGCGAGCGAGACGACGAGCAGCCTGCGTGCCCCGACCCGGTCGGCCAGCAGCCCGCCGGGGATCTGGCACAGCAGGTAGACCAGGGCGAACACGGTGATCAGTGCGCCCTGCTCGGTCTTGGTGAGCGCGAACTCCGCCCCGATGAACGGCAGCGCGACCGCCATCATCACCCGGTCGATGTAGTCGACGACCCAGACTCCCATGAGCAGGCCGACGGTGAGGGTCGCGGTCTTCCTGACGTCGAGCGTGTACGTACTCCCCAAGGCGACCTCCGGTGATGCGGGCGTTCCGCATTCTTCATACAGACCAGCCGGTGGTACTCGGGACTGTTCGACGATTCGTCCGGAGAGGCTACCTCAGGTGGCTTCGGTCAGGGATTGGGTCATTCGGCCGAGCGTACGCTGCAGGTCGGCCAGCTCGCTCATGCGCAGCCCGGTGGCGCCGAGCACGTGCTCGGGCACCCGCAGGGCCGACTGCCGCAGCTCCGCGCCCGCGCCGGTCAGCCGCACCACCACGGAGCGCTCGTCGCCGGCATTGCGCTCCCGCTGGACGAGCCCGGTCGCCTCCAGTCGCTTGAGCAGCGGTGACAGGGTGCCGGAGTCGAGCCGCAACGCCACTCCCAGCTCCTTGACCGTCACCGGCTCCCGCTCCCACAGCACCAGCATCACCAGATATTGCGGGTAGGTCAGCCCCAGCTCCGCCAGCTCGCGCCGGTAGAAGCCGTCGAGTGCGCGGGACGCGGCGTGCACGGCGAAGCACACCTGGTTCTCCAGCAGCAACGCGTTCATGACCCCAGCATACCCGGGGTTGACGGCAGGCAATTAAATTGTGCACAATCAAGTTGTACGCAATCGATTAGGAGCGATCATGAGCACCCTCTACACCGCCATTGCCACCGCGACGGGCCGTGAGGGCCGCGCCGTCTCCTCCGACGGGCGCCTGGACGTCACGCTCTCCCCGCCGAAGGAGCTGGGCGGGGCCGGCGCCGGCACCAACCCCGAGCAGCTCTTCGCCGCGGGCTACGCCGCCTGCTTCGCCAGCGCCCTCGCCCTGGTGGCCAAGCGCATGAAGGTGGAGGCCGAACAGGCGTCCGTCACCGCCGAAGTGGGCCTGGCCCCCAACGACGACGGCGGCTTCACCCTGGAGGTCGCGCTCCGCGTCGAGCTCCCCGACCACCTGCAGGGTGAGACCGGCCGCGCCCTGGTGGAGGCCACGCATCAGGTGTGCCCGTACTCCAACGCCACCCGCGGCAACATCCCGGTGACCCTCGTCATCGAATAGGTCCTACCGGCGACTTCCGTCCTTGGCGGGCCCGAGCACCACCGGCAGCACCGTCGGTCCTTCGGTGATGAACGACGAGCTGTAGACGATCTGATCCTCCCCGACCGCCAGACGCAGCTCGGGGAACCTGCCGAACAGCGAGGACAGCGCGATGCGGGCCTCGAGCCTGGCCAGCGGCGCGCCCAGGCAGAAGTGCGGCCCGCGGCCGAACGCCAGATGCGTCTCCTGGCCGCGCGCGATGTCGAAGCGCCCGGCGTCCCCGCCGAACCTGGCCGGATCCGTCCCCGTGCCGCCGATCCCGACCATGATCGGCTCCCCGGCCGGGATCGTCACCTCGCCGAGGCGCACGTCCTTCAGCGGGTAGCGGAACATGACGTTGATCACCGAGTTCCGGCTGCGTAACCCCTCCTCGACCACCTGCGCCCAGGCGTCCCGCGTACCCGCCAGGGCGAGCTGGTCCCGGTCCGCGCACAAGGCGATGACCGTGTTGGCGAGCAGGTGCACGGTGGTCTCGTGGCCGGCGATCAGCACCAGCCACAGGATCCCCACCATCTCGTCGTCGGTCAGCCGGTCCCCGTCGTCCTCCTGCGCCCGGATGAGCCCGGAGGTGAGATCGTCCCCCATGTCGCCGCGCTTGCGGTCGATGAACCTGGCCAGGTAACCGAGCAGGCCGGCCCCGGCCGTGCCGGCTTCCTCCGGGGTGGCGGTGTGGGACAGGAGCACATTCGTCCACTCGCGGATCTGGTAGCGCTCCTCCTCGGGCACGCCGAACAGCTCGCAGATCACGTTGACCGGCAACGGCTCGGTGAAGTAGCGGACGAGATCCACCACCTCGCCATCGTCGCGCAGCTGGTCGAGGAGTTCGTCCGTCATCTCCTGGACGCGGGCGGCGAGACCCTGCACGCGTGCCGGGGTGAAGGCCCGGTTGATGAGGCCCCGCAGCCGCCGGTGGTCCGCCCCGTCCTGGGTCAGCAGGTGATCGCCCTCGATGACCTGCCGCAGCGGCCAGTCAGGAGGGATGGTGCCGTCGTGCAGCGCGGGGCAGTTCCGGGCGTTCTTGCTGAAGAGCGTGTCGTCGTTGGATAGGACCTCGTTCACCATGTCGTACGAGGTCACGGCCCACGCTTTGACCTTGCCCGGGAGCTCGATGGGGACCACTGGCCCGTGCTCATCCCGAAAGCGATGAATCGTGCTGGATGCCCGCTCACCGGGAACCGGGATTCGTAGCGGAGAGGTAGTCACTGAGAGGCCTCCAAAAAGTGAAATGTCCTCCCAACTGTCCGCGATGGGCAAGATCCGGAAAAGATGAGTTAGACGTCACCCCAGGACCCGCAACACTTACCGACCGCGCCACACCGTTCTGACCGGTGAAACGGCGTGGCTCGGCACGGCGGCGTTCACCCCCACCGGCCACCACACCCGCGGGTGCCGCGGTTGCGACAACGCGCGAAAGCGGGGATGTTGCCGAGCCGATACCCGGCGATGTTCGCACACGACCGGCTTGCCGGTCGGGTGCGATGAGGGGGAAGCGAGAGTCTCTCAGGCGGGTGCGCCGCTGCCATGATGGGTGAAGACCTCGAGCAGTAGCTCCGCCAGGAGTTTGGCGTCTGCTCCAAAGGCGACGTCGGCGTTGGGCTTCTGGGCCGCGCCGAGCCGGGTGTCCATCACGGTCCGGCCGACGGTAAGGCAATCGGTGGTCTCGACGGCGACGTGCACGCTCCGTGTGGTGATGACCTGGGGCTGGACGAGGTAGGCGGTGCAGACCACGTCGTGCACCGGTGCGGCGTCCTCGGCGGACACGACGCCGTGGTAAGCGGAGATCCGCCGCGAGATGAACCGGGAGGCGGCGATTCCGGCGGGTGTCCCCGACTTCTCCAGCTTGAGGCAGGTGCTTCTTGTGACCAGCGCCTGGTGGGTGGCGTCGAGCGGCACCAGGGTGGTGCGGGCGAATCCCGCGGAAAGGACCACGCTCGCGGCCTCGGGGTCGGCCCAGATGTTGAACTCGGCCGATGCGGTCACGTTGGTCACCGCATGGCCGCCACCCATGACCACCAGTTCGTCGACCGCTTCTGTCAGGGATGGATCGATGGCGAGGACGGTGGCGATGTTGCTCAGCGGTCCGACCGGTACCAGAGTGATCTGTTCGGTTGTCGCCCGAAGCGTCTCGACCAGGAACTCGACGGCCCCGGTGTCCTGGCGCGTGCTGCGCGGTGGCGGGATCGACAGGGCGCTGCCGTGTGGGTCGTTGTCGGAGTCCCGCTCGAAGTGCTTGGTGGAGGGGAAGCCGAGCCTTGCGATGGGACGGCTGAGTCCGGCGAAGACCGGGATCTGCGACCTGCCGATCCAGTCGAGTACGCGCAGCGTGTTGTCCGTGGTGTTCTCCAGCGGCACGTTGCCGTTGACGGTGGTGACGCCGATCAGGTCGAGTTCCGGATGCAACGCCGCGAACATGATCGCTACTGCGTCGTCGGTCCCGGTGTCGACGTCGAGGATGATCTTCCGGCTCATGAGTACGCCTTCTCTTCCATGATGGTGGTGTGCAGGCCGTCGCCGGCGGATTGGTGACGGGGGATCTCGGCGGCGGTGGGCCGCGGGATGAGGTACGAGGTGGCGAGCGCGGCGACGGCGACCCCCAGTCCGTTTCATGACGCCTCTACTTCCGGCAGGGGGCGTTGCGAACCAGCAGCGTCTCCTCCTGGTGGTATACCGTATGCCTATCGGTCGAACTTCCGGAAGGTCAAGTATTCGCCTGAAGTTCGAGGTAGATTGATGTTTGTCTGGGATATGGCATACCAGAGGGAAGGGGGTGAACATGTCACGTCAGCCCAAGACGCCGCTGGGTCTCGCGCATACGTCGCTGCGTGATCAGGTCCGGCTGGAGATCCGGAACCGCATCGTGAAGGGGCAGCTTCCGCCTGGCAGCAAGATGGTCGAACGCGAGCTCGCAGATGAACTGGGCGTATCCCGAGTTCCCGTGCGCGAGGCCCTGCGCATGCTCGAGTCCGAGGGCTTCGTCCACGTCGTGCCGCGACGGGGAGTCGTCGTCAAGCATTTGTCGCAGACCGACGTTCAAGAACTCTTCGACGTACGCGAAGCGCTTGAGGCGTTCACCGCCCGCCGCGCCGCTGAGCAAGCGAGCAAGGCCGACATGCGGCGACTCAAGCGGCATCTCGACAAGGCAAGCCGGGCCGCGGCGGCGAGCAACGTCGACGACTTCGGTGACGCCAACGTGGCCTTCCATGACGAGATCACGGCCATCGCCGGCAACCACCTCCTCGGCACCATCCTGGAGCCCCTGCACGGTCGGCTGGACTGGCTGTTCCGTCAGGTCGACGACCCCGAACGGCTGTGCACCGAACACACCCGGCTGTACGAGGCGATCGCGTCCGGCGATTCGGCGGCAGCCGCCGCCTTCGCCGTCGAGCACGTCACCAGTAGCAGGAAGACCGCGCTGCGCATCCTGTTCGGCACCTCGCCGACCGCCACCGCCGGCCCCTCCCCGAACGCAGCCCGCGCCGACCCGGCCAACGGCACCCCTACCGCACCCGGAACGACGAGGCGCGACGCTGGGAGAGGCACACCCTCACCCCATGAAGGCCGGCACGTACCGTGAAGCACGTCGTGGATCGGATTGAGACCTTCCACGAGCTCAAGGCCGCCCCCGCGGCGCCAGCGGCCGATCTCGCCGACGATGGTGTTGATCGCGTAGCGAAGCCGATCACCTTCCGTCCCGAGGCGGCGCATCCGTTTGACAGATGAAGCGGGCCCTTCAGAGCCGGGTCAAGTTGACAGTCGGGTGGTGAGGTGGGTCAGGGTCGCGCCGAGGGGTGCGTCCAGGGTGAGTGCGGCCTGGGCGTCGCCGCCGGTCGGCCCCTGGTTCACGATGGCGATCGGGATGCCGAGCGCGGCTGCCTTGCTGACGAATCGCAGGCCGGACCGTACGGTCAGCGACGATCCGAGGACCAGGAGCGCCCGCGCGGCCGCGACGAGCGCGAAGCACTCATCCACCCGGGTCCTGGGTACGTTCTCGCCGAAGAACACCACGTCGGGCTTGAGCAGCCCGCCGCAGGCGGCGCAGTCCACCACCTGGAACCCTTCGACCTGGTCGTCGGTGAGCGCGGTGTCACCGTCGGGGTTGATCTGCCCGCTGGCCGCCCAGCCGGGATTGGCCGATCGCAGGCGGCTCTCCAGTTCCGTGCGGCGGGTTCGCTCGCGGCAGGACAGGCACACGACCCGGTCGAGCCCGCCGTGCAGCTCGATCACCCGCCGCGCTCCGGCCGCCTGGTGCAGGCCGTCGACGTTCTGCGTGACGATGGTCTCGATCAGCCCGCGCCGTTCCAACTCGGCCACGGCGCGATGCCCGGCGTTGGGTGCGGCCCGGCCGATCTGCCGCCAGCCGGCGTGGCTGCGCGCCCAGTATCGCCGCCGCGCCTCGGCGCTGCCGACGAAGCGCTGGTACGTCATGGGCTCGGCCTTCCGGGCACGACCTGTGGGTCCCCGGTAGTCCGGGATTCCCGATTCGGTCGACAGCCCTGCCCCGCTGAGCACCACCACGCCACCCCTGGCCACCAGCTCGATCAGGGAGTCGAGCGCGCTGCCGCGGGTTCCCACACTTTCGGTCACAGCACCATGGTGCCCGACTCGCCGTATTCCGGTAACCGGAAAGGGCCCTCCGGTTGGGCTAAAGTGAGAGGCATGTCCACCGAGCCGCCTCAGATGCCGTACGCGCCCGCCGACGCACCCGGGCAGCCCGCCGAAACGCCTGGGCCGCGGGCCGACGCACCTGGGCCGCGCGCCGATGCACCTGGGTTGCGCGCCGACGCGCGGCACAACCGCAACCGCATCCTCGAGGCCGCCCGCGAGACCTTCGCCACGCTCGGACTGGACGTGCCGATGGTCGAGATCGCCCGGCGCTCCGGCGTCGGGATCGCGACCCTCTACCGCCGCTTTCCCACGAAGGAGTCGCTGGTCGTCGAGGTGTTCGCGGACGATCTCCACGCGTGCGCGAAGGTGGTCGACGACGCACTCGCCGACCCCGACCCGTGGCGCGGCTTCCGCTCCGTCATCGAGAAGGTGTGCGCCATGCAGGCCGTCGACCGTGGATTCACCGCGGCGTTCCTGTCGAAGTTCCCGGACGCGATCGCCTTCGAGCACGAACGCGAATGCGCCGAGCGGGGTTTCGCCGAGCTGGCCCGGCGAGCCAAGGAAGCCGGGCGACTGCGGGCCGACTTCGTCCAGGACGACCTCACGCTCCTCCTCATGGCCAACAGCGGCATCGTGACCGACTCGCCCGAGGCGGCGCTGGCCGCGTCCCGGCGGCTGGTGGCCCTCCTGCTCCAGGCGTTCCGCGCCGAAGGCGCCGACCCCCTGCCACCGGCCACCCCACTCGGCCTGGACCAGGTGCTCCGCCCGACAACCTGAGGATCGACAGCCACCAACGGGTGGCAAGAAAATAGGGGCGCGGACCAAGCTGGTCCACGCCCCCAGGGGTTTCAGACGAAGCGGATGGCGTTCCAGTCCCAGCCCGCGGCGGCCGGAACGGTGTAGCTGCCTGCGAAGGAGCCGAGGTGGCCGTTGGTGTCGGCGAGGGAGGTGTGCATGCTGATGGAGCCGTCGGTGTGGCGGTACATGATGGCCAGGTCGGAGCGGTGGTCGCCGTTGAAGTCGCCCGAGATGGTCTTGAAGGCGTTCCAGTCCCATCCGGCTCCGCTCGGTACGGAGTAGCCGATGGAGAAGGCTTGGAGCCCGCCGTTGGCGTCGGCGAGTGAGGTGTACAGGCCGATCGAATTGTCGGCGAAGTGGTATTCCATTACCGCGTCGGCTCGGCCGTCGCCGTTGGTGTCGCCGGGCAGCAGTCGGATGGCGTTCCAGTCCCAGCCCGCGGCTGCCGGGACGGAGTAGCTACCCACAAAGGAGCCGAGGTGGCCGCTGGTGTCGGCCAGCGAGGTGTGCATGCTGATCGACCCATCGGAGTGGCGGTACATGATCGCCAGATCGGAACGACCATCGCCGTTGAAGTCACCCGCAACGGTCTTGAAGGCGTTCCAGTCCCATCCGGCTCCGGCCGGCACGGAGTAGCCGATGGAGAAGGCTTGGAGCCCGCCGTTGGCGTCGGCCAGCGAGGTGTAGAGGCCGATGGAATTGTCCGCGAAGTGGTACTCCATCACTGCGTCAGCCCGGCCATCACCGTTGGTGTCACCGGACAGCAGTCGGATGGCGTTCCAGTCCCAGCCCGCCGCTGCCGGGACGGAGTAGCTGCCCGCGAACGAGCCGAGGTGGCCATTGGTGTCGGCGAGGGAGGTGTGCATGCTGATCGAGCCGTCGGTGTGGTGATACATGATGGCCAGATCGGAGCGACCGTCGCCGTTGAAGTCACCGGTCAGCAGCCTGAACGCGTTCCAGTCCCACCCGGCCGCCGCCGGAACCGAGTAGCCGATGGAGAAGGCCTGGAGCCCGCCGCTGGCGTCGGCGAGTGAGGTGTAGAGGCCGATGGAATTGTCGGCGAAGTGATACACCATCACCCCATCCGCTCGCCCGTCACCGTTGAAGTCCCCGGTCGCCACTGACGAGTCGTCCGGTGCCGGCGTGCCGCCCCCTCCGTCCGCGTCCACCGGGGACGAGTAGCCGACGATGTCGATGTCGCCGCGCGAGTAGCTGTTCGCCTTGATGCGGTTACCGCTGTTGCCCTCGATCGTGTAGACGGTGCTCGCGTTCGCCGATGTCACGATGCCGACGTGGTCGATGTCGCCGCTCTGGTCCCAGTCGAAGACGAGCGAGTCGCCGGGCTGGGGCGTGTATCCGCTGCCTCGCGTGTGCCAGGTGCCGTACTTGACGCCGTAGTCCTTGAACGAGCTGGCCCAGCCGGTGAGCACGCCCCCGCTGGTCTCGTCCACCTCGGCGTGGGGCACTCCCGCGTTCTTCCATACGTACTTGGAGAAGTCCGCGCACCAGTCGCTGTCGCGCCACTGGACTCCGTCGCTGCTGGCGCAGCCGGAGGCGGGCTTCCATGGCCGGAAGTACCCGGTGTAGTAGTTGCAGCCGCTGCCCGCCGGGTCCTCGTGGTTGCGTGAGGCGTTGCCGAGCTGGCTTTGTGCGACGGAGACGATGCCGGCGCGGGAGACGGCGGCCGCGGGCGCGGCGGTCAGGGCGATCAATCCCGCGCCTGCGAGGGCGGTGGCGACGGCCGCGCCGCTGAGGCGGCGAAGAAGGGTCGAGGTGGTCATGGTGGTCCTCTCGGAGCAGTGGTGGTGCGCCTTCGTGACAAAGGCTGAAATGGGCGGCTCCAAGTTCTCTGCAAACGGGCTCCAGCGACTTCTGTAGCGGCGCGGGTTCCGTTGGAGTGGGCGCGGTGCTATCACTGCGGTACAAGGTCAAGTCCCGGGGGCCCGAGGGGGATTGATGGAGTTTCGTCTGCTCGGTCCCGTCGAAGCCTGGGACGGCGGGCGGTGCCTGCCGCTGGGCGGCCCGAAACCTCGTGCGCTCCTGACCGTTCTGCTGCTGGCCGCCGGGAAGGTGGTCTCCAGCGACCGGCTGGTGGACGTGCTGTGGGGCGAGGAGCCGCCGAGGAGCGCCCACGCGCTCGTCCAGACCTACGTCTACGGACTGCGCCGCACGCTGGCCGAGGGCGGCGGCGAGCCGGTGATCGAGACCCGGCCGCCCGGCTACGCCGCGCTGCTCCGGCCCGGCCAGCTCGACGTGGAGGCGTTCGAGCAGCTGGTCGCCGACGGCCGCCGGTACGCGGCGGACGGCGGTCACGAGCGCGCGGCCGAGTGCCTGCGCGCGGCGCTGGCGCTGTGGCGGGGGACGGCGCTCGGCGGGATCGGCCACGCGCTGCGCGGCGAGGCGGCGCGGCTGGAGGAGACCAGACTGCTCGTCCTGGAGGAGCGCCTCGACGTCGAGCTGGCGCTGGGCAGGCACGCGGAGGTGGTCGGCGAGCTGACCGAACTGGTCCGGGCTCACCCCGCCCGCGAACGCCCGCGCGCCCAGCTCATGAAGGCCCTCTACCGGCTGGGCCGCCAGACCGACGCCATGGCCGCCTATCACGAGGCCCGGCAGGCGCTCGCCGACGAACTGGGCGTCGATCCCGGACCGGAGCTGCAGGAGTTGTACGAGGCCGTGCTACGTGCGGATCCCTCCTTAGCCTCGGCACCGCCCCCGCAGGCCGAGCCCGAGGCGGTCCCCGCGCATCTGCCTCGCGGCATCGCCGACTTCACCGGCCGGGACAAGGAGCTCGGCGAATTGGCCGCGCTGCTCACCACCCCCAGCGACACGCTGACGGTGTGCGTCATCTCCGGCAAGGGCGGGGTGGGCAAGTCGGCGCTCGCGGTGAAGGTCGCCCACCAGGTGACCTCGGCCTACCCCGACGGGCAGCTCTACGCCGACCTGCGCGGCGTCACCGGCTCGCCCGCACCCGCGCTGGAGGTGCTCGGGCGCTTCCTGCGGGCGCTCGGCGTGCCGCCGACGGCCGTCCCGGCGAGCGTGCCCGAGTGCGTAGACGCCTACCGCAGCGCCCTGTCCGGCCGCCGGCTGCTCGTGGTGCTCGACGACGCGGGCACCGAGCAGCAGGTACGCCCCCTGCTGCCGGGCAGCCCCACCTGCGCCGTACTGATCACCGCCCGGCGCAGGCTCGCGGGCCTGGACGGGGTGAAGGTGAGTGACCTCGACGTCTTCGACACCGAGGCGGGCGTGGACCTGCTCGCCCGTATCGCCGGTACTGAGCGGGTACATGCGGAGAACGAGGCGAGTGAGCGTATCGTGCGGCTCTGCGGCCACCTGCCGCTCGCGCTGCGCACGGCGGGCGCGCGGCTGGCGGCCCGCCCGCACTGGCCGCTCACGACTCTGGCCACGCGGCTGGCCGACGAGCGCCGCCGCCTGGACGAGCTCACCGCGGGCGACCTGGAGGTACGGGCGAGCGTCGGGCTGAGCTACCGCGGGCTCGACGACACGGCGAAGCGGGCGTTCCGGCTGCTCGGGCTGCTGGGAGTGCCCGATTTCGCCTCCTGGGTGATGGGGGCGCTCCTGGACGTACCGGATCCCGAGGGCGAGGGGGTCCTCGAGCGCCTGCTGGACGCGCAACTCCTCGACCACATCGCGGTGGACGCGGCCGGCCAGAGCCGCTACCGGCTGCACGACCTGCTGCGCGTGTACGCGGCCGAGCGGGCCGAGGCGCAGGAGCCGCCCGAGGAGCGCGCGGCGGCGGTGACCCGTGCCCTGGGCGGATGGCTGTGGCTGCTCACCAGCGCCGCCGCCGCGCGGCCGCCGGGCGCGCTGGCCCTGCGGCGCGACTACGCCATGGCCAGGCCGCTCGGCCCGGAGGTCACCGACGGGGCGGCCGGAGACTTCCTGACGTGGTTCAACGCGGAGAGTCCCGCCCTGGTCGTCGCCGTCGAACGGGCGGCCGCCATGGGTCTGCACGAGGTGGCCTGCGAGGTGGCCGCCGCCCTGTGCTCCTCATCGTTCTCCTTGGACACCCGCTTCGAGGAGTGGCGGCGTACCCATGAGTCGGCGCTGGCGGCGGCCCGGCGCGCCGGTGACCCGCTGGCGGAGGCCACGCTGCTGGTGGGACTCGGCCAGCTCCGCTACCGCCAGGACCGCTACCGCGAGGCGCGGGCCTTCTTCCACCAGGCGCTTCCACTGCTGCGCGCGGGCGGTGACACGCGCGGGCAGGCGGTGGCCGTGGCCGGCATCGGCACCGCCTGCCGGGAGCAGGGCGACCTGGTCGAGGCGCTGGTCCACCTGCGGCAGGCGGGCGAGGCCTTCCGCTCGCTCGGCGATGACGCCGGAGTGGGCGACGTCAGCCGGCTGGCCGGGTCAGTGCTGCTCGAACAGGGCGAGTTCGAAGCGGCACGCGTGATGCTCGACGACGCCCTGGCCGCCTTCCGCCGGTTGGGCAGCAGGCGTGGCGAGGGCATCACGCTGCGGACCATCGGGCTGCTGCATCGGGCCGTCGGCGAGCTGGACCGCGCGGAGGCGCTGTGCGCGCGGGCGGTCGTCCTGCTGCGCGAGGCCGGCGACCCGCTCATGGCCGCGTACGCCGTGCAGGCCCTGGCCAAGACCCGGATCCGGCTCGGTGTCGACGACGCCGCGATCCTGCCCGAACTCCTCGACGCGCTGCGGATATGCGGGCGGCACGGCGACAGGTTCGGCACGGCGCTCGTCGAGCGGACCATCGGCGAACTGCACCTGGCCCGTGGCCGGTACGACCTGGCCGAGGAGCATCTCGGCCGGTCCATCGCGCTGTGGGAGCAGCTGGACCTGCCGTTGTTCCGGGCGCGCACCTTGAGGGACCTGGCCGCCGTACGCGAGGCGACCGGAGACGGGCCGGCGGCGGCGTCCATGCGGGCCGCGGCCGTCGCCGTCTTCGCCGAGTTCGGCACCCGCGAACAGGGCGAGTGACCGCCTTAGTGCGTTCCTGGAGAGGATTTGTAGCGCCGCCACCGAACATTCTCCTTGACCTGCCCCCTTCCCTAAGGAGAACGTCGTGCCGGACATCGTGCTCATGTCGGATTCACGGGTCGCCGAGATCCGGGTGGAGGATCGCGGCGAGCCGCTGGTGGACCTGCGAACCGTACCCGGCCTGCTGGTGGACGAGCGGCAGGCCGACCCCGACGGCGCGTACGCCCACGTCCGCCGGGGGCATGTCGAACGCCTCCTGCGTGCTCAGGCGGGCCTTCCCGACGGTCTGCGGCTGCTCATCGTGGAGGCGTACCGGCCGCCCGCGCTGCAGGAGCGGTATTTCTCGTCGTACGCGGCCAAGCTCGCCGAGGCCAACCCGGACTGGCCTGAGGAACACGTCTACGTGCAGGCCAGCCGTTCCCTGGCCCCGCCCCACATCGGCCCGCATGTTTGCGGCGCGGCCGTCGACCTCACCCTGTGCACCGAATCCGGCAAGGAGCTGGACATGGGGACGGAGGTGAACGCGAGCCCCGAGGAGAGCAATGACGGCTGCTACACGGCAGCGCACAACATTTCCGCTCGGGCTCGCTCGAACCGTGGCATCCTCGGTGGCGTCCTGAGCGAAGCCGGCTTCGTGAACTACCCGACGGAGTGGTGGCACTGGTCGTACGGCGACCGCTATTGGGCACTGTGCACCGGCGCTCCCGCGGCCCTGCACGCCCTGATCGACTGGCCACTCCCAGCAGGTTGATCGTTCAGGACCGCGGCGCCGTCATCGGACAGCCGCTCAGAGGCGGGCGGCCTCTTCCAGAGCGTTGATGTCGATCTTCCGCATGCCCAGCATCGCCTTCATGACCCGCTGCGCCTTGGCCGGGTCGGGGTTGCTCAGCAGCTCGGGCAGTACCTTGGGGACGATCTGCCAGGACAGGCCCCACCGGTCCTTCAGCCAGCCGCACTGCGATTCCTCGCCACCCTCGGTGAGCTTGGCCCACAGCTCGTCGACCTCCTCCTGCGAGGCGCAGTCGACGTACAGCGAGATCGCCTCGGTGAAGGTGAACTCCGGGCCGCCGTTCAGCGCGACGAACCGCTGGCCCGCCAGCTCGAACGACACCGTCATGGCCGTCCCCGCCGGACCCGGGCCGGCGTCGCCGTAGCGCTGGACCTCCAGGATCCGCGAGTCCTCGAACAGCGAGGTGTAGAAAGCCGCCGCCTCTTCGGCCTGGTTGTCGAACCACAGGAACGTGGTGATCTTCTGCATGATGCGCTCCTCCGAGTACGGGAGTCCGGAACGGTGAGTCCCGGGCTGTCCTGTCACTAACGCGTCGAACACGTCGACGGCGATTCGACACGGCGGAGCGAGATTTTTTCCCCGGTGTCGAGCGATCGTGTCGTCGCAGCTCCAGGACGGCTCCAGGCGGCTCCAGGGGCAGCTCAGGGCAGGGATGCCTTGGTTCCGGCGATGATCAGTTCGAGGCCGGCGCGGAAGGTGCGGTCGCGGAAGTCTCTGGGCTGGGTGGCGATCGAGCGGGCCTGTTCCTCGGTCGTGTAGCCGTTGACGTAGGCCATGACGGTGTCCACGGCCGCGGCGGCCGTGTCGGCGGGGACGCCCGCGGCGGTCAGGGTGGCGATGAGGTCGTGGTAGAAGGCGACGGCCTCGCTGCCCGGGTTCTGGAAGGTGGACATGAGGCGCGCCCCGTCGCGGTGGGCCAGCATGAGCTCCCGCGTACCGATCGCGAGGAGGCGCAGCCGCTCGTCCCAGGGGCCGTCGAGCGGCGGCACGGCCTCGCCCGGCGGGACGACCAGGTGCGCGACCATGGCGTCCAGCAGGGCCTGCTTACTCGGGTAATGCCGGTACAGCGCGCCTGCCCGCACGCCGAGCCGGCTCGCCAGGAGCCGCATGGTGAGACCGTCCAGGCCGACCTCGTCGAGCAGCTCGATCGCCGCCTGAAGCACCTGGGCGCGTCGCTCACTCATCGAATCCTCCAAGACGTGGTTGACAATGCGGCTCTCCGTACGTGAACAATGTACACGTGAACGTCGTTCACGTCGGAACGGCGTCGGAGACGGAGGGTGTCATGACCGAGCAGGGCGTGGGACGCGTGCTGGTGATCGGGGCGGGGCTCGGCGGGCTGACGCTCGCCCACGCGCTCGTCCGAGCGGGCCTCGACGTGCGCGTGTACGAGGCGGATGACGGCAGCGGCGAGCGGTTTCAGGGGTACCGGATCGGGCTGGCGGAGCCGGGGCTGACCGCGCTACGGGCAAGCCTGCCGCAGCGGCTGTACGAGCTGGTCGAGGCCACCAGCGGGGGCCTGACCGGGCCGGGGCTGCTGTTCGACGAGCAGTTAACGGTCCTCAGCCGCGACCTGGAGGGGCCGGTGGAGGGGAGCAGGGCGGTGGACCGGCAGGTATTGCGGCGGATCCTGCTCGGCGACCTGGGCGACCGGGTCACGCACGGTAAGCGGCTGACGGGTGTCGCGGAGAGGGCGGGCGGGAGTGTGACCGCGCGTTTCGCCGACGGTACGGAGGCCACGGGCGCGGTGCTGGTCGGCGCCGACGGCGGCAACTCCGTGGTGCGGCGCCACCTGGTGCCCGAGGTCGGCCTGGTCGACGCGGACCTGTGCGGCGCGATGGGACGCACCACGATCACCGACCGCTTCCTGCGGCTGGTGCCGGGGCGCGGCACCATGGTGAAGGGTCCCGGAATCACGCTGATGCTGGGCCGGATGCAGTTCGACAGGGAGCCGTCCGCTGCCGCCGCCGAGCTCGTCCCCGGGCTGGAGATGCCGCACCGGGACAGCTACGTACGGTGGGTGCTGCTGGTGCCGCCGGAGCACCCGGCGGCCACCGATCCGGGGTCCGCCGGGGAGGACGCGCGCGAGCTGGTGCTGGAGCTCCTCGAGGGCTGGCATCCCGACCTGCGGGATCTGGTGCGCTCCGCCGACATGAGCGCCGTCGGCCGGTCCAAGATCTATGACCGGCCGATGCCGCCCTGGCCGGTGGGCCGGGTCACGCTGCTCGGTGACTCCGCGCACCTGACACTGGCCAGCGGCGGGAACGGCGCGAACACCGCCATGCAGGACGCCGTACGGCTGAGCGCCCGGCTGGCCGAGGTCCACCGAGGCGAGCGGGACCTGATCTCGGCGCTGGGGGAGTACCAGGACGACCTGCTCGAACGCGGGAACGCGGCGGTGCGGGTCGGCAAGGAGGCGCTGAAGAGATTCGTCCCCCCAGGGCCACAGGAGACCCGCTGATCCGTCCCCCCACGGCCCCAGGAGACGTGGGCTGGCGGTCTTGTTTACCTGCTTCTGGAGACTCTTGTCCGGGGTTCGATTGACCTGTCCGGATCACTCCTGGTCAGGTGGTGATTACGGAGCGGAGGGGGACGACATGGCGGACAATGTGATCGCGCGCAAGCCTGGGGAAGGCGACGCGTTCTGGGTGCTCGGCGGTCTCTACGAGGTCAAGGCCGCGAGCGACGAGACGGGTGGCGGCGTGACGGTCATAGAGATGACCGTCCCGGCCGGAATGGGCCCCCCGCCGCACACGCATCCGGGAACGGAGATGCTCTACATCCTGGAGGGGACGGTCCGCCTCTACATCGACGACGAGGTGGTGGAAGGCGGCCCGGGTTCGTTCTTCTACATCCCCGACAGGACGTGGGAGCGCTTCGAACCCCTTACGGACGCGCGCATTCTCGTGGCCTACGCACCCGGCGGCATCGAAGGGTTCTTCACCGAGATCGGGGAGCTGGCGCCGACCCGGCAGGCCCCACCGGCGGACCATCCGCTGCCGAGCCTCAAGGCCGTGACGCAGGTCGGGCTGCGCTACGGACTGGAGATGAGACTGCCGGACTGACCCGACTGGGCGCAGGCGTAGGAATCTCGTCAACGCCGGGCTCCGGCGCGTATGGAAGGCGTCAAGAAACGAAGAATCGCCCGAATCTCGGGATTCGCTGGCCTGGTGACCATCTGTCCTGATGGTCGAGAGCAGTTCCGGATTTGAGGAGTGGGATGGCCGACGTCATCTTCGTCGCCCTGTCGATCGCGGTCTTCGTGATCATCGGGTTCGTCGTCAAGGCGGTGGAGCGCCTGTGAACGCGGTCAACGCCGCCGGTCTCGTCGTGGTCGCCGGCCTGGTGGTCTTCATGGTCGCGGCCCTGCTGTTCCCGGAGCGATTCTGATGGCCGCTCCGCTGTTCATCGCCTCCCTCGTGCTCGCCCTGGCCGTCTGTTACCGGCCGCTGGGCGACTACATGTACCGGGTCTACACCGGGACCCGGCACAGCGCGGTCGAGCGAGTGATCTACCGGCTGCTCGGTGTCCAGCCCGATGCCGAGCAGCGCTGGGGGATCTACGCGCGCGCCGTGCTGGCCTTCTCGGTGGTCTCGATCCTGTTCCTGTACGGCCTGCAGCGCCTGCAGGACCACCTGTTCCTGAGCCTGGGCATGAAGCCGGTCGAACCGGCCCTCGCCTGGAACACCGCCGTCAGCTTCGCCACCAACACCAACTGGCAGGCGTACTCGGGTGAGGCCACCATGGGCCACCTGGTGCAGACCGCCGGACTGGCCGTACAGAACTTCGTGTCCGCCGCCGTCGGCATGGCGGTGGCCGTCGCGCTGGTGCGCGGGTTCGCCCGCGCGAAGAGTGAGACGCTGGGCAACTTCTGGGTCGACCTGGTACGCGGCACGGTACGCATCCTGCTGCCCATCGCGTTCGCCGCGGCGCTGGTGCTGGTCGCCGGAGGCGCCATCCAGACGTTCGGCGGCCACTTCACCTGGACCACGCTGACCGGCGGCGAGCAGACGTTCACCCCGGCGGCCGCGGCCACCCAGGAGGCCATCAAGAACCTGGGCACCAACGGCGGCGGCATCTTCAACGTCAACTCGGCCCACCCGTTCGAGAACCCGACGAGCTGGACCAACTGGCTGACCATCTTCCTGCTCCTGGTGATCGCGTTCAGCCTGCCGCGCACCTTCGGCCGCATGGTCGGCAATAACCGGCAGGGGTACACGATCGTCTCGGTCATGGCGATCATCGCGATCGTCAGCCTCGTCGTGACCAACGTGGCCGAGCTGTCGGCGAGCGGCACGGTGCCGCAGGCGATCGGTCAGGCCATGGAGGGCAGGGAGGCCAGGTTCGGCGTGTCGAACTCCGGCGTGTTCGCCACGGCCACGACGCTGACCTCGACGGGCTCGATCGACTCCTTCCACGACTCCTACACGGCCATCGGCGGCGGCATGCTGATCTTCAACATGCTGCTCGGCGAGGTGGCGCCGGGCGGCGTGGGCGCGGGCCTGTACGGAATCCTCATCCTGGCCGTGCTCACCGTGTTCGTGGCCGGGCTGATGGTCGGCCGCACGCCCGAATACCTGGGCAAGAAGATCGGCGCCAGGGAGATCAAGCTGGCCTCGATGTACTTCCTGGTCACCCCGGTGCTGGTGCTCGCGGGCACGGCCGTGGCGATGGCCACGGAGGACGGCCGCGCGGCGATGCTGAACGGCGGGCCGCACGGGCTGTCGGAGATCCTCTACGCCTACACCAGCGCGTCGAACAACAACGGCTCGGCGTTCGCGGGGGTCAGCGTGAACACGCCGTTCTTCAACACCACGCTCGGCCTGTGCATGGCCTTCGGCCGCTTCCTGCCCATCGTGCTGGTCCTGGCGCTGGCCGGGTCGCTGGCCGGGCAGGCGCCGGTGCCGGCCTCGGCGGGGACGCTGCCCACCGACCGGCCGCAGTTCGTCGGCATGGTCGTCGGCGTGACGATCATCCTGGTGGCCCTGACTTTCCTCCCGGCGCTCGCGCTCGGGCCGCTCGCGGAAGGACTCTCGTAGATGCCTGCCCCAGTGCTGGACGCGCCGGGCCGTACCCCCGAAGCGCGCAAGAACGGTCGGCCCGGCGGCGGTCTGCTCGATCCGCGGCAGATGGTCCGCTCGCTGCCGGACGCGCTGAAGAAGCTGAACCCGGCCACCCTGTGGCGCAATCCGGTCATGTTCATCGTGGAGGTCGGCGCGGCCTTCACCACGGTTCTCGCGGTCCTGCGGCCGTCGCTGTTCGCCTGGGCCATCGTGGTGTGGCTCTGGCTGACGGTGCTCTTCGCGAACCTGGCCGAGGCGGTGGCCGAGGGCCGGGGCAAGGCGCAGGCCGCCACGCTGCGCAAGGCCAAGACCGACACCCGGGCCAGACGGCTGAAGAGCCGTACGTCGGCCGAATGGGAGCCGGTCGGCGCGCCCGAGCTGAGGCAGGGCGACTTCGTGGTCGTCGAGGCCGGGGAGATCATCCCGGGCGACGGCGACGTGGTCGAGGGCATCGCCTCGGTGGACGAGTCGGCCATCACCGGCGAGTCCGCGCCGGTCATCCGCGAGTCGGGCGGCGACCGGTCGGCGGTCACGGGCGGCACCAAGGTGCTGTCGGACCGGATCATCGTCCAGATCACCCAGAAGCCCGGCGAGAGCTTCATCGACCGTATGATCGCCCTGGTCGAGGGCGCGAACCGGCAGAAGACGCCGAACGAGATCGCGCTCAACATCCTGCTGGCCGCCCTGACGATCATCTTCCTGGTCGCCACCGCCACCATGCAGCCGCTGGCGATCTACTCCATGTCGATCAACCCGGGGGTGCCCGACTCGATCGCGCTCACCAAGGACGGCGTGTCGGGGATCGTGCTGGTCTCGCTGATCGTCTGCCTCATCCCCACCACGATCGGCGCGCTGCTGTCGGCGATCGGCATCGCCGGGATGGACCGCCTCGTCCAGCGCAACGTCCTGGCCATGAGCGGGCGCGCGGTCGAGGCCGCCGGCGACGTCTCCACGCTGCTGCTGGACAAGACGGGCACGATCACGCTGGGCAACCGGCAGGCGTCGGAGTTCGTCCCGGTCGCGGGCGTCACCGAACAGGAGCTCGCCGAGGCGGCGCAGCTGTCCAGCCTGGCCGACGAGACGCCCGAGGGCCGCTCGATCGTGGTGTTCGCCAAGCAGCGGTACGGCCTGCGCGAGCGGGAGATCCACGGCGCCGAATGGGTGCATTTCACCGCCCAGACCCGCATGTCCGGGGTGAACCTGGGCGGGCGCGAGGTCCGCAAGGGCGCCGCGACCGCGGTGATGAAGTGGGTACGCGACCACGGCGGCCACCCCACCGAGGGGATCGGCCACATCGTGGACGGCATCTCCGGCTCCGGCGGCACCCCGCTGGTCGTCGCCGAGAAGGGCCGGGTGCTCGGGGTGATCCGGCTCAAGGACGTGGTCAAGCAGGGCATGCGGGAGCGCTTCGACGAGATGCGGCTGATGGGCATCCGGACCGTGATGATCACCGGTGACAACCCGCTGACCGCCAAGGCCATCGCCGACGAGGCCGGGGTGGACGACTTCCTGGCCGAGGCCACCCCCGAGGACAAGCTGGCGCTGATCAGGAAGGAGCAGGAGGGCGGCCGCCTGGTCGCGATGACCGGGGACGGCACCAACGACGCCCCCGCGCTCGCCCAGGCCGACGTCGGCGTGGCCATGAACACCGGCACGTCCGCCGCCAAGGAGGCCGGCAACATGGTCGATCTCGACTCCAACCCCACCAAACTCATCGAGATCGTGGAGATCGGCAAGCAGCTGCTCATCACGCGAGGCGCGCTGACGACGTTCTCGATCGCCAACGACGTCGCCAAGTATTTCGCGATCATCCCCGCGATGTTCGCGGCGGTCTACCCGGGCCTGGACGCGCTGAACATCATGCGCCTGGCCAGCCCGCAGTCGGCCATCCTGTCGGCGGTCGTCTTCAACGCCCTGGTGATCATCGCGCTGATCCCGCTGTCGCTGCGCGGCGTGCGGTACAAGCCGTCCAGCGCGGCCAAGCTGCTGTCCCGCAACCTCTACCGGTACGGCCTGGGCGGCATCGTCGCGCCGTTCGTCGGCATCAAGATCATCGACCTGTTCATCCAGTTCCTCCCGGGGATGGCGTAAATGGAACGACTGCCCAGCTGGATCCGACGGCATGTGGCGGCGCTGCGCGCGCTGCTCGTGCTGACCCTGGTGACCGGCGTCCTCTATCCGCTGGTGGCCGCCGGAGTGGCCCAGACGCTGTTCAACGGCCAGGCCAACGGCTCGATGATCGAGCGGGACGGCCGGATCGTCGGCAGCGCGCTCATCGGCCAGAGCTTCACCGGCCCGGACGGCAAGCCGGTCGGGAAGTACTTCCAGTCCCGCCCGTCGGCGGCCGGCGACGGCTACGACCCGACCTCGACGAGCGCGAGCAACCTGGGTCCTGAGGACATCGTGGACGTCCCGCCCAACGGCTCGCAGAAGGGCAGGCAGTCGCTGCTCACCCAGGTCTGCGCCCGCTCCAAGGCGATCGGGGAGCTGGAGGGCGTCAGCGGGGCCCGGCCGTACTGCACGCCGGACGGGGTAGGCGCGGTGCTGAAGGTCTTCCCCGGCCGGGCCGTCAGCGTCAACCAGGTCTGCCCGGCTGTCCCCTTCGTGGCCTCTTACCAGGGGGTCAAGGTGGAGTGCGCGACACCGGGTGCGGACTACGCGGCGGGCCGGACCGTACCGATCCGCGGTGGCGCGGGCGCGGTGCGGGTGCCCGCGGACGCGGTGACGGCCAGCGGCTCCGGGCTCGATCCGCACATCTCGCCCGCCTACGCCCAGCTCCAGGCGCCGCGCGTGGCCAGGGCGCGCGGGATGGCCCAGGCCGAGGTCGAGCGGCTCATCGAGGAGCACACCACCGGCCGGGCGCTCGGCTTCATGGGCGAGCCCGCGGTGAACGTCCTGGAGCTCAATCTGGCGCTCGACGGGCCATGAGCCGGGGACACCTGCGGGTCTATCTCGGGGCGGCCCCCGGGGTCGGCAAGACGTACGCGATGCTGTGCGAGGGCCGCCGGGCGCTGGAACGCGGCAGGGACGTGGTCGTGGGCCTCGTCGAAACCCACGACCGCCCCCGTACCGCCGCCCTGCTCGACGGCCTGGAGATGGTCCCGCGCAGGACGCTCGTCTACCGGGGCGCCACCTTCACCGAGCTGGACGTGGCGGCGGTCATCGACCGCGCGCCGAAGGTGGCGCTGATCGACGAGCTGGCCCACACCAACGTGCCCGGCTCGCGCAACGCCAAGCGCTGGCAGGACATCGACGACATCCTGGACGCGGGCATCGACGTCATCTCCACGGTCAACATCCAGCACCTGGAGTCGCTCAACGACGTCGTCCAGCAGATCACCGGCGTCCCGCAGCGCGAGACCGTGCCGGACGAGGTGGTACGGCGGGCCGACCAGGTCGAGCTGGTCGACATGTCGCCCGAGGCGCTGCGCCGGCGCATGGCCCACGGCAACGTCTACGGCCCGGAGAAGGTCAACGCCGCCATGTCCAACTACTTCAGAGTGGGCAACCTGACCGCGCTGCGCGAGCTGGCCCTGCTCTGGGTGGCGGGCAGGGTGGACGACCAGCTCGACCGCTACCGCGCCGACCACGGCATCGCCACCACCTGGGAGGCGCGCGAACGCGTGGTGGTCGCGCTGACGGGCGGCCCCGAAGGCGACGCGCTGGTACGGCGGGCGGCCCGCATCGCCGCCCGCACCACGGGAGCCGACCTGCTGGCCGTCCACGTGACGAGCTCCGACGGCCTGGCCGGCGGCGACCCGGCCCACCTGGCCCGTCAGAGGTCGCTGGTGGAGAGCATGGGCGGCAGCTACCACCAGGTCGTCGGCGACGACATCCCTGGCGCGCTGCTGGAGTTCGCCCGGGGGGTCAACGCCACCCAGCTCGTGCTCGGCGCGTCGCGGCGGGGCCGGTTCGCGCAGATCCTGTCGCGGGGCGTGGGGATGGAGACGACGGCACGGTCCGGCTCGATTGACGTCCACATGATCACCCACGAGGAGGCCAGGAAGGGCCGCCGCCCGGCCCGCTCGCGGGCCGCGCTCACCCGCGAGCGGCGGCTGAGCGGGTGGGCCATGGCGGTGGCCGGGATGCCGGTGTTGTCGGCGATCCTGAGCGTGTTCCGTGAGGATCTGAGCCTGCCGAGCGAGATCCTGTTCTTCCTGGTCATGACCGTCGGTGCCGCGCTGGTCGGCGGCATGTGGCCGGCCGTCACGGCGGCCGTCGGCGGATCGCTGCTGCTGAACTGGTTCTTCACGCCGCCGCTCGGCGCGTTCACGATCGCCGACCCGGAGAACTTCTTCGCGCTGGTCGTCTTCGTGCTGGTGGCGGTCGCGGTCAGCACGATCGTGGACCTCGCGGCCCGCCGTACCAGAGAGGCGGCCCGCGCCCGGGCGGACGCCGAGGTGCTCGCCACGCTGGCCGGGCACGTCCTGCGGGGAGAGGCCGCCGTGCCGTCGCTGCTGGCCAGGCTACGTGAGACGTTCGGGTTGACATCGGTCACGCTGCTGGAGCACGTCGGCGAGCCGGGTTCGGATGACACGCTACGTGAGCCGGGTCTGGACGACACGCTGCGTGAGCCGGGGCCCGACGACCGATTCCGGCCGGCGGCCTGGCGCATCGTCGCCACCTCCGGCGGGACGCCGTGCGCCAGCCCGTCGGACGCCGACACCGATGTGGTCATCGACGAGGCCCTGGTCCTGACCATGCGCGGCCGGCTGCTCGACGCCGCCGACCGCGGCGTGGTCGAGGCGTTCGCCGCCGAGACGGCCGTCGCGCTGCGGCAGCAGCGGCTGGAGGAGGCGGCGGCGCGGGCCAGGCCGCTGGCCGAGGCCGACAAGATGCGTACCGCCCTGCTCGCCGCCGTCAGTCACGACCTGCGCACCCCGCTCGCCTCGGCCAAGGCGGCCGTCGAGAGCCTGCGCAACACCGAGATCGCCTGGTCCGAAGCCGACCGCGCCGAACTGCTCGCCACTGCAGACGAGTCGCTGGCCAAGCTCGACGCCCTGGTGGTGAACCTGCTGGACATGAGCCGCCTGCAGGCCGGCGTGCTCGGCCTCACCCTGCAACCGGTGGCGCTCGAAGAGGTCGTGCCGCGCGCGGTCGACGATCTCGGGCCGCTGCACGACCGCGTCGACGGCGACATCTCGATCGACCTGCCCGAGGTGGTCGCCGATCCGGTACTGCTGGAACGCGTGCTGGTCAACCTCATGTCCAACGCCGTCCGCCACAGCCCATCGGATCAGCAGGTGGTGATCACCGCGAGCTCGTACGGCGAGCACGTGGAGATCCGCGTCGTCGACCGCGGCCCCGGCCTCCCGGCGGAGGCGCACGAGCGGGTGTTCCTGCCGTTCCAGCGGCTCGGCGACCGCGACAATCACTCCGGTGTCGGCCTCGGTCTCGCGCTCTCCCGAGGGCTGACCGAGGCCATGGGCGGCACCCTCGTACCCGAGGAGACCCCCGGGGGAGGGCTCACCATGACCCTCACCTTGCCCATCTCGACGTGAGCTATTTTTTGGGCTTGTCACTGCCACGACGGCCGGGCAGGCGCATGGTGAGCAGCCGCGCGCGGGGCGCGACCCGTTCGGCGAGGTTGAACATGGCCTCGGTGCGGGTGCGGTCGGCGTCGAGGTGGGTGAAGAGGTTGACGCCCAGGTAGAACGTGATCGCCGCGTACGCGAGATCACGCGGCGGCAGCAGTCTGGCCAGGGGCGACCCGCCGATGACCCGCTCCAGGGCTTGCTCGATGAAGTCGATCCAGGGCTCGGAGCGCGCGGTGATCTCCGCGCGGAGTTCGGGCCGGGCGATGCTCGCGCCGACCATTTCGGAGAACAGTGTGATGTGGCCGCCTTCGAGGTCGGCCCGGTAGATGGCGCTCGCGGTCTCGACGAGTTCCTCGAGGTTCTTGGCCTGCTCCACGGCCTGCCGGTAGGTGGCCATGCGTTGTTCTGACGAGCGGTCCAGCGCGGCGAGCAGCAGCGCGTCGACGCCGCCGAAATGGTAGAAGACCAGCGCCGAGTTGACCTCCGCCGCCTTGGCGATGGCTCGCGCGCTGGTGCCGGCGTATCCCTGGCTCCGGATCGTCTCGGCCGCGGCGTCGATGAGCCGGTCTCGGGTCTCCGCACCCTGCTGTTGCTTCTCGGCCACCCGCACCCCCATTGACAGAATCCCGCGTCCTCATCGTACAGTTTAATCGCCTGATTAAATCTACTGGTTAAGGGGGGCGGATGGAGCCTGAACGCCAGCCGCAGGTGAGGGCGCGGTGGACGCTGGCCGGGGTGCTGGTCGCGCTGTTCGCGGCGATGTTGCTCGACAGGGTCCTGCACGAGGGGCATCTGGAGCAGACGGCGCTGTTCTACGTCGGCATCCCGGCGGTGATCGCCGTCACCGTCGCCCTCACCGCCCGGCCGCGCGGCACCATCGGCATGATCATGGCGTCCATCACCGTGGCCCTGGCGCTGGCCGGTCCGCTGCTCGGGGAGGGGATCGTCTGCCTGCTCATGGCCGCGCCGCTGTTCTACCTGGTCGGCCTGCTCGTCGCATTGCTCGTCGACGAAGTCCGGCGCCACCGGGGCAAGAGCCGGATGAACCTCCTGCTCGCGCCGCTTCTCGTCGCCGCCACGCTGGAGGGCACGGCGGTCTCGCTGCCCCGGGACAACGAGGTGAGCGTCACCGCCGGGGCGACGGCGGCGAATGCCGAACAGGCGGCGGCGAATGTCGAGCGGGCGCTGGCCGCCGAACCCCGGTTCGGGCCCGTGGAGTCGCGGTTCCTGTCGCTCGGCTTCCCCCGGCCGTTACGGGCCGAAGGCACCGGCCTGGCCGTCGGCGACACCCGCAAGATCATCTTCACGCCGCGCCGTTCGCTGGGCATCGGCGCGCCCTTGGAGCCCCGGTCCATGACCCTGCGGGTGAGCGAGCGCCTGCCGGGGCGGGTGGTGTTCGCCGTGGTGGCGGACACCACGCTCGCCCGCTGGCTGGACCTGCGCCGGGCAACGTTCGACTGGCGAAGCGGCCGTCTGACGGTGACCTTGGCATACCGCCGTACCTTCGATCCGGGCTGGTACTTCGGCCCGCTGCAGAGCTACGCGCTGTCCGAGGCGGCCGGCTACCTGGTCAAGACGTTCGCCGGATGAGTGATCCCGCGCTCATCCGGGGCGTCGCGCTCTTCGTCCCGGTGGCCGCCGTCTGGATCGCGGCGGCCGTACGGCGGCTGGGGGAGCGGGACCTCGCCGCGATCATCCTGGCCACGGCCTGGAACCTGGTAGCCCTCGCGGTCGTGAACACCGTCGCCGCGTACGCGGGCTGGTGGCGCTTCGCCGCCGAGGGCGCCGTGGTGGCGGGCGTCCCCGTCGACCTTCTGCTGGGCTGGGCGTTGCTGTGGGGCGCGCTGCCCGCGTGCGTGGCGCGGGCGTACCCGCTGCCGCTGGTCCTGGCGGGGTTCGCCTGGCTGGATCTGGGGGTGATGCCGCTGGCCGAGCCGGTGGTGGCGCTGGGTCAAGGGTGGCTGTACGGGGAGGCCGCCGCGATCGCGTTCTGCCTGCTGCCCGGCCTGCTGCTGGCCCGCTGGACCGCCGCGGACCGGCGGCTCACCTGGCGCGTGTCGTTCCAGGTGGGCCTCGTGGGCGGGCTCATGCTCGGCGTGCCCGTCGCGCTGACCGGCGTATGGCGGCAGCCCGAGTGGGTGATCGGGCTGCTGGCGCAGGTCGTGGCCGTGCCGCTGCTGTTCGGGCTGGCCGCCGTCCGCGAGTTCGCCGTCGCCGGGGGAGGGACGCCGGTGCCGTACGATCCGCCCAAACGCCTCGTCACGAGCGGTCCGTACGCCTATCTGCGCAATCCCATGCAGTCCTCCATGGCGGGCGCCTACCTGCTGCTCGCGGTGCTCGACCTGCGGTTCGCCGCCGCCGCGGTGAGCTGCGTCGCCTACGGCGCGGGGCTGGCCGCCTGGCACGAGGGGACCCAGCTTCTGTCGCGGTACGGCCGGGAGTGGACGGACTACCGTGATCAGGTACGCGCCTGGCTGCCCCGCATCCGCCCCTATCCCGGCCTGCCGCCCGCCGATCTTCACGTGGCCGCGACCTGCGAGCGGTGTGACGCGGTCGGCCGGTGGTTCGTCCGCCGTCGGCCCGTCTCGCTGCGGATCCTGCCTGCGGAGAGGCATCCGGGGGGTTTGCGGCGGATGACCTACGAACGTGCAGACGGGCTGCGTGCCCAGGGAGTGGCGGCCTTCGCCCACGCGGCCCAGCACCTCCACCTGGGGTGGGCGCTGCTCGGCTGGGTGCTCCTGTTGCCGGGGGTGGGGTGGTTCGCCCAATTGTGCGCGGACGCCTTCGGCGCCGGCCCCGCCCGACCCCGATCCACCGGTATTCGACTGTGACCGGGATCACATTTCCACCTGTCCCCTGAAGCTTGGCCTGTTCGTCCTATGCCCGACAAACCGGTTACGAGGAGGTTCAAGGTCATGAACAAGGTGATCGTCATCCAGTTCGTCTCCCTCGACGGGGTCATGGAGGACCCGGACGGGTCGGCCGGCTCGGCGCAGGGAGGGTGGGCGTTCCGCTACGGGCCCGAAAGCGTGGCCGGCGACAAGTTCGAGCTGGGGGAGGTGCTGGACACCGGAGTCATGCTGCTGGGCCGGGTCACCTGGCAGCTGTTCTCGCGCATCTGGGCGCCCAGGGAGGACGAGTTCTCCCAGAAGATGAACGCCATCCCCAAACTCGTCGCCTCACGCTCGCTGGACCACGTCGAGGGATGGCGCAACTCCACCCTGCTGCGGGGGGACCTGGCCGACGAGGTGGCCAAGCGCCGGCAGAGCCAGGATGTCGTGGTCGCCGGCAGCGCTAGCATCGTCGATGCGCTGCGGACCCACGACCTGATCGATCAATACCGGCTGCTGGTCTTCCCGATAGTGCTCGGCGCGGGCCGGCGCCTGTTCGACCAGCCCCTCGGTTTGGACCTCGCGTCCGCCGAAAAGGTCGGCCAAGCCGTCCGTCTCGTCTACGACCGTACTTCCGCGAATGGGGATCACCGGTGAGATACGCCCTGCTGATCAACGAACGCCCCGGGGCGTACGACGGCCTGAGCGAGGGCCAGCGCGCCGCCATCAGCGCCGAGTACATCACCCTCATGAAGGACGAGCGCATGCTCGGGGGCGAGCGGCTGCAGCCGGCCGACACCGCGACCACCGTCCGCGTCCAGAACGGCGAGCCGCTGCTGACCGACGGGCCGTTCGCCGACACCAAGGAGATCTTCGGCGGCTTCTACATCGTCGAGGCCGACGATCTCGACTCCGCGCTGGAGCTCGCCGCCCGGATCCCGGCCGCCCGCTTCGGCGGCTCGGTCGAAGTACGGCCGCTGGCGGAGCGGTAGGCCGTGCTCGAGGAGGTCTTCCGCGACCAGTGGGCACGCGTGTTCGCGGCCTTGGTGAGCTTCCTCGGCGACGTCGACCTCGCCGAGGAGGCCGCACAGGAGGCGTTCGTCATCGCCGCTGAGCGCTGGGCCCGCGACGGGCTCCCGGACAATCCGGGGGCCTGGCTCGTGGTGACCGGCCGCAACCGGGCGATCGACCGCCTTCGCCGCGACCGTACCCGGGCGGAGAAGACCCGGCTGCTGGACCACCCCATGCCGGAGGAGGTCACGATGGACGGAACGACGATCCCCGACGAACGCCTCGAACTCTTCTTCATGTGCTGTCACCCCGCCCTGGCGACCGAGGCCCAGGTCGCGCTCACACTGCGCGCGCTCGGCGGCCTGTCGACGCCGGAGATCGCCCGTGCGTTCCTGGTGAACGACGAGACGATGAAGCGCCGGCTCTCCCGGGCGCGCAACAAGATCCGGGCGGCCGCGATCCCCTTCGCGGTTCCGCACGAACGCCTGCTGCCCTCCCGCCTGAGCGCGGTCCTCGCGGTGCTCTACCTGGTCTTCAACCAGGGGTACGGCGACGGCCGGGCCGACCTCGCGGCGGAGGCGATCCGGCTGGGCCGCACCCTCCTCGACCTCATGCCCGACGAGCCCGAGGCGGCGGCGCTGCTGGCCCTGATGCTGCTGCACGACTCGCGTCGCGCGGCCCGTGTTCGCGACGGCGAGATGATCCTGCTCCACGACCAGGATCGCACCCTGTGGAACACCGCCCAGCTCGAGGAAGGGCGGGCACTGCTCGACCGCGCCGTCAGGTCGGGTGCTTCCGGCGCCTATACGGTGCAGGCCGCCATCGCCGAGCTGCAGACCGAGGAACGCATCGACTGGCCGGCCGTCGCCGCGCTCTATGACCGCCTGCGGCAACTGACGGGCTCGGCGGTCGTCGAGCTCAACCGGGCCGTGGCGATCGCCGAGGTCGAGGGGCCGCGGGCGGCGCTGGCGATCGTCGACGCGCTCCACCTTGACGACTACCGCTACTTCCACTCCACCCGGGCCGAACTCCTGCGGCGTCTTGGAGACACCGTGGCGGCGCGGGCGGCGTACCTCAGAGCACTCGACCTCGCCACCACCGAGGCCGAGCGTCGCTTCCTCGGCCGCCGTCTCGCCGAGCTGTGACTCGCCTCGCGACCTCGACGGCGGTGGTCGGCTGCTTGCGCGTCTACCTTCCGATGCGAGGTCGGTGAGGACATCGATCGTGTGGCGCGATAGCGGCGAGGCCGTTTATCGCGCGCGGTGCGTTGGCGGCGAGTACGTCTATCAGGCGCGGAGCGAGGTCAGGGACGACGTCGCAGGGCGGTGGCGAGGTCGTCGAGGTGTGTGGCGACCGGGCCCAGGGTGAGCAGCCCGCTGCCCGCCCCGGCCAGTTCCGCCGCCGCCGGAGTGAGCTCGGTGTGGGCGCGTTCCATCGTCTCCCGGTCACCGACGGCGATGGCCGCCCGCGCGGTCAGGCACCACAGGGCCTCGTACAGCAGATCGCGGGGCGGGTCCGGGGTCAGACGCAGCGCAGCCGCGGCCGCGTGGCGGCGATCCTGGGCCAGCGACACCCAGGGGCGCGCCCATGGCTCGTAGGGTCCCCAGTCGGCGTGCTCGTCGACCAGGTCCGGCGGCCGATGCTCGCCGGGCCGTGCGTACTGGAGGCGCAGACACAGCAGCGCGAGCGGCAGTATGCCGGACCGCAGTCCGGGCATGCCCGCGCCGTCCAGCCGCGCGGCGGCGTCCCGATATGCCGCCTCCACCAAGGACGCTTGCACAGAGGCCGCCCAGGATCCTTGTCCGGAGGTCGCCTCCGGCACCGATGCTGGTCCAGCTGCGGCGAATGGCTGCCCGGTCGCGGCGAGCCGCAGCGCCCGGTACCACTGGACAAACACCCCCACCAGCGGCAATTCATGCCGCCGGGCCAGCAGTTCGGCGGCGGTCGCGTGCCCGTCGGCGCCGGGGAAGTCCGCGAGCGCGCTGCGGGCCTGGAGGCGGATGAGGTGGCCGAGCACCTCGAAGGTGACCAGCCCATGCCGGGCGGACAGGGCGACCAGCTCGGCGCCGATCTCGTCGCGGCGCGGCGCGAGCCCCGCCCGGTGGAAGGTCTGCATGAACACCCCATTGAGGGCGAACGCCAGCAGCCCGGGATCGTCCAATTGGCGGGCGATCTCCTCCGCCTGCCGGGCGGCCTGGGGTCCGCGCGCCGCGCGGGTGCCGCGCGACTCCAGGGCGATCGTGGCCAGGAGCCGCGCCCGCGCCGCCTGGTGCGTGCCGGGTGGCAGCGCGGTCAGGGTGCGTTCGGCTGCCGCCACGATCCGAGCCGCCTGTGCCGGGTCGTCCGAGCGGGTCCAAATCGCCGGTACGTCGTACGCGCCGATCACGCGTGCGGTCAGCTCCGCGTCGCCCAGCTCCTCCGCCGCCGCGACGGCCGCACCACGGTAGCGGCGGGCCTCCTCCAGACCGCCGCCCCCGGTCACCGCCAGATTGCGCAGCAGGCCCACCGTCGACTCCAGCCGCGCTCGCGAGCCGGACGCCACAGTACGGTCATAGGCGGCGGCCGTCGCCGCCCACACCCGACCCGTGGCCTCGGTAGTCTCTGCCCGCTCCCGGCCTGTGATCTCGGTCGTCTCTGCCCGCTCCCGGTCTGTGGCCTGGGTCGTTTCCGCGCCCGCCCGGCCTGTGGTCTCGGTCGTGTCGAGGTGGCCGGCTTGGTGGAGGATGTCCGTCTCCAGGCGGCGCAGTCCGGGGCCAGGATCCACTCCCAGCTGCTCGACCAGGAGCGTACGCGCCCGGCGCAGCACCGCGAGCGCGTCGCCCTGGCGGCCGGTGCGATACAGCGCCAGGGCCAGCAGCCGCCACGCGTCCTCGCGCCAGGGATGTTCGGCCACGTGCGCGTCCAGATCCGGCACGGCCTCAGCCGCGAGGCCCAGAGTCAGGCGTGCCTCGGCCTGACGTTCCACCGCCTGTAGCCGCAGCTCCGCCAGGCGGGAGCGCTCCGCCCTGGCCCAGCCCTCCTCCGCGAACTCGGCGTAGGCGGGTCCGCGCCACCAACCCAGCGCCTCCTCCAGCCGCTTGAGTACGCCGTCGGGCGGCAGCGTCGCCGCCACCGCCTGCTCGAAACGCCAGGCGTCCACCGCGTCCGGCTCCGCGCGCAGCGCGTACCCCGGTCCCTCGGTGACCAGCAACCGGGCTGCGGCGCGGGGCGGGCGCTCGGGCTCCAGCGCGCGGCGCAGGGCGGCCACGAAGGTACGTACGGCGCCCACCGCGCCTGGAGGGGGATCGATCCACAGGTCCTCGACCAGGCGGGAGACCGGGACGACGCGGCGGCGGGCGACGATCAGCCGGGCCAGCACCGCGCGGTGCCGCGGCCCCTTCAGAGCGACCGCGCCCCCGGCATCGTCCCAGGCCACCACCGGCCCCAGCACCCCGAACATCCTCTGTGCCACCGGTCCCGGCACCCCGAACGTCTTCCGCTCCACCGGTCCTGGCACCCCGGCCATCCTCCGTGGCACCGGTCCCGGCGCCCCGAACGTCTTCCGTACCACTACCCCACTCTTCCGCGTCATCGTCACCCCGGCCTCACGCTATAGCGCGCTCATCCGATGCTCATCCGCGCCCGGCAGGCTGGAGGCACCTCATCGGAAAGGACCGAACCATGACGCCTGCCATCGCCGGCTTCGACTACCAGCGCGTGCCTGTCGCCGACGGCGTGTCCCTGAACGCGGCCGTCGCGGGCTCGGGCACGCCCATCGTGCTGCTGCACGGCTTCCCGCAGACCCACCTGATGTGGCGGCACGTCGCCGCCGACCTCGCGGCCGACCACACCGTGATCTGCCCCGACCTACGCGGTTACGGCGCCAGCGACAAGCCCACCGAGACCGACCGGGCCGGGGCGGGCCGGGCTGGGGCGGACCGCGCTGGGACCGGCCACACCGGGACCAACCGGGCAGGGACCGACCACACCGGAACTGGTCCCATCGAGACCGAGCACGCTGAGACCGATCCCGCTGAGACCGAGCACGCCGTATACGCCAAGCGCACCATGGCCGCCGACATCGTCGCCCTGGCCCGCGCGCTGGGCCATGAGCGTTTCGCGCTGGCCGGCCATGACCGCGGCGCCCTGGTCGCCTTCCGCGCCGCACTCGATCACCCTGAGGTGATCACCCACCTGGCCGTCCTGGACGTACTGCCGACCCTGGACATGTGGCAGGTGATGCGCGGCACCAGCGCCGCCGTCGGCTTCCACCTCTACCTGATGGCCCAGCCGCCGGGCCTGCCCGAGCAGATGATCGCCGCGAGCCCGGACGCCTTCTTCGGCCACTTCCTCGACATCTGGACGAACGACCCGCAGGCGATCCCCGCCGATGTCCGCACCGCCTACCTGGACGCCTGCCGAGCCGCGGTGCCCTCGATCGTCGCGGACTACCGCGCCTCAGCCGGCATCGACGTCATCCACGACCAAGCCGACCGGGACGCCGGCAATCGGCTGCGGATGCCGGTTACGGTCCTCCAGCAGGACTGGGGCGCCGCCCTCGGCTTCGACGCGGCCGCCCTGTGGCGCGCGTGGGCACCCGACCTGCGGCATGAAACCGTCACCTGCGGCCACTTCATGGCCGAGGAAGCGCCCGCTGACATCGCCAAGACCCTCCGAGACCTGCTCACCCGCTGAACGACCAGCCAGAGCCGGGCCGCCGAAGGCATCCGCCGGTCCGGCACGGCCTGGGTGCGTTCCGGTTGGCCTGTCGGCTTGGGGGGCGAGAGTCTTGGCGCCCGGAGTGGACCTTCCCCTTGGGTGAAGGGGCAGCATCGTGGTGCCGGTCGCTTTGGCCGGCGCGAGGAGGGCGGGGTATGGGGCTGCTGACGATCGGGGCGTTCGCTCGGGCCGCGCGGTTGTCGCCGAAGGCATTACGGCTGTACGACGAGCTCGGGCTGCTCCGCCCGGCCGCGGTGGACGGGGAGTCGGGTTACCGCTTCTATGATCCGGCGCAGTTGGAGCGGGCTCGGTTGATCGTGTGGTTAAGGCGGCTGGGGATGCCCTTGGCCGGCATCCGTCAGGTGTGCGATCTGGAGCCGGAGGCGGCGGCCGAGCAGGTCGCCGGCTATTGGGAGCAGGTCATGGCCGCCACCGCCGTACGCGAGCAGCTGGCCACCTTCCTCGTCGACTACCTGTCGGGAAGGGGCAGCGCCGTGGAGGACGCGGAAGCGATGATCGGGATCCGTTATGCGGCCCGGTCGGAGTCGGGGCTGGTTCGTACGAGCAATGATGACTCCGTGTACGCCGGCACCCGGCTCCTGGCGGTGGCCGACGGAGCCGGGCCGGGCGGGAACCTGGCGAGCGCGGCGGCGATCGAGGCCCTCAAGCCGCTGGAGCTGGCGGCCGTATCCGCCGGGGATCTGCTCGGCGCGCTGGCTGATGCGGTGACCCATGCCGATCGGGCCCTTCAGGGCATCGCCGAGTCGACATTGTCCGGTGAGGCGATCACGACGCTGACCGCGATGCTGTGGTCGGGCTCCCAGCTGGCGCTGGTGCACATCGGTGACACGCGGGCGTATCTCCTGCGCGACGGTGAGATCTTCCAGATCACCCACGATCACACCTATGTGCAGGAGCTGGTCGACGAGGGCCGTCTCAGCCCGGAGGAGGCCGCCTCGCATCCGCAACGCTCGTTGCTGGCCCGTGCGCTCATGGGCAAGGGAGGGGCGCAACCGGACCTTTCACTGCATACGGCTGTCGCCGGCGACCGTTATCTGTTGTGCTCCGATGGTCTGTCCACTGTCGTCTCGGCAGAGGCACTGCACGGTGTCCTGAGCAGTATGGAGGGGCCGGAGCAGGTTCTCGACGAGCTGGTCAGGCTGGTGTACGCCGCTGGGGCACCGGACAACGTCGCCTGCGTGGTGGCCGATGTGGTGATGCTGTGACCGGCGTGGCCCCTCACTCCCATGGCGGCGCGTCGGTGGTCCGTTCCTTCGGCGCGTACACGATCGACCGGCGGCCCCTGGCGATCCCCGCCTTTCGGCGGCTGTGGGTCGCCGCGGCCGCCTGCGCGGTCGGTGGCTCGTTCAGCGTGGTCACGGTGCCGACGCAGCTGTTCACGATGACCGGCTCGTCCGCGGCCGTCGGCGGTGCGGCCGTGGTGTCGTTCGGTGCTCTGGTCGTCGCTTCGCTGGGGGCCGGAACTCTCGCCGACCTCGTTGACCGGCGGTTGCTGCTGCTGGTGGCTCACTGCGGGCTCGCGCTGACCTACCTGGCCTTGTGGGCTCAGGCGGGCCTGGGAAATCGCTCCGTCGCCGTCCTGCTGGTGCTGGCGGGGTGCCAAGGGCTGGCCTTCGGGGCGATCATGGCGACTATGGGCGCCGCGGTGCCCCGCCTGGTGCCCGCCGAGCTGCTGACGGCGGCCAACAGTCTCAGTTCGCTGGCCCGGTACACCGGATCGGTCGTGGGGCCGCTCCTGGCGGGTGTGCTGATTCCGGTGGTGGGGCTCGGCACGCTGTACCTGTTCGACGCCGTCGCGTTGTCGGCCGTCATATACGCGGTGGTCAAGTTGCCGCCGATCCTGCCCGACCCGGCCCGCCCAGTGTCGGGGGGCGGGCTGTACGGCGCCGCCAAGCCCTACGGCGGCTCAAAAGCTTCGACAGTGCGGCGGTCGTCGATTCTCGGGCAGACGTTCGCCGGGTTCCGCTACCTGCTCAGCAGCCGGGTGCTCGTGGCCGTGCTGGCGGTGGACCTCGCCGCGATGGTCTTCGGGATGCCGTCAGCGCTTCTTCCGGAACTGGCGCAGCGCACCTACGGCGGACCCGTGGGAGGAGGCGTGGAGCTGGGTCTGCTCTACGCCGCCTATCCGGCCGGCGTCTTCGTGGCCGGGCTGATGTCGGGGACGTTCACGCGCGCCCGCCGTCACGGTGCCCTGATGGCATCGGCCGCCGCTGCCTGGGGAGGGACCGTCGTCGTCCTCGGGTTGGCGCCGCGGCTCTGGCTCGCGCTGACGGCCCTCCTGCTCGGCGGTGCGGTGAACTTCGTGCTCAGCACCTTCCGCAACGCCATCTCCCAGGCGTACACCGACGACGCCATGCGCGGCCGGATCCAGGGATCTCTCACCGTCGTCCTCATCGGTGGCCCCCAGCTGGCCAATCTGCTGCACGGGACCGCCGCGGCGGCGTTCGGCCCGCGGGTGACGATCTGCGTCGGCGGGCTGCTCACCGTGACGACCGTCGCCCTGATCGTACGAGCGGCGCCTCGGCTGTGGCACTACGCCGCCCCAGGGCCTGACGCAGGACCAGGCGGTTGACCGGGCGCCTATAGTTAGTTAGGTGACTGACTCGAAAGGCTCCCGGGTGAAGACGGCGACCGCCAAGCGGCAGCGGCTGATGATCGCCGCCGCCCGGGTCGTGCACCAGCAGGGCGCGGAACGCACCACCATCGCCGACATCGCCCGCGCCGCCGACGTGCCCGTGGGCAATGTGTACTACTACTTCAAGACCAAGGACGAGCTGGTCTCGGCGGCGCTCAGCGAGCACGTCCGGCAGCTGGGGATGCTCACCGAACACCTGGAGAGCCTAGGCGGCCCGCTGGAGCGGCTCAAGGGCCTGGTGGAGGCGTGGGTCAGCCAGCGCGAGCTCGCGGCCCGCTACGGTTGCCCGACCGGAACGCTGGCCGTTGAGCTGGACAAACGTGACGAGGGCGGCCTGGACGTGGAGGCGGGCAAGGCCATCCGGCTGCTGCTGGACTGGGTCGAACGGCAGTTTCGCGACCTCGGGCTGCCTGATCCCGACGGGCTCGCCCTGACCCTGGTGGGCGCCTATCAGGGCATGTCGCTGCTGGCCAACGCCCTGCGCGAGCCCGACGTCATGACGCGGCAAGGTGCCCGCCTGGTCGCTTGGCTGGACTGCCTGCCGGGCGACGGCTGCCCAGAGCGGTCCGGCGACCGTTCTCAAGCGCACTGATAAAAGGCATGCCGATAAAGGGCATATCGCTAAAGAAATGCCGATAACGACATTTAGCGGGCGGAAAGTGGGGCCGTCGGGTTCTGTTTATCGAGCGAGTAAAGCGTAACCGCCAAGCGCCAATAGATCATGACAAAGGAGTCGCCAGTTGCTTGTAGAAGGCGTTTCCGGACGTCTCGTGCAGAGCAAGATTTGATCGACATGTTGGCGCCCTGGGGGCGGGGCGGATTCGATAGGGGGTCGGCCATGGGAATGAGCCGATTTAATGCTATACGGGCGGGCACAGCCGCTGCGATGGTCACCACGGCGCTGGCCTGGGCGACCTCCGCCCAGGCGGATACGTGCGCGGAGTCGACCACCTGCTCCACAACGGTGACGTTCACCGTCAACGCGGGCGAGGGGCTGGAGATCAGCGTGCCCGACGGGCCGGTCAGCCTCGGCAGCGGTCAGCCCGGCGACCAGGTCAGCGGGCAGCTCCACGTCGTCACGGTCATGGACCAGCGGGCCGCGCTGAACGCCACCTGGACGGCGAGCGTCTACGGCACGCCCCTGACGACCGGCGGCGGTACGAGCGCCGAGACCGTGCCGCTGAGCGCGCTCAGCTACTGGTCGGGACCCGCGACGGCCACCACCGGCGCCGGAACCTTCGTGCCCGGCCAGCCCGCCGCCGCCGACGCGCAGGTGCTCGACGAGGTGTACACGGCCTTCAGCAAGATCAACGGCGCCGGCGACAACTCCGCCAGCTGGAACCCGACCATCGTGATCGACGTCCCCGCCCAGGCGGTGGCCGGTACCTACACCGGCACCATCAGCCACTCGGTCGCCTGAGCCGATGACCAGCCGCCCCCGGCCGTACCGGAGCCGATCGCCGCTCAGCGGCTCGAATCGGCTCCGGCGGCGCTCTTACGGCGGGCGCGCAGACGGCGGAAGGCGATGATCAGGACCGTCCCGGCGGCGAGGGCCGCGAGGCCGGGGAGGACGAGGATCAGCGCCAGCGGGGAGTCCGACGCGGCGGCCAGACCCCACGACCCAGCCTTGCGCGGAAAGGTGAGCGTTCCGGTCTCCGTCCGGTCGATCCGCCCGCTCCTGAGCGTGAGGCTGAACTTCCACGGCCCGTCGGGAAGATCCTGTCCCAGATGTACGGAGACATCCCCCTGCTGGCCGGGCGCCAGGGTCGTGCCCCGCTCGATCGGGAAGGGGCCCGCGCTCAGAGCACTCGGCCCGTCCGTGAGCGACAGCTTCCCTTGGAGGTCGATGGCGCGTTCGCCGGTGTTGGCGATGGTGGCCACGATCTTCGGCTGCCCGTCCTCGGTCCGCTGGGGCAGGATCTCGCCGATCTTGAAGTCCGAGGGTGGCTCACCGCCCGGACCGACGTCGAGGTAGGCGCGCAGCCCTACGCGGTTGACGAGGGTGATGCCCTCCTGCTGCCCCGCGCCGGGCGAGGAGATCTGTGCCCAGATGACGGCGTACCGCTCGCCTTTGGGAGCCCATGCGGGAATGCCGACGGTGGCCTTCACCGACGTCCTGCCCTGCGGAGGCAGGTCGGTGGCGGCCTGGTTGAGCTTGATCCAGGAGCTCAGTTCGTTCGGCGTGCGCTCGGGCTCGAAGGTGAAGCGGCCGTGGCTGATGCCGGCACCGGCGGTGTACAGCTGCACGTGCTGGGGTTTGTCCGAGATGTTGTACACCTCGAAGCGCCGGGTGAACGTGGTGCCGGGATTGACGTGGTCGACGATGAAGGCGTGCGCGCGCGGGTCGTCCATCCGGTTGGCGGGGATCTCCAGCAACCGGATGCCGATGCTGTCCTTGCCGGAGGGGCGCGCCGCGTCCCGGCTCGAGTCCGCGATCGCCGGTGCGCTGAGCATCGCGTACGCGAGCAGCGTCACGGGGACGAGCCGGGGCAACAGTGAAGTGGGCATGTGGGCTAGGCGACGGAGTGGTTCACCGTGCCGGTGTAGACGCCCGCCACCGCTTGGTCGGGGACATTGATGACGATGGTCGGGTTCCAGGTGGCGGAGTTGTCGCCGGAGCCGGTCGTCTTGCTGAAGGCGGTGCGTGAGGAGCTCAGCGACTGCGCGGCCGCCGCGTTCACCTGACCGGGAACGAAGGTCCCGGTCCCTGTGGTAGCGGTCGCCGCGCCGGACCAGTACAGCACGGCCGTGTTGGGAACGGTCTCGGCGGCGGTGCCGCCGCCCGTGGTGAAGGCTCCCGCCGCGGCGACCACGGACGCCACCCAGGTGGCGCTGAGCGCGGCGCGCTGGTCGGCCACCGTGACCGAGCCGAGCTGCGCGCTGATCTGGCCTCCCGAGCTGCCGCTACCGAGGTTCGCCGTGTCGGGTACGGTGATCTCCAGCCCGCCCTCGGCGGCCACGGTGAAGGTCACCGTGGTGGAGCAGGTGGTGGACGCGGCACAGGTGTCGGCCTGTGCGGGCGGGGCCACCGCCACGGTCGCCATGATGCTGGCGATGCCTATCAGGGGAAGGCCCAGACGGCTTTTGAGCACTGCTGTCTCCTTCATTGCATTTCCCGCCCTCTCTGGGCCGTTCTCAGCACATTCTCCTCAGTGATCAGATTTCGGAAACCGTTCCCGAGGGCACCTGGCACACTTTTGGTCATCAGATGACGACTATCAGAAATTAGAAATTCACCGCGTGGAGCCATGTGTGAGGAATAACGGTGGTTATGCCGATTTGCCCCTGCACTCTGGTTCACAAGGGCATCGGCGTCCCCGGATCCGAGAGCTCTTGTCGTTGTCCTTACGTGGGAATTGCCGCCCACGGATCTGGCGGGGGAACGAAGACAGCGGCAAGTGATCTATGATTCATCGGTTTGCCGCGCGTCGCCGAACAGTCGCCGAACAGTCGCCGAACAGTCGCCGGACATGAGCGCGGTCATGGCCCTGGGTGAAGATCTGCCTCAAGCTCAGGCAGATGCCGCAGCACCGGCACCTTCACGCCGGGCCTCCGCCCGCACGGACGTCGGCGGCAGCGAGACGGTGACCCGCAGGCCGCCGCCGGGCCGGGCCCGCAGCTCCAGGCCGCCGCCGTGCGCGGTGGCGATGGCCGCGACGATCGACAGTCCGAGCCCGGAGCCGTCGCCGGAGCCGGTCCGGTCGGTGCCGAGCCGCTCGAACGGCTGGGCCAGCCGCGCCACCTGCTCCTGATCGAGGACCGGCCCGCCCGTCTCCACGACGAGCAGCGCGGTCGCGCCGTCGGCCGTGGCGGCCAGGCGGATCCAGCCGCCGTCGTGGTTGTGGGTGATCGCGTTGTCGATCACGTTCTCGGCCAGGCGGGCCAGGAGCGTCCGGCTGCCCTGCGTCCACGCGCTGTCGTGGACGTCGCCGTCGTGGACGGTGAGGTTCTTGGCGGTGATGTCGGCGGCTCGGGCGGCCAGGGCCGCGGACACCGTACGGCCGAGCGAGACTTCCGCCCGGTCGGCCAGGGCGCCGTGCTGGGTGCGGGCGAGCACGAGGAAGCCTTCCAGAAGCCGGTCGACCCGGTCGAGCTCGGTGCGGAGCCGCTCGGACAACGCGACCGTCTGCGCGGGTACGGGTTCCGGCTTGGCCAGGGCCACGTCCAGCGACGCCCGCATGGTCGCCAGCGGGGTACGCAGCTCGTGGGAGGCGTTGGCGACGAACCGGCGCCGCGCGGCGAAGGAGCCCTCCAAGCGTTCCAGCAGGTCGTCGATGGTGTCGGCGAGATCCTTCACCTCGTCGGCCGGGCCCGGCACGGCCAGCCGCTCGTGCAGGTTGTCGGCGGAGATCCGCCGGGTGGCCGCGGTGATCGTCCGCAACGGGCGCAGCACCCGGCCCGCGACCATCCGGCCCAGCACGATCGACACCACGGCCATGACGGCCAGCGCGACCGCCGAGCCGATGAGGAGCCGGCGTGATTGGAGCGCCTGTACCTCCGACAGCTGACTCTGGAGGCGGGCGATGAGCTCCTGGGCGGCGCCGGGCGTGAGCCGCTCGACCGGCGCCGTCCCCACGGGGGAGGTGACCCGTGTCCCCAGGCTCACCAGGTTGGTGATGGCCAGCAGTCCGACGCCGGACAGGAGGAACAGGGCGCCGTACAGGGCGGTGAAGCGCAGCCGTACGGTGCCGTCCCGCAGTTTCCTCATGACTCCAGCATGCTGTTTCGCACCTAACAACGACATGACAGCCTCGGTTCGGCCCACGTTATGGCGTCTTGCGTAGAACCGAACCCATGCGAGCAACCATTGAGGTCGCCGGGCTGCGTAAGCGGTTCGGCCAGACCATGGCGTTGGACGGGATGTCCTTCACCGTGGAGCCGGGGCAGGTCACGGGCTTCGTCGGCCCCAACGGAGCGGGTAAGTCCACCACGATGCGGGTGATCCTCGGCCTGGACGCGGCCGACGAGGGCACCGCGCTGGTGGGCGGGCGGCCGTACACGGGCCTGCGCGACCCGCTGCGTCACGTCGGGGCGCTGCTGGACGCCGCCGCGTTGCAGCCCAGCCGCACCGGCCGCAACCACCTGCTGTGGCTGGCTCACTCCCAGGGGTTGGGCGCCCGGCGGGTCGATGAGGTGATCGAGCGGGTGGGGCTCGGGTCGGCGGCCGGGCGCCGGGCGGGCGGTTTCTCCCTGGGCATGCGCCAGCGGCTCGGCATCGCCGCCGCGCTGCTCGGCGACCCGCCCGTGCTCATGCTCGACGAGCCGTCCAACGGCCTCGACCCCGAGGGCATCGTGTGGATGCGCGGCTTCCTGCGGGCGCTGGCCGACCAGGGCCGGGCCGTGCTGGTCTCCAGCCATCTGATGAGCGAGCTCGAGGACACCGCCGACCGTCTCGTGGTGGTGGGCCGCGGCCGGGTCGTCGCCGACACCAGCGTGGCCGGCCTGATCGCCGCCGCCTCCACCGGCCGGATCGCGCTGCGCACCACCGCGCCGTCGGAGGCGATGGCGGCGCTGGCACACGCCGGCGCCGCCGTGGCCGCCACCGGCCGCGACACCCTCACGGTGACCGGGCTGGCGGGCGAGCACGTCGTGGCGGTACTCAACCGGGCCGCGGTGCCGTTCTCGGAGGTGTCGGCGCATCGCGCGACGCTGGAGGAGGCGTACATGGAGCTGACCCGCGACGCCGTCGAGTTCCGCGCAGCAGGGCAGGAGGCGGCACGATGAGCGCCACCGCCGCCCACCGCTCCGGCTTCGCGCGGCTGCTGCGCGCCGAATGGACCAAGTTCCGGACGGTCCGTGGCTGGGTGCTCGCCATGGCGGGCGCGGCGCTGGTCACCGTGCTGCTGGGGCTGCTGTCCGCCTCGGGCAGCCACACCTCGTGCGGCGGCGCCTGTCCCGCCGTACCGGTGGGTCCGGGCGGCGAGGCGGTGGAGGACAAGTTCTACTTCGTCCACCGGACGCTGGACGGAGACGGCAGCATCACCGCCCGCGTGACCTCGATGACGGGCCAGAAGCGCCTGCCCGACCTCACCCCCACGCCGGGGACCCGGCGCGTCGTCTCCGGTCTCGTGCCCTGGGCGAAGGCCGGAGTCATGATCAAGGAGAGCATGAAGCAGGGCTCCGCCTACGCGGCGGTGATGGTCACCGGTGCGCACGGGGTGCGGATGCAGCACGACTTCACCCAGGACGTGGCCGGCCGGCCCGGCGGCGTCTCCCAGCGGTCCCCGCGCTGGCTGCGGCTGACCCGCTCCGGTGAGGACCTCACCGGGTACGAGTCCACCGACGGCAGGCAGTGGACCCGCGTCGGCACCGCGCGCCTGGCCGGGTTGCCGGACACGGTGCAGGTAGGGCTCTTCGCCGCCTCCCCAGGCGACCTGACGGTGACGCCGGGCGACTTCGGCGGGTCCAGCGCGGCCTCCCGCTTCGCCGAGGCCACGGCCGTGTTCGACCAGGTCAGTCTCCAAGGCTCGGCCGCCGGTGGCGCGTGGCGCCCAGACGATGTCGGCGTCGCCCTGAACCCCGACGGGTCGGCCCACCATCCGGGCGGCTTCAAGGAGTCCGGCGACACGTACACGGTGACCGGCGTCGGCGACATCGCGCCGCTCTCGGACGGCCAGCAGATCGAGAACACCCTCACCGGCGTGCTGACCGGGCTCATCGTGGTGATCGTGGTGGCGGTCATGTTCATCACCACCGAATACCGGCGCGGCCTGATCCGCACCACCCTGCTCGCCGGCCCGCGACGCGGCCGGACGCTCGTGGCCAAGGCCCTGGCCATCGGCGCGGTCACCTTCGTCGCCGGACTGGCCGCGGCCACGGCGGCGGTCACCCTCGGCAAGGGGATCCTGGTCGCCAACGGCAACTACGTCCTGCCGGTGGCGCCGTTCACCGAACTGCGCGTCATCGTCGGCACGGCGGTGCTGCTCGCCGCCGCCGCGATCCTCGCCCTGGCCGTGGGCACGTTGTTCCGGCGCAGCGTCGCGGCGGTCATCACCGCCATCGTGCTGATCGTCGTCCCGTACATCCTCGCGACCGCCTCGGTCCTGCCCGCGGGGGCGGCGCAGTGGCTGATGCGGCTCACCCCGGCCGCTGGCTTCGCGATCCAGCAGAGCATTCCGGCGTACGCGCACGTGCTCGGCAACTACACCCCATCGGGCGGCTACTACCCGCTGGCACCCTGGGCCGGGCTCGCCGTGCTCTGCGGATACGCCGTGCTCGCGCTCGGCCTGGCCGTCTTCCAGCTACGTCGGAGGGACGCATGAGACGACACCTGCAGGCGGAGTGGACGAAACTCCGCACCGTGGCCGGCACCGGCTGGCTGCTGCTCGGGCTCGTCGCGCTGACCGTCGCCGTGAGCGTCGTGGCGGCCGCCGCCGTGTCCTGCACGTCGGCGGGCTGCGCCTACGACCCGGCCAAGATCAGCCTGTTCGGGGTCCAGGTGGGCCAGGCGATGGTCGCCATCCTGGCCGTGCTGGCGATCAGCGGCGAGTACAGCACCGGCATGATCCGCACCACCCTGGCGGCGATGCCGCGCCGGGCCACCGTGCTGGCCGCCAAGGCGGCCGTCGTCACCGGGCTGACGCTGGCCGCGGGGACCGTCGCGGTGCTCGCGTCCCTGCTGGTCGGGCGGCGCGTCCTGCTCGAGAACGGCTTCACCCGCGGTCCGGGCACCCCGATGCTGTCCCTGTTGGAGGGGCCGATGCTGCGCGCGGCGTTCGGCTCGGTCCTGTACCTCGCGCTGATCGCGCTGCTCAGCCTCGGCATCGCCGCCGCCGTACGGGACTCGGCCACGGCCATCGGGGTCGTGCTCGGCCTGCTCTACGTCCTCTCGATCCTGCCCTTCATGATCGCCGACCCGGACTGGCAGAAACTCCTCTGGCAGCTGTCCCCGATGAACGCCGGGCTCGCCATCCAGGCGACCACCCATCTGTCCACCCTGCCCCTCAGCCCATGGGCGGGACTCGGCGTCCTGGCCCTCTGGGCCGCCGCGGCGCTCCTGGGCGGCGGGCTGTCACTACGGCTGCGCGACGCCTGAACGACGCCTGAGCGACACCCGTCCGCACGACTCGGGCCCTCGCCGTACGCCCAGCCCGCACACCGCGTGGAACGTGGTGGAACGCCCCAAAGAGCACAGAGATGTGCCGCAAGGAAGCGGCACGTTCAGGACGGGGCGAAGGAAAAAACCCATGGAGAATCTCTTTCGATTGATGCTCACACGGCCGGCCGTGGCGCAGGATCCGGATAATCCCAGCATCCCGCTGAGCCAGGACACGCCGTTTCAGCAGTCACTGCGGGAGGCCGTCGAGGCCCCCCAGCGGCGTACTGCCATAGAGGAGGCCGCCACGGCGTTCGTGGCGGGACCGGAGTTCATCGGCGACCCGGCGGACACTCCGCTGGGCGCCGAGCTCGACGAGCTGGCCGCGCGGCTGGACGAGATGGAGACGGTCGACGGGAGCACCTCACCGGAAATGGTGCGCGAGGCCATCATCGACGTGTTCGGGATGGACCCGGACGAGGTGACCGAGCTGGCGGACTTCAAGAACGCGGTCAGGAGGCTGCGGGACAGCCTGGTGGCGATCAAGGTGCTCCAGGAGGAGCACTCACGGCCCATCGAGCAGCTCGCCCGGCAGCTGCGTACCGCCGAGGTGATCATCCGCCACGTGGCCGACGACAAGTTCCCCAAGGACCTGGACGAGCTGCGGCGCTGGCTGCGGCGTTCGCTCCGCCTGCCCTTCGACCTCGGCCTGACCTCCAGGCTGTCGACCCGCGAGGCGGAGCAGGCGCGGCAAGAGCAGCACGCGGCGGCGGTGGCCGCGCGCCAGGAGGAGATCGACGGACTGCTGGCCCAGCACGCGAGCCTGCGGGCCGGGCTGGAGGAGCTGGGCCGGCTGAACTCCGAGCACTTCCACGTGACGTCCCAGACGGGCAGCGGGTCGGTGCAACCGCCGGAGCAGCTGCGGCTGACGAACGTGGCCACCGCCCTGAGCGCCTTCCACGGCAACCTGCGCGAGCGGGTCGCCCCGACCTCGGTCATCCCCATCGCAGGCGCGGAGGAGGCCGATACGGCCGCCGAGACCACCGAGGAGATCAACGCGCCGGTGGCCCAGGCGCTGCTGCAGACGGCCGCCCCGGTGCTGCGCGGCCGTACGGACTTCCAGCCGACGCCGCTGACCGAGGTCGGCTTCGTCCTGCTGCCGACGGCCAACGAGCAGCTGTCCGCGGCCACCCGCACGCTGCTCACCGACCGCGGCCTCGACCTGACCGCGGTGCCGCTCGACCGGCTCACCCACCGGCTGGAGGCGGATCTGGCGGCGACGGCGGCCCGGCTGGAGGCGGTGGCGGGACATCCGGTGCGCCAGTCGCTCCTGCGGGTCGGCGACGCCCTCGTGACGGTGCGGACGCCCGTGACGACCGGCTGGGGAACGCTCGGCACGGGTGGCTCCGTACCCCTGCCGACGCTCCCGCTGGACGGGCGCGTCCCGCACACCAAGGGCGAGGTGGCCCCGGCCGGCATCGCCGACCTGCTGGTGGTCAAGCAGCAGCTGACCGGATACGAGTCGGCCGACGTCGCGCACATCGAGAGCGTGCTGCGCGGCGAGCGCAAGTTACGCGACCACAGCCGCCGCGACACCACCGAGCTGATCACGATCAACGAGCAGGAGACCAACACCAGCGAGGACCGCGACCTGCAGACCACCGACCGGTTCGAGATGACCCGGGAGACCGAGCAGACGGTCAAGGAGGACGTCGCGCTGAAGGCCGGGCTGAACATCTCGGGCAGGTACGGCCCGGTCGTGGAGTTCGCCGCCAGCGCCGAGGGCTCCATCGCGCGCAGCAAGCAGGAGGCCACCAAGTCGGCCGCCAGGTTCTCGCAGGACGTCACTGAGCGGACCTCCCGCAAGATCGCCGAACGGGTGCTGACCCGCACCCAGCTGACGACCACGACCGAGACGATCGAGAAGAACACCCACGAGCTCGACAACACCCACGGCAACGAGAACATCTCGGGCGTCTACCAGTGGGTCAACAAGGTCTACCAGGCCCAGTTGTTCAACTACGGGCTGCGGGCGATGTTCGACTTCATGGTGCCCGAGCCGGCGGCCTTCCTCATCGCTTCCATGCAGCAGACCAACACCGCCGCCCGCAACCTGATCAAGCCCCCGGACTTTCCCCTCAACCCGGACCAGATCAACGAGATGAATTTCGCGTACTGGGTCAAGCAGACCGGCGCGACCGACGTGCAGCCGCCGCCCGAGCTGTTCAAGACGAAGTCCCTGGACTTCAAGGCCGGTGGCGGCGACAGCGACACCAACTACAACCACTCGGCCCAGATCGCCATCGACGAGGGCTATCGGGCCGTTTACGCCTCGGTGGGCGTGGTGCGCAACATCTGGGAGAGCGACAACACGGTGGAGGTGGTGGTCGGGCGGCGTACGCAGCGGATGCCCGGCGGTGACCGGCTGTGGACCACGACGCTGGACGACGAGCGCGACACGGTGGCCGTGGCCATCGACACCTTCCACGTCGCGCAGGTCGCGGTGGCCGTGGAGGTCAAGTGCCAGCGTACGGACCGGGCGATGGACAAGTGGCGGCTGGAGACGCACGCCAAGCTGGAGACGGCGCACAAGGCGGCCGTGGCCGACTACGAGGAGAAGCTGGCGGCGCTGCAGTTACGGGCCGGGGTGGACATCCAGGGCCGCAACCCGGCCGCCAACCTCGCCCTCATGCAGGCGGAGCTGAAGAAGAACTGCGTCAGCATCCTGACCGACCAGCACTACGACCTGTTCGACTCCATCGAGACCTCCCCGGCCAACGGGCTGCCGGAGATCAACGTGTTCGAGGCCGCCGGTGAGGGCCCGTACGTGCGCTTCTTCGAGCAGGCCTTCGAGTGGGAGCACGTGACGTTCGTGACGTACCCCTACTTCTGGGGGCGCAAGAACCAGTGGGAGGAGCGGCTCGGCTTCGACGACCCGGACCCGGCGTTCGCCGACTTCCTCCGGGCCGGGTTCTGCCGGGTCTCGGTGCCCGCCCGGCCGGGCTTCGAGGGCGCGATCGACCACTTCCTCACCTTCGGCGAGATCTGGAACGGCGGCCCGCTGCCGACCATCTCCAACCCCCTGTACCTGCCCATCGCCGACGAGATCGCCGAGCGGCTGGACCGGCCCGGCACGGAGGTGGCGCAGGGGGACCCGTGGATCGTGCGCGTGCCCACGTCGCTGGTGAAGCTGCGTGACGACGACCGGCTGCCCCGCTGGGAGCAGGACGCCGACGGCGAGTGGGTGGAGGTCTAGCGACCCCTCATGGACCGGCGGCGGCCTGTCGCCGCCGGTCCTCGGCCTGATCGTCCGCGGACATGAATGGAGGATTGCGGACATGGCAGATCCAGTCGTGCCGGCCATCGCGACCGGCCCGCTGCTGACCGGGTACGTCGAGCCGGGGGTGGGGCGGGGTGTGCTGACCTTCTTCGCCGACATCGCCGACCCGGTCTTCGGGGCCACCATGGAGATCACGCTCACGGCGCCCCCCTGGAACGAGACCGGCCACCAGCCTTTTACCTGGAGGTACCTGCCGCCCACGGCGGAACGGGCCTTCCCCAAGATCTGGCTCGCGGTCGGCCGGCAGGTCACGGTGACCACCCGGCGCACGGGCAAGAGGAGCGCGGCCGATCTCCTGGCGCTCGGCCCGCGCAACCCCTTGATCGAAATCGTCCGTCCGCAGGACGACGACCTGATCCCGCAGCCCGACGCGTCGGTCATCGAGATGTGGCGGTTGCTGCCCCAGCCCTTCACGGTCGGGCCCTTCACCGACGACGAGCGCGGGCGGCGGGACGATTTCCTCTCCCAGGCCGCCACGGTCAACATCACGACGAAGCCGCTCGGCGTGGTCATCCGGAACGTGCTCAACGGCTACGTGGTCACCATCGACATCGACAACAGGAAGGACGGGAGACCGGCGGCCTTCGTCTACGACATCGTCGTCGATTCGCGCGAGGACGACGACAACATCTTCGGAGACCATGTCACGGTACGCGTCGTGCACACGCACAACGTGACCGTGCACGCCACGGCGGCGCAGGACATGGCCGGATTCATCAGTGTGCAGACCCTGCGACTGGATGACTCGTTCATACCGTCGTTCCCGCCGCAGGGGACCGTGCTCGACAACACGACCTTCCAGCCGCAGGAGGTCGAGGTCCACTTCGCGCCCGAACATCCGACCCTGATCTTCCTGTTCGAGCTGGCGATCCAGTTCGTGCCGTACGTCAACGTTCTCTACGACCTCTCGCAGCTGACCTTCGAACTGGCCACGGGACGCGACTTCTGGGGCAACGAGGTGAGCGGGGGGCAGATCCTTGCCTACGGGATCACGTCGGTGCTGCCGTTCGCCAAGGCGCTGCCGCGCTCGGTCCTGCAGTCCGTACGGACCGAGCTGAAGGCGACCAAGCTGGCGCGAGTCCTCGAAGAGGACGTGATCAGCGAGGTGGGCCGCGTCGCGGAGCAGGAATTCCTCGAGGCCGTGGGCAGCATGGACGTCAAGGGCGCGACCGACCTGGCCCGGATGCTGACCCGCTTCGCCACGGGCAAGCTGTCGATGGACCAGGTGCTCAGGCGCTTCCACGACCTCGTGGGTAACGCCTATCTGCGGGAGCTGGACCGGCGCGTCGTGGAACGGCTCCTGACGGCCAACTTCAAGACCTTCCGCAACCCCCGCCTGGCGGCCGGGTTCAACGCCTTCTCCGCCAAGAAGCTGAGCCGGGGCATCGTGCGCTCACTCGACCCGATCTCGTGGGCGCTGAGCCAGCGCGGCAAGTCCCGCTTCATCCAGGAACTGGAGAGCGAGCTGGGCAAGGACTGGGCCGAGGTGCTCAAGCACGCCAAGCGGACCGACAGCCGCCTCAGGCAGCTCAGCACCGCCGACATCGCGCACTACGACCGGCTCGCCGGACGAGTGGAGGACTTCCGCTCGCTGTCCAAGCTCAACCGCGGGCGCGGCGATCTGTACGAGGTCGACCACATTCTCGAGCAGCGTTTCTGGCGCAACGATCCGCGGGTGAGCACGGCGTTCGACGAGAAGGGCGAGGGCATGGCCATGGTGATTCCCAAGAACCCGGCGGTGGCGGCGAAGATGCCGGGAAAGACCATCGCCTATGTGCACACCCTCAAGACCCGCCTGCTCACCGAGCTGATACCGAACGGGCGGGAGGCGGAGTTCACCGTCCAGCAGATCTTCGACGCCCACATGTGGGTGCTGGAGTCGTTGCGGGTCGACCGCTCGGTGACGTTGGGGGATCGCCTCCTGGGCGATTTCCGGCTGCTGGCCAGGGCGCGCCGCGAGCGGCTCGAACTGCGCATGCCGTCCGCCGCCACCTTCACACCGCGGGGCGGCTGGCCGGTGCTCGTGGGAGTCCAGTGAGATCAGCCGCAGGACGGGTGGTCGGTGCTCGTGGAGGGGTAGTGAGGTCAGCCGCTCTAAGGCGCCTGCTTGCTCGCTCGCCACTCCGGCGCGAGCACCGACCAGACCTCCATGTCGAGCCGCTTGCCTCGATACGGGTAGCTCTCGCGTAGCACGCCGTCTTTCGTCATCCCGAGGCGCCGGGCCACCGCGATGCTGGCCGCGTTCTCCGCCGAGGCGATCCACTCCACGCGGTGGATGCCCCGCTCCTCGACGGCCCAATCGATGATCACGCGCGCGGCCCTGGTCACCAGGCCCTTGCCCGCCGCGGCCGGCTCCAGCCAGCAGCCCACCTCGGCGTTGCCCTGCTCGACGTCCATCGTCCGGAAGAGCACCCCGCCGACCAGCTCGCCGTCCGTCCAGATGCCGTAGATCCGGCCCACGTCGGCCGCGGCCTTCTCGGCGTACGCCCGCAGGTACGAGCGGCTCGACTCCAGGTCCGTGACGGCGTCCGGCAGCGCGATGTGCTGCCCGATGAACTCCCGCCCCCGGTCCATGTGGGCAAGGAACTCCGCCGCCCGCCACGGCTCCAGCGGCCGCAGCTCCGCGCCGTCGTCGCCCAGGGATATCGCGTACATAATTCACCTCAACGGTCGAAACAGCCCAAACGGTGAACGGATCCTCTCACGGGCGGCGCGACGTCATCTCCCGGCACCGTCAGGCGATGTCATGTCCCGGCACCGTCAGGCGACGTCGCGGTCGCGACAGCGTGGGCCGCGCCGCGTCCGCGGGCTCGGGCGATGATCTCGCCCGCCTGAACGCGTACCGCGGCCTCGGTGGCGTCGCCGATGTCCGTGAGGCCGACGGCCGAGGCGAGGGTGGCGTGGTCGTCGAGGACGAGCCGGAGGCCCGGCCGGGCCTCCGGCCCGAACACCCGCCGCAGGCACCCGGTGAGGTCGCCGACCCTGAGCCGGACGAGGCGTCCGATCTCGGCGGGGTCGTCCGTCACCACCGCCACGGTGATCTGGTCGCCCGGCCGGGCGGCGCGGACGGCTTCCTCCGCCGCCTCCAACCGGCCGGCCCCGAGGACCACGAGCACACCGTCGGCGCCGAACCCGGCCCGGCGGCCGGTGATCTGATCCGGCAACTCGGCGGGCGGCTCCCAGCGCTCCTGGACAGACCGGGCGGGGGCGACGAAGGGCAGGTGCGGCGGGTTCCACGTGTCGGCGAGGTCGAGGCCGGCCAGGTGCTCGCAGGCCCGCGCCACGTCGAAGGGGTCGGCGAATCCGGGCGCTGTATCGGCCAGGTGACCCGCCCCGTTCAGCAGTGTGAGGACCAGTTCGGCCAGCCGTACGCATCGCGTGTGGTGCGGCGGGCGTGACTCCAGCGCGAGAGCGAGCAGCAGCGCCTCCAGCCGGGTGACCTGCGCCAGCGCGGTGCGGCCCGGCTCGTCGTCGAAGACCCCGGCCAGCGAGCGCAGCCGCAGGCTCCCGTCGGCGGGCGTGTCGCCGGCCAGCGGCAGGCGTTCGAGCCAGCCGCGGGCGAACGCGCCCATCGCCTCGGCCAGACCGGGTGGCGACGGCGCCTCAGGGGCGTCCGCGTGCGCGTTCGAGTCGTCGGGGGCGTCCGCGTGCTCAATCGAGCCGACCAGGACCGCCAGGTAGAGCGCGCGCTTGCTCGGGAAGTTCGAGTAGACCGCGCCACGGGTCAGCTCCGCCCGCTCCGCGATCCGGTCGACCTTGGCGTCGGCGTATCCACGCTCGCCGAACTCCGCCCGCGCGGCGGCCAGGACGGCCGCCCTGGTGCGTTCCTGCTGCTGCGCCCGGGTCAGCCTGACCATCGCGACCTCTTCGTACCCGCCATGATCACAGGATACTAAGGGCATTCGGATGCATACATCATCTGATCTTGGGGTGGATTTGCTCCACTTCCTGGAACGCGCGACGCCGCCCCGGCGACAGCCACCACTGGCACGTCCACCCCGCCGTCCATCTGCCGCGCGACCGGAGGAGCTATCCATACCGGTCGAGCGACCTCTGCAGAACAGCCAACGTCTTGACCCTGTCACGTCCAGCGGAGTGCTCGCTGACCGGTAGGCCTCAGTGCTTCCCGGGAGGTGGACGAAGGCCTCCATCGTCATGGAAACCACCAGAACTCGGCTTGACGTCCCCCGGCGTAGCGTCGGTGTCATGAGAGGGATGGCGGCCCTGGTGGAGTCCTGAACGAAGGGCGTGGATGTACATCACCGCACGAAAAGGAAAGGGAGCCAGGCCATGGCCGATCCACTGGCAGATCGAATCAGCGTCAACGTCACGCTGATCTTCTCCCTGTCCCGTTACGAAGCGGTGATGAACGCTTTCCTCGACGGGATGGAACGCGCCCTGCGGGCCGGACGGGATTTGTCAGCGCTCGCCTCGCCACGCTGGACGGCGTTGGAGGCTGCGGGCGCGCGCCCGCAGCGTCCGGCACTACCAGCACGCCCAGCAGATACTCGAGCGGCTGCGACGGCTGGGCATCGACTACGACGACGTCGTGCAAAGGCTCGAAGACGAGGGAGTGGCCGCGTTCGAGGCGAGCTGGGACCGGCTGCGCGAGCAACTGGCCACCACCCCACGAGCAACCGACAGAGGTGCTGGACATGGCCGTTGACATGACCTACCTGATCGCCGGAGCCGGTCTGGCGGGGGCCAAGGCCGCCCAGACCCTGCGGGAGGAGGGCTTCCAGGGGCAGATCGTGCTGGTCGGTGAGGAGAGCGAACGCCCCTACGAGCGGCCGCCGCTGTCGAAGGGCTACCTGCTGGGCAGAACCGAGCGGGAGGAGATCTACGTCCACCCGCAGCCGTGGTACGGCGAGCACGACGTCGATCTGCTCCTCGGTACGGCGGTCACCGGCATCGACCCCGCCGAGCACGAGGTGAGGCTGTCCGACGGCAGCCGGATCGGCTACGCCAAGCTGCTGCTGGCCACCGGCTCCTCCCCGCGGCAGCTACCGATTCCGGGCGCCGACCTGGATGGTGTGCTCTACTTGCGCAGGGTCGAAGACAGCGACCGGCTCAAGGCGGTCTTCCCAACCGCGTCCCGGGTCGCGATCATCGGCGGTGGCTGGATCGGGCTGGAGACCGCGGCCGCCGCCCGCGCCGCCGGAGCCGAGGTGACCGTCCTGGAGAGCGCGGAGTTGCCGCTGCTGCGGGTGCTCGGCCGCGAGGTCGCCGAGGTCTTCGCCGGGCTGCACCGCGAGCACGGTGTCGACCTGCGCTGCGGCGTGCGGGTCGCCGAGATCGTCGGCCGTGGCGGCCAGGCCGTGGGCGTCCGGCTGGCCGACGGCCGCCAGATCGACGCCGACGCGATCATCGTCGGAATCGGCATCATCCCCAACAGCGGGCTCGCGCTCTCCGCGGGGCTAAGGGTGGACAACGGCGTCCAGGTCACCGCGCGACTACGCACCTCCGACCTGGACATCTACGCCGCCGGCGACGTGGCCAACGCCTTCCACCGTCTGCTGGGCAAGCACATCCGCGTCGAACACTGGGCCAACGCGCTGCACCAACCGCAGGTCGCGGCCAAGGCCATGCTCGGCCAGGACGTCCGCTACGACCGGCTGCCGTACTTCTTTACCGATCAGTACGACCTCGGAATGGAGTATTCCGGCTACGTCGAACCTGACGAATATGACGAGGTGATCTTCCGCGGTGACGTACAGACGCGTCACTTCGTCGCGTTCTGGCTGCGCGGCGGGCGGGTGCTGGCCGGTATGAACGTCAACGTCTGGGACGTCAACGACGCCATCCAAGATCTCGTACGTTCGGGCGAACGAGTGGACACCAGCGCGCTGGGCGATCCCAGGACACCGCTGGGCTCGCTGGTCGGCGCTTCGCCCTAGGCAGGAGACGGATGAAGGCGCCCGCCATACAGGGACGCGCACGACCGTGAGGAGGCGACCATGGCAGGCAAGGGCAAGGTTCAGGTGCGCCGGGTCTATGAGGAGCCGGCGGGAGACGACGGCACCAGGGTGCTGGTGGACCGGATCTGGCCGCGAGGGCTGACCAAAATCAAGGCCGGCCTCGACGAATGGTGCAAACAGGTCGCTCCGTCGACAGAGCTGCGTACCTGGTATCACCACGATCCCGAGCTCTTCGCGGAGTTCGGCCGCCGCTACCGCAGCGAACTGGCAGATCCCGAACGGGCAGCCGCGGTGACGCACCTGCGCGAGCTCGCGAACAGCGGAGTGCTGACCCTGCTCACCGCGACCAAACAGCCGGAGATCAGCGAGGCCGCCGTGCTCGCCGAACTGCTCCAGCAGTGACCACGGCCGCCGGCAGGACGGCCGTGCTCGTAGGGCCGATACGCACAGGCATCAGCCGTCAGCCCGCACCACCACGATGCCTACCTGATCACCGGCAACAGGCCGGAACGCCATCGGCGCGGCCAACGCGCGGAGGCGAGAGCAGACTCTTTGACGCAGGGCCAGGAGGCGCGGCATGGGGCACAACATCGCGCAGAAACTGATCGCAGCTCACCTGGTGTCCGGCGATATGACCGCCGGGCAAGAGATCGCAGTGCGTATCGACCAAACCCTCACCCAGGACGCGACCGGCACTTTGGTGATGCTCGAACTGGAAGCGCTGGGCCTGGACCGAGCACGCACCGAGGTGTCGGTGCAGTATGTCGATCACAACCTGTTGCAGACCGACAGCAAGAACGCAGAGGACCACACCTTTCTGCGTTCAGCCTGCCATCGATTCGGACTGTGGTACTCCAAGCCGGGCAACGGTGTCTCCCACCCGACCCACATGCAGCGCTTCGGCATCCCCGGCAAGACGCTCGTCGGCTCCGACAGCCACACACCGGCGGCGGGATCGCTGGGGATGCTGGCGATCGGCCTGGGCGGCATCGAGGTAGCGATGGCGATAGCCGGTGAACCGGTGTACCTGCGGATGCCCGACATCTGGGGAGTTCGGCTAACCGGCGAACTGCCGGCCTGGGTCAGCGCCAAGGACGTCATTCTCGAAATGCTGCGCCGACACGGCGTCAAAGGCGGCGTGAACCGGATCATCGAATACCACGGCCCCGGGCTGGCGCATCTGACCGCCATGGACCGGCATGTGATCGCGAACATGGGGGCCGAACTGGGCGCGACCACCACGGTGTTCCCGGCCGACGATCAGGTCAGGGAGTTCCTGCGGGCAGAACGCCGCGAGCACGACTTCGTCGAACTGCTCGCCGACGCGGACGCCACCTACGACGTCACTGACGAGATCGACCTGTCGAGTCTGGAGCCGCTGATCGCGCTGCCCAGCTCACCGGGAAACGTGGTCACGGTGCGCGAGGTGGCCGGTCGGCAGGTGGACCAGGTGGTGGTCGGCTCGTCAGCCAACCCAGGATTGCGCGATTTCGCAGTCGTCGCCGCCATCGTTTCCGGGCGGCAGGCGCATCCGAGGGTGTCGTTGGACATCAACCCGAGCTCGCGGCAGATCCTCCAGGACCTCACGAAGATGGGTGCCACGTTCTCGCTGATCTCGGCCGGTGCGCGGCTGCACCAGTCCGGCTGCATGGGGTGCATCGGCATGGGCCAGGCGCCGGCCGGCGGGCGCAACAGCCTGCGCACCGTCCCTCGCAATTTTCCCGGACGGTCCGGAACCCGTGAGGACTCGGTCTTTCTCTGTTCCCCCGAGACCGCCGCCGCGGCCGCTCTCACCGGCCAGATCACCGACCCTCGCGACTTGCCGCACCTACTCGGCATCGACCATCCGCACCTGGAGTTGCCGGCCGAGTCCAGCGTGAACACCGCCATGCTCGAACCGCCGCCCTCGACGCACGCCGCTCAGGCCGAACTGATCAAGGGAGCGAACATCTCCTCGCTGCCCGACTTCCCGCCGCTTCCCGACCGCATGGAGGCGCCGGTCGCCCTCAAGGTCGGCGATGACGTCTCCACCGACGAGATCCTGCCCGCCGGAGCGCGGGTGTTGCCCTACCGCAGCAACATCCCCAAACTGGCCGAGTTCACCTTCGCCCCCATCGATGAGAACTACGTCGGCCGGGCACACGCCTCCCACGGCAGCGGGCACATCGTCGTCGGCGGCGCCAACTACGGACAGGGTTCCTCGCGTGAACACGCCGTCATCGCCCCCCGCTATCTCGGCCTGCGCGTGGTGCTGGCGGTGTCCTTCGCGCGCATCCACTGGCAGAACCTGGCCAACTTCGGCGTGCTCGCGCTGGAGTTCGCCGACCCCGACGACTACCACCGCGTCGAACAGGGCGATGTTCTCGTGCTGGACGACGTACGGCACGCGATCGCCTCCGGCGGCACCGAGATCACCGTGCACAACACCAGCCGAGACCAGCTGTACTCCACCCGACATCGACTGTCCGACCGGCAGATCGCGATGCTGCTGGCCGGTGGGCTGATTCCCTGGCTCCGCGCGCGAAAGAGCAGTCAATCACCCGTACCGCCTACCTCGCACGACGCCCGGTAAAACAACAAGCTCTCGCCGCCGCCGCATCCGCCATCCGTCTGCGGAGCCGCGCTCACGTCGGCTGACCGCGTGCTCCGACGCATGACCGCCGGCCCCCAGCGTAATCGGCGACGTTCCCCTCTCCCCGCGTTAGCGGCGCACTCAAAGGAGAACTAAGTGAAGTGATCTCAGCGAATTGCCGGTCGGCGAGGGTGGGTAGCGGTCGATGGGGATCAGAGTGCCGTCCAGCGCAGTCGGGGTCATCGACGGACTCCCTCTGCGCTGTACCGTCTAGTCACCCGCCCCAGGCGGCGGGTGGTCGCGGACTAGGCGAGGCGGGTTCGACGTCGCCGGGAAAGGCACAGGGCGAGGACCAGAGTGGCCACGACCGTCGTGACGAGGCCGATGATGAGGACCCACGGCCAAGACGAGTCGATCAATGCCGGGATACCCCAGCTGGCGGGTTTACCGGGGAAGAGGAGCGTCGCGGTGACGGTGCGGTGGATACGGCCGCTTTCCAGCAGGAGTTCGACCTTCCACGGGCCCTCGGGCAGCCGTTCGTCGAGCACGACGGAGACCGGTGCACTCGCGTTGATCGCCAACGTGGTGCCCAGCTGGGCTGGGAACGGTCCGGCGCCAAGTCCGCCGGGCCCCTCGCTCAGCCGCATCTGCCCGCTGATGTCCAGGGCGCGCTGTCCGGTGTTGTGCACCGCGGCCTGGACGACGGGCATGCCGTCGGCCGTGCGGCCGGGGGTCAGCCGGTCGATGCGGAAGTCCGACGGCGGGTCACCACCGGGGCCGACGTCGAGATACATCCTGATACCGACCCGGTTGATCATTTGGACGTTGGGAGCGGAGCCGGGTGCGGCTGGGGAGGTCGCCTCGGCGAAGATGGCGCCGTACCGTTCTCCCTTGGTGGCGGTCTGGGGAATGCTGATCGTCGCCTTGAGCGGGATGTGGCTGTGCGGCGGCGCGACCAGCTCGGTGCGGTTGATGGACACCCACGAACTCAGCTCGTTGGCGTCGCGCTCCGGCGACGGCACGAACTTGCCGTCGCGGATCTCCGCCGCACCGGGATAGACCGTGATGCGCTGGGGACTGCTGGAGGTGTTCTCGACTTCGAAGCGCCGGGAGATCTTGGAGCCGGGGTTGATGTGGTCGACGATGTACAGGTAGGCGCGGGGATCGTCGCGACGGTTGGCGGAGGCCTCCAGCAGCTTGATGCCGATGACGCCGCGGGGGGCGCGGTGGGACGGGTCAGAACCGCCCGATTCGCCTTGCGCGAGGGCGGGGGCGCTGACCGAGCTGAGCAGCAGCGTCAGCGCCCCGAACGAGGAGAGCAGCAGCGAGGAGAGCGGCGGCGAGGAGAGCGGCGGCGAGGAGAGCGGCGGCGAGGAGAGCAGCATGGTGCGCAGGCCCACGTGGTCAGGTCACCGTGTGCGTGATCGTGCCGGTGTACTGGCCTGCCACGTTGCTCAGGGCGGTTGCGATGGTGATCAGCGGGTTCCATGTCGCTGAGTTGCTGCCGGTGCCGCCCGAATGGCTGTAGGCGGTGCGCGAGGCGCTCAAGGCCTGTCCCGTCGCGGGAGGTGGTGCGGCACAGCCGGTCTGGCCGGCGGTGAAGGTTCCGTTGCCGGTCGTGGCGGAGGCGGTTCCCGAGCAGTAGGACACGCTGGCGTTGGAGATGGTCTCCCCGGGGTCGTCACCGCCGCCGGTGGTGAAGGCCGTCGAGGTCACGGACGCCGTCCAGGTGGGGGTGGCCGAGCCGCGCGCGTCGTTCACGGTGACCGCCCCCAGCTGGCCGGAGGAGTAGCCGCCCGGTGCCGCGTCATTGGTCAGGTCGACCGTACTGTTGGGCACGGTGATCTCCAGCGCACCCACGGTCACATCGAAGGTGACCGTGGTGTTGCACGCCGTGTTGTTGGCACAGGTGGCGGCTTCGGCCGGCATTCCGGTCAGCGTTCCCACCGTCATCACCCCCGCCAATCCCACCAGGCCGGTCCGCAAAAGCGCTTTCATGCTGGTGAATTCTCCTTGAACTCGCAGACATCGAAAACCCCCGGCCCGCTCCGGGCGCAGGATGTGGGAACATTAACATGGAGCGAAAGCGACCCCTCTGCCGATACAGTTAATCGCCCCACCAAAAAACGCCAAGCCTTCGAATGCCGTGATTGGCCTGGTAGTCGCCCCCGTTCTGTGAGGTGCCCGCCCAAGTGCTGCATCATGTTTGGCGATGAATTTACCGGACGCGGGGATTGCCCTATGAACGCGGCCCGCCATTCGCCAATTAGACTGCCGACGGCATTCGCTTGTCGCCTGAACGGTCGGCGGTCCGGCTCATGCAGATTCATCGGAATCGAGGGAGATACGTGGGGACATTCGCCTCGCTGATGGCGTCGATCGTCGTGAGCCTCGGGCTCGGTGCTCCCGCGGCCCCCGTGGCCGCCGCCGGTGCCCTCGGTGCCGCGACGAACTCCACGTTCGCCTTGCACGTCAACACCCTCACGATCACCGTGCCTGCCTCGGCCAGCCTGGGAAACGGCACTCAGGGCAACACGCGCAGCGCCGGCATGGGCACGATCACCGTGGAGGATTCCCGTAACGGGCCCATGTCCTGGACGGCGACCGTGACGTCCACCAACTTCACCACCGGCGGCGGGAGCGCGGGCGAGACGATCACCAAAGGCAACGTCGCGTACTGGTCCGGCCCGGTCACCAGCCAATCGGGCGGTGGCTCCCGCGTCCCGGGGCAGCCCACCGCGGCGGACAAGGTTCCGCTGTCTTCGCCGGTGATCGCGTTCAAGGGGACCAAGGCGCCGCTCACCACCACCACCAGCTGGCAGCCGACACTCGTGATCAGCGTCCCGATCGCGGCCGTCTTTGGCCACTACACCGGCGTCATCACCCATACGGTTACCTGATCACTCGCTTCCCGCCATCGCGCGGGCCCCGGTTCGATGTCTTCATAGGGGCTCGTTGCGGCGAAGCCGACATTTCCCACTAACCGCCCGCCCGCTGCTTTGGCAACCCGGCCGGTGAATTGGCGGACTCATGACCGGCCACAAACGAAGACGGCCGAGGTGGAACGGTGGCGCCGGGAGATATTGGGACGGCTGAGCCGGGCGGAGGTGAGGAATGTCCGAAGTATCGATTATTCGGCGGTGTTCGCGGCGGATATTCGAGCATTCCAGACATTGCTTGTGGCGGTAAAAGCCGCTCATTCAGCCGATATATTTCCATTCTTCCTGAAAGGGGATGTCATGCGTCGACGCTCCAGAATCCTCGGATATCCACTCGCCGTCATGGCCCTGCTCCTGGCGGCCCACATACCAGCCGCCGCATCCGACGCCAAGCCACCCCACCTCCCCTCGCCCCTACGCCCCTGGGTCAAGCTCTGCCTCATGCTCAAGCAGCGGCCGCACCATAGGCACATCCGGTGCATCTTCCCGCCCGCCGACCGGCACGCGAACGCCCCGATGCGCATAGCCGACTCCCTGCGCACACCGACGATCAACGAGAGCTCCGTACCGACTAACCAAGCGAGCCCTGTCGGAATCACCTCCGGTCCGGACGGCAACATCTGGTTCACCGAGAACTACGGCAACAAGATCGCGAAAGTCACCCCGGGCGGCGTGTACACCGAATACAGCCTGCCCAACGCGGACTCACAGCCCGGCCACATCACCACCGGATCTGACGGCGCCGTGTGGTTCACCGAAGCGAACGCCAACAAGATCGGGCGCATCACCACGTCCGGGACGATCACCGAATACAGTCTGCCCACTTCCGGCGCCTACCCATGGGGCATCACTTCCGGTCCGGACGGCAACCTGTGGTTCACCGAGACCAACGCCGACAAGGTCGGAAAGATCACCACGTCCGGAACGATCACCGAATACAGTCTGCCCACTTCCGGCGCCTACCCCATGTTCATCACCACTGGCCCCGACAGCAACCTGTGGTTCACCCAGCCCCTTCTGGGCAGTCTCGCGAAGATCACCACCAGCGGAACCGTCACCGAGTACGCCGGTCCCACTGGCGCTTTGCCCATAGGGATCGTCACTGGATCCGACAGCAACCTGTGGTACTCCGACGCCCAAGGCAGGATCGGCAAGGCCACCACCGCCGGGAGCTTCACCGACTACTCCCTCAGCGATCCCAACAGCTTCCCCTGGGGAATGGCCCTCGGCCTGGACGACAACGTGTGGTTCGTCGAACAGAGCGCCAACAACGTCGCCAACATCACCACAACCGGCACCATCAGCGAATACGCTCTCCCGACCAGCTACGCCGGCCCCATGCAGATCGCCGTCGGATCCGATGACAACCTCTGGGTCACCGAGAACCCCGTCGACCAGCTCGCCATCGTCACCCCCTGACCAGACCGGCCGGCAGCCTCATCGCCTGCGTGGCGCGGCTGCCGGCCGAGCTCTCGTCCGAAGATTTCGCATCCGGTGGGCAGGTCCCGGATCCTTCATCCGGACCAACGGTCGGCGCGGCGCTCGACGGCCGCACGGCAGGTCCTGCGGCGGCTGATGCAACCGATGATCAGCGCCGGCCCAACATGACCGGCCGTTGACCGAATCGGACGACGGCCCGGCCCTCAGCGCTACTACGCACGGACAGGCATGTCCTCACCAGGCATAGATCCGCGTCATGATCCCATGGCGCATCGCCAAGTCCGGGCCAGGAAATGCCACCATCACCGGGGCGCCGCTCGGATCACTGCCTTCAACCAGGGTGAAGCCGCCACTGGTCCGCGTGTGGACATGGGCTTTTGCGTCTTTGAGGAACTGCTCGCAGCGCCGCAGGTCATGCTCGTCAGCCGCGGTCCAGATCACGTACTGAATGCCGACGGTGCCCAGCGCGTGGGGGGCATTGGTACCCATTGCGCGAAGGTAAACCTGGAGGCTGTCCGCGCTGACCAGCAGGGCCGCGGTGGCACTGCGGACCCTGACCTCCATCCCCAGGAGCTCACGGTAGAAATCCACGCTGACGTCCAGATCGCGGACGAACATCACCACCGACGCCGACCGCACTCGGGGGGCGGCCTCTGGAAGGGAGACTCGCTGGGCACCTCCCGGCTGGAAAGAGCTGCTGTCCGCGGCAGATTCCCCATGGTCAGAACCCGGTCGCAGGTCCGTCCCCGATCTTCCCTCGCAATCGCGAAGGGCTCGCTCTGGACTACGCTTTCCTTCCACCTCGGTGCCGGCGCGATCGGGGGGCATGAACGACGGGTCATCGGGCCGGGAAGTAGGCGTAGGCGTCCACGGAGACGGTCACCTGCGAGGTGCCCTCGTTCTTCAGCACGACCGTCCCGTCCTGCCGCAGCGCGGCCGTCGTGAAGCCGCTGGTGTCCTTGCTCGCCGGGTACGCCACCACCCGGACGGTGTTCGGGCCGCTCTGGGGCACCACCGAGACGATCCCGGCCGCGCTAGCCTTCGCGGCGACGGACAAGCCGACGGCGGCGACGCCGGACGAGGGGATGTCCGGCACCCCGGTGAACCTGAGCACGCGGGTGCCGCCCGCGGAGATGGTGACGGCTTTGGCCACCGACGCCGGCCGGATCGCCTTGGTGGTCGATCCCCGCTGGGCCGAGGTGTAGTAGCCGCTCACGTCGACGGAGATCTCCACCGTATTGGCGCCGAGATTGTGCAGGTTGATCTTCCCGTCGGGGCCGGGCTTGACGATGGTGAAGAACTGCGCCGCGGTGTTGGCCGGGTAGTCGATGTTGGCGTCGATGGGATAGATGTCCCCGGCGGCGTAGACCCGTATCGTCCCGGTGGCGGCGCTCTTGACCATCACCGTGAGCGCGACCGTGTCCACTCCGGAGGCGGGGACGCCGGACATGCTGGAGGTGGCCAGCTGGACGTTGCCCCAGGCCGGGATGACGGTCCGCTCCGCCGGCCGTACCGGGGAGATCGGCATGTAGGTGCCGACCACGGCGCCGTCGGCCTGGGCGCGGGTGTGGCCGTGGACGTCGAGCGTCACGCGCACCGGTGCGCCGCTCCTGTTCACCACCTTGACCTTCCCGTCCGCGCCGACCTTCGCGATGACCATGGTGGAGGTGTAGCGGTTGCTGTCGTAGAAGAGCACGTTGCTCTCCGGCTCCGCTTCGTCGGAGGGGTACACCGCCAGGGAGCCCGAGTTGAACCAGTCACCCTTGGCGGCGATGTTGAGCGCGACCGCGCGGATCCCCGTCGCGGGCAGTCCGGCCACGCCGGCGACCTGCACCGCCATGGTGGAGTTGGCGCTGAGCTGGACGCTGTCCAGGATCCGGCCGCGGGTGTTGAAGTACTGGTCGGGCCCCGGTCTCGGGGTCGCGCCCAGGGCGGCGTCGTCGAGCTGGATCCGCGGCGTCGTGGCGCCGGGATAGCTGATGCTCCTGCCGTTCTCCTTGAGCATCGATTCCAGCTCGGTCACGCTCGCGTTGGGGAATGCCTGGCGCAGCACCGCCAGGGAGCCGGCGACGTGGGGGGCGGCCATGGACGTCCCGCTCATGGAGCGCCACGCGTCACCGGGCACCGAGGAGATGATGTCGGTTCCCGGAGCGAAGAGGTCCAGGAGCGGGCCGCGGTTGCTGAAGGAGGAGACCGCGTCCTCGTTGGTGGTGCTGCCCACGGCGATGGCCGAGGAGACGCAGGCCGGAGCGCTGATCGCGTCCGTGTAGCCGTCGTTGCCCGCGGCGACCACCGTGGCCACCCCGGCGGCCAGGAGGTTGTCGATGGCCAGCTTGCGGGGGTCGCCGTCGCAGGGCGCGGTGTTCCGGCCGCCGCCCAGACTCAGGTTGGCCGCCACGATGGGCAGCTCGCCGTTCAGCTCCCGTACCTTCTCCAGCCCGGCCAGCTGGGCGCTGGTGAAGCTGAGCACGCACGGCGTCCCGCCCAGCCCGCAGAAGTCCTCGCTGTCGAACTTGCTGAAGACCTGGATGGCCACGATGTCGGCCGCCGGCGCGACGCCGCTGCCGTCATCGCCGTCCAGGCCCTCGCCGTCGCCCGCGACGATGCCGGCCACGTGCGTTCCGTGGTCGCAGTCCAGCGCGGCGTCCGCGCACGGGCCGCTTTCGGAGTCCGCCGAGCCCGGCCCGTCCTGCTGCTCCGCGCCGTCCGGGCACAGGCTGGTGGCCGAGTAGTCGGGGTCGATGGGGGAGAAGCACGCCTCGGCCACGACCCGGCCGCCCAGGAAGGGATGATTGACCGCCACGCCGGTGTCCAGCACCGCCACCGCGCTTCCCTCGCCTGTCAGGCCGGCCGCGCGCGTGCGGTCGGCGCCGATGAGCGGGATGCTCTGGCCGAGCGTCGGCGGTACCGGCCGGTCCTCCGACACGCTGACCACGCCGGGCTGCGCGGCCAGCCGTTCCAGTGCCGCCTGGTCCGCGCGCAGTGTGACCACGGGTAAGACGGACAACGTCTGGAGCACCTGCCCGGCGCTCGCGGCGGCCGGCAGGTCCGCGCGGGCCTTCGTCACCACGTTCACCCTGACGTGGCCTCCACCCGCGAGTTTCTGCGCCAGGCCGGGCTCCACCCACGGACCCGCCGCCTCCTGCGGGCTCAGCGCCTCCCGCGGGCTCAGCGCCGACGCGGAGACGCCGGGGGAGAGCGCCATCGAGGAGAGCAGGATCGCCGCCAAGGCGATGATGCGGCGAATCGGACGTCGGTTCATTACGGTCTCCGCTCAGGGCCACGAAGGAGTTGCGGGAAGAACATGGTGGTAGGCCGCGGACGCCACCACGGGGCGCTGTTCCCCGGTGGTGGCGTCCGCTGACCCGTCAGTCCCTGGTCGCGTTCGCGCCGTTCCTTGGGTTGCCCCTACGTACGCCTTGCCGGTACGTCCACGCGATGTTCCTGCAGAGCGGCCGCACGAACCGGTTGTAGGCGGAGCACGTCCAGTCACGCAGGGTCGTGTAGAAGAGGACGTCTACATCGGTCTTACGGCTCCAGTCGAGGTAGTACGGGTAGTACCACCTCTTCAGGTTGTTGCCGATCAGTCCATAGCCGTAGTCGTGCATGTCGCAGGCGGAGCGGAAGTTGAATCCCGAGGGGGCATCCGGCGCGCTGGTGCACTGGTCGTGGTCGATGCCGACGACCCAGCGGTGTGTGGGCAACTGCCTCCAGAGCGGCTTGTGCCAGCCGTAGTGCGCCGCCCAGGCCGCGCACGCGCGGCTGTAGTACAGCCAGTGCACGGCAGCCCAGCAGGAGGCCGGGTAGGACATCGGGCCCGCGACGTCGCCGCTCGGGGTGCCGCCCGGAGCGGTGGGGTCGAGGGCCGGCGGCGGGCTGTCGGAGGCGTCCGGCCACCTGGTGGTGGAGGTGGCGGTAGCGGCGGGCAGCGCGGACTCGCCGGTGTAGACCAGCGACCAGGCGCCCGACTGGCGCGAGTCGATGGTGCTCAGCCGCCCGGTCGTGTCGTAGACGTACGTCGCCGGCGGGATGCCGCTCTCGCGCGGGTCGGCCATGCTGCGCAGCAGGCCGGAGGCGTCGTACGTGTAGCCGGCCACGGTCTCCGGTGCCGCCGAGCCGGACGTCTGGGTGATCTGCTTGAGGCGGCCCGCGTAGTCGCCGAAGGCCGTGCCGGTGGCCGTGGTGGCCGTCGCGTAGGTGAAGGCCAGGACGCTCTGGGGCTCCTCGCCGGCGGCGGGCTCGGTGACGGTGGCGACCCGGCCCTGCGCGTCGTACTTGACGGTCGAGGTCCCGAAGGCCTTCGTGCCGACGTCCGTCACCCTCCAGGTGTCGCCCTGGGAGATGCCTGTCTGCTGCCAGGTGTAGACCTGGTTGAGGTCCGCCGAGCTGATCGGGTTGCCGCTGTCGTCGGTGAACCCGTCGTCGCCCGCCTCCGTCGTGCCGAGGCCGGTGGCGATCGTCTCGCTGATGGTGCTGCGCGTCGCGCCGGCCGTCGCGTCCCATCGGGTGGTCTCGGTGAGTTTGGCGCCGCCTTCGGCCTCGTAGCGCCGCACCCCGCCGCCGTCGGGGAAGGAGACGCTGCTCTTGAGCGCGTATCGGGTTTTCTCCCCCGAGTCGAGCTCGGTGACCTGGACGGCGTCGCTGAGGACTTCGAGTTTCCTGCCGGTCATGCCGCCGAGGAACTCGGCCTGCCAGCCCGGCCCGAACACCGACAGGTCGGCGCGGGAGGCCGGCACCGCCTTCGGCTGGGCCAGGCTGCCGTCGATGGCGGCCACGCCGTGCTTGCGGCCGATCGCGCCCACCGAGGCGTCGATCTCGTTGAGCTCGAAGGTCTTGGTGTCGGCGAAGTACTGGCCGGGGCCGACGGGCTGGTCGCTGTCCGACGCCGTGGCGGCGACGGCCGCCTGCCCGGGAAGGACGGCCAGCAGGGGCAGGATCACCGCGGTGACCGCCGTGACGATGGCTAATCGCCTCATGAAGCTCTCCTTACGTCGTTGGGTGAAGACGCTCGCGGTCCCGCTGGACGAGTGCCGGGGGTCGACGATCACTCTTCGTGGAGCGCGGGGTTCCCCCGGCGAGGAGGGGACTTCGAGGAAAGGAACGGTGCTCGAAATCTATGGAGAGATCGGCGGCCCGTCTTCAATCCCTGGTTTGAACCGGCGGTCCACCATCCGCGGTAGCCGCTTCTACTCCGTTCGCTGACACCGTGGGTGTGGCCTACCACGGAAGTCGCAGACGCGCCCTTTGCCATATCGGCAACAGAGTTTGCGGCTGTGACCCGTGGGGTCGCATAGTTCGTCGCGGAGGTGGTCAAGGTGACCGATCAGCTGAAGGACGGCTATGACGTGGTGGTGGTCGGCGGTGGCGCCGCGGGGTTGAGCGGGGCGCTGATGCTGGCCCGGGCGCGGCGCTCGGTGGCGGTGATCGACGCGGGGGCCCCGCGCAACGCACCGGCGGAGGGCGTCCACGGGCTGCTGGCCCGGGAGGGGATCCGGCCGGCCGAGTTGCTGAAGCGCGGCCGGGCCGAGGTTCGCGGCTATGGCGGTCACGTGGTGGCCGGGGAGGTCGCCACGGCGGTGCGGGACGCCAAGGGGTTCACCGTGGCGCTGGCCGACGGCAGGTCCGTCCGGGCGCGCCGGCTCCTGGTGGCCGCCGGCCTGGTCGACGAACTGCCGGACGTGCCGGGGCTGCGGGCTCGGTGGGGCCGGGATGTGATTCATTGCCCGTACTGCCACGGCTGGGAGGTTCGTGACCGGGCCATCGGCGTACTGGCCAGTGGGCCGATGGCGGTGCACCAGGCGCTGCTGCTGCGTCAGTGGAGCGCCGACGTCACGCTCTTCTCCCACACCATGCCGCCGCCGGACGAGGAGGAGGCGGAGCGGCTGGCCGCTCGCGGCATCACCGTGGTGCCCGGCGAGGTGGCGTCCCTGGAGATCGTCGAGGACCGCGTCGTGGGAGTACGGCTGGGCGATGGCACCCTGGTCCGCCGCGAGGTGATGGCGGTCGCCACGCGGATGGTGGCGCGCGCCGGGTTCCTGGCGGCGCTCGGGCTGCGGCCGGTCGAACATCCCACGGGAGCCGGCGAGTACATCCCCGCTGACGCGACCGGCCGTACAGACGTGCCCGGGATCTGGGTCGCTGGCAATGTCAGCGATCTGGTCGCCCAGGTGGGCACCGCCGCGGCGGCGGGCGCCACCGCGGCGGCCCAGATCAACGCCGACCTGATCGCCGAGGAGACCCGAGAGGCGGTGGCCGCTTACCGGGACCCGTTCTCGGCCGAGGCCGAAGCGCGTCTGTGCGAACTGGCGATGGGCGAAAGCCGCCACGGTCTGTGAACCATCGCGGCAGGTCGCCGTCCTCGCGGCACATATCATGACATTTCGTGATCCGTACCTGGCGTGGCCGACTCGCCCGTGCGCTGCGCGGTGAGCTCGCGTACATCCGCGGCAGCTGGCACGGGCTGGCCACCAAGGACTCCCACCAACGGCTGCAGGCCCGCCAGATCGGCAAAGCCACCCTGGCCGCCGTGCTGGCCTGGTTCCTGGCCAGCCGGCTGCTGCCGCACGAGAGCATCTGGATCGCCCCCGCCACGGCCGTGATCATGGTGCACGCCACGGTGTACCAGACCCTGACCAACGGGTTACGCCGGGTCGCCGCCGTGGCCGCAGGGGTCATCCTGGCCGGCAGCATCGGCTCCCTGATCGGTCTGACCGCGCTCAGCCTCGTCCTGGTCATCCCACCCGCGCTGCTGGCCGCGCGCTGGCGCCGGATGGGCAGGTACGGCTCCGACGTGGCCACCACCGCCGTCCTGATGCTCTCCTTCGGAGCCGCCTCTCAGGAGCGCTACCTGCTGGCCTACATCATCGCCACCGCCATGGGCGCGGTGAGCGGGGCCGCCATCAACACCTTGCTGTGGCCACCGCTCTATCACCGCCGCCCCGACGCGGCCTTCCGGCGCCTGGCCGAACAGGGTGCCGCGCTGCTCGGCGACGTGGCCGACGGGCTGCGCCAAGGCTGGGACCTGTCCGGCCTGGCCGAGTGGCAGGCCCAGGCCACGCGGTTGACGGAGCGCCTGGACGCCGCCGAGGCCGCCGTGGCGGCCGGCGCCGAGAGCCGTCGCTACAACCTGCGCCGCCTCACCGCGCCACCCGGCCGCGACCACACCCCGCACCTGCGGACCATGGCCGCCGTCAGCACCCACATCGGCGCCATCATCCACGCTCTGGCCCACCTCGACCACAGTCACACCCCGCCGTCCGGCTCGGCCGACGTCAGCGACGCGTTCGCCCGCGACTACGCCGACCTGCTGGACCGGCTCGCCGACATCCTGACCCTTCAGGTACGGCACGCCGACGACCCCGACTCCATCCGGGACCAACTGGCCCGCGCGCAAGCCCGGGCCATCGGGATCCACGAGGAGATGAGCGCCGAAATCCAGGCCGGTCGGGTCGACCACCCTGAGGGCTGGGCCGTCAGCGGCAGCCTGCTCACCGACGCCCACCGCATCATGATCCTTCTGGCCGACGGACACGACCCGACCATGGTCGCGCCTGCCCAGGGCCCTCACTGAGAACCACAACCGCAAGGTCAGTGGCGTTCCTGGCGCGGCAGCACCACCTCGGCCGTGATCAGCTGGAGGGCGGCGGCCGCCGGGATGGCCAGCAGCGCGCCCACCACGCCGAGCAGCGCACCGCCGATCAGCGCGGCGACGATGGTGGTGGCAGGGGGTACGTCGACGGAGGACTTCATCACCCGCGGCGCGATCAGGTAGTTCTCGATCTGCTGGTAGACGATGAAGAACACCAGCGTGGCGATGGCCACCGGAAACGACACGAACAGTGACACCAAGATGGCGATGGTCGCCCCGATCCCGGCGCCGATCAGCGGTATCAGGTCGGTGATCGCCACGATGATGGCCAACGGCAGCGCGTAGGGCACGCCGGCGATCGACAGGAACATGAACGTGGTCACCCCGGCGATCAGGGAGATGAGCAGGTTCCCGGCCACGTACCCGCCGACGCTTTTGAAGATCTGATCGCCCAGCATCTGTACGCGCGGTCGCCGGCTCTTGGGGACCAGCCGATAGCCGACCCGGATGATGGAGGGCAGTGCGGCGAGGAAGTACAGCGTCAAGATCAGTCCCGTGATGGCGGAGAAGACCGCGCTGACCACGACGCTGGCCGCACCGAGCAGCCCGCCGAACAACTGCTGTCCGACCTGCCCGCCGGTGAGGTAGGCCTGGGCCTGCTCCAGCAGGCCGAAGCGCTGATCGAGCTCGCGCACCTGCGGGTTGTTCTGCAGTTGGCTGATGTAGGTGGGCAACTGCTCGACGAACTGGCCGCTCTGCTGGGACACGGCGGGCACGACCGCGATGACGAAGACCGCGAAGAACGCGATCACCGCGACGAACACCAGGGTGATCGCCAGCCAGCGCGGCAGGTGCCGCTCTTCCAGCCATTCCACCATGGGGTTGAGCCCCACCGCGAGGAACAGCGACATCACGATCAAGATCAGTATCGAGACGGCGGCGGTCAACGCCTGGACCAGCAGCCAGGCGGCCAGTACGCCGAGCGCGGCGGTGAAGCCGAAGAGGAAGGGGTTGCTGCCGAAGGGACGGCCGGGGCGGCCGAACGGTAACGGCGAGGGTTCCTCTCGAACGGCCCTGGCATCGCCCGGGGCCTGCGCGGTGGGGGGATCAGAGTGTTCCGGCACGGGTGCTCCTCTGCCCGGAGTCCTCGCTTCATACCGTGCCGGGGGTCACAGCTTGCCGAGGCGTGGCGCCATGCATCGGACGACGCCGATCACCAGCGCCGATCAGCGGTGGCTCAGAGAGGCGGTTTGTGGATGTTCGCCCCGGTCCATCCCCTCGAACAGCGCCGCCGCCCGCCCGGCCGTCTCCGAGGCCCAGCGCCCGGTGCTGAGCAGTCCCAGGGCCAGGACGCCGACGCCGAGCCCGAGCACCAGCCACCACACGCCGTGCTCCGCGCCGGTGAACGCCGTGCCGCCGTGAGCCACGGATGACCCGACGATCGTGCCGGAGATCGCGACGCCCAGGCTGGTGCCGGTCTGCCGGCCGGTGGAGGCCAACGAGGCGGCCACCCCGGTCATCGAGCGCGGCATACCGGACACCGCCGTGTTGGTGATCGGCGGGTTGACCGTGCCCAGGAACACGCCGAACAGCAAATAGATCGCGAGTACGGCCGGCAGCGGGGTGGCCGGTACGAGCCAGAGCGACGCCCCGCCGCCCAGCGCCAGTGCGGCCCCGGCGACCACCAGCGGCCGGCGCGGACCGCGCGCTCCGACCACCCGCCCGGTGAGCGGGGACAGCACCACGACCAGCCCGCCGACCGGAAGCAGGCACAGCCCGGCCGTCAGCGCCGACATGCCGCGTACGTCCTGCAGATACTGGGTGGTCACAAACAGGAACGCGCCGAACCCGCACAAGGCGAACAACGCCATCAGAATCGCCGAGCTGAACGGCACACTGCGAAACAGGCGCAGCTCCAGCAGGGGGTCGGCACGGCGCGTTTCGTACCCGAGGATGCCCAGCACGCCGAGCACGGCGACGGCGAGCAGGCCGAGGATGACCGGCGAGGTCCAGCCCGACCTGCCGGACTCGATGATCGCGTACACGACGCTGCCCAGCACCAGGATCACCAGCGTCTGGCCCACCGGGTCGAAGCGGCGCGCACGGGCGGCGCGGGACTCGGGAACGAACAGCGCCGTGCACACGATCGCGGCGACCACGATCGGCACATTGATCCAGAAGATGGAGCGCCAGCCGAAGCCGTCGACCAGCGCGCCGCCGAGGATCGGACCCAGCCCCAGCGACAGACCGGACATCGAGCCGAAAATGCCGATGGCCCTGGCCCGCTCGGCCGGGTCGGGGAACGTGGTGGCGGTGATCGCCATCGCCACCGGGTTGAGCATCGTGCCACCGACGGCCTGGAGCGTACGCGCGGCGATCAGCCAGCCGATGCTCGGCGCCAGGCCGCACATCAGCGAGCCGAGCCCGAAGACGGCGAGGCCGACCTGGAAGGTCCGCCGACGGCCCACCCGGTCGGCGGTGGACCCGGCCAGCAACAGAAAGGCGGCCAGCACCAGGGTGTACGCGTCGACCGACCATTGCAGGCCGGACACCGAGGTGTGGAGGTCGTGACGGATCGCGGGCAGCGCCACGTTGACGATGGAGATGTCCATCACCACGACGATGATGCTGGCGCAGCAGATGGCGAGCACCAGGTATCGACGGCGCCGGCTGAGGCCGGGCACGTCACGCGACACCGGCCCGCGTTCGACGGCCGTCGCCTTCGGCCGCATTGAGTCACTCATGACCACGACGCTAGGATTTAGAGCATGCTCGAAGTCAAGCCGCAGCCGGAAGTCGAGCCGCAGCCGGTCGAGTCGCAGCCGGAACCCGAGCCTGCCCGCTCCGGCCCTGCCCGCTCTGCCCCTGCTTCCGCTGTCTCTACCCGCTCTATCCCTACCCGCTCTGTCCCTGACGCCGGCCTGAGCATCGCCGAGGCCGCTCGCCTCACCGGGGTCAGCGCGCACACCCTGCGCTACTACGAACGCGCCGGCCTGGTCGTCACCGCCGTCGACCGCACCGCCGGCGGCCGGCGGCGCTATCGCAAGCTGGACCTCGAGTGGATCACCATTTGCACCAGGTTGCGGGCCACCGGCATGCCCATCAAGGCCATCCGGCGCTACGCCGAACTCGTCTCCGCCGGACACGGCAACGAGGAGGAACGACTCGCCCTCATGGAGGGCCACCGCGCCGACGTGCTCGCCAAGATGGCCGAGCTGCAGGAGAACCTCCGGCTCATCGACCACAAGATCGACGTCTACCGGGGCCGGCTCGCCGCCGGCGACGCCGACCAGCTCTGGGCACCCAAGGCACCCAACCGCCAAGCGTCTGACCGCCAAGCGGGCGTCCACTGAGCGTGCTGTAGCGAACCTGCGCGGTCCGCTATGTCATCAGCGGTCGAACCAGCGGGCCGCCGAAGGCGTGAGCAGCATGATGACGAGCACCAGCGGCAGGAGCATGGCCGGGAGCAGCGTGGTCCAGCCGAAACCGCCGTCGATCGCGTTCCTGAGGAGGGAACCACCGACCGAGACCCCTTCGACGGCGATGGCACCCCAGCGGACGAGCTTACGCCGCGAAGTCCAGCGGGCGAGCAGCCAGCACATGAACGCTGTGATCACGGCGCTGTAGAGCAGCAGTAGGAGAAACGGCCCACTGAAGGCGAAAGCGACCGTGCCGATCATGATGGCGAGCCCCAAGAGGCTGAAGGCCACATCGAGCGTCAGGACGAACATGGCGACTCGCATGGCGGTCGGCATACGCTCGACCGGGATCGCATCCGTCACATGATCAGGTTAACCGCCGCCACGTCGGGGCGCGATCACTTCCAGATCACGGAGTCCGGGTCCTCGTCATGGGCCCAGTCTCTTTCACCTAGATACTCGCTCTGGGATCCCGGACGCCTGCGGCGGCGATCTCCTCAGACGCCACCGGTCGCCCGGCGGCGGCTCCGCGGAGAACGGATCACCGGCGAGAAGGGGTCAGCACGAGGCGTTGGCCGGGGGCGGTCGGGGTGTTCCATGCCTGCTCGACCTGGTCCAGCGGCATGGGCAGGGGGTCCACGGCCAAGGCGCCGGAGGCGATCTCCGCGGCGAGGGACGGCAGTTCGGCGATGATGCCGGCGGTGGTCAGGGAGCCCTGGCCGCTGCCCATGATGTTCAGGTTCGCCGCGCGCAGCAGGTACGAGGGCAGGGCTAGGTCCTGGCCGGCCATGGAGCCGATCTGGACCCAGGCCAGGGCCTTGGACCGGTCGGAGCGGGCGGTCAGCAGGGCGGGCATGGCCTGCTCGGTGGGCCGGCCCCACAGGTAGTCGATGACGATGTCGACGTCCGCGGCCGCCCGCGCGAGCCGCTCGGCGACGTCGTGGGAGTCAGAGCCGGAGCCGGAGCCGGAGCCGGGGTCGGGGTCGGAGAGCCTGACCACCTCGTCGGCCCCGAGGCTCTTCAGCAGGTCGAGGCGTAGTGGGTCGCGGCCGGCGCCGATCACGCGGGCGGCGCCGAGGTGTTTGGCGATCTGGACGGCGAGTTGTCCGGCGTTGCCGGTGGCGCCCATGACCAGGACGGAACCGCCGGGCGGTAAGGACACGCGGCGGCGCAGCGCTACCCAGGAGGACATGCCGGGGTTCATGGCCGCGGCCACGGCGGCCGGATCGGTGCCCGCCGGCAGGGTGATGGCACGGCGGCGGTCGACGACGGCGTGCTCGGCCATGGTGCCCAGCGCGGTGTCGGGGGCGGCGAAGTAGAGCAGTTCGCCCTGCGCGGTACGGCCGACCGCGTCGATGCCGGGCACCAGGGGCAGGGTGCCGTCGGAGGTGTAGTGGCTGCCGTTCGCGGCTGAGCGCACCCGTGGGTGCAGCCCGGCGGCCAGCACGTCGACCAGGACCTCGTGCTCCCCTGAGGGGGTGGGGGTCGGGAAATTGTCGAAGCGGGGCGGGGCGTCGAAGGAGTGGACGACTGCGGCGCGCATGAGGGCTCTCCTGCCGTAGTTGGTTTGTGGCGCGTACTACTTTGAAAGTAGTTTGTGCCACGTACTAGGTCAAGTAGGCTGACCCCATGACGACCGATTCCACCCCGGCCGACGGGCCCCTGAACACGGTGGACGCCCTGGTGCAGCTGTCCTTCCTGGTCCAGCGCGTCCTGTCCGAGGCCGGCGCGGAGCACGACCTGTCGATCATCCAGATCAGGCTGCTGGGCATCCTGCGCGACCGGCAGTGCGGCATGCTCGAACTCGGTGGCTACCTCGGCCTGGACAAGTCCTCCATGACCGGCCTGGTCAGCCGCGCCGAGAAGCGCGGACTGGTCCAGCGCTCGCCTTCCCCCCATGACGGCCGCGCTGTGCTGGTCCGCCTCACCCCCGAGGGTAGGCGGTTCGCCGAGGGGTGCGCCGCCGAGATCGGCCGCCGGGTCATGGGGCTCACCGACCGCCTCTCCGCCGCTCAGCGCGCCCAGCTCACCCGGCTCGCCACTGCCGTCGTGGGGGTCCGGCCCACATCGGGCTGAGTGGATGTCGTTATCCCCGTCGTATATACCCTCGGGGTATAGTGGCGTCCCATGAGCGTCCCCCTCGCCTTGCTCGGCCTGCTGGAACGGGAGCCGAGCCATGGATACGACCTGAAACGCGACTACGACACCTTCTTCGGCCGCGGTAAGCCCCTGCCCTTCGGCCAGGTCTATTCCACGCTCGGCCGGCTGGCCAGAGACGGCAAGATCACCGCCGGGGCGAGCGAGCCGGGCGACGGGCCCGACCGTAAGCGCTACGCCATCACCCCGGTGGGCACGGGCGAGGTCGAGGAGTGGCTGGCCGAGCCGGTGGCGGCCGAGCCGTACCTGCAGACCGTGCTGTTCACCAAGGTCGTGCTGGCCCTGATGCTGGGCCGCGACGCGGCCGGTTACCTCGACGCCCAGCGGGCGACGCATCTGCGGCGCATGCGCGAGCTGACCGAGATCAAGCGCGCCGGCAACCTGGTCGACGCGCTGCTGGCCGATCACGGGCTGTTCCGCCTCGAGGCCGATCTGCGGTGGATCGACGTCACCCAGGCCCGGCTGGACGCGCTGACGGCGGCGGTGCGCGAACGATGATCGTCAACCCGGTGCTGCGGGCCGACGGCATCAGCCGCGCCTTCGGCAACACGCCCGCGCTGCGCGAGGCCAGCCTGTCGGTGAGCGCGGGCGAGGTCCTGGCCGTCATGGGGCCCAGCGGCTCCGGCAAGCCTAAGACGGGATTGTGACACTACTGAAACAGACTGGAGCCACTCGCGGCCAGGTCGGCGGGCGTGGACGGACCTGCACTCTGTAGGGCTTTGACGAATCGTTGCGGTGGTGCTGAACACGCGGGGCAAGATCACAAGAGGGGGGCATTACGCTGGCCAGCCAATGGGGAGGGGCAGCGCCCCTGCCCTCGTAATTGGCCCCTCCGCCCCCCTCTTGTGATCTTGGAGGGGTCCCCGCGTGTTTGGCTCCGAAACGATTCGGTAAAGCCCTGAATCACGAGGAGCGCTCGGGGTTCGCCATCATGCGAAGGTGCCCGGTTGCTGTCCGGCAACCAGGCACCTTGTACACCTCAGCATTGATCAAATGGCAGGAACTGGCCCAAGGTCCTTGATCATGGCCGAGGGCTCAAACTGCCCGCCTCGCACACCCTCGCAGAAGGCATCCCATTCTGCGAGCGTGAACACCTGCGGCTCACGGCCTCGGTTCTTACTGTCTCGAACGAGTACAACGAACTCTTCGTCTGCCTTGTTGGTGACCCCTGCGTCGCGGCCACGCACCACTGCGACCTCTACGCATTGGCCGCCGTTGTTGCCGCTCTGGGCGCTCTTACGCCATTTGGCGGCGGTCAAGTCCACGATCCTTCTCCCTTGCTGCCGGGCGTTCTCACGTTAACTCTGTGATGGTTGAGCGAAGCATGGCGATCGTCTCCCCAGGGCCAAGCGCCCGGGCACGCAGGTCGTCAAATAGAAGCCTATACCGCTCGACTTCCTGCATCTTCTGTGTGTATATGCCCCCGATCTGCTGTTCTAGATACACTTTGTCGGGGTCGTGCGCTGGCGGGAACTGCAAGATCGTGAATGAACCGTGCATAGCACTGTGTTCGCCGACCTCGAATGGCAGAACTTGGAGCGTGACGGTACGAAGTTGCGCGATCTCGACCAGGCGTTCAACCTGTTCGCGCATGACATCCGGACCGCCTACCTTGCGGCGAATGACGCTCTCGTTCAGAACTGCCCAGAGGTTGAGAGGGTTCGTTCCGGTGAGTCGCGCCTGACGGCTCACACGTACCTTGAGCTGGTCTTCTATCTCCTCATCCGGGCCGCGTCCGGGGGCGGTCATCATGATCGCCCGTGCGTAACGCTCGGTCTGCATGATGCCCGGAACGAGTTCGGAGTCGTATCCGAGCACATGCGAGGCGGATGTCTCAAGCGCTACATAGACCTGGAACCACTCGGGGATGGCCCCGGAATACTGATGCCACCAGTCAGGTTCGCCAGCCACTCGGGCCAACTCGATGATCGCGTCGGCCTGCGCCTGTTCGGTCTCATACAGGCCCAACATCCGTCTGACGTCGCGCACCAAGACCCGGCTCTTGTCGTTCTCGATCCGGTAGAGCTTGCTTTCGGCCCAGCCCATCCGTTCGGCCACGGCTTCCTGGCTCATGCCCAACTTCTCTCGCTGGCTCCGAAGCTCGGCTGCCAGACGCGTGCTCGCCACGGTCGGTATGTGCTTGCCACGAGCCATGATCTCCTCCTTTCCCTTCGGTCATAAATAACTGGCTGTCATTTGAATGGCTTGCATCTATGGACTGGCAGGTGAACACTAGCACTCATACACCCCGCCAGCTGGGGCGAGGACGGAAACGGCAACCCTCTGCGCTCGAAAGAGGTTCGACATGCCCGATAGTGCTCACGAGGTGCGACGAATGGCATACATTGCGCAGTTGGCAGACGATCTGTTCCTTCTGGGGGCAAATATCGTCATTCCGGGACGGTCTGTCGGTAAATGCCCCGATCTGCTGATTCTGTCCCCGTCTGGGCGGCGGCGGGCGCTTCGGGTAAGGGTCGAGAGGTACCGGGGCGATTACGTCTTCTCTTGGGGGCGGTGGCGCTGGGCGCATATCCCGGTTACGCAGAGCGACGCGGCGCTCAAGATCCTAGACCGGGCGGTGTCGTAATGGACGCGGGCTCGTGGGGCGGGCAGGACGGTACGGATGGCGGCTGCGGCCAAGATCTGGGAGGACACACGACGGGTACGCGGTTTCTCTCTGAGGTGGTCGCTCCGGGGCTGAACTCTTCAGTGCCGCTGCTTCGGCATTACGCCAAGCTGGTACTGACTGCGGCGGGACACCGAGACCTGGACGACGTGCTCCTCGTCCTTGGCGAGTTGCTCAACAACGCCGTGCTGCATACCCGTTCGGGCGATCCCAGCGGCCTGGTCGCGGTGGATATCTCGGACGCTGGTGATCGGCTAGTGCGGATCGAGGTCGCCGACGATGGAGACCGGGCCGTTCCGCTCCCCCGTCAGACGGGCGACGGCGGTGACTTCGGGCGCGGCCTGCAGCTGGTGGAGGCGTTGTCCGTCCGGTGGGGCGTGAGGCGAAGCTTTCCCGGCTGCATGGTGTGGGCCGAGGTGCTCACCATGGAGGGGCCGCCGCCCCCTGCTGCGTCGCTGGTGTCGCTGGAAGTGGCGGCGGCGTGATGGCCTCGGAGGGGCGGGTTAGTGGGATGGGGTGGATGCCGCCTTGGTTGGGCTCTGGCCACCTCACGGTCTGGGCGCGGTTCGCCACGGTGATGGACGCCGCGTACCTGTGCGAGGCGACCGGCAAGGCTCTGACACGAGAGATCGGGGCGTGAGCTGAATGGTTCTTTGGGAGTTTCCGCCGCCTGAGCAGCCCGAAGCGGCCAGATGGCGCAGTCGCGCTGACAGGCCGCGTGGATGTGGCGGGCCTCACGTCTGCCCGCCGACATCGCATTACGAGCAGGGGGTGTGGACCGCCCCAAGCCAGGATCTGGGGACTGACTTTCTCCTTCTGCGGAGCTGCGCCTGTCAAGGGACTTCTTACGAGCTGTGGCAGTCGGGTTGTTCGCGGTTCATCCGCCGGGTCCGGATGGAGGGGCGGGCCACGGTGACGGAGGAGAGTCCGCGATGGGATGGCGGGGTGGCCATGGCGCAGTGGACTGCCGTGCTGATGGGACACCTTCGATGAGGTGGGTATCGGTGCAGGCCGGCTGGTGGGGTCGCCCTGTCTCGGGTGGGGGCTGCTTGTGACAAGCCTGAAGGTTCCGGGTAACCGGGTGATGATCACGGAGCTGATGCACAGTCCGGCGATGACGCGCTTGTTCGGAGATCAGCTTGAGGGCTGGTGCGGCGTCATCGTGTCGCTTTCCAAGTTCGGCAACACTGCCGTGGTGCGACTCGACGGTGACTCGTGCGATTGGCCACAGGGAGTGCGTCGTTGGTCATTCGCTTTGGATGACCTGACCGTGATCGAGGCTGATGGGCACGGTCGCGTTGGGGAGACCGTCTATCGCCTGGGTGTTACGGGCCGTGGCCGGAGGACCGTACAGCATGCGATACGGCCGGAGACGAGTACGGGCCTTTGCGGGGCTGAGGTGCGGCCGTTGCCGTTCACCGATTGGTCCCGGCGATGCGTGGCCTCGGCCTACAGAGCCTGCGCCAACTGCGTGGAGCTGGCAGCCGGGGGCGGCGGATCACGTGATCCGCCTGAACGTATGGCCTGATACGGGAGCGCCCCGTGCGCGAAGACGGCTACGTCGATCAGCATCGACTATCGGTAGGTGCGGCCTCGGGGCAGTATGTAGCCTGAGTTTCCGCTATTTCCACTCGATAAGCAGCTTTAGTGCGGAGAGCGATATTTCTCTGCGCCAAATTCATTCGACAAAGCGTCAGTATTATGTTCGCCCTTTTGACTGAAGGGGATCGCCAGGCGAGAGCGGGCGAGGTATTATCGATCCGAAACAAAAGAAGATCGGCCTAGAACCGCCCGCGATCACGGCGCGGTCGAACATCCCTTGAAAGGAGCCTTCCGGAAATGTTTAGCCACGCAGACCGAATCCCCATGTCCCATCCCCCCAAAATGCAGGGTGAATCCACAGCCATACAGCCGTGGGGAGTTTCCCGCATGTCCCCCTATCCGGACGTCATCGAATTCCCCGAATACACGGTCATCATTGACCCTGCGACACAGATCGGTCGATACGTCGGCGAAAGCGGCGTCGTTGTAGAGATGAAGCACAAGAAGTCCAATACCGGCACCGAGCAAAAGACGCGGGCGTCAAAGGGCGACGGGAGTTCACCCAAGGCTTTCGACGAGGACACGTCGCAGGACAGTGACCAGGACTGAAAACAAGCGGCCGGTAATGGTGGTCACCCAAGCAGACGACATGACTGCTGACCTGGTGATCGCTGAACTGCATTACCGCAACGTGCCGGTCGTGCGTTTTGATGCCGCAGACTTCCCACGCGATCTCACCATGTCAGCGGAAATCGGCGACGGGTGTGGACTGTCGGGACAGTTGACCACGGCGACACGGGAAGCCGACCTTTCGGCGGTGCGGTCACTGTATTATCGCCGTCCCTCCGGATTTGCCTTTCCTGGCCTTGACGGTCAGGATTCGCGATTCGCGACCCTCCAGGCAAGATATGGTTTGGGTGGTGTGCTGGCATCCCTGCCGGATTGCCTTTATGTGAATCATCCCCATGCGATCGCAGACGCGGAATTCAAACCGGCGCAACTCTCAACAGCGATCGCATTGGGATTCGACGTCCCTCCGACTCTCATCACCAACGATCCCGACAAAGCTCGCAGGTTCATAAACGACCATCGGAGAGTCGTTTATAAACCGCTCCGCTCCGCCGAGTACGAAATCGACGGGACGGCCGTCACGGTATGGACGCAAGAAGTGTCCGCCGATGAAATAGACAACAGGGTTGCGGGGACCATGCATCTATTTCAACGGGTGGTGCCCAAGAAATGGGATCTGAGGATCACCGTTGCCGGGGGAGCAATGTTCGCCGTGCGGATTCATTCCCCTTTGCTCGACTGGCGGCACGACTACGAGCAGATAGAATATCGAGTCATGCAAGTTCCCGATAAGATCGCCGACAAGATACATCTCTACCTGAACCACTTCCGCCTCGTGTCGGGATGCTTTGACTTCGCTATCGATACCGACGACCGGCCCGTATTTCTGGAATGCAACCCAAACGGGCAATGGGCTTGGATGCAAGCTCCGACCGAATTGCCCATGGCGACCGCATTCGCCGATCTCCTAGAAAAGGGCCGATCGTGAACGAAACACAACTGCGTCAGCGACTAGCCGAGCAGCTACAAGAATCCGGCGACCTCAGATCACCGCAGTGGCGCGCAGCCGTCGAAACAATCCCCCGCCATCTGTTCATTCCGGAATTCTTTCGCTCCGTCACCACTCCCGAAGGGATGATGTGGGAATCGGTTACGCCGAAAAGTAACGGAATCGACGAATGGATGACACTAGCCTACGAAAACAAAACCTGGGTCACGCAAATCGACGGACATATTCGCCCGAGCGAGACGGAAAAACCGGTTCCCGCCGGAAACCCCACCTCGTCATCAACACTTCCCGGACTCGTGGTCGCGATGCTCGAAGACCTGGACGTGAGCGATGACAGCAATGTCATGGAAATCGGAACCGGTACCGGATACTCAACAGCGCTCCTGTGTGAGCGAGTCGGTTCCGAAAACGTCGTCAGCATCGAAACGGACGCTGATCTTGCCGTGCGTGCGGCCCGTGCGATTCATCAGACTGGACACCAACCAACGCTTATCACTGGCAACGGGCTCGACGGATTCCCACCACAGGCACCCTATGACCGGATCATCGCGACCTGCTCAGTCCGACATATCCCCGCCGCGTGGATTTCCCAAAGCAAGCCAGGCGCAACCATCCTGACCACACTTTCCGGCTGGCAATACGGATCCGGATACGTCAGGCTCACCGTTGAAGCGGACGGAACCGCCTCCGGCCGATTCCTGCCCGACACTTACTCATTCATGCTGGCCCGCCCCCACATGCCACCACCGGTCGATTTGGGGGACACCAAAGAAATAGACGCCAGCCAACCCCGACCGGCCGTCATCCACCCTGACACTCTTCACGATTGGACTGCGCAATTCATCGCGCAACTCGCGGCCCCCGACGCCCAATGCGTTGGCAAGAGCGTGGATGGCGGCCCATGGGTCGATTACTACGTAGACACCACCACGGGCTCTATCGCTACCGTCACCCCGCAAGATGATGGTATGCCCCTTGTCCGGGAAATCGGTCCCGTCGCGATCTGGAGCAGCATCGAGAGCGCGATAACCGACTGGCGGAAGGTCGGATCGCCCGGCATCGACGAATTCCGAATCATTGTCACCCCCGGCCAGCAGAACATTTTCATACCCGCCCATGAGTCGTTGACGTGGCGACTCCCACAATAGGAGCGGAAAGCGTCACCGATTGGTGGCCGTTTGGCCCTCAGCGATCCGGAACCGAAAGAGCATCTGCCTCCTTCGCGGATACCTGCAACGCCGCCCATGCGATAGGCGGTAGTGAAAGGCCCTCGTCCGGTTGATTCTGGTCGGGGGCCTTCGCCGTGTCCGGCTCGTGTGAGCGGTGCTGGGAAGACCGTTGCGGAGCATGCCGGGAGTGGCGGGGCCGGCGGAATGGCCGTAGGCCACCCGAAGGGCGAGCGTGAGCGAGTTCGGCCGGCGCCGCCACGACCTTTCATGATCATCACAGGCCACCGCGGACCCGGTAATGATCATTTAAGACCTGCACGGGACAAACACGCCACGGGGCTGGGCTGTTCACGGATAGCAGGCGGGCGGCTGAGCGGTTGGCGGTCGGCGGGGCCGGTGGGTGCGGCGGCTGGCCCTGGTCGGTGGGCGGTGGGTTGCGCGTGCCGTGTCGTACGGCGCGGGCCGGGACCGGCCTCCAGGCCGCATGCCCGGATCCGCTGGCCGGGCGGCACGGCGGGCGTCGCCCGCCGTGCCGCTGCGGGGAGCGGTGCCGCCCCTTGATACCCATAAGAATAATTCGGCAACTCAGCGGCGCGCCTTGGCGAGTGAGGGCCGCGATGATCGGTGTCTTCTTCGGATGAGTAGGAAGGAGGCTGCTGCTACGAGGGCGGACACGCCGATGCCGGTGGCGAAGGCCGCTATGAGGGAGTTGTCGTGGTCCATCTCTACGGCGACTGCTTTCGCGGTCCCCGGAGTGGAGGGGAACTGGAGGGTCGCTTCGGCGGTGTGTTCGGTCAGTCCGCTTTCGAGATGGATGCGGGCGTGCCACGGGCCATCGGGCACTTGTTGGGTCAGCGGCGCGGAGACGGATCCGACGTCGCCCGGTGCGAGGGTGGTACCCGTGGCGACCATGAACGGGCCAGCGTTGAGGCCGCCGTTGGAGAGGGTCAGTTCGCCGCTCAGGTCGAGTGCGCGGCCTCCGGTGTTGTGCACCTGGGCCAGGACGCTCTGTTGTCCGCTCAGCGATCGTTGGGCCGTGAGTGAGTCGATGGTGAAGTCGGCTGCTGGCGGATTGTCGCCGCCGACGGACAGATAGACCCGCACGCCGGTGCGGTTGATCTGCCGCAAGCCCCCTCCGGGCGGTGGGGCCTTGGTCACCTCCGCCCAGATCATCGCGTACCGCTCTCCGGGGGCGGCGTTCTTCGGCACGGCAATGGTCGCGGTGAGCATCGAGCGAGACTGCGGGGCCAGGGTCACGTCGGTTCGGCTCGTGCTGATCCAGGTGGACAGATCGTTGGCGGTGCGACCGGGAGCGAACTGAAATCTCCGGTCGCGGATCTCCCCTGCTGCCGGGTAGAGCGACACATGCTGGGTGAGGCTGCTCGTGTTGGACACCTCAACGCGCCGTTGGATGACCGAACCCGGCGTGAGGTGATCGACGATGTAGCGGCGGGCTCGTGAGTCGGCTCGCGCTTGGATAGGCGCGTCGACCAGGCGGATTCCGATGCCGTTTCCGCGTGTGTGGGCGGCTGCGGAGGCTGGCGCGTGCAACATGCTGGTGGCCGGAGCGAGGATTCCGGCCACCAGCAACCCGGCGAGGAGGTTGTGAAAACGCACGGTTGTCGTTGTCCCTGGTGGGGTCAGCCGACGGAGTGGGTGATGGTGCCGGTGTAGACACCGGCGACTTTGCCGGCCGGAATGGTCACGTTGACCGTGGGATTCCAGGTGGCGGTGTTGTCGCCGACGAGCTCGGTTCCGGTGAACGCGACGCGCGGCACGTTGATGATGCCGCCGGGGCCAGGCGTGAAGGTGCCTGTCCCCGTGGTGCCGGTGGCCGCACCCGGACTGTAGGTGACGTTGATGTTAGGGATCGTCTCGGGAGCGGTGGCTCCGCCGGTGGTGAAGTCGGTGCTGATGACACTGGCGCTCCAGGTACTGGCCAGGCCGCCGCGAGCGTCGGTCACCGTGACGGCGCCCATCTGTCCGGAGACGCTGGCGGCGCCGGAGGTGACGGAGCCCAGGTTCGAGGTGGCGGGCGCGTTGATCGTGAGGGCGCCGCCGGTGATCGTAAACGTGGTGGTCGTGTCGTCAGCCAGGGCTGGAAGGGCGGTCGTCGCGGCGAGGCCAAGGCCGATGGCTGCAGCAGCCACGGCAAACGGTTTACGCATCGTTGCTCCGATGTTCAAGCGAGGATGAGGTGAGAAGCGAGGGCATAGCTCGAATTAGTGGCCTTGAGTTCCAGGACTCCGACATGTCGCTACGTCTCGCAGTTGAAATATAACTTTCTGTAGTCAAGTCGAGATCAAGGGCGCGTCCGGGGCGTGTGGTGAAAGGGTGAGGAGTTCGAATCCACCCAAGGCGTCCCTGACTTCCGCTCAGGGTCACACGTTGGGGTACCGCGCCCCCATGCATGGGGGCGATCTGCCCATCCCAAGCCTGTTGGATTTCCAGGTCTCCGCTGGTTGCCTTCAGCATTGACAAGGTGATCCTTCTGGAAAGCGCCGGAGTTTCTTCGGCGATGATCACCGCAGGGATGCTAGGCATGTTCGGTAATGGCGTGGACCTGGAACGCTCCCCGCTCGCCGTCGTGGCACGTGGGATCTTGAGACCTGCGGCCCAAGGGCCCGCCGGGGGCCACTGGAGGCTCCTGGCCACGCGGTGGACGAAGGCGCCTGATGATTCTGAGACACGGTCGTCAGGCGCCTTCGTCCAGTACGCGTCTCCGGTGGGTCAAGGGGCGCCGCCGAGTCAGCAGCATGGCGCGCGGGGCCACGTGATCAGGTCACCGTGTGCGTGACGGTGCTGGGGGACTGGCTTGCCGTGTTACTCAGGGCGACCGCGCGGCGACTGGCGACGACCACTCATGGTGTGGCGTAGATCACACTGAATCCCTTTCTGTCGCGGGAATGCGGAGATCAATGGGGCGGAAGGGTCATACGGGTCTGCCTGTGGAGTGCTTACGCCCCGGTGCGTCGTGATTTCGTTTGTTTTCGTCTTTCTTATGGGGCGTCCGTAAGTGCGGTAATGGTGCCTGGGGCTGTGGGAACGCGGGAACTACGGAGGGTATATGGCTCGTTACTCAAACGTAGGAACTGTTCGATTACCCAGGGAGTTAGATGGCTCTACAAGGTGCGATTCCTGTCTCTCACGAGATGGTGTTCCCACATGGCTGCTATGTCGTGGGGGAGGTGTCCCCGGTGCTCGACTTCGACGCTTCGACCAAGGATCGTCCGGTTGCGGCGCGTGACAAGACGACCGGGGAGCTGATGTGGTCGGTTCCGGTGATGGATGCTGACCCGTCGTTGAAGGCGTCCGCTAAGGCGGTCGCGGTCAAGATCCTTTCCGGGGTGGAGCCGACGATTCCCGCTCCCCCGGCGTCGATGGCGGGGCTGCCGTTCGTGCCGGTGGTGTTCGACGGGCTGACGGTGACTCCTTACGTCGCGGCCAATGGCCGGATGGCGTATTCGTTCAAGGCCACGGGCCTGCGTGCCGCGCCGGATCAGGGCGCGAAGTCGGGCAGGGGCGGCTCGAAGGAAGCCGCCTGATGTCCGGGGCGGGGGTGCTCGCCTGCGGGCCGCTGGTGGTCGTGCCCTGTGGGAGGGGGGTCGGGCCGTCCACGGTGGCGGCTTGGCATAGACCGGGCTGTGGTGCGCCCGGCGCGTCTGCGGGGCGTATCCCCGCGTAACACGCTGCCTTGGTGCGGCTGTCGGTTTGGGGGCCGGTGGTCGTAGCGGCGGCTGCGCATCCGCGCTGCGCTGATCCGCGCGGGTCTTCTCTGGTCAGGTCTGCGGCTCCGCCTGTGGTTGCGGCGGTGACACGCGGCCGTCCGGCTTGGCGGTGTACGCGGTCGAACTGCGCGCCGTCGTCAGTTCCTGGAGATGGGCGGGCGGTGGTTGCGCTGTCCGCGTCACCTGTCCGTGTCGCCCTCCGGGACGTGCACAGCCTGTGTCCAACGGGATCAATCCCATGCACCAAGGGAGAAGCATCATGTTCAAGCCGTCCACGCAGCTGGCCGCCTCCATCCTCGCCGCGCTCGGGGTCTTTATGGCAGCTGCCGGTCCGGTCAACGCGCAGAGCAGCACGGCGCGGGGCTCGGCGTCGGTGTGCCGGACGATCCAGGTCGTCGGGGGCCGGGTCGCCGTTCGCGACTTTCCTTTCGTCAACGGTCTGATCTTGCGGATTGTGTCGCGTGGCTCTGTCTTCACGAGCTGTGAGCTCGTGCATCCGAGCGGGTCCGGCTACGGCAGCAAGTGCGGGCGGGCCGGTTACGACTGGTACAGGGTCGTGTCGGGTCGCCGGACCTTCAACGGAAGCCCGTACGGCTACGTGGCCGCCACCTGCGTGCGTGTGGTGCAGCAAGCGCGCGCGGTGAGGTGATCAGGAACACCGCGCCGTAGAGGTCTGGGGAGCTGCCCGTGAGGGTCGGTGCCGATCGGGCGGCTTTCCGGACACGCGTCATGACCTGCCGTTGGTTCGGCGTCCCTTTCTCTCGATCGCGTTGAGCGGTCTGTCCTCCCGGTTCGGGAATCCTCCTGTGGAAGGTGCGTGCTTCGTGCTCCGCAAACTGCCTGGTGATCATGTCGAGAACGTCGTCTCGACCCGTCCGGACACCTCGATTCACTACCGGCCGCTGGTGGTGCGAACCCCCGGCATCGTGTTCCTGTTCGGCCATCTGTTCAAGCTGTTCTCGGCGCTGGGGCGGATGGTGTGGCGGCATCCGATGGCATGCGCGCTGTGGGGGGCGGCGGGCGCGTATCTGTACGTCTTCGGCTGGAAGGCCATGCTGCTGGCGCTGGCGCTGGAGGCGTGCCTGCTGGGGATCTGGGGGTCGGTGTGGCCGCGTTCGTTCGCGCGGTATGTCCGCTGGCCGCTGGTGAGCTGGTGGCGCTGGTTGGTGGTGTATCGGCGTCGCTGGCGGGGGGTGATGGCGGTCTCCGGCCTGGGACATTCGGTCGGGGGGCGGGGTTTCCTGCCGGATCTGGCGCGAGTGCAGTCGGGGCCGTGGGCCGACAAGGTCACCGTGAAGATGCTGGGCGGTCAGTCGGATGAGGACTGGGCCACGAAGGGCGGGAATCTGGCGCATGGGTTCGGCGCGGTGTCGTGTCAGATGGCGGTCCTCAAGCCGGGATGGCTGCTGCTGTCCTTCCCACGTCGGGATGCGTTGGCGGAGCCGATCGCGGCGCTGCCGTATCCGGTGAGCACGAGTGTGCGCAAGGTCGAGATCGGGCTCGATGAGACCGGGCGGCGGTATTGGCTGAAGGTGCACGGAACGCATGTGCTGCTGGCCGGGGCGACCGGGGCCGGGAAGGGCTCGTGGCTGTGGTGCATCGTGCGGGGGCTGCTGCCCGCCGTCGCGGAGGGGCTGGCGGAGCTGTGGGCGCTGGATCCCAAGCTTATGGAGCTGTCCTACGGTATGCCGCTGTTCCACCAGTACGCCTCTTCGCCTACGGCGTGCGCGCTGCTGCTGGAACGAGCGGTGGAGGTGATGCAGGAACGCGCGGAGCGGTACGCGGGGGTGCGGCGTGATCACGTGCCGACGAGCAGGGACCCGTTCATCGTGGTGATCGTGGATGAGGTGGCTTTCCTGACCGCCTACCAGCCCGATCGCAATCTCAAGGCGCGGATCATGGCGGCGCTGTCCACGCTGACCACGCAGGGGCGCGCGGTGGGCATCGGCGTGGTGGCCGCGCTTCAGGACCCGCGTAAGGACGTGCTCAACATCCGCAATCTGTTCCCCGACCGGGTCGCGCTGCGACTGGATGAGGCCGAACAGGTGGACATGGTGTTGGGCGACGGGGCGCGGGATCGGGGCGCGCTGGCCGATCAGATCGCCCGCGATCCGAACAATCCGCAGGTCGGGGCGGGCATCGGGTTCGTCCGGCTGGAGAACCGGCCGCAACCGATCCGGGTCCGGGCGGCCTACGTCAGCGACGCCGACATCAGGGACATGGTCCATCAGTACGGGGCGGCTGGGGAGGCGGAGTGAGGTACGAGGAGATCTTGTACGGGCTGCGCTGCGCGGCGTGTGGCGAAGAGGATCAGTTGGTCTTGGACGTGGTGCGGGTGCTGGTGGAGTGCCGGTGCTGCGGGGCGCGGACCCTGGCGGGCCTGCTGGAGGAGGACTTGCCGGGCGAGGAGTTCGGCGAAGAGTTCGACACCGGCTCCGGCACGGAGATGGACGCGGAGAGGGGGATCGTGTGATCGCGGTTCGCAGGCGGGGGGTCGTCGCGGCGGTGGTTGGTGTGTGGCGGCGGTCGGTCGCCTTCGTCAGGGCGTGGTGGCGGGCGCTGGTCGTGTTCTGGCTGGCGGGCACGTTCCTGGCGTGTGTCTGGGTGGTGGGCTGGCGCACGATGGCGGTCTGGCTGCTCGGCGCGGTCTGGTTGCTCGGGGCGGTGAGCTACGCCGTGGTGACCTGCCCGGACATGTGGCCGCTGTGGTCGCCACGCTTGGCTCGGTGGGCTCGCCCGGTGCTGGGCTGGTGGCGGCGGGTGGTGGTGTATCAGCGCCGGGTGCGGGCGGTGATCGCGATTGCGGGGCTGGCCGGGCCGATCAGCGGGCGGCGGTATCTGCCTGGTCTGCTCAAGGTCACTTCGTGTCAGTACGCGGATCCGGTGGCGGTCGCGATCTTGGTGGGTCACGACCAGGACGGGGCGGCGTGGTTGGACGGGTTCGGGGCGGTGAGCTGCCAGGTTTCGTTTCCCTCGCCGGGGCGGGTGGAGCTGACCTTCGTGCTCCGTGAGGCGGGGGCGGAACGGGACGGGCACGCAGGTGTCGATGTCGGTACCGAGGGCGGCAGCGGGGTCGGGAGCGTGGGCGGCGTCGACTTCGACGCCGAGATCGGCGGGGAGAGGGGGGCTGCTTGACGGTCGGTGCCGTTGAGGGGGTGCCGCGTGCGCTGGCGGGTGCGCGGCTCCTGTCCTCCGAAGTAGCCGAACTGGTGGCCATCGAGAACGGGGTGTGCATCCGGCCTCTGGCGTTTCGGGTGCTGGATGTGGAGGGCGGTCAGAGCCGGATCGTGAACGTGGCGTGCGGGGCGCGGTTGGACAGTAAGTGTCCGCCGTGTGCCAAGCGCAACCGGCTGGCGCGGATGGCTCAGTGTCGCGAGGGCTGGCATCTGGAGGAGGAGCCGGTTACCGGCTCAAGCGGGGATGGCGGGCAGGTCAAGGAATCGGCCGGCAGTTGCATGATCGATTCCGCGGGAGAGGTTCAGGGCGGGGATGGCGCTCGGCGGGTGCGGTCCACACGGCGTCGGCAGGATGCGCCGAATCTGCCCAAGCGGGATCAATCGGCGAGCACGCTCGGGCGGACGTTCACCACGTCGGAGGGGAAGGTGTTGCGGCCGTCGATGTTCGTCACGCTGACGCTGCCGTCTTATGGGCGGGTGCGCGGCGGGGTGCCGGTGGATCCGGAGAGCTATGACTACGGGCGGGCGGCGCGGGATGCGTTGCACTTTGCCAAGCTGGTGGATCGGTTCGTGCAGAATCTTCGCCGGGTGGCGGGGTTCGATGTGCAGTATTTCGCGGCGGTGGAGTTTCAGAAGCGGCTGACGCCGCATCTGCACATGGCGGTTCGGGGGACGTTGCCGCGTGCGGAGTTGCGTCGGGTGGTGGAGGCGACCTATCACCAGGTGTGGTGGCCTGCGGTGGATCGGGTCGTCTACGACGGCGGTCACTTGCCGGTCTGGCGGGACGGGGCGGGCTATGTCGATCCGGGCATGGGTGAGGCGTTGCCGACGTGGGATGAGGCGTTGGACCGGCTTGGGGAGGACTCCGAGGCGGTTCCGGTGCATGTGGCGCGGTTCGGCGCTCAGGTCGATGTGCAGGGGGTGCTGGCGGGGAGCAAGGACGCTGACACGTGCATCAGGTATCTGGCCAAGTACGTGACTAAGAGTGTCAGTGAGGGGGCGCTGACGGCTCAGGGGTCGGCCGGGCGGGCTCGGCGTGCGCACGTGGCCCGGTTGATGGAGGCGCTGCGGTTCGAGCCGTGTTCGCCTGCGTGCGCGAACTGGCTGCGCTACGGGGTGCAGCCTAAAGACGCCAGGGCGGGCCTGGTGCCGGGTCGGTGCCGGAACAAGGCGCATCGGGCGGAACATCTCGGTTACGGCGGGCGGCGGGTGCTGGTCAGCCGTAAGTGGTCGGGCAAGACGCTGGGTGCGCATGTGCGGGATCGGCGGGCCTGGGTGCTGGAAGCGCTCGGCATCGAGGTGGAGGCGTCGGACCCTCAGCGGTTCGTGTGGGAGCTGCTGAGCCCGTCAGACCGGGACGTGCCTCCGCTGCGTCTGCGGCTGATGTCGCTGGTGGCTGAACGGCAGCGATGGCGAAGGGAGATGGAACGGGCGAAATCGGGGCCGGGAGAGTTGGAGGTGGTGCGATGATGCAACTGCCGTTGCCGGGTCTGGAGGACTTGGCGTGCGGGGCGGCGGGGTCGGTTCACGAGGAGGGGCGCACGAGGATGGGCAGCGCCGAAGGCACGACTTCAGGTGGGGATACCGAGGATGGCGGTCGGCGGTCAGCCATCACGGAGCCGGGGGCGGGTGGGAGGGCCGCCGACAGCGCGCGGCAGAGCAACCCCCCTGTCGATGATCATGGTCGGGGAGACGAGAGCGGGACGGGCAGGTCGCGGCGGCGTACCCAGCGCGCCCGCGAAGCCGTGGAGGACCCTGCGCCGACGGGGGCCTCTGGCGCTGATCGGTTGTCGGCGGAAGATCGCGAATGGGCGCGGCGTGCTGCGGCGGCGATCGGCCCGCTTGCGGAGGAAGATCGGGATTACCTGGCGCTGGTCTTCGGCAACCGTCGCCGGTAGGGCTCGCGTGTGATCGATGCCCCGGGGATCGTCTTCCGGGGCATCGCCGCGTGTGCAGGTCAGGCGGCTTGCGGGGTGGTGCTCTCTGGGGGCTGGTTGGCCGGGGGCTGGTGCTTGTCGATGCGGACGCGTTCACGGATGGGGACACCGCGTCTGCCGCGTCCGACCGGTAGAACCGTGACGCTCACCATGCGGCGGCAGATCTCCCGCTGTTCGCCGAGACTGAGTTCTTCCCATGCCTCCTCGATGTTCGCGACACCGATCAACTTGGCGACGGGGTTGGTGTTCTGCAGGGCTCGGTCAAGTGCGGCCTTGGCCGCGTCGAGCTTCTTACGCCGTTTGATGGTCCGGGCCTTCATCTGCGTCTTGGTGATCTCGTCGTCTTCGTATTCCTCGCTGATCTCGATCAGCCGTTGCTCGTGCTTGGCGATCTCGGCGCGCAGCGTCGGCACGTCCGCCGTCTTCTTGCCGGGCTCGTGCCCGATGATCTCGGCGGGGTCAGAGAGCGTGATCAGCTCGTGGATCGTCGCGGCCACCAACAGGTCAAGGTCTGCGGCGGCAACCGAGACGTGTCCGGGACCCGTGATCACGCACCGGTAATGCCGCTCCTCATCGATGCGGAGGACGTCCCCCGTCTCACGGTCCTTGACCTTGCGGCGCTTGTTCTGCGCGCGCAGCCTGTCACCGCACGGGCAGTTGTAGATGCATGACCCCAGCAGGACCGGGGCCGTGCCCACGTGGTTGGTGCGCCGGTCGGGGTCGGTCAGCTTGCGCACCAATGCCCAATAGTCCTCGGGGTCAACAATCGGGTCACCGGGAAGAGTCCCCACCACATCATCCGGGGTGTAGTGCCGGGGCCGGGTGACCTCCTCCTGCTGGCTCTTCTCGCTGTCGTCGTTGTCCTCGTAGTCGTCGGCGTCCACTGGGGTGACGTGGTCACGCCCTGGCCGGTAGACGGTCAGACCCGCGTTACGCGGGCGTAGCAGCATGGCCCGTGCCTCAGCCGCTGAGAACGGCTTGCCGCTGACGGTGATCACGCCTGCGCGTCTCATGTCGCGGGCTACTTCCTTCATGGATACGCCAGTCAGCGCCACGGCGGTGTAGTGGGCGATGTGCTCGGCTTCCTCGGGGCGGTGTGTGATTCCGTCGGGCTCGAACCCGTAGGCGCGGCGCCCACCGCCGAACCGCCCCTCCTCGGCCTGCTCCTGACGCTTGCGGGAGACCCGCCGTGCGGTGTCGCGGGATGCCTGGTTCGCGATAGCGCAATGGATCCGAGCGGAGGTGATGTCGGTGTCGTTGGCCATGCGCAGACTGCCGGTACAGGACCCCACCACGATGCGAGGGCGGGAACCCTCGACCACGTCAATCAGGTCTTCGAGGTCACGCGGGTCACGAACGGTGCGGTCAAGGTGGTAGGTCATGAACCGCCGGTAGGTGCCCTTGCTGAGCAGTTCCAACGCGCGCCGGAACTTCGGGCGGACCGTGCGGAGCTGGATTTCCCCAGAGGGGAGCTTGATCTTCCGACGCTTGAAAGCGCTCGTGTCGTTCTCCACAAGGATCATGCCCACGCGCCACCCACTACGAGTCGCGCTTCTGATGGTGTCCTGGACCTGGCGGGCTACGCCGTTGATGTCGCCGGGGTCAGCATCGGAGATCCGGACAAGCAACAGGGCGGCCCCAGACGGGCGGACATCCGCCGTCCAGACCTCCCCGCGCGGGTCCCACTGGCCGGGGATGTCGTTGACGCTCATTGATGCGCCCTCGCGCATCGCCACCCTGATTGCCGTGATACGCGCCTGCTCGTCGGGGGCAAGAGCGGGGTTCTGGACCTTGCGTGCCATCCGGCTACATCCTCTCTGACCTGGGCTTTCACCTGTAATTCTACCCAATAGAACTGTCATAACTCATGGTTGGGGAAGTCGACGCTGCTGCACTGCCTGGCCGGAATCTTCACCCCGGACAGCGGCGAGGTGTGGTTCGACGGGCGGCGCCTGGACACGCTGAACGACGGCCGCCGCAGCGAGTTACGGCGCAGCGCCTTCGGCTTCGTCTTCCAGTTCGGCCAGCTCGTGCCGGAGCTGACCGTGGCCGACAACGTGGCGCTGCCGCTGCTGCTCGGCCGTACCCGCCGCCGTCGTGCCTACGCGCGGGCCGCCTCCTGGCTGGAACGGCTGGAGCTGGCCGACCTGGGCGGCCGGCGTACGGGGGAGCTGTCCGGCGGGCAGACGCAGCGGGTGGCCATCGCCAGAGCGCTGGTGACCGGGCCGCGGGTCGTCTTCGCCGACGAGCCGACCGGCGCGCTCGACTCGCTCACCGGCGAGCACGTGATGGAGCTGCTGGTGAGCCTGGCCCGCCAGGAGGGCACCACCGTGATCGTGGTGACCCACGACGCCCGGGTGGCCGCCTGTGCCGACCGGGAGGTCGTCGTCCGCGACGGCCGGGTCACCGACCCGTACGCCAGCGGGATCGTCCGATGATCCGGCTGGGCCTGCGGCTGTCGCTGAGCAGCGGCAGGGAGGCGGCAGCAAGGCTGGCGCTGATCGTCGGCGGGGTGGCGGCCGGTGTCGCGGTGCTGCTGGGCACGCTGTCACTCTTCAACGCCTTCCAGGCCACCAACGACCGCCAGTGCTGGGAATGCACGCGCGGCACCGCCCCCAACGGCTGGGCCCTGGACGCCACCGCCGACGGCGCGCTGTGGAACCTGCACGAGGACTACTACGCCGGCCAGACGATCACGAGGCTGGACGCCGCCGCGCTCGGCGCCCGGGCACCGGTCATCCCCGGCCTGTCCCGCATGCCCGCTCCCGGCCAGTACTACGCCTCGCCCGCGCTGGCCAGGCTGCTGGATTCGGCGCCGCGCGAGCGACTCGCCGATCGCTTCCCCGGCACCCGTGCCGGGCTGATCGGCGAGGCCGGGCTGTCCGGGCCCGACGAGCTGGCCATCGTGGTGGGGCGGACATCGGGGCAGGTCGCCGCCATGCCCGGCGCCGCGCAGGTCGACACGGTGGCCACCGGGCCCGCGACCGATGGCTACGCCGACATCTACCGGTTCGGCTTCGGCGTGGGCGCCATCGCGCTGGTCGTCCCGCTGCTGGCGCTCGTGGGCACCGCCACCCGGCTGGCGGCCGCCCGCCGTGAGACCCGCCTGGCGGCGATCCGGCTGGTGGGCGCCACCTCCCGGCAGATCAACGTGCTGGCCGCGGTGGACGCCGCATTGGGCGCGCTGCTCGGCGCGCTGGCCGGCCTGGCGCTCTTCCAGGTCGTACGGCCCGCGCTGGCCGGGGTGCGGATCACCGGTGTCCGCTTCTTTCCCGAGTTGATCGCCCCACATCCTTGGCAGTACGCGGCCGTGCTCGCCTGCGTGCCGGTCGCCGCGGCGGGCGCCGCCCTATGGTCGCTGCGCAGGGTGCGGATCTCACCCCTCGGAGTGGCCAGGAAGGGCGCGGCGCCTGCGCCGAGGGCGTGGCGGGTGATCCCGCTGTTGGCCGGGCTGGGGCTGTTCGCGGGCCCGGTGTTCCGCGGCGGCAACGACCTCGACACCGTGCTGGCCGTGGCGGGGCTCGCCCTGATCATGGTCGGGCTGATCCTGGCCGGTCCCTGGCTGACGATGCGGGCCGCTCGCCTGGCCGCCCGGCGGACCCGGAGCGCGGCGACGCTGCTGGCCGCGCAGCGGATGGCCGCCGACCCCAAGGCCGCCTTCCGCGCGGTGAGCGGGCTCATGCTGGCGGTGTTCGTCGGTACGGCGCTCGCCGGCATCGTCCCCGCGGTGCTGTCCGGCCAGCGGGCCGTGGCCGGGGGAGCGCTGAACCACGTACTGCGCGCCCAGTTCGACCGGCCCGGCAGCGCGGGGCTGTCCCAGCAGGCGCAGAAGGATGTGCTCGCCCGGCTGCGCGGCTTCCCGGGCGTGGACATACTGCCGATCTACGCCTTGGCGGAGCCGGCGGCCGCCCCTATGCCCACGGACGGCCCGCCGCCCCCGCGAACCGCCGTCGAATGCGCGAGCCTGGCCCGCTTCCCCGTGCTCGGGCGGTGCCCGGCGGACGCGCACGCCGTGGCGGGCGTCTTCAACCGCGTGGCCGGCGCCGACAACCCGCTCACCATCGACAAGATCCTGCCCGTCGCGGGAGCCGGCAGCCGATCCGTCTCCTCCACCACCGGCCTCGCCATGGAGGCGATCCTGATCTCCACGGCCGACCCGGCGGCGGTGGAGCGGCTCCGCACGCTGCTGGCCGAGCACACCGTCGAAGCCCCGATGACCTTCGCCGAGGTCGCCCAGGTCAGAGCCACCCTGTACACCCAGGGCCAGAACATCGCGCTGGCCGTCGTCGCCCTGACCCTCATCGTCGGCGGCTGCAGCCTCGTGGTGGCGGTCGGCGGCGGGCTGGTCGAACGCCGGCAGCCGTTCACCCTGCTGCGGCTGGCCGGCACCCCCACCCGGACCCTGGCCGGAGTGGTGCTGCTGGAGTCCGCGCTGCCGCTCGTCCTGGCCGCCGTGCTCGCAGCCGGCGCCGGTTTCGGCGTGGCCGAACCGCTCATCGGCCAGCTCGCGATGAAGAAGGCCGCCCTGGCGCTGCCCGGCCCTGTCTACTTCGCGACCGTCGGCGGCGGCCTGACCGCCTCCCTGCTGGTGATTCTCGCCGGCCTGCCGCTGCTCAGGCGCCTGACCGCGCCCGACAACGCCCGTTTCGAATAGGAGCCACATGAAGCTCATACCGCGACCGGCCGTGCTGGTCGCGCTGTTCGTGCTCGCCTCCTCCGTGGTAGTGAACGCGACCGCGCCGTCCGCCGCTGCCGCCGACGAGCGCTACTCCGCCACGATCCGGCGCACCGAGTACGGCATCCCGCACATCTCCGCCAAGGATTACGGCGGCCTCGGGTTCGGGTACGGCTACGCCTTCGCGCAGGACAACCTGTGCGTGCTGGCCTCGTGGGTGGTGACCATGCGGGGCGAGCGGTCCCGCTACTTCGGCGCCACGGCCATGTCCGACGACCCGGTCCGCCCGGTCACCAACCTGTCCAGCGACGTCTACCGAGATGCGGGCTAGTGCTCCTGTCTTCAGGCGGGATGGTGTAGGCCCACGTGTGAGTGCCCTCTGGGGCGTGAGCGTGCAGTGATCGAAACTGCTTGCGACGCTTCAATCACGTACGGTAAGGTTTCCGTGATTGAACGGGCAAGCGATAACCAAGCTGGCCGTGAGATCGCTTCCTGGATTCACCGGTATGACGAGGCCGCCGGACGGGCGGTGACAGGACGTGGAGACTTGCCGGTAGGCGGGTCAGTGAGGCGTCAAGCATCCTGTTCCACAGCACGTGCTGCTTACGCGGCACGGACTGCTGCGTAAGCAGCACGGGAATCCCCGCCTCTTCAGGGCGAGGAGCACGTCAAACCTCGCGCTACGGCCCGGTGCTCGTCGTCGGCCAGACCCACAAGGTCGCGTACGTGCTGGCCGACGTCAGCGCCGCCAACCTGCGCGAGGCCTGCCGGACGCTGGGCGACTGGAACGGGCGTGCCACTCTCGACGGCCAGGGGGCCATTTTGTGGCGGGAGTTCTACACCCGGCTCGAGCGTCCCACCAAGCCGGGAGAGCCCAGGTTCAGTCCCTGGCGGGTGCCGTTCGATCCCGCGCGTCCGCTGACCACCCCTCGGGGGCTCAAGGGCGAGGATCCGACGGTCCGGCAGGCCTTGGCCGACGCCGTGCTCTTCTTCCAGACCAACCGCGTCCCCCTGACGCTGACTCCGGGCCAGGCGCAGCGCTACGCCTCGATCCCGCTTCCCGGCTGCACCGAGGGAGAGGGCTGCTTCTAGCCGTCGAGGCGCACGGTGACGGTGACGCGGCCCGCTCCGTCACGCCGGGCGACCGCGTGCCCGGTGCGGTCGGCGCCGTCCAGGTCCAGCGATATCGGGCCGCCCTCGTCCAGGAAGTTGCGCCACCACTTCTTGGCGTCCGGCATCTGCACGCCGATGGTGACGACGTCGTCCGCCCGCCGGTAGGCGACGGGTGTGCTGAAGACACGTCCCGAGCGACGTCCTGTGTAGGTGACGATCGTGAGGTGTTTGCGCACCAGCCTGCCCCAGCGAGGAGAGGAGCGCAGCGCGCTCGCGCAGGCGTTGACACGGGTGACCACTTGCTTCGGCAGGGGTCCTTTGTAGGGCACGAATCCTCCATCCCGGTAACTGGAGTGGGTTATCCAGTTACCGGGATACCGTAGCACGGTAACTGGAGCGACCCCTCCACCTGAAGGGCCTATCGTCCGCGACGCAGCCCGCGCAGGAAGTTCCACAGCGCGGAACGGGGCGCCCCTTGACCGGTGGCGGCCTCACCCGCCGGGGACGGCTGCACGTCCACGGGAGCGGGGGCGGTCGCGGGGACGTGGGGGCTGGCGAGTTCGTACTGGACGGGCAGGGACCGCAGCGCCCGCATGAAGGGAGAGGGGCGCCAGGGCAACTGGTCGGCCGGTAGCGCCAGCTTCATCTTGGAGAACCTGTTGAAGAGCCGGCGTACGGCGATGGTGGTGATCTGGGTCGCGAGCCGCTGACCCAGGCAGCTGTGCGGCCCCGCGCCCCAGGCGAGATGAGCGCGGGTGCTGCGGATGGCCTGCCGATCGATCGCCCCGGCGAATCGCGGGTCGGCGTGCGCGCCCGCGACCGAGAGCATGACCGGATCCCCGGCGGCGATCGTGTAGTTGCCCAGTTTCACGTCCGTCATCGGGAACCGGAAGGTCAGGTTGGCCATCGGCGGATTGAGCAGGGCGACCCGGTTGACCGTCTCGTCGATCGAACCCACGGACAGGCTCTCCCGGACATCCGGATTGGAGATGACCTCGACGACCACGTTGCAAACGAGGCTGGCGGTGAAGTCCAGCAGGCCGGGCAGCATGAGCAGCTCGCGGGCCAGCTCGTCCAGCGTGAAGTCCGGCTTCGCCTCGATCATGTAGGAGGGCAGGTCGTCGCCGGGGCTCTCACGCTTGCTCGCCGCGAGCTCCGTCATGGCCGCGTACAGCCGCTCGAACGCCGCGGGCGCGTCCGGCCCGGCGTCGATCATCCGCCAGAGATCCATCACGACGTCCTCGCCACGTGAGGCGGCGAAGCCGAGCATGCGGTTGGCGACCATCAGGGGGAGTGGCCGCGCGTACTGCGCCGCCAGATCCGCCCATCCCGTGGCACCGCCCTCCGCCAGCGTGTCGAGGAGGTCGTCGGCGTACCGCACGATCGAACGTTCCAACTGCTGCGCCTGGAGGTGGCCGGGGTTCTGGAACGGCGCGAGCGCGCTGGTCCACGCGCCCCGCAATTCGCGCTGCGTCGCGCCCTCCTGGAAGGCCGAGCTGTTGACCTGGAAGACGGGCAGCAGCGGCCAATCCGCCGGTAGCCGCCCCTCGATGTTGGCCTGCCACCTGTCGACGTGCTTGCTCCAGATGCCGCCCGTGTTCTGCAGGACGCGCAACACTTCCTCATAGCCAAGGACGAACCAGACCGGCACCCCGAGGAGGTCGACCGGGGCGACCGGTCCGTACGTGGCGCGCAGGCGCTCGTGCACGAGCGCGGGATCAGCGTCGTATTCCCTGGTCAGCAGCGGTTCAATAGGCGTCGACGGTGATGTTTGCGCAGGCTGCTGGGGCCACGGGCCATGGGTCACGGGGACGAACTACCTCTCTGGTTGCTCCCGTCGCCACGTCGGTGCAGACGTAACAGCACGAGTGATGCGCTCTGGGAGCTTTCGGCCGATTCACATAAGAGGTCAGTAAGCATCACGTATCCCGCTGGTCATGGCAAGGCTCCAGCCTGATGGACCGCTCCGGGAGTGCCAGCTCCTTAACTGCGGCTGGGCCTGCTGCAAGAGGGGACGACGAAAGCATCGAGGCCCTGTTCATGACCACCTTTCGGACCGCCTCTCGAGAGGACACGCTGATGTCGTCTCCGCGCGGCATTGGATCCCCTGGTGTTCGGCGCGCGGGATCGTCCCCATGGCGTACGCGGCCTTCGCCTTCGTCGAACGTGGACAACACCGGCGAGGCCCGCGGCGGCGCGCATCCGCGAGCGGCCCTGGAGTCGGCGATACCCGGCCACACGGGCGCCTGGTCCCCCGCACCCGGAGCGCTATCGGTCTCGCGCCCCGAGGCTGGCCTGATCGGCGGCGGTACGGCCCGCCGCCCAGCCCTCCCGGTCCCAGGACGTGCGGACCGCATGCGAGACCAGGTTCGGGAACATGCGCTCGACCGCCTGCTCCACCTCCTGTTCGCGGGCCGCCAGCACCGGCACCAGGTCGGTGCCCCGGCTGGCGCTCTCCTGCGAGACCGCGGCCGCCGTGGCCTCGGCGAGCCGCTCCCCGATCCTGGAGGCGAACGCCGACAGGAACGACTGGCGGAACGTCTTATTCCTCGATCGGCCGGTGCCGTGCTTTCTGGTGCCCGAGTTCACCAGCGCGGTCTGCGCCTGCACCAGCAGCGAGGTGAACAGCATCTCCACCCAGGACAGGTCCGCCCAGAACCCCAGCACAGTGGCGAACCCCAGCTCCTTCGACCAGATCACCCGGCACCTGTTGGCCTCGGCGATGAGAACGAGCAGCACGGCCTTGGGCTGCTCGTACGGCGCGTCGATGCCGACCCGGATGCCCGCCGGGGCCTCACCTCCGCCTGGTTGCGCGTCCAGCATCGCCGCGTCGATGCTGTACTTCGCCATCAAGCTCTGCGCCGCCGACATGAACGTCTCCGCCTCCGCCTCGTACGCCGTCGACTCCGCCTTGGCAAGCAGCGCCCGCACCCGCCCGAGCGTCTTCTCACTGACCACGTGCGAGCGTGCCTGGACCGTACGGCGAGCGGCCCCGGGCGGCGGGCTCAACGACTCCAGCCGGGGCAGCCCGGTCAGCAACCCCAGCAGTTCCAGCACACCGGAGACGGTCACCAGACGGCCGGCCCCGTCGCGCGCCTGCCGCGCCGCCAGGTAGCCGCCCTTCCACCACACCGCGGCCTCCAAGCCGGCGAGTTGGTCGCGCCAGCGCTCATCAACCGTGGCCGGCTCATAGGCCCGCATCTCCCAGGCGATGAGGTCGGCCGCCGCCCGCCCGTGCCAGTCGGTCAGCCGCCTGGCCGCGATCCTCACCACGTCGGCGGGCTGCCAGCCGTTCCGCCACAACCCCGAGATCGCACGGGTCACGACCTCCACCAGCACGCGATCGGCGTCGTCCCGGTCGGCCAGGAAGGCGGCAGCGGAGTCGAAGGCCGCCTGATCCTCGCTGGCAAGCGCCTCCATCGCCGCGCCGATCAGCTCATTGGCCTTGCTCACACGTGCCGTCCACCTTATAGAAAGTCCGCCAGAACCCTACCGTGACGGAGCACCGTCCCCTGCTCACCGGCGCGGCGGAAGGCGGCGAGGTCCAGACCGACCCCGGCTGTGTTGTCGTCCCGACCGGCGCAAGTCGGCTTGAGTCCCGGTCCTCAAGCTGCGGAGAATGCTTGTCCGCTCTTATGCCACCCAGTGCAGGGCACGCTGGGGCGTGCCAGCATCGTGCTGACCGCCGGCACCTACGTTTCGGTGTTGCCGCAGCTGTATCACGACAGCGCCAAGCGGCCGCGCGGCTGGTGCTGAAGGCGGTGCGGGGGGGCGGCGGGCCCAAGCACCCCGCCTACCGGGCGATCGAGGAACTGGGCCGCACGGTACGTACGGCGAGTGGCAGAAGCGGCCCACCGACGCCGACCGGCGGGCCCTGTCGCCACTGTTCTGGACCCACGTGAACCCCTACGGCCGAGTCGAGCTGGACATGAACTCCCACCTCGACCTCGCCACGCGGTGGCGGCCACTCTTCCCGGCCCCCGAACCCCGCCCGAGGCGGTCGTACGGCGGTTCTCGATCAGATTGATCTCGGGCTGGGATGTGCCGGCGCCAGCATGTCTGCGCCTTCACTTCCAGGCCAGATGCCTCATTCAGGTGGTGAGACCGGCGCTGGTCAGCCAGATGTGTTCGCAGGTCGAAGATGCCTTTTGTAAATTCTCGCGGGATTCCTGCGAGGCGTGGTAGAAGGTCCGCTCGATCATCCAGCACAGGGCGCGTGCCATCGCTGACGCTTGTTCTGGTTCGGTGCCGGCCTGAACGCCGGCTCGTTCCAGGACAGCGGTGATGGCCGTGATGAACAGGTCAGCCGTGTGGCTCCACAGCTCGCCGATCTCCGGCACGGTCAACGACAGATCGATCGCCGTGCGCATGACCAGACCGTGCTCATCCCACAGCTCAACCGTGCGCTGCATGGCTGCTGCGATGGCCTGGCGCGGCTCGTCGGTCTCTGCAGTGGCCCGGGACCGCTCCCACAGATGCTCAACGGTTCGGGCCACGAGTGCCGTGACCACTTCTTGTTTGGAGCCGAAGTAAAAATACAGGGCGCCGCGGGTGATACCGGCGCCCTGAGCTATGTCGCCGACAGTCATGGCGTCGTAGCCCTTTTGCACCAGTAGAGTTTCGCAGGTGTCCAGAATGGCCCTCTCCCGGACATCGCCCTTGCGTTCGGTGGCGCGCCGGCTCCGCGCGGAGTGGTGGCTGGGCATCAGAGCTGAGCACCCTCGGCAAAGTCGGTCGTACGGGAGAGGGGCTCCCATGCGCGGATGTCCTCGTCCACAGCCTTGCGCGCGGCAGTGACCAGTCGCAGCGCATCCGAGCCAAGGACGAGGTGGGCCGGCGGCTGGTCGACCGACGCGATGTGCACGACGGCCTCCCCGCCCTTGGCCGGATCGCCCAGCTGGTTCCCGCTGGCCTTCTGCCTCGCCTCACGGATGGGGGTGAACAGCTCGTCGTAGTCGTCGATGGACCGCGCGGTGCGTGTCATGGACCGTCCGGCCCAGTCGGTGCGGAAGGAGCCGGGCTCGATCGCCGTCACATGGATCCCGAACTGTGCGACCTCCTTGCCCAGTGCCTCGAGGATGCCTTCCAGGGCGAACTTGCTGCCGCAGTAGGCGGACATGCCGGGCACGGCCATCAGCCCGCCCATGGAGGTGACGGCCATCAGGTGCCCGCGGCGCCGCCGGCGCATGTGGGGCAGGGCCGCCTGCAGCGTGGCCACTGTCCCGAACACGTTGACCTCGAACTGCCGCCGCACGTCGGCCAGCGGCGTCTCCTCGAAGGTGCCCTCCAGGCCGTAGCCCGCGTTGGCAATGACGACATCCAGGGGGCCGACGCTCTGTTCCACCTCCGTGATCACACTCGAGACGGCGGCGTCGTCGGTCACATCCAGGATGCGGCCGTGAGCGTACCCGGGTTTGAGCCCTTCGAAGGCCCGCAGGTCCTCCTCGGAGCGGACCGTGCCGACGACGGTGTGACCGGCGGCCAGGGCGGCTTGGGCGAAGGCACGTCCAAGGCCCGTGCTGACGCCGGTGATGAGCCAGTTCTGCCTCTGCATTGTTCCTCCTGAGGAGACTCGCGAGGAGTTGGACTGCTCCCCATCTCAAAGTCTACACAGTGTCGATTTTTATCATCACCACGTAGATTCTGACAGTGCTTGCGGGACCGCCCCGGCCTCGGTCAGGCGGCGGGCGGTCTCGAAACCACTGCCGTTCTGGTGCCTCGGGCGGTGGCTGTGGGGGAGGCGTCCGAAACTGGCGGTCTCCCTTCGGCCTCCCAATTGGATGCGGCAAGGTCACGGCGTACCAGTGCGCCGTGGACGGCAGGTGCGAGTCCATGCAGACCCGATGACAGCGTCGCGCTGCTCAACCTGCCGCTGGTGGTGCTCACCGACCGCGGCTGCGCCTCGGCGTGCGAGCACTTCAGCTCCGCCGTCCAGGTCCGACGCCGCCAGGTCCCCCAGTCCGTCGCCCCGATTCCTAGGTGCCCGAAGCGAAGGCCAGGGAGCTCATGGTCACCTTGTGGTACACGAGGCGGGCGCGTGCGGGGCGGCGGGCCCCGTACATGACGCGTCACGACCGACCGTTGTCTTCCTCTCCCCGCAGGGGGCATCCCTCTCAAAGAACCCCAGCCACCACGGACCGAGACGGTTGTGTGACGAATCCCCCGGGGGACCGTCAGGTGGCCGGGTCGGCGATGCGGTCGAGCCACTCTTCCAGGAGGCGCTGCTCCGGGTCGGTCAGGACGGTGGTCCGGGGCAGGACGGCGCGCAGGGTAACCGCGGCGGTGACCGGGCCTGGAGGCGTGGCCGCCGGAGCGTCGGTGGTGATCGCGGCGATGACCGCCTCGCGGGCGAGGACGGACAGCTCCAGATCGCGACGGTCCGCGGGCATGGTGATCAGGGTGACCGTAGCCCCCAGGCCGGCGGCCTGGACGAGGTGGGCGGCGCGTTCCTCGCTGACGCGCAGCCGGCCCGCTTCGGCGATCCGGCGGATGTGCGTGGCGAGGACCTTTTCGCCGGCGACGGCGGCGGGCGGGGCGGCGACGTCCCCGAGGCGGGGCTCGTTCATGAGCAGGTACAGGGCCGGGTTGGCCAGGCCGAACCCGATATGCAGGTCCCAGCCGGCACGGAGATCCTCGACCGGGTCGGCGGTCGGCTCCCGGTCGGTCTTGCTGCTCAGGTAGGCGGCGAAGCCCTCGGCCGCGACCGCGTCGAGCAGGCCCCGCATGTCGCCGAAGAGCCGGTAGATGGTCGGCGCCTGCACTCCTGCTGCGGCGCCCACCGCACGCGTCGACGCGGCCTCCCGGCCGCCCTCGGCGAGCAGCTTGGCCGTGGCGGCGAGGATGCGTTCGCGAGGGCCGCCCCCGGCGTCGACGTCATCGGCATCCATGGTGGCAACGATAACAGATTCGCGTTAGCATCACTATTTATCGGTGATAACGTCCGTCTCGTTAGCAGTGATGCGCGGGAGTTTATCTGACCCCGGCGACTCTGCTGCAAGGCGACAACTGGAGGTCATAATGATCATCGTTACCGGGGCCGGCGGACAGCTCGGCCGGGCGATTCTGGAGGATCTGCTCGAACGCGTCCCCGCCGAGAAGGTCGCGGTGAGCGTCCGCGACCCTGAGAAGGCACAGTGGTTGCGGGAACGGGGCGTCCGCGTCCGCCGGGGTGACTACGCCGAGCCCGCGAGCCTCGCCCACGCCTTCGAGGACGCCTCCCAGGTCCTGATCGTGTCCGCCGCCGCCACCGGCGACACGGCGCTCAGTCTGCACCGCGCCGCGATCACGGCGGCCAGGGGGGCCGGCGCGCGCCGGATCCTCTATACCAGCCATATGGGCGCGAACCCGTCCTCGCTCTTCGCGCCCATGCCCGACCACGCCGCCACCGAGGCGGCGCTGGGGGAGTCCGGCGTCGCCTGGACCTCGCTGCGCAACGGCTTCTACGCCACCACGACGCTGATGCTGTTGCGCGACGCCCTGCGGACCGGCGAACTGGCCGCGCCGCAGGACGGGCCGGTCTCCTGGACGGCCCACGCCGACCTGGCCGAGGCCGCCGCGATCGTCCTGGCCGACGAGGGCCGCTTCAACGGCCCGACCCCGCCGCTCACCGGCTCCGAAGCCCTCGACCTCGGCGACGTCGCCGAGATCGCCGCCGAACTCACCGGACGCCCGATCAGGCGCGTCACCATCACCGACGAGCAGTACGTGGCGAACCTGCTCTCCCATGGCGTGCCGGAGCCGCGGGCACGGATGCTCGTGGGCATGTTCGCCGCCAGCAGGCAGGGCGAGTTCGCCCAGGTCGGCCCGGCGCTGGCCGACCTGATCGGCCACCCGCCGACGCCCCTGCGGGACGTCATGAAAGCGGCGCTCACAGAGGGCTAACGCAGACGCGACTCGATGGCCTCGATGATGCGTGGGCGGAGTTCGGCGGCGCGGATCACGGCGTCCACGGAGCCGACCTCGACCGCGCGCTGGATGTTGTGCACCCGGTCGAACTCCGTGGCCACCTCGCCGAGCTTCTCCGCGCGGACCGACGCGCGGAGCTCGTCGAGCTCCGCGGTCAACGCGGCGCGCTCGGTGCCGGCGGCGGCCGCGGTGCGAGCCTCCAGGTCCCGTACGCGCGGGTCGGCCGCGGTGCGGACGTTGACGTCGCCGGAGAACACCACCGCGGCGGCGGGGGCGCCACCGAGCACCGAGGCGAACGAGCCCTCCAGCGCGAGCACGGTCATGTTCGGGTTCAGCGCCTTGGAGAACACCACGAACGCGCCACCGTGATAGCGCGAGATCACGCAGAACACGATGGGCCCGCGGAAGTTCACGATCGCGCGGCCGATCTCGGCGCCGTACTCCAGTTGCAGCTTCCGCATCGACTCCGGCGAGCCGTCGAAGCCCGACAGGTTCGCCAGCACCACCAGCGGCCGGTTGCCGCTGGCCGCGTTGATCGCCCGCGCGGCCTTCTTCGACGAGCGCGGGAACAGCGTGCCCGCGGTGTAGGTGTCCGGGCCGTCGGTGGGCGGGAACCCGCGCCGCGGCACCGCCCGTGACTCGATGCCGAGCAGGCACACCGGGATGCCGCCGAGATGCACGTCCTGCACCGCCGCGGTGTCGGCGTCGGCCATGCCCGCCCAGCGTTCCAGCACCGGGTGGTCCTGGTCGGACAGCGCCCGCATCACGGTACGGATGTCGAACGGCTTCTTGCGGTCGGGGTTGGCCTCGATGGAGAAGATCTCGCCGACGGTGGTGAAGTCGCTGTCCGGCAACGAGTGCGGGAAGTCGGAGATGTCGCGCTCGACGGGGTCAGTGGTCTTCGCCCGCCGTGGCCCCTGCTCGCCGGGCGCGACATACGTGTGGTCGTAGTACGACATCAGCACGTCCCGCGCGGCGGCCAGGTTGGGCGCCCAGTACTGAGCCTGCCCGTTCGGGCCCATCACGCGGTCGTAGCCGCCGATGCCGAAGTTGTCCTCGGCCGACACGCCACCGGAGAAGTCGAGTGACTGCTTGCCGGTCAGCACCATCGCCGAGTCCGGCGTCATCACCAGGATGCCCTTGGTGTGCATGAGCATCGTCGCCTCGGCGTTCCAGTAGGGCTGCGCGCCGACGTTGATGCCCGCGACCACGATGTTGATCTCGCCGCCGTCCTGGGTGAACTCGACGATCCGCTTGAGCGCCGCGGCCACCCAGTCCATGTTCTCCGTGCCGGACTTCATGGAGATCCGGGCGCCGGCCGAGAGCGCGTACCACTCCAGCGGCACCCGCATCCGCTCGGCCAGGTCCAGCGCGGCGATCACGCGGCGGCACTCCGCCTCCGACAGCGCGCCGAGCGACTTGGTCGGGTCGCCGAGCAGCAGGACCCTGGTGACGCCCTGCGGGTGCCGGCGGGTCGGCGTGGTGACCACGCCCGCCACGATCGCCGCGGTGTTGCGCCCCTTCGGCCGGTCGACCGGCACCAGCGCGTGGTCGTCGTCGAGGTCGTACTCGACGAAGTCGCCGAGCCGGCCGGTCAGCTCGTACGGGTAGACCGTGTTGCGGCTGCTGGCGCGCAGCACCTTCTGCCGGTAGTCGTCCAGCGGCTCGACCGGCTCGTCCGACGGCTCGCCGATGGTCAGGTCGGTGCCGCCGGTGGCGTCGAAGGTGATGCGTACGGCCATCTTCGTCAGCTCGCCGGTCGTCCGGTCGCGCTGCCGCGCGATGAACAGGATCTCCTCAAGGCCGGCGCCCACGGTCGTCGGCCGTACGCGCGCGGCGATCATCTCGATCTCGGCGCGGGTGATGCCGCTCGGTGGCCAGACGTAGACCACGATCCGGTTGGTGTTGAAGCGCTTCTCCGACGGCCGCCGCGACTGAGCGCGGCGGATGGAGTCGAGGCAGGTGGCGATGGTGTCCTCGGCCGTCGGCAGCGCCACCAGCCGGCCGTCGTGCTCGCGCAGCTCGGTCAGGTCGCGCACCTGGGCGAAGGCGACGAGGCGGTCGTCGGAGGGGTTCTCCCGCGCCACGCACTGGAAGAGGTAGACCTCCTCGTCCGACGACGGCAGCCGGGTCAGGTCGAACTTGCTCAGCCGCTCCAGCTGCATCCGCTGCGCGATGTACGGGTGCAGGCCGCGGATCAGCCGCTGCTCGGTCATCCCGGTGTCCGACGGGCGGAAGGTGAAGTGGTGGTGCATCACCGTGCCGCCGCTGCCCGCGACGGTGGCGGTGAGCCTGCGGACCTGGCTCGGCAGCGGGTGCGCGCTGATGACCTCGTGCAGCGCGGCCGCCATCGCCTCGGAGCCCTCCGGCTGCCTCTCCCAGGCGAGATAGATGTCGGCGTCGACGGCGTCCTCACCGCTGACCAGCTCCGCGAGCCCGCGCAGCGCGCTGCCCAGATCCTCGAAGGCGACCGCGGAGGAGACCACGCGGGAGCCCGCGCGCTCGGCGACCACGAACGTGCAGCCCGCGGCCTGGCTGGTGCGGACGCCGGTCAGACCCTTGTTGCCGTAGTAGCGCCGGGTCAGCACCTCCAGCATGATCGCGTTGTCCAGGTTGTCGCGGGTGAGCCGCTGGCCGAGCAGGCGTACCAGCGGCTCGGTGGTGCGTACCATCTCGGCGATGCGCTCGGCGCGGTCCGGCGCGTCGGGGTGCGCGTCCAGGTGGCGCAAGTGCTTGCGGACGTCGGCGTAGACGCGGGCGCGGTTGCGGCGCAGCAGCGGCTGGGCGAACCAGGCGAACACCACGCCGCGCGCGAGGTCGGAGACCACGGGAAAGCGGACCTGAGTCGCGGCCAGCAGGCGCTCCAGCGCGAGACCGGCGGGCTCGCGCAGCGTCTCGTCCGGCGGCGACTCCCGCAGCCAGGCGCGCAGCAACGTCGTGACCACCGCGGCGTCGGCGGACGCGCGCTGCTGGGCGAGGAAGATCCGGAACACCGCGGCCTCGAGCTCGGGAGAGCGCTCCAGGTCGGTGACGCCGTAGTGCCCGAGCGCCTTGGCGAGCTTGGACTGGAAGGCCGCCGGCAGCCCGGCCCGCTCGACGTCGAGGCTCTGCAGGTAGGTGTGGAAGTACTCGCGAGCGCTGTAGACGTGGCCGGCGCCGCCGTCCTCGCCCGCCGGCCGGTTGCGGCTCAGCTCGGCCAGGTCGGCGAACACCTCGATGAGCGCGAGTTCCTCGGCCAGCGGCCGATGGCCCTCCTCGGTGGCCGCCCGGCGCGCGGCGAGGTAGTCCTCGAGCACCCCGCCCTCGTCGTGCGGGTCGACGTCGAAGCCCAGCAGCAGGCTGCGCAGGTCCTCCTGGCCGCGCGCGGCGCGCTTCCACGCCGGGATCTCGCCCGGCGCGGCGGGCAGGTCCAGCTCGACGGACGCGGCGGCCGAGGTGCTCGCGGCTTCGGCGTCGTCGTCGGCGAGCGGCTCCAGCCGCAGCAGCGGCGCACCGGTCTCGACCTGGCTGCCCACGGAGACGACGCACTCCTTCAGCCGCGCCTTGAACGGCGCCCGCAGGACCGTCTCCATCTTCATGCTCTCCAGCACCAGCACCGGAGCGCCCGCCTCGACCTCGGCGCCGACCTTCAGCGGCGTGGCGACGACCAGCGCGGGCGCGGGCGAGCGGACGACGCCGCCCTCGTCACGGCTGATCCGGTGCGTCACGCCGTCCACCTCGACCAGGTGGATCGGCCCGTGCGTGCCGGTGAGCAGGCGGTAGGGGGTGCCGTTGACGATGATCCGCCCGGTGTGCCGGTCGAAGCGCTCGAGCTCGACGTCGGCGGTGCGGACGTCGTCACCCGCTTGGACGCCGACGCGGAAGCGGTGCGCGCCGACCCGCGCGACGCGCACGCGGTAGCCGGCGCCACGCAGCTTGAGGTCCAGCGGCCGGCCGCTCTCGTGCTGCACCTGCGGGCGGCCGCCGAACGCCGTGGACAGCAGCCGCTGCCGCTCGGCGCGTTCCTCCTCCTCGTACGCCTCGATGGCGGCGGCCGCCAGCGCGACGGCGGAGTGCCGGTGGGAGACGAGCCTGCCCTGGCCGCGGACGCGGTCGATCCAGCCGGTGTCGGCGCTGGCGTCGATCACCTCGGGCTGGTCGAGCAGGTCGAGCACGAAGCTCTTGTTCGTCGCGCCGCCCTCGATGATCACCGTGGTCTGTGCCATGGCCCGGCGCAGCCGGCCGAGGGCCTCGTCGCGGTCGACGCCGTACGCGATGATCTTCGCGATCATCGAGTCGAAGTCGGCCGGGATGGTGTCGCCCTCGCTGACGCCGGTGTCCACGCGGATGCCCGGCCCGGCGGGCAGGTCCAGACGGGCGATGCGGCCGGGGGAGGGCGCGAAGTCGCGGTCGGGGTCTTCGGCGTTGAGCCGGGCCTCGACGGCGTGCCCGCGCTCCACCGGCGGCGCGCCGTCGAGCCGGCCGCCGGATGCCACCCGCAGTTGCGCCTTGACCAGGTCGAACCCGGTGGTGGACTCGGTGATCGGGTGCTCGACCTGCAGGCGGGTGTTGACCTCGAGGAAGGCGAACAGCTGGTCGCCGGGGTGGTAAAGGAACTCGACGGTCGCCGCGCCCCGGTAATCGACCGCTACGGCCAGCCGTTCGGCCGACGCCTTGAGCTCGGCCGTCTGCGCGGGGCTGAGCACCGGCGAGGCCGACTCCTCGATGACCTTCTGGTTGCGCCGCTGCACCGAGCAGTCGCGGACGCCGAGCGCCCACGCGGTGCCCTGGCCGTCGGCGATCACCTGGACCTCGACGTGCCGGGCGCCGGTGACCAGGCGCTCCAGGAACACCACGCCGCTGCCGAACGCCCGAGCGGCCTCCTGGCTGGTGCGCTCGTAGGCGTCGGCGAGCTCGGCCTCGTCCGTGACCACGCGGATGCCGCGCCCGCCGCCGCCCGCGGTCGCCTTCAGCATCAGCGGGTAGCCGATCTCGGCCGCCGCCGCGAGGGCGGCGTCCAGGGTCTCGACCGCGCCGCGGCTCCACGGCGCGACCGGCACGCCGACCTCCTCGGCGAGCAGCTTCGCGCCGATCTTGTCGCCGAGCCGGCGCATGGCCTCCGCGCTCGGCCCGACGAAGGTGACGCCGATCTTCTCGCACAGCTCCGCGAACGCCGGGTCCTCGGCGACGAACCCCCAGCCGACCCACGCGGCGTCGGCCCCGGTCTCCACCAGCGCGCGCTCCAGCGCCTTCAGGTCGAGGTACGGGCGCTCGGACGCCGGACCGAGATCGTAGGCGAGGTCGGCCTCGCGCACGAACGTGGCGGCGCGGTCGACGTCGGTGTGCAGCGCGACGGTTTGGATCGGTGTCGCGGTCTCCGCGGCCAGCTCCCGGACTGCGTGGATGAGCCGCATCGCGGCCTCACCACGGTTGACGATGGCGACACGACTGAACACCCGACCGAGCCCTCCTGTTGACTGTGCGCGCCTTCCCTGTGGCACCCCCCGCACCTGTACAGCCTTGCCTCTGCCGGCTCGTAGGGAAATGTCGCAGAGGGAGCACACCAAGGCTCCACAGTTGTAGGGAACGACCAAAAGCACGCGTGCGCGAGCGCGCCAGGTGGCCCTAGGTTACCGTGCGGCCACCACAGCGTGACGCCGTACGGCCTCGGCGAGGCCCGCTGTGGCGAACGCCGCCGCCACCAGCACGGCGCTGACCCACAGAGGCGAGTGGTAGCCGAGCCCGGCGGCGATGGTGGCGCCCCCGATGACGGGACCGGCCGCCGCGCCCACGTTGAGGGCCGCGGTCGCGAAGGAGCCGCCGAGCGAGGGCGCCTGGGTGGCCGCGTACAGAACCTGGGCGATCAGGGTCGAGCCGACGGCGAACGACAGGGTCCCCTGGACGAAGACGAGCAGGAGCGTGGCGACCGGGCTGCCGGCCGTGGCGGCGAAGAGCGCCCACCCGGCGAGCAGGGCGATCCCGCCCGCGATCAGGACCAGCGTCGGCCGCGTGTCGGACAGGCGCCCGCCGATGGTCACCCCGGCGAACGACCCGAGACCGAACAGCGCCAGCACCGCCGGCACCCAGCCCGGCGAGAAGCCGCTCACGTTGGTGACCAATGGGGTCAGGTACGTGAACGTACAGAAGGTGGCGGCGTTCACCAGCGCGGCCAGCGCCAGCACGACGAGCAGTCGCGGGCCGCGCAGGGCCCGGAGTTCGCGCCCCGCGCGGGGGCCCCCCGTCGCCGGCGCGAGGTCCGGCACCGAGCGCAGCACGGCGAAGACGGCCGGCAGGGAGATCAGGGCCACGGCCCAGAACGCCGACCGCCAGCCGAACGTCTGACCGAGCGCGGCACCCGCGGGCACCCCGGCGACGCAGGCGAGCGTGATGCCGCCCAGCAGGATGGAGGTGGCCCGCCCCTTGGCGTTCGGCGGGGCCATGCCGGCCGCCGTCGCGAGCCCCACGGCGAGGAAGCCGGCGTTGGCCAGCGCTCCGAGCACCCGGGTCACCAGGAGCACCGAGAAGCTGGCGGTGAGGGCGCCGGCGACGTGCACGAGCATGAACGCGACCAGGAAGACGAGCAATGCCCGTCTACGTGGCCAGCGCATACTGAGCACCGCCATCAGCGGCGCTCCCACGATCATTCCCGCGGCGAAGGCGGACGTCAGCGCGCCGGCGGCCGGGATGGACACGTTCAGGTCAGCGGCGATGTTCGGAACCAGTCCGGAGAGCATGAACTCGGACGTTCCTTGGGCGAAGACCGCCAGTCCGAGGATGTAGATGGCGAAGGGCATGAGCGAAAGACTCCAGGCCGCGTTGAAAGGGCATCACAGGACGACGCGGCGCGCACCAGCGTCCATCAGGGACGCGGGCGCTACCGCGTGAAAGGAAAGGACCAGGTCCGGCACCACGACAGGGGCGGAACTCCTGGAACGAATCAGTCCGTACGACGGTGATCCGGCGGCGGGAGTGACGAAAGGGCGCGCTGGCCTCAGGGGGCGGCGCTGCCGCGTGACATCACGAGAAGCCACCGGAAGAACCGGTGGCTAGCGTCTTGACGCCTCAGGACTGGACATAGGCCACACGATAGTCAAAAGTCACAGAACTCGTCCAGCGCATAATCGCTTTTGCCCAGACGCGGGTTTTTCGCACCTGCGAAGTGAGCATGATGCGCACGACCCCTCGGTGGACGTCCGGAGGGGGAGAAGCGATGAAGGGGTACGACTTCGAAGGAGCGGCACTGGAGCTTGGTGCTCTGGTGCGCGAGGACGGCACCGCCGACTCCGCCGAGCGGATCCGCATCCCCCTGAGCATGCTGAACCGGCACGGACTGGTCGCCGGCGCCACCGGGACCGGAAAGACCAAGACCCTCCAGCTCATGGCGGAGCAGCTCGCCGCCCAGGGAGTCCCGGTCTTCCTCGCCGATATCAAGGGCGACCTGTCGGGCCTGGCCTCACCGGGTACGGCCTCCGAGCGCGTCACCCGGCGCGCCGCCGAGGTGGGCGAGACCTGGCAGCCCGCGGCCTGTCCGGTGGAGTTCTTCTCCCTGGGCGGTCTGGGAGACGGCATCCCGATCCGCGGCACCATGACCGCCTTCGGCCCGACCCTCCTCGCCAAGGTCCTCGGGCTCAACGAGACGCAGGAGTCGACTCTCGGGCTGATCTTCCACTTCGCCGACAAGCAAGGGCTGCCGCTGCTCGATCTCAAAGACCTGATCGCGGTCATCCGGTATCTGACCACCACGCCGGAGGTGCTGAGCGGCATCGGCGGGCTGTCGGCGGCGACGGCCGGGGTCATCCTGCGTGCCTTGACCAACTTCGAGGCGCAGGGGGCGGAGGCGTTCTTCGGCGAGCCGGAGTTCGACGTGCGCGACCTGCTCCGGGTGACGCCGGACGGTCATGGGGTGATCTCCGTTCTCGAGCTGCCCGCCGTACAGGACCGGCCGCAGCTCTTCTCCACCTTCCTGATGTGGCTGCTCGCCGACCTGTTCCACGAGCTCCCCGAGGTGGGGGATGTCGACAAGCCGAAGCTCGTGTTCTTCTTCGACGAGGCGCATCTGCTGTTCGACGACGCGTCCAAGGCGTTCCTGCAGTCGATCGCCCAGACCGTACGGCTGATCCGGTCGAAGGGTGTGGGCGTGTTCTTCGTCACCCAGACGCCGAACGACGTACCGACGGACGTGCTGGCCCAGCTGGGCGCGCGCGTGCAGCACGCCCTGCGAGCCTTCACCCCCCAGGACGCCAAGGCGCTCAAGGCCACCGTCTCGACCTTTCCCGCGTCCTCCTACGACCTGGAGCGGCTGCTCACCGAGGTCGGCATCGGCGAGGCCGTCGTGACGGTCCTGTCCGAGACGGGCGCGCCGACCCCGGTCGCCTGGACGCGGCTGCGCGCCCCTCAGACGCTCATGGGACCGTCGAGCCCGGACGTGGTCCAAGGCGTTATCGCCGCCTCGCCACTTCAGCGGAAGTACGGTACGGCGGTCGACCGCCAGTCGGCCTACGAGATCCTGTCCGCGAAACTGGCCGAGCCTCCCAAGGGCCCCGCTCGCGAAACCCCGCGAGAGCCGGAGCGAGAGGCGAAGCAGTCCATGCTGGAGCGGGTGCTGGAGTCGAAGGAGTTCCAGTCCCTGGCGCGGTCGGCGGCCTCCAGCCTCGGCCGGGAGATCACCAGATCCATCTTCGGCACCGCCCGTCGCGGGCGACGCTGAATCAACGCACGCGGACCCGGCCCGCGCCGGCGCATATGAAGCCGCCCGAGCCTGGGCGGGCGCGGCCCGGGGTTTCAGGCCAGCGCGGCGGCGACCCGCTGCCGGAGCAGGGCCTCGTGGCCGGGGTCGGTGCACAGGGTCGCGGTCAGCCCCGTCTTGGCCGCGTCGGCGAGAACGGCCAGCAGGGTCGCGAGCTGCCCGGGAGGCTCGGCGCTGAGCAGTTCCTCCGCGTGCCCGACGATCAGGGTGACCGCGCCGACATCGCGCAAGGAGTCGGTGAGCGCGTCCCAGTTGCGGCCGAAGTGGCCGGGAAGGCGCAGGGCGCGTGCCACCTCCTCGAAGAAGGCGGCACGCGTCCGGCAGGCCCGCCCATCCACCAGCGCCGGCGCAGGGCCGGTGGACACTGTCAGCCAGTGCGGCGGCGGATGTGCGGCGGCGGTCATGGCGGTCCTAGAGCCGGTAGAAGTCGGTGTAGTGGTTGGGGGAGAACCACGTCACACCGCTGCTGCGGTTGACGACGATCCGGTACGCGTCACGCGCGGCACCCCGCGCCCGGGAGTAAACGTCGTACTCATAGTAGGTGGCGCCGCTGGGCAGCTGGCCTTCCCGGTTGTAGAAGCGCCCGCCGGTGTAGTTGTACCTGCCGTCCGTCCAGGCGTACCAGCCGCTGCTGGTGGGGTAGTTCTTGGCGGCCCAGATCGAGTTGGCCGAGCGTGCGTCGGCGCAGCGGGAGATGGTGCAGGAGTTGTAGACCGTGGCGTTGGCGGGGGTGATGCCGACCAGGCCGACCAGGGAGGTGATGGCGGCGAGGACGACGGTCAGTCGTACCGGCCAGGAAGGGCGGGGGCGCGGCTGTGTGTGCACGAGGCCTCCTTCGGAGGGTGACAGACATGGTCATGTTCGCCGCTCATCTCAGGTCAAATCACGGCAAAGAATGCCAAGGGGAAGGTGAACACTTCGCGGACGGCTCCTGCTCAATCACTCTGTACCCGGCGGGGCGGCTATGTCGGTTGCCGCGCTGGCATAACGGCGGGCCAGGCGCGCGAAGGCGTTCTTGAGCTCGGCCGGGCCGACGACCTCCATGTCGGCGTCGAACCTGCCGAGGGTGGCGGCCAGGCCGGTCCAGGACCACGAGGTCAGGACGAGCCGGCAGCGGTTCGGGCCGAGCTCCTCGACGACTCCGTCGTGGGCGAAGCGGGAGACGGCGGCGGCGGGTAGGTCGAGGATCACCTCGCCGCGACAGGGCCAGTTGCCGGCACTGTCGACGCCCCGGAACTTGCTGGTCACGAAGGCGACCAGGTCGCCTCCGGGCAGCTCGCGCGGGGTGAAGCGGGGCCCTGTAGGGGTGCGCGGGGTGATCCGATCGGCGCGGAAGGTGCGCCAATCCTCGCGGTCGAGGTCCCAGGCGACGAGGTACCAGCGCCCGCCCCAGGTGACGAGGTGATGGGGCTGCGCCCGGCGCGGCGGGGTCGGCATACCGTCGTCGTCCACACCGGGTGGGTAGTCGAAGCGCAGCACCTCCCGGGCGTGGACGGCGGCGCTGATCGCCATGAGGACGCCGCTGTCGACCTGTGGGCCCGGTCGGCGCGCCGGCCGCTCGACGGCGGTGATCTGGAGGGTGTCGATCCGGTGGCGCAGCCGTGCGGGCATGACCTGCCGGACGGTGTTCAGCGCGCGCGCCGCGGCTTCCTCGATGCCCGCCCCACTGGAGGTGGCGGCGGTCTGGAGCGCGATGGCCAGGGCGACGGCCTGCTCGTCGTCGAACAGCAACGGGGGCAGCTCCGCGCCGGCGTCGAGCCGGTAGCCGCCGTCGGGCCCCTTGAAGGCCAGGATGGGATAGCCGAGCTCACGCAGGCGGTCGACGTCGCGGCGTACGGTGCGCGGGCTGATCTCCAGCCGCTCGGCCAGCAGCGCCCCCGGCCATTCCCGGCGCGTCTGGAGCAGCGACAGCAACGACAGCAGTCGCGCGGAAGTCTTCGGCATGACCTCATTTTGCCCGGAGAAGAGGCCACTCCCTGTCCGCTACCTCTGCGACTGTTGTCGTGTGCCAGACAACGACGACAACGCGAAAGGCCCGAACGCCGTGACCGCCACCACCACGCCTCCCGTAACCCTCGACGCCGAGCGGGGCGACCTGCTCGCCGCGATCGCGAACGCCCGATCGGCCCTGATCAATACCGTCCGCGAGCTCAGCGACGAGCAGCTCGGCGAGCGCCCGACGGTCAGCGCGCTGTGCCTGGGCGGGCTGGTCAAGCACGTCGCGTCCATGGAGGAAACGTGGCTGCGCTTCGTGGTCGACGGCCCGTCGGCGATGACGTACGGCCTGCCCGAGGGCGTCACCTGGGCCGACATCGCGGCCGGTACCGCACGCGAGTTCCCGCAGTGGATGATCGACCACCAGAACGACTTCCAGATGCTGCCCGGCGACACGCTGGCCGGGATCCTGGCTGGTTACGAGCAGGTCGCCGCCCGCACCGCGGAGATCGTCGCCGCCGTCCCCGACCTGTCGGCGACGCAGCCGCTACCGGAGGCACCCTGGCACGAGCCGGGCGCGGTGCGCAGCGTGCGCGGGGTGCTGATGCACGTCATCGCCGAGACCTCCCAGCACGCCGGGCACGCCGACATCCTGCGCGAAACGCTCGACGGTCAGAAGTCGACCTGAGCGGCGATGACCGTTCTGGACACCCGGGCGCTCAACCGCGCGACGCTCGCCCGGCAGTTGCTGCTCGATCGCGCCGACATGCCGGTGCTCGACGCCGTCGCGCACCTGTGCGGCCTGCAGGCGCAGGAGCCGCAGGAACCGTTCGTCGGGCTCTGGTCGCGGTTGCGGGCGTTCGACCCGGCGGCGCTCTCGGACCTGCTCATCCGGCGGGGCGTGGTGCGTACCCACCTCATGCGCCGCACCGTCCACCTCCTGACCGCCGACGATGTCCTGGCCTGGCGGGGCCGCCATGACGCCATGCTGCGTCAACGCGTACTCGGGACCTATCGCCGCGAGCTCGCCGGGGTGGATCTCGACGAGCTCGCGGCGGCAGGACGGGCGGTGATGGCCGACGACGAGCCGCGCTCGATGAGCGAGCTCGCGCGGGCGCTGGCCGAGCGCTGGCCAGAGCCGGGGCCGCGGGCCCTGGGCGAGATGCTGGTCGCCGCGCTCATCCCGATGGCGCAGCTGCCGCCGCGTGGGGTGTGGCGTTCGAGGGCGGGAGTACGCAACGTCCTGCTCTCCTCCTGGCTGGGGCGTGAGATCGACCCACCGGCCCGGAACGGCTCCGGTCCGAATGGCTCCGGTCCGGTCGGCACTGATCCGGTCGGCTCTGATCCGAACGCCTCCGATCCAGTCGGCTCCGATCCGGTCGGTCAAGCGCTGGTGCGGCGCTATCTGGCCGCGTTCGGTCCGGCGGCCTCGGCCGACCTACGGGCTTGGTGCGGCCTGGCCGGACTGCCGGGCGCGGTGGCCGCGATACGAGAGGAGCTGGTCACCTTCCGGGACGAGCGCGGCCGGGTCCTGCTGGACCTCCCCGACGCGCCGCGCCCCGACCCCGACACACCGGCCCCGGTACGGTTCCTGCCGGCGTTCGACAACGCGCTCCTCGGTTACCACGACCGCGGCCGGATCATCGACGACGCCCACCGCCTCCTGTCGGTCGCCGGGGCCCGAGTTGTCCTGGTCGACGGCCGGGTCGCCGCGACCTGGAGCGTCCAGGCGGGCACCGTGATCGTCACCCCGCTGGGCGGCTTCTCCCGAGCCGACCGGGCTGAGGTCGCCGAGCAGGGGCAGGAGCTGGCGGCGTTCCTCTCCGACGGCGAGAGCGACCGCGTACAGATCGACGCGTCTCCCCGCTGACCGCTACACCCGCGAGCCGCTTCCCCTGAGCACGGGATCGTCAGAAATCCCTGGAGAGGGCGCAGCCGGCGCGCGGGTGTAGCGTCTGCTCAAGCGAGCCGATCATGAAGGAGGTCACCCGCTGGAACCGCGCGGCTTGGACATGTCCCGGGGTGAGCGTCTCGGCAGATACAGCGCTGTGGCGAGCGCGCTGGCGTTGCGCAGTGACCGGCGGTACGGCGACGCCTGCACGCCCTTGCGCGAGCCACCGCCTGCGTCGTGCTCTTTCAGGAATTCATCCCGTACAGCCTCCATGACTGGCTCGCCGCACAACTCGCCGCCGGCCGGGACGCCGCGGTAGCGGCGTGCGCCATGGTCGGGTCACGCCTGCCGGCCGATGTGGCGTTCATGAACGGCCATGGGCTGACGCACTTCGACGCCCCCTTCGGCAACGTCCTGACCGACGGCCGACGCCTGTACATCGCCGACTTCGGGCTGGCGACCTCCCCTCGGTTCGACCTGTCCGCCCGCGAGAGCGGGTTTCTGGCCCGCAAGGCGACGCATGACACGGGTTACGCGCTGATGCAGCTGGTCAACTGGCTTGTCACCAACATCTGCGGGGTGGCGGTGCCACGAGAGGGCGGGCCCGTGCGGCGCAACGCGTACATCCGCGCGTGCGCGGCCGGTGCGGACCCCGTCGGTGCTCCGCCGGCCGTCGCCGCGGTGATCCGCCGGTACGCACCTGTCGCGGCAGTCATGAACGACTTCTACGGGGAGTTGTCCGGCGTTGCTCGCACGACGCCGTACCCGGCCGAGAAGGTCGAAGGCCTCCTGAGCGCGCCGCGCTGAGCGATCACCTCATCGCCGGTCCTCTGGTACGGCGCAGCCGTGCACCATGACCTCGACCACGTTCTGGACGGCCGCCCTGCTGACGCTCCCCGGCGGCGCGGCGACCAGGGTGAACAGCGCACCCCCGTAGAGCGTGATCAGGGCCGGGATCCTCTCGCGCGGGATGGTGAGGCCGAGCTTGTCGTGGTAGCCGGCGGTGAGCAGCGACGCCGTGTCCTGCAGGCTCGCGAGCGCCGAGGCGAGCGCCGGCCGGCGCGCGGCCTCCATCTGCAGTTCGAAGATCGCCAGGTAGCGGTCGCGCAGGGTGGTCGCGGCTGTGAGCAGCGATTGCGTCCACAGGTCGACCAGCGTCGTGGGCTGCTCGGTGGCCCGGTCGATGGCCTGGTCGGTGTCGGCGTGATGCAGTTCGACGATGCGCTCGGCGGCGGCCACCAGCAGTGCTTCCCGGCTGCGGAAATAGTTCGAGGCCGTTCCTGGTGGCAGGTCCGCCTGCTTCTCCACCGCACGGTGGGTCAGCCCATGGACGCCCGAGGACGCCAGCAGCTCGATGGCGGCATCGGTCAGAGCTCGGCGACGGGCCGGATTGGTCGGCGGCATGCGGCCATGCTACCAATAGTCGTACTAGTACGATCGTAGTGAATCGGCGAGGAGGTCCCATGAGGATCGCGGTGGTCGGTGCCGGGCTCGGGGGAGTGGCGGCGGCGGTGGGGCTGCACCGCCTGGGCCACGAGGTGACGCTCTTCGAACGCGGCGCGGAGCTCCGGGAGGCGGGCACCGGGATCGTGATCATGCCCAACGGGCTTCGCGCGCTGGAGGCGCTGGGGCTGGCCGGCGATGTTCGCGGGCACGTCATGCGGGCGACCCATGGCGGCTTGCGGGACCGGCGGGGACGGCCGCTGCTGGTCACCGACTTGACCCAGGCACAGCAGGAGATCGGGGCGCCCGTCATGATCGAACGAGCGGAACTGCACCAGGCGCTACGCGCCCCGCTACCCCCCGACCTGGTGCGCACCGTGACCCTGGTCGAGCGCCTGGAATCCGACCCCACCGGGGTGACCGTGATCAGCGGCGGCGGCCCCGTCACGAGAGCGGACGCGGTGATCGCGGCCGACGGCATCGGCAGCAGGCTGCGCGCGCAGCTCTTCCCCGGCCATCCCGGGCTGCGGCGCACCGGCCGGCTGGACCTGCGCGGCATGCTGCCCCGCCCTCCCGGCCTGGCGCCGGAACTGCTCGCCAGCCAGCTGGTCGACCGTCGCAGCGGGGCGATGTTCGGCCTTTTCCCCGTCGGTGAGGACCGCCTGTACTGGTTCACCGACTCCCTCCTGAACGGCACGCCGCCGCCCGACGCGAGCGAGGCCCGCGGGCAGATGCTGTCCCTGATGGCCGACTGGCACCCTCTCGTCACGGCACTGATCGAGGCCACCCCGTCCGCCGACATCTATGTCGATCCGATCGCCTGCCTGGCCGAACCCCTGCCCGCGTACGCGGCCGGCCGGATCGCACTTCTCGGCGACGCCGCGCACGCCATGCCACCCGACCTCGGCCAGGGCGCCAGCCAGGCCTTCGAAGACGCGGCCGCGCTGACCCGCCACCTGACCGGCGCCGAACCGGTGGACGTCGCCCAGCGGCTCCTGTGCTACGACGCCGAGCGCAGGCCCAGGGCCAACGGCATCATGCGGGCGGCGTCCCGGCAATCGCGGCTGACCTCCCAGACCGGCGCCGCCGCCTGGGTGCGCGACATGTTGTTCCGCGCCGTACCGTCCCGGCTGGCCGTCCGGCAACTCGCCGCCCTCTGGCGCGCCTAAAGGTTACTCTGCGTGAGGACTACGGCATCGACCTCGAACCCCGGCGGCCGCAGTCGCTGGACGCGGTCACGGGCTTCGACTACGTGATCACGTTGTGCGACAAGATCCGCGAGGTTCCTCGCCACCACGGATCGGCCGCCACGACGCATTGGAGCGTCTTCGGTTCCCTGTGTTTACCTAGATAAAGCGACATCGGCGTAGTCTCGTCGCACCCGATCGGGGCCGGGTAGTGATTCGGTGGAAGCCGAAGCCGCGTCTGTCCGGCAAGCCGGGCGGACCGTGGGTGAGAACCGCGTTGTCGGGGCCTGACTGCGCGCTCCTGGAGGGAGTGCGCCTCTTGGGCCACCGCCCCGCCGGACGCTTTCCCGTTGGTGCGGACACCAATGGGGCGGGGACCGAGCGCCAGTCAGGCACCCGGCTATGACAGAAAATTACCTCACGATTACCATCCGTTGCAACCGATCACTGCTCGCCGACCCCGCTGGTAATCTCATCGAGCTGTTCCAGCCCGCCCCGAGCTCCGCGTAAAACTGAAAGCACCTTCCATGCTGATACGCCGCCGTGCGCGATGGCTCCGTACTCCGAGACTGATCGGGGTCGTGGTGCTGCTCGCGGCGTTCGTGACGATCGCGCTGTTCGTTCCGTATCCGGACGCCCAACAGATCCGCGACTGGGCACGGGCGGCCGGTCCGTGGCTTCCTCTCATGTTCTTCGTCACGCATGCGCTGGTAACCATCGCCTTCCCGCGGTCCCCGTTCACCTTCGGCGCCGGGCTCCTGTTCGAGCCGGTCACCGGCATCGCCATCGCACTCTGCGCGACCACGGTGAGCGCGGCGCTGGCCTTTCTGCTCGCCCGCGCGATCGGTCGCGACGCGGTCGCCGCGCGGTTGACCCACCCGGCGGTCGCGGCGGTCAACCGGCGCCTCGCCCGTCGTGGCTGGCTCGCCGTCGGGTCGCTGCGGCTGATCGGGCCGGTTCCCTTTCCGCTGGTCAACTACTGCGCGGGCGTGTCGTCGGTCCGGCTCGTGCCCTTCCTGGTCGCCACGGCCGTCGGTGTGGCTCCCGGCACGATCGCGGTCGTCCTCCTCGGTGACGCGCTCACCGGGCGTACCGATTCCGCGCTGGTCGTCGTCACCGTGATCTGCGGCGCGATCGGATTGGCCGGCCTGCTGGTCGACGGTCGGCTCGGCGTCGAGCAGCCGGACGCGGAAGATCCGGCCGGGTCCAGGTGAGCCAGGACGAGCCCGGAGCGCACGGGCAGGACCCGGTGGCGGCCCGGCGTCGGCTGCGTGAGGTGACGCTGGTGTTCCTCAAGCTGGGCTTGATCGCCTTCGGCGGCCCGGCCGCGCACACCGCGATGATGCGCGACGAGCTGGTACGCCGCCGCGGCTGGGTCAGCGACCAGCGGTTCGTGGACCTGATGGGCGCCACCAACCTCATCCCCGGCCCCAACTCCACCGAACTGGCCATCCACCTCGGTTACGACCGGGCCCGGTGGCGCGGCCTGATCGCCGCCGGGGTGTGCTTCATCCTCCCGGCCGCGCTGATGGTCACGGCCCTGGCCTGGGCGTACGTCACCTACGGCAGCACGCCGGCGGCCGAGGGTCTGTTGTACGGCATCGTCCCGGCGGTGATCGCGATCATCGCGCACGCGCTGTTCGGCATGCTGCGCACCGTGGTCAAGACCGTCTGGCTGGGTGTGCTGGCGGCCGCCGCGCTGGCCGCGTACCTGCTGGGCGTCAACGAACTGCTGGTACTGGCGGCCGGGGCGGTGCTGGCCGCCACGGCCCGAGCCCTGCGCCGCCCGCCGGGCCGGGGCGCGGCCCACGGGGTGCTCGCCGCACCACTGCTGACGTTCGGCGGGTCCCCGATGATCGGTGGGTTGCCGGTGTTCGGCGACCCCACGGGCGGTCAGCTGCTTCAGCTGTTCGCCACCATGCTGAAGATCGGTTCGGTGCTGTACGGCAGCGGCTACGTGCTGCTGGCCTTCCTGCGCGGCGACTTCGTCGACCGGCTCGGCTGGATCACCAACCAGCAGCTCATCGACGCCGTGTCGGTCGGCCAGGTCACCCCGGGGCCGGTGTTCACCACCGCCACCTTCGTCGGCTACATGATCGCTGGGCCGCTGGGCGCGTTCCTGGCCACCGTGGCCATCTTCCTGCCCTCGTTCGTCTTCGTCGGCCTGCTCACCAAGCTCACCGACAAGCTCCGCTCCAGCGAGTGGACCTCCGCCCTGCTCGACGGCCTCAACGCCGCCGCCCTCGCTCTCATGGCCGGGGTGTCCTACGAACTGGGCCGGACCGCGATCATCGACCCGCTCACCGCGGTCATCGCCGTGGTCACGCTCGTACTGTTGTGGAAGACGCGGCTCAACAACGCCTGGTTCATCGCCGGCGGCGCCGCCATCGGCATCGCGCACGCCCTGCTGTTCTGACGCCCCGGCCCCGCCCCGCCGAGTGCGCGGAGCGGGACCGATGCTGAGCGAGTCAGGGACTGTGGAAGGCGACCTCGGAGTCGGCCGGTGACGGCCCGTTGAGCAGCGGTTGCTTCCTGCCCTTCAGGTGCAGGTCGAAGAAGGCGCCGACGTAGGCGCGGGTGAGCTCGAGGGAGCGTTGCGGCGACAGCTCGTCAGGCGCTGACATGCCGACCGCTTTCTGCAGGATGGTCAGGTCGGTGAAGCTGGTGTGGCTGGTATGGGCCACGGTGAGCCAGCGCTTCCAGCCGCTCATCTTGGACCAGCTCGCATCCCAGGTGTCGTCCTTGCCGGGGACGTGGTCGGCCTGGCTGCCCAGCAGCAGGAAGGGCCGGTCGAGCGTCACGGCGGGGTGGAAGGTGCCGTCCAGGTTCACCCCCGCCCGTACGCGCTTGTCGACGGCCATGGTGGCGGCACTGGCGTCGCCGCCGAGGGAGTGGCCGGCCATGCCTATCCGCTTGGGAGCGATCATGCGGGACTTCTTCCAGGCGGGGTGCCGGCCGGCCAGCTCGTCGATGACGAAGGAGACGTCCTTGGTCCGGTTCTTGGTGATGGTCGCCTGCCCGCCCTCTGGAGGCTTGGGCTGGTCGCACAGAGGGGCGCAGGTGATGGTCTGCCCGTCGGGCAGGGTGGTGCCGGAGGACTCGTAGGCGTGGTCGAGCAGCGCGATGACGTAGCCGCGGCTGGCCAGGTCTTCGGCCAGGGAGGTGAGGCTGGCGCGCGGGAGGCCGAGGCCGGGGGAGAGGACGACGAGTGGATACCGGCCGCGCTTGGCGGGAGCGCCGGTGCGGGCGTAGGTGCGGGTGGCGCTGACGGTCTCGGGAGGGAGTTCGACGCCGGGGGCCTTGCGCCGCAGCAGCGAGGCGGCCTCCGCGGTGGTCATGTAGGGGGCGGGGGCGCCGGTCGCGGAGCGGGCCGGATAGTACATCGACAGCATGAGTTGGCGTGGGCCCGAGTCGGGCACCCAGGGGTCCTTGCGGCTGTTGTCGACCAGGTGCAGGATGTCGCGGCCGACCGCGTCGGGGCCGGTCGGGCGCGGGAGTGCCAGCCGGACGGCGGTGGGGGCCGGTTTTCCGGACACGGTCGCGGTGGGGGCCGGGTTTCCGGTCGCGGTCGCGGTCGTCGTGGTGGCGGCCACCGCGATCAAGGTGAGGCAGGCCGTCAACGGAACGGCCGGCAAGCGGGCCAGTGTCATGCGATTTCTCCTCGTTAGGGCGCTCATACGTCACGGCGACGTACGACGATCAAGGTCACGACGGCGGCGGCCAGCGGCCAAAGCGCGAAGGCGGCCCAAGAGCCGGCCACCGTCGGCAGAGCGGGGTCGTCACGGAGCTGGGGCAGGCCCAGGCAGGTGCGCCAGATATAGAGGGGGACCAGGGCGTACAGGTCGTTGAGCCACTGATGGACATTGGGCTGGAAGAAGGTGGGCACGATGACCAGCGCGGCGCAGACGGCGACAATGGCGGCGGCGGTGTGCCGCAGCAGCGCGCCGATCCCCAAGCCGGTCAGCGCCGACACCGGTGCCAGCAGCGCGTTGGCGGCCAGGACGCGCAGGACGGCGGGGTCACCGAGCGAGACGGCGACGCCGCGGCCGGACAGGACGGCCTGGCTGACGCCGAACGTGCCCAGCGACACGAGCGTGCCGGTCGCGAGCGTGACCGTGGCGACGACGGTGAGCTTGGCGGCCACGACGCGGTGGCGGGCCGGGACGGCGACCAGGGTGGTGCGGATGAGGCCGGTGGCGTACTCGCCGACGATCGTCAAGGCGCCCAGGCTGCCCGCGCCGATCATGAGCATGGAGGCGGACAGGCCGCTGAACGCCTCGGTGAGGGGGTTGAACCTGGCCTTCTCCATCGCGGTGAATCCGGGCCAGCCGTTGTAGGCGTCCAGGCTGTTCTGGAGCGCGAACGCGACGATGGCCAACGTGCCCAGGCCCACCAGCCAGGAGGTCGAGCGCAGGGACCAGAGTTTGATCCACTCGGCGGCCAGGAGGTCGCGGAATCGGCCGCCGGTCATCGCGGGGCCCCGGCTCGGTAGTCGGCGCGGTCGGCGGTCAACTCCATGAACGCCTGCTCCAGCGAGGCGGTACGCGGGGCGAGCTCGTACAGCATGATCCGCCGCTGGTGGGCCAGCTCGCCGACGCGGGCGGCGCTCAGCCCGGTCACGGTCAGGGCCTCTCCGCCGTCCGGCCGGACGTGCGCGCCCTCCAGGGTGAGGACCGCCGCCAGCTCGGCAGGGTCGGGAGTACGTACGGCGATGGACGCGCCGGTGCCGCGGGCGGCGAAGTCGGCCAGGCTCTCCTCGGCGATCAACTCGCCTCGCCCGATGACGACCAGGCGGTCGGCGGTGTTCTCCATCTCGCTCATCAGGTGGCTGGAGACCAGCACGGTGCGCTTCTCGGCGGCCAGGCGCCGGAACAGGCCGCGCACCCAGCGCACGCCCTCGGGGTCCAGGCCGTTGATCGGCTCGTCGAACAGCAGCACGGGCGGGTCGCCCAGCAGAGCGGCGGCGATGCCGAGCCGCTGGCGCATGCCGAGCGAGAACCCGCCGATCCGGCGGCGCGCCGCTCCGGCCAGGCCCACCTCCTCCAGCACCTCGGCCACCCGGCGGCGGGGCAGGCCATTGCCGGCCGCCAGTGCGCGCAAGTGAGCGGCGGCGGTGCGGCCGCCATGGACGTCGCCCGCGTCCAACAGCGCGCCGACATGACGCAGCCCGGCGCGATGGCGGGCGAAGGGGCGGCCGTCGATGGTGGCGGTGCCCGCGGTGGGGCGGTTCAGGCCGAGGATCATGCGCAAGGTGGTGCTCTTGCCGGCGCCGTTCGGGCCGAGGAACCCTGTGACGTGCCCCGGTCGTACGGCGAAGGTGAGGTCCCGCACCGCCGTCACCGCGCCGTAGCGTTTGGTCAGTCCGTTGACTTCGATCACCCGATCAACGCTGTCGCAGCTCCCAGAGGCGCCGCATCTGGCCGTGGGCCGGTTTCCGCGGCGCGGGGGTGGCCTGCGGGCATACGCCCACAGGCCGATGCCCGACGGGAAGCGGATGACTACGATCGACCGGGTGCGCGACAAAACGCCCAGACCACCCCTTTGGTCACGGTTGCCCTCCGGCGTGCGGGCGCTGCTCATCTGGGGCGGCGTCGCGGCCCTGGTGCCCCTGCTGTACGCCATGACGCTGACCGACAGTGAAGACCTGTTCCCGGTGGGCGCGGCGCATGCGGGGTTCGCCGTCGCCATGGCCGTCCCCTTGGCCTGGGCACGGCAGCGGCCGGCCATGGTGCTCGCGGTGCTGCTGGCCGAGATCGTCGTGGCGACCTCCCTGGGTTACCCGGCCCAGGGGGTCTGGCCGCTTTTCCCGGCAGCCGACGTCATGGTCTGCCTCCTCGCCGCCGCCCGGTCGCGCCGCGCGGGCCTGGCGGCGGCCGCCGCCGCGTTGATCGTGCAGCAGCCGGCCTGGCAGCTGGACCTGCTGCGCGACGGCCTGCGTGCCTCGGCGCCGGGCTTCCTCGCGCTGTCGCTCCTGCTCGGCTTGGCCGTCTTGGTCGCCTGGCTGGCCGGGATGTTCATCCGGCAGCGGCGCGAGTACGACCGGGCGCTGCGCGCGTACGCCGAGGCTCGGGCGGTCACCGACGAGCGGCTGCGCATCGCGCGAGAGTTGCACGACATGGTCGCGCACAGCATCGGCATCATCGCCATCCAGGCCGGCGCGGGCGCCCGGGTGATCGACAGCCGGCCGGAGCAGGCGCGCCAGGCGCTTGACGCGATCGAGGACACCAGCAGGCAGACGTTGAAGGGGCTGCGGCACCTGCTCGGCGTGCTCCGCACGACTGAGCGCGGGCAGTCTGGCCCGACCGGGCGCGGGCAGTCTGGCCCGGCTGAGCACGGGCTTCCCGGCTCGACCGGGCGCGGGCGTCCTGGCCTGGCTGAGGGTGGGTATTCCGGCCTGGCTGAGCCGGCTGCTCCCGTGGGGCTGGCCGACGTCGACCGGCTGGCGCAGACGACGATGGCCGCCGGTGTCCGCGTAGACGTGCGCCGGCACGGAGAGCCACGCTCGCTGCCCGCCGCCGTCGATCGGTCCGCCTTCCGCATCATCCAGGAATCGGTCACCAACGTGCTCCGCCATGCGAACACGGACCACTGCCGGGTCGTGATCGACTACGGCAAAGAGGAACTACGCATCGACGTCATCGACGACGGACACGCCGCTGTCCGCGAGTGCGACGGGCATGGGATCGTCGGCATGCGCGAGCGGGTCGCCCTGTTGAACGGCGGCTTCAGCGCGGGCCGCCGGCCCGATGGCGGCTTCCGCGTCACCGCACGTCTGCCGCTCGTGCCAAGCGGACTCGGCCAGGACGCGGACATCGACCTGGTGGAGGCCCGGTGACGATCCGCATCGTGCTCGCCGACGACCAGCCGCTGATCCGCGCGGGCCTGCGCATGGTCATCGACGCCGCCCCCGATGTCGAGGTCGCCGGAGAGGCCGGGACCGGAGCCCAGGCCGTCCAGCTCGTCCGCCGGCTGCGCCCCGACGTCGTGGTCATGGACATCCGCATGCCGGGCATGGACGGCATCGAGGCCACCCAGACCATCCTCGCCGAGTCCCAGACCACCCGCGTGATCATGCTGACCACCTTCGACGACGACGACAACGTCTACGCCTCCCTGCGCGCGGGGGCGAGCGGATTCCTGGTCAAGGACATGGCGCTGGAAGACATCCTGTCCGCCGTCCACGTCGTCGCCGCCGGAGACGCCCTGATCGCCCCCGGCGTCACCCGCCGCCTCATCGAGGACTTCACCCGTGGTCCGGCTCGCGCCCCTTCTCCCGAGGCGCGGCGGCTCGTGGGCGTCACCGAACGGGAGCACGAGGTGCTGGCCCTGGTCGGGGGCGGCCTGTCCAACGCCGAGATCGCCGCCCGGCTGCACATCAGCCCTGGCACCGCCAAGGCACACGTGGCCAGCCTGCTTGCCAAGCTGAGCGCCCGTGACCGAATACAGCTGGTCATCATGGCTTACGACGCGGGCCTGGTTTTCCCATCCCGTTGACGGGCCGGCCTCCTGCCGGCCGGTGAGTTCACGAGGGACGTCAGCTGACAGGCCGACCCCCCTGTCGGCCGGCGAGTTCATGACGGACGTCAGCGCTACCTCCTGGGGCAGACGGCTCAGGAGTCGGATCGCAGCAGCTCGGCGGCCTCCTGGTAGGCATCGGCGGCGCGGTCGAAGTAGTCGAAGAGGACGTCGAGCTGCTCGGTCGAGTAGCCGGCGAGGATCGCGCCGACCTTCTGCCGGGCGGGGGCCATGACCTGGTCGAGCTCGGCCGGTTTGCCGATGGGCTCGACGATCACCTTGCGGCGGTCGTCGGGTGCCGGAACACGGCGTACGTAGCCGGCCTGCTCCAGCCGATCGATGAGCCGGGTGGTCGGCCCGGTGGTCAGCCCGGTGCGCGTGCCCAGCTCGCCGGGGGTCATCGGGCCGGTCAGCTCCAGGATGTTCAGCGCGTACAGATCCGTGGCGCCCAGGTCGCACGCCTTGGCGCTGGCTTGGCCGTGCAGCATCACCGCGCTGAGGTAGCGGCGGTAGAGCCGGCCGGCGTCCGATCGTCCCGGTGTGGTTGACACGCGATTCTCCGCTTCATATTCTCTTCTTCAGAGAAGATACTTCGTTAAGGAAGTAACTGCTCCTTAGAAGCTATCACGAGAGGGTATCGCCATGACCACCACGATCGACCTCGCCGCCATCCGTACCGTCCTCCAGCGCAGCCAGGACGCCTGGAATCGCGGAGACGGCGCGGCCTACGGCGCCTGCTTCAGTGACGACGCCACCGACGTCACCTTCGTCGGTACCGTGTACCACGGCGGCGCCGAGATCGGCCGCGCCCACCAGGCCCTGTTCGACAGCTTCCTCAAGGGCACCCAACTGGTCATGGAGATCCTCGAGATCCGCCGCTACGGCGCCGACACCGCCGTCGTGGTCACCCGTGGCGAGGTCGTCAAGGGCGCGCCCAAGAAGCTCGGCAAGCTCGCCACCTACACCCTCGTCCGCGAGGCCGACGGCCAGTGGTGCATCGCCGCTGTCCAGAAGACCAAGCACAAGGGGCTCATGGAGGCCGTCTCCTTCAAGTTCCAGCCCGCCACCAAGCCCGCCGCCCAGTAACCGCCACCCAATAGCCCGCCGACGCTCGGGGAGGAATACACCTATGAGCTCCATCGCCGTCATCGGTGCGGCCGGCCGTACCGGACGGCTCATCGTCGAGCGGTCCCTGGCCGCCGGACACCGCGTCACCGCGATCGCCCGCCGGGCCCAGGCCCTCCAAATGACCGAGCCCGGGCTCACCATCCGCACCGCCGACATCCTGGCCCCCGGCTCGCTTCAGGGTCTGCTGGACGACCACGACGCGGTGATCTCCGCGCTCGGCGCCGCCGGACGGGGACCCACCGCCGTCTACTCCACCGGCACGGCCGAGATCATTTCCGCCCTCAAGCCCGGTGCCCGGCTGGTCGTGATCTCCTCCGCCGGGCTCGGCGTCCCCACCGGCGCCGGACCGGGCACCCGCCTGGCCGCCCGCCTCCTGCACCGCCTCATGCGGCACACCTACACCGACATGGCCCGCATGGAGGATCTGCTCTCCACCAGCGGCCTGGCCTGGACCGCAGTACGCCCCACCAGGCTCACCGACCGGCCGGCCACCGGCCATCCCCGCGTCTCCATCGGTGCCACCGCCAGGGTCGGCTCCCAGACCTCCCGCGCCGATCTGGCCGCCTTCGCCCTGGACGCGATCGACGACCCTCGCAGCTATCGGACCGCGGTCGCCGTCTCCTCCTGACTGCGGAGTGACTACGGACTGACTACGGACGAAGTTTCGCGAGCAACTCGCCGCCCGTTCTTGTTCGATGAGCCGCTACCTTTGCCGACGGCTGCGGCCTGGCGCGGCGTCGGCGAAGCGATGGTTGACGGGATCTGCGATGGCGCGCGTGCCGGAACGGCGACAAGGGCGTACCGAGGCTATTCGTCGCTCTACGCATTCCTTCTATGTGCGCGATGTGAGAGGCTCACATGCCCGCGAAATGTCCCATTGTTGTCCTAGGTGCCATAGAAGCGAACGTGTTAACTTTCTCGCAATAGCCGCTCTTCATCGCAGGAAAGAACCGCAATGCGCCCGGTCGGGTGGCGGATCAGAAAAACAGCCATTGCCCTGGGCGCGATTCTACAAGTGCCGTTCGTCATGTGGTTCACCGGAAAGATCCAGCGGGAAATCACCAGGCAGGGGAGAAAGAAATGAAGAGAATGGCATGGGCTGCCGCGATCGCCATGACAGCAGGTCTTCTGGCTAGTGCGGCACCCTCCGCATCGGCGGCCTCACCAACGGACAACGGGGTTCACAATACGAGCACGATCGCCCTCGGCGCCGTCGAGGTCTGGAGGGGGGCCGGCTGTATTTACCGCCAGGGTTGTTACGATGCCCTGATTCCGGCCGGGCAATATTCAGGCTGGCGGCACACGGCTGCTATTTACTTCGGAGACAATTATTGCTTGCGAGTCCGCAACTGGCTACCAGGAGGTGGTCTGGGGCCCGTACAGATCAGCCCTGAGGGGCCCAGGTGGGCCCTATTTCCCGATGCCCCTCCTGGTTTTGACGTGAGGGCGGTGCCGATCGGCGATGCCGGCTGCGACACCTCGACAGCGGCCTCCAAGGGTGCAGTGGACTTTGTTCGGGCCGAGTAGTAACGCCAGCGGGTCTGAAGGCACTTGACCTGTTTGCCTGGGGGTGTGAAGCCCCAGGCAAACCCGGCGCCGCATCGGCGGTTGAAAGACAAGCTCAGAAGGCGTTGACCAGGACGACGTAGACGGCGGTGCCGATTCCGACGCTCAGGATGGTGCGGCGGCCTGAGGCGAGGTGGATGACCGCGGTTACGGCGACCGCGAGCAACGCGTACAGCGTCGTGTGCGGGTCGGCGGTGATGGTGCCGTGCAGGGCGGTCAGGGCGAGGATGGCGAGGATGCCGACCGGCATCCAGACCGACAACTGCGCCACGGCGGCCGAGCCGCGCAACGTGCGCAGCGCCGCGAAGGGGACGGCGCGCAGGGCGAAGGTGATGCTGAAGACGATCGCGAGGACGGCGAGGATGTAGGCGAGGTCAGGCATCGTCGGCCTCCCGGACGGGTCGGCGGGCGGTGAGCGCGTGGCGGGCCAGCAGCAGGGCGACGAACAGCAGCAGCGCCGTGAACATGGCGACGCCCGGGGTGACGATGAGGGCGGCGGTCACGCTGGCCGCGGCGAGCAGCACGGAGGGGATCTCGCGGCGGGAGCGGAACGCGTCCAGGGTGAGCACCGTGAACAGGGCGCACAGGGCGAACTCCAGGCCCTTGATCGGTGCGGGCAGGGCCGCGCCGATGGCGACGCCGACCAGGCCGCCGCCGACCCAGTAGGTCTGGCAGGAGATCTGCATCGCCAGCAGCCGGGCCGCCGAGCGTTCCGACTCGGGGAGGGAGGCGTTGACGGCGTACGCCTCGTCGATCATCGCGTACACGGCGTACGCCTTCGCCCACCGGTTCTTGACCAGGTGAAGCGGGAAGGAGAAGGCGTAGAAGACGTGCCGGAAGTTGACCACCAGGACGGTCAGCGCGACTGCGGCGAGCGGTGTGACCGTGGCCATCATGCCCACCAGCAGGAGCTCCAGGGAGCCGGCGAAAGCGGCCAAGGACAGGGCGGGGGCGAGCCACCCGGGCAGGCCGGCCTGGAGGACCAGCAGGCCGAGGGCGATCCCCAGCGGGAAGATTCCCAGCCCAGCTGAGAAGGAATCGCGCACACCCGCGGCGATCCGCTGGCGCCGGGTGGTGTGGGCGGGGGTCACCGCGGTCGGGACTAGTACATCTTGCACCCTTCTAGGGTGCCGGAAAACGGCTGTTATGTGGTTGCGGATATTGCTCAGCCAGAGGTCTGCGGTGCAATATTCTTTCGTGGACTCGATTGACAGAGCAATCATCGCCGAGTTGGAGCGAAACGGGCGGCTGACGAACGTGGAGCTGGCCCAGCGGGTCGGGCTCACCACCGGGCCGTGCCTGCGGCGCGTTCAGCGGCTGGAGGCCGAGGGCGTGATTCGCGGCTACCGGGCGGTCATCGACGCCGCCGCCGTGGGCCGGTCCTTCGAGGTCCTGGTCGACCTGACGCTCGACGCCCAGGACGCGGAGACGGTCGAGCACTTCGAGCAGACCCTGGCGCGGGCTGAGGAGGTCGTCGAGCTGCGGCGGTTGTTCGGCAGTCCCGACTACTTCGTGCGGGTGGCCGTGGCCGACCTGGCCGCCTATGAGGCGTTTCTGAGCCAGTACGTCATGACCATCCCGCGCGTCCGAGGCATCACCTCGCACTTCACGCTCAAGAACCTCAAGCCGGCTCCATAGCGCGCACGACCTGCCCGGCCCGCCGGGATGGGCAGGTCGTGCGCGGGGGTCGCCATCCTGTTCAGCGGCCTGCCGGGCCAGATGTTCTCCCAGCCGACCAGGTCCGCGCAGCCGGTGCTGCTGGAACTCGAAGGCTGCCTCATGGACGCGCTGCGCCACCGGTTGGTCAAGGCGGGCAGCGAGGAGGACGAGCAGGCGCTCGCTCTGCGCGCCTCCGTGCTGTCCCGCGCCAACGTCCTCGCCTTTCAGGCGCTTCCCGAGGAGGAGCGGACGCTGGAGTCGGCGCGGCGGCCGGCCCGCCAGGCATTCGACATCCCGCGCGACACATGACCTCGCGGTGCTGGGCCGGTCTCAGAGCCCCGTCGAAGCTCTGGCGGTCGCGGCGACGTGCTCGTCGGCGGTCATGCCGAGGTCGGGGTCCTGCCGGTTGAGGTCGTGCTGGTCGTCGGCCCATCGCTGGTAGTCCCGCCGTACGGTGCGCTCGTCGGAGTCGACGATGCGGGCGATGTCGGCCCAGGTGACTCCGGCCAGCACCGCGTGGTGAATGTTGGCGGGATGACGCACGGTACGCGCGATGCACTCCGCCAGCCCCAGCAGCTCGATGTGCTCGGCCACGGTAAGGGGAGGACGGTCCTCGGCTCCGTGCCGGTCGGGGTCATAGATCCCTCGGGTCACCAGCTCGATCCGGGCGCGAGCCGACGCGTGCTTGGCGGCCAGCTCGTCGTAGCGCGCCAGCTGCTGACTGACGGGCATGTCGTAGCGAGCGTCGCGCCAGGTCGCGATGTGTTCGGGCACGGTCATGATGACTTCTCCAGGGTGATTCGGGGGCGTGACGACGAGCACGGCAGGAAGCCAGAGCGCCGCCCCGGCTGATCGACGCTGCCATGGCATCCTGTGGATGCGGGGATGATGACATGAAGCTTTCCGAATGCGTGACACCGGGTTCGGACGTAAGGCATCCTCTTCCGCCTGGCCGGGCAGCTGGAGCGCGCCCGCCCATGGGCGGACCGGACGCCGGCCGTCTGGGCCGGCAGCCACCAAAACGTTAGGTGAGGCGTTCGAGCCAGCGCAGGAGAAGGGCGACCTCGGCAGGTTCGAGGGCGTCGGTGCCCCCGAGGCCGAGTTGCGCGTGCAGGCGCAGTGCGGCGGTACGCAGCGGGTCGGCGTCCTCTTGAGCGGTTGTTTCGGTGAGCACGTATGAGAACACGGCGTCGCGCATGCGATGGGACAGCGCGGGGTCGTCGAACAGGGCCGGGCCGGCGATGTGGTTGAGGGCGTTGCCGATGCTCGCCGACAGGATCAGCTGGGCGGCGGTCCGCGGCTCGACCTTCAGCGCGCCCGTCGCCGCGCACCGTACGAGCGTCGCCACCAGCAAGTCGAACACGCGATCCCGAGCAGTAGAGTGAGACCACGGCCGGGGAGTGAACATCAGCTGGTAGAGGGCAGGATTCTCCCTTGCGAACGCCATGTGGTCGTCCCAGCCGGCGCGCAGATCGGCCACCGGATCGGCTGTCTGCTCCTGCGCGGCCTTGAGCGTGGCGTACCTCTCATATCCGTGGTCGGCGATGGCGTCCAGGAGTCCTCGTTTGTCGCCGAAGAGCCGGTAGAGCACGGGCTGGCTCACACCGACCGCCTCACAGACCGCCCGCGTGGCGATCTCGTTGTCCGAGGAGGTCGCCAGCTGACGCTCCGCGGCTTCGATCATCGCCGTGCGAAGGGAGTCCGTTCCTGTCATGCGACCAATGATACGCCACAGCGCTAGCGACGATACGAAGACCGTGCTACCGTCGTGCCTTAGCGGCGATATCGCTGATGCGTATCGACGATACGAATGGAGGGGTTTCCATGAACGAGCAGCGCGTAGCAGTGGTCAGCGGCGGCTCCCGCGGGATCGGCCGGGCGATCGCGACGACTCTGGCGGCACAGGGGTCCGCGGTCGTCGTCGGATACCAAGGGTCGGCCGCGGCCGCCGCCGAGGTGGTCAAGGAGATCACCGCGGCCGGCGGCCGGGCGATCCCGGTGCAGGCCGACGTGGCGGACGAGGCCGCGGTCGCGGCGATGTTCGACGAGGCGGAGAAGGTCTTCGGCGGGGTCGACGTCGTCGTGAACTCCGCGGGACGGCTGTCACTGTCCCCGATCGCCGACCTCGACCTCGCCGACCTTGACGCCCTGCACCGCACCAACATCCGCGGCACCTTCGTCATGGCGCGGGAGGCCGCGCGTCGCGTGCGCGCCGGAGGCGCGATCGTCACCCTGTCCACCTCCGTGGTGGGCCTGCAGCTCCCCAACTATGGGGCGTACGCCGCCAGCAAGGGTGCCGTCGAGGCGATGACCCTCATCCTGGCCCGCGAGCTGCGCGGGCGGGACATCACGGCCAACGCGGTCGCGCCGGGGCCGACCGCCACCGACCTGTTCCTCGAGGGCAAGGACGAGGCCACGATCGAGCGGCTCGCCAACCAGCCCCCGCTCGCGCGGCTCGGCACCCCGGAGGACATCGCCCGGGTCGTCGCCTTCCTGGCCGGCCCCGCGGGGCACTGGGTCAACGGGCAGGTCGTGCGCGCGAACGGCGGCATCATCTGACGTCCGCCGAAGGCTCATCTCTGAATCATCCACACGAAAGGGAAAACACCATGCCGTTCGCCAACCTCAAGGTGCCCGCCGACACCCTGACCCCCGAATCCAAGAAGAAGCTCATCGACGCCGTCACCGACGCCTACGCGGCCGTGTACGGCGAGCGGGCCCGGGCGAACACCCTGGTCCTCATCGACGAGGTCCCTGATGGCGGCTGGGGGCTCGGCGGGGACATCCTCACCGCTGAGATGCTCGGCCGAAGCTGAGCACCTGTCCCACCCGTGAGTGGCATTCGTGCAGGTAAAGGGCCATTTGGGGGTGGTATGTTCGTCCCATGAGTCCGGAAGACCTCGCTAATCTCGCGCACCTGCGCCGAGCGCGCGATCTGATCGACCGGGAGTACGCGCGGCCGCTCGACGTGCCGACGATGGCCCGCCACGCGCTCATGTCGCCGGGGCACTTCTCGCGACGGTTCCGGGCGGCCTATGGCGAGACGCCGTACAGCTATCTCATGACCCGCCGGATCGAGCGGGCGATGGCGCTGCTGCGCGAGGGCATGAGCGTGACCGACGCGTGCATGGCGGTCGGCTGTACGTCGCTCGGCTCGTTCAGCTCGCGGTTCACCGAGGTCGTGGGGGAGACGCCGAGCGCGTACCGCGGCCGGGAGCACCGCGTCGAGGCGGCGATGCCCGCGTGCGTGGCGAAGGTGCGCACGCGGCCGACACGAAACCCGCCGAGCAGGATCGGAGAAGCGGATCGCGTCGCCGCCGCCTAACGTGGGCGACATGACCATCGCACTCCGCTACTGCCACATCACCGTCAACGACGTGGACGAGTCGCTCGCCTTTTACCGCGACGCGCTCGGCCTTGAAGTACGCAACGACGTCGCCTCCGGCGGGTTCCGCTGGGTCACGCTCGGCAGCGCGACCCAGCCGGACCTCGAAATCGTGCTCTCCGAACCACACGCCGGCCGTTCCCAGGCCGACGGCGACGCCCTGCAGGAACTGCTCACCAAGGGTGTCCTGTCGATGATCATCTTCAGCACCGACGATCTCGACGCGACCTTCGAGCGGGTCCGGGCATCCGGCACCGAGGTGCTGCAGGAGCCCATCGAGCAGCCCTGGGGGCCGCGCGACAGCGCGTTCCGCGACCCCTCGGGCAACCTGGTGCGGATCCAGCAGGCGCCCAAGGCGTAATACTCGCGTTCAGCTTCTGGAGCTGGCCGGGGTGGGGGAGGCGACCGTCATGACGAGGGAGCGACGGGTCGCGATATCCCAGAGGCGTGCCGTACCGTCGTAGGAGCCGCCGCTGACCAGAGACCTGCCGTCCGGGCTGAAGGCCAGGTCGGCGATCTGCCCGCTGTGGCCGGTCAGTGTGTCGAGCGGGCGCGTGGTGGCGACATCCGTCAGCACGATCGTCTTGTCCTCACTGGCGCTGGCCAGGGTCTTGCCGTCGGGCGTGAAAGCCAGCGCCGTGACCTCGCCCGTGTGACCGGTGATCAGGGTTCGGGTGCGGCCGGTGGCCACGTCCCAGAGCCGGATGGTCTGATCGATGCCGCCGCTGGCGAGGGTCTTGCCGTCCGGACTGAACGCCACCGACGTCATCGGCGCCTCGACGCCACCGCTGCCGCTTTCGTGGCTGCTGGCATGGTTTGATCCGTATAGCAGTGCTGTGGTGATGGCTGTCGCTCCGACGACCACTGCGAGCCCGGCCAGGAGAACGACGCGGGGCCGCCGCCGCCACATCGCGCCGATCGAACCCGCGATGGCAGATGGCTTCAGCGTGACGGGCTGCCGAGTTGGGCTGGCTGGTTGAGGCGGGGGAGAGGGCTCGACCGGTGTGGCGGGAGCCTGGGACGTGGCGGCGGGTTCCGGTTCGGCGGTCGCCGGGGACGTGGCGGTGGGCTCGGGCTCGGCGGCGGGTTCGGGCTCGGCGGTGAGGGCAGGTTGAGTGGTGCGTTCGGGTGGAGCGGTGGTGCCCGGCCCGGCGGTGGCGAGGGCTTGGGCGGCGGCGGCGGAGACCATGCGGCTGCCGTCGTCGGCCAGCTCCCGCAGGGCCATCCGCGCGGCCAGGGCGAGCCCAGCATGTGCGCCGCGCAGCAGGCGCTCCAGCTCCCCGACAACGGCGGTGCGCACCGTGGGAATCGGATTCTGCAGCGCTTCGCGTAGTTCGGCGGGCAGTTCGCTGGGCCGTTCGACCGGGCGGGCCCGCCGGGCGACGACCAGATCACCCTGGACGTCGAACGTCCACTTGCCCGGCGTCTGCTTGGGGGTGATCGTGCGCACCCGTTCGTAGACGAAGTCGTACAACTCATTGATGCCCACATACCCGTCCTGGTTGAGATCGGCCTCGCCGGTCTCCAGCCCCTGGACGAGCACACCGGTGAACACGGACGGAGCGGGCTGCCGGTCGTCGGCCAGGTCGAGGCCGTCGAAGGCGTACTCCAGCGCGTTCGAGGCGGTGATGACGACGCGCCCACGCCCGCCGAACTGGTCCTCGACGTGCATGCTGAACCCGGCCCTCGGCATCGCGCCGCGCGCGAAGGCACCCGCGTAACAGCAGTCGAGCAGCAGGACGATGCGGCGGCAACGACTGCGGCTCATCCCCCGGTTGACGAAGTCGGCCGGCACCGCTGTCGCGGCGAGCCGGTTCAGCTTGGTGCTGGAGGTGGCGAAGTACAGATCCCCGCTGTCGTCCTTCACACCGTGCCCGGAGAAGTGCAGCAGGAGCAGGTCGTCGGGATCGCGGTCGGCGAAGAAGTCCTCGATCGCATCGGTGACGACCGGTGTGGGCTCGTTGACCAGCGTACGCACCTCGAAATCGCCGATCGCGGGATCGCCCAGCACCCGGGTCAGCGCTTCGGCGTCCAAGGCAGGCGCGCAGCCGGCGCAGCCCCGAGTCGCGGTAGTCGTCGCAGGCCACGATCAGCGCCACCCGCCGGCCGCCGCGAGGAGCGGCCTCGGTAAGCTCCTGCCGCGCCTGGCGGCGGGCCAGCCGCTCATCGATCAGCCGGCGCTGATCCGCCGACGACACCCCGGTCACCTCGAGCACGTCGCCGTCGAGACTCATCTTCACCGAACGATCCCGGTGCCGCGTCAGCCAGGCGGTCACCGCCTCCACGATGGCGCCGAGGAACTCGGTGCCCGCCAGCGCGACCGTCAGGCCGCCGATGGCGAAGGACAGGATCGCCCTGCTGCCCGGCGGCGTCGCACCCGCCTGGGAGAGGCTGACCATGACATCCATGTCGAGCAGTTCGGCGCGGAGCGCGGCGGTCAGCTCGTCCAGTTCCTGCGGATCCGCGGAGTCGTCGACCACCCACAGGTTCAGCTGGTTCGTTCCACCCGCCATAGCGGCTCCCACAGGGAAAGGATCCGGGCTGCGTCGAGTGGAGCCTATCCGGGGCTCATCTCGATACCGTCACCTTCTCCGTACCGGAGCGAGCCTGCTCGATCCGCGCTGCGAAAGGAGCGCCGGTAGCTGTCAGGTGGGACTCCGACGATCCGTTTGAACTGGCGCCGCAGCGTCGTGGCGGTGCCCATGCCGGTGGCGACGGCGACCGCCTCGACGCTCTCGTCGGTGGCCTCCAGCAACTCCTGGGCACGGCGTACGCGCTGGGTCAGGAGCCACTGAAGCGGCGTCTGCCCGGCCACTGACCGGAACTGCCGGCCGAGATTGCGCGGACTCGTGTTCGCCTTCCGCGCCATGTCGGTCACCGTCAGCGGCTGATCCAGCCGTTGCCGGACCCAGGCGAACAGGTCGGCGAGCAGGTGGTCGCCCCGGACCTGCATCGGCGTGGCCACGAACTGGGCCTGACCGCCGGGCCGATGCGGTGGCATGACGAGGCGGCGGGCGACGGAGTTGGCGACGGCGGCGCCGTGGTCGAGGTGGATGAGGTGCAGGCAGAGGTCCACGGCGGCGGCCTTGCCCGCGGCGGTGAGCACGCTGCCGTTGTCGGTGTACAGGACGTCCGGATCGACCACGGCCAGTGGATGGCGGGCGCTCAGCTCCGCGGTGTGAGCCCAGTGAGTGGTGGCCCGCCGGCCGTCCAGCAGGCCCGCGGCGCCGAGCACGAACGCTCCGGTACAGAGGGAGGCGATCCGGGCCCCCGACTCGTGGGCCGCGCGTACGGCTTCGACCAGCTCCGCCGGCGGCGGATCGTCGATGTCGGCGCACGCGGGCACGATCACCGTGTCGGCACCGGCCGAGCGCTCCAGCCCGCAGTCGGGCTCGACCATGAACGGGCCGACCCGCACCGGCCCCGGCCCGCAGAGCAGTACCTCGTACCAGCCCTCCGTGGCTTCGCTCGGGGGATTGCCGAAGATCTCGTAGGCCACCCCCAGCTCGAAGTGCAGCAGGTGACCGGCGGTCAGCAGCGCGACGGTGGGCATGTCCGAAAGTGTACGCATGATGGCGTTCCGGACCCTCACCGTCGGGTCCCGCCCACCGCGAGACTGAGGCCCTCAGAACATCGAGATGGGGGAACCATGAGCACGACGGTCGCAGTGGTGGTCTACGGGGCGACAGGGCACACCGGCCGCTTCGTCGTCGCCGAGCTACGCAGGCGTGGCATCGCCACTGTCATCTCCGGCCGGGACGCGGCTCGGCTGGCGGCGCTGGCGGCCGAGTGGGCCGACGTGGTCGTGCGGCCGGCCGGCGTGGACGACGCGCGCGCACTGGACCGGGCGCTCGCCGGTGCGGCGGCCGTGATCAACTGCGCGGGACCGTTCGCGGTGACGGGCGGCCCGGTCGTCGAGGCGGCCTCGCGCGCGGGGATCCCGTACGTCGACGTCGCGGCCGAGATCGAGGCGAACGCCGCGATGTTCGCCGACCACACGGCGGCCACCCGACCCGTGGTGCCGGCGATGGCCTTCTACGGTGGGCTGGGCGACCTGCTGGTGACCGCGGCGATGAGAGAGTGGACCGCCGCGGACGAGGCGCACGTCGCGTACGGGCTGAGCAGCTGGCGTCCAACCGCGGGCACGCGGGCGGCCGGACAGGTGTCCCATGAGCGTCGCGGGGGCCGTCGGGTGCGGTTCACGGACGGCGCGTTGCAATACCACGACGACAAGGCGGTGGAGCAGGACTGGCTCTTTCCAGAGCCGCTGGGCCGGCGGGCGGTGATCGCGGAGTTCACCATGGCCGATGTCGTCACCGTTCCAAGTCACCTGGCCGTGCCTGAAGTCCGCACCTACATGACCGTCGAAGCCGCGAGGGACCTGGCCCGGGAGGACACGCCGGCGCCGGAGCCGGTCGACGCCCTGGGGCGGTCGAACCAGACTTTCGTCGTCGACGTCCTGGTACGCGCGGGCGGCGTCGAGCGCCGCGCCACGGCCCGGGGCCAGGACATCTACGCCATCACCGCACCTCTGGCGGTGGAGGCCGTCCAGCGGATCCTCACCGGGCATACCCGGACGACGGGCCTGGCCTCGGCGGGCGCGATGTTCGACGCGGCGGACTTCCTCCGGGCGCTGAGCCCGCACCTGTCGGTGGAGCTTCCGCACTGACCGCATCCATCGCGCCGCGCCGGGCCTGAAGGACAGCGGCGGTGTGATGCTTACTTGGCGGGCGCGTCGAAGGTCCACACGGCGCGCGCGCCGGGGCCGACTGCGAGGGTGGACCGGCCGATCCGCTCCTCGGTCATGGACAGCAGGGGCTTGTTGAGCGACATCTGGATCTGCTTGAGGCCGGCCTGCTCGCGCGCGACGGAGTCCAGCTGGATCCGGGTGCCGCCGCCCTCGGCGACGACGCCACCGCCGGGAAGCGTCCGGACGGTGAAGCCGCCGGCACGCAGCAGCGGCACCGTGTTGGCGAGGTCACGAGCGGGCACCCCGATGCGAATGGAGGTCACGTCACGCATCAGGTGGTCGCGGTAGTCGTCGGGCAGGTAGCGCTCCCGGCCGACGTCGCCGGGGAAGCTCTCGGGCTCGGTCTTGCTGCGCGGGTCGGCGAAGTACTCCGGCAGGTATTCCATCGCCCACGGGTCGAAGGCGTCGTACTGGTCGCCGGTGGTACGGATGGTGTCGAACCACGGCACCTTGACCCCGTCGCCGAAGTCACGCGTCTGGCGGTACGGGAACGGGTTGGCGATCCCCGCGGCCTTCAGGCGCTCGGTCACCGTGGCGAGGTCCCCCGCGCGCTCGACCGAGGTCCCGAGCCCGGCGGAGCCGAACTCGGCGTCCTGGCCGGGCAGGTCGCCCACCGAGAACAGCTCCAGATAGGTCTCGCGGCCCTTCAGGTAGCGGCCTTTCCAGGTCATCCCGCCACCGGTCGTGGTGCGGACCTCGAAGTTGGCGAACTTCCGGAGGTAGTCGGAGTTCTCGACCGCGTCGGCGGTCTCCTTGTCGACGACGCTGTAGGCGTGGTTGTAGAAGAGCAGCTGACGGTCGGGCTTGGGCCGGCTCTCGTCGGCCATCGCCGCGCTCGCGCCGCCTGTGACCGCCCCGGACAACGCGACGGTGAACGTCGCGGCGAGGACGGTGATCGTCCGTAAGGTTCGGTGAATCAGCATGGAGGTGATCTTAGGTTTGGGAAGATCACATCCACTGAAGATTTGACAAACCTCTAACAATGCGCCGGAACCATGCCCACCGCCCTCGCGAATCCGCAGGTCAACCGCCATGCCGCCCGGCCGCTCTGTGTTATGCGCGTCGCTGCCGCCCCATGCGATGATCGCTAGATGTCGTCGTCACGTACGTCCGCCGCCCTGACCGGTTTAGCCCTGGCCGTCCTGGTCGCCGGATGCGCCGATCCGGCCGCCGACCGGGTGTCGCTCATCAGCGCACCCCAGCCCCTGACGTCGCTCACGGTGGTCCCGTCGCTGCCCTCGCCCATGGTGTCCTCGGGTCCCGTACGGCACCCGTTCCCGATGGCGACCTCCTTGGCCGAGCCCATGGCGACCGGAGCGCCCCTGACCGCGACGGGCCCGCCGCGGTTCTTCGTCTCCGCGCGCACTCCGCTCACCCACTTCCCCGGCAGGTCCAAGACCGCCGTCTTCACTCCGGTGCCGCCCGCCGTGCACAACGCCGAGACCGGGTCGTTCATCGCGAACATCCCGCTGCCGCCCGGCGCTGAGAGTTCCTGGCACCTCGTGGCCGCCGCCCGGGACAACCGCACGTTCGCGGTCGCCGGCTGGACCGAGCCGAAGAAGCCCCGCATCTGCTTCTTCCTGGTACGTCTCGGCGAGGACGGGCGGCCCGGTAAGCCGGTGGCCGTCACGCAGACCGACCCCGACGACCTGACGTTCGTCTTCGACCTCGCCCTCAGCGCCGACGGCACCCGGCTGGCCTACTCCACGCCGCTCATCGGAGGTGGCGCCAAGATCTCCGTGCTCGACGTCGCCACCGGCCGGCGCCGGGACTGGAAGACGATGGCGCACTCGATGGTGACCGGCCTGTCCTGGGCCCCGGACGGCCGCTCGCTCGCGTACGTGCTGGGTGGCCGGGCCATCGCCTCGCTCGACCTCGCCCGCCTGGACGCCGACCCGGAAAGTGCCGCGTCCCGGATCATCAAGAACACCACGGGCGCCATGCCGATCGAGTCGGTGGCCCACACCCCCGACGGCAGCGCGTTGATCTACGCCTCCGGGCACGTCGTCGAACGCGTACCCGTGGCAGGCGGGCCGGCGCAGGTCCTGGCCCGGCCGGAGCTGCCGCCCGGCGCCTCACAGAGCCTGCGCTTCAGCGTCGACGGAACCGGCGAGCACCTCCTGTATGTGCACGACTGGCGCGCCTACCGGGTCGGCCTCACCGACGGCGCGGCCACCTCGGTGCCGATCACAGTCGACCAGCGTCCGGGTGAGGGCGACCCGCCGCGCGCGGCCTGGTGACCACCGGGCTTCGTGAGCTCGGCGGGCCAGGTAGAGGTCAGCCGGCTTCGGCGGAGTCGAGATGGCGGGTGTCACCGAGGATGACGACCTGACGGTTGTGGAAGAAGTCGTCTTCGCGCAGCGTGGTGATGCTGCCGGACGGCGCCCGGAAACTGGCATGGCCGACCGACTCGATCGGCATCTTGATCCAGGACGCCACTGGCCTTCCCCCCGCCTCTCCGTAGGTGGGGTCCAGGGTCGCTTCCACGCCGGACAGCTTGGCAACCTTTTCAGCCCTCGACGTGGTGCGTCGCCTCCGGATGGGTGACGGCGTAGATGGTGCGCATGAGTGAGCTCTTCCTGTAGGGGAAAGTTCCGGGATGATCTTAAGAGCGGCCCTACCGGTGATCGGTGTCGGTGGTGTAGCGGGCGGCGACCTCGGCCGCCTTACGGGCCAGAGCCTGGCGAAGTTCGGCCGGAGCGAGGACTTCGGCGTCGGTGCCGAAGGCCAGCAGTACCTCGGCTGCGGCCAGGGAGCGGAAGCGCAGCTCGACGTGCACCCGCTCCGGGTGGTCGTCGGCGTCCGGCGAGAGGTCGGTGGGAGGAGGCCCGGCCAGGTCCGCTTCGTGGATGCGCAGGAATCTGGCAAGGATGTCCCGGTGGACGCTGACCGTGACGGGCAGTGGGGCGGGGATGTCGTCGATGTGGCGGCGCAGGCCGTCCCAGACGTCGGCCAGTTCGAGGCCGTCGCGGCGTCGTACGGGCTCGTCGAGGATGCCGGCTGACAAGGCTCGGTCGGTTCGGAAGAGTGCGGGCTCGCCGCGGTGGTCGGCGACGAGGTACCAGACGCCTGCCTTGTTGACCAGGCCGTACGGATCGAGCGTGTAGGAGCGGACGCGGTTGTCGCGGCCGTGCCGGTAGCGCAGGCGCAGCCGCCGGTCGGTGAAGATCGCCTGCTGGAGTACGGCCAGGTCGACGGCCGGCCCGGTGGCGGGGTGTGCCGGCCCGCCGCGCCAGCGCACCGGGTCGATGAGGATACGACGGCTGGCCAGGTCGGCGTCCGGCCGGTGCGGGGCGGGCAGGGCGGCCATCAGCTTGCGCAGCGCGGAGCCGAGGGCCCGGCCCAGGCCCAGCTCGGTGTGAGCATGATCGGACAGCAGGACGAACAGGGCGCGAGCCTCGTCGGCGGTCAGGCCGGTGACGTTGGTGCGGTAGCCGGGCAGCAGGGCGATGCCGCCATGGGGCCCGCGCACGGTGTAGACGGGCACACCGGCCGCCGACAGCGCCTCGATGTCGCGCATGACGGTGCGGACCGACACTTCCAGGCGCTCGGCCAGGTCTCCGGCGGGCAGCCGGCCGTGGGTCTGGAGCAGCAGCATGATCGACAGCAGGCGCTCGGACCTCATGGTTCCAAATTTACCTATGTATATGACAGCACCTGACATATACCTCGGCGAAGCTGCGGGCAGACGAGCCACCTACAGGAGGCGGCTTCGAGCGTCCCGGCCTTGCCAGGGACAAAGCACCACGAAAGGAACTGTGCTGTGACCGCAACGAACGCGCTCGCCCAGAAGGTCGCCGAGGACTTCGTCCGCGCGTGGACCAGCAAGGACGTAGAGAAGGCCCTGAGCCTGCTCGCCGACGACGTCGTGTGCGAGGCCCCGACCGGCACATTCGAGGGAGTAGAGGGCTACCGCCGGTTCCTCGAACCGTTCGCGAACACGCTCATCGGCGCCACCGTCATCGACGTCCTGGGCAACGACACGAACGCGGCGACCGTGTACACCGTCGACACGCCCATCCTGCAGGACTTCCGCGGCATCGACTACCTCACCGTCGAGAACGGCGAGATCACGCGCGTGATCAGTGTCTTCGACCTGCTCCCGATGGCTAAGGCCAGAGGCGACATCCAGCACTGACCCGGCCCCGCGCCGACGGGACCGCATACGTGAGAGGCGACAGCCTCGGTCAGGAGGCGCGGGGCTGCTCGGCCGCATCGCGGGCAGCCATTCAGGCGGTGTACGGGTCGAAGGCCGCCCGGTTCTGGGCGACGAAGCCCTCCACATCGAGAGGGTCGGCGCCGCCGATCTTCTTCACCAGGTCGTTCGTACCGGCGAAGACGCCGTTGCGGTAGTCGACCGCGACGGCGAGAAGGTGCTGGATGAGGTGCTCCGGCGCGCCGCGGTTCTCCAGGATGGTCCTGAACTCGTCGAGGCTGATGGGCACGTACGTGACCTGACGGCCGAGTGCCTGCGACATCTTCTCGGCGATCTCGTAGTGGTTGAGCTCCACCGCCCCGTACAGCGGATAGATCTTGCCGGCGTGCGGGGCGGGATCCTCCAGGATGGCCGCGATCACCCTTGCCTGGTCGCTTTCAGCGATCGGGGCATGGCGTCCGTCGGCGAAGGGCAGCCGCAGTTCGCCGGTTCCGTCGGCCCAGGTGTCGATCAGCCACTGGGCGAAGAAGGTCGGGCGGATGTGGGTGACGGCCACCGGGAAGCGGTCCAGCACGCGTTCGGCGACCCAGTGCTGGCGTGCCGCGTTGCTGGCGGAGTCGCGGCGGGCGGAGATTTGCGACATGTTCACGATCGCCCGCACGCCGCTCTCCTCCGCCGCCAGGGCCACGTTCGCCGTGGCGTCCATCAGGCCGTGACGGATCGGGTAGGTGAAGTACAGGGCATCGATCCCTTTCATCGCCTCCGCCAGGGAGTTGAGGTCGAGGACGTCGCCTTCGACGATCTGCGCCCCGAGACCGGCAAGCCTCTCGGAGCGCTCATCGACTCGGCGGACGAGCGTGCGGACGTGGTGACCGCGCTGAAGCAGAAGCTCGGCGGTGTGGCGACCGGTCTTTCCCGTCGCCCCGATCACCAGAAGGTTGCGTTCCATGATGGTTTTCCGTTTCTAGAGAAGTGCCGGTGCGAGAGTGCGTCCATCCATCCACTTGTTGTCGCTCATGGACTTTTCCTTCCCGGTCACGGTCACATGCCTGAAAGCAGCGACCGCCGCATTACTTCGAGAACGTCTAGTTGTTACTCCTTCTTTGGAATTAGCGGCGTGCGGCGGGGTGGATGGTCGTTCGCCGCAGAACGCTGACCGCTCAGCGGATCGCCCCTGACGCCTGAGTCGTCACCTCTCGTGGTTCTGGCCGGGGGCGGCCTCGGTGGGAACGTCCCGGACGACCTCTGTCAGCTCGCCGGAATCGACGTTGTAGAAGAGGCCATGAATCTCAATGTGCTTCGGCGTGCCTTGGCTCTTACGGATCAGGTTCACGTCGTAGCTGAGTGACTTCTCGAAGTCGGCGATGCGGATGCCGTCCCAGTCGTACACGCACGAGATATCGGTGTGCTGTTCACGCTTCCACGCGTCGATGATCCCCTCCTCCGTGAAGGAGGTCCCGCCACAGAAGGAATGGTGTACGACGACAACCCGCTCGATTCCGAACAGGTGCTGGGAGACGGTGATCGAGCGAAGAGCGTCCGCCGCGCGTCCGCCCCCGACGATGAGGGGGAACACCGTCGCGGTAGAACCTATTTTCCGGCCGGTCTCGTCGAGAATGAGTTCTCCAGGATACACCTCGTCACCGAAGTAATCGGCCACCGCTTGCGCGACGCCGGCCGCCCGGGGGTCGAAACAGTAGATGGCGATCGTCCTGACGGGAATCGAACTGGTGACGATCTTCCGGACCGTCGGTTCGCTGTATCCCGGCTGCCCGCTGAACGTGAATTCGACAAAATTCGACATGCTTGACTCCAATTCTTGTGGGCCTACTCTCCCCACGGGCCATTCGTAGGTCAGGTAGGTCAGCAGTCCCATGCGTTCGGGGACCTGCGGCCCGTGCCGCGGCGAGGCTCGCCTCAACCAGCGGCCCGGTCGGGAGAGCGAGTACGTCGTTCTGCGGCCCTTCCGAGAGGGCGGCGGTATCGGTCATGACTCGACGGTACGAGGCCAGGAACCCGGGCAAAAGTGGCACGGATGCCATCCAGCGCTACAATCGTGCCACTATGGCAGACAGACACCACGTCGCAGTGCTCGTACAGCCCGGGGTGCTCCCGCTCGAGTTCGGTGCCGCGACGCAGATCTTCACCATGGACCCCCACTATGAGCTGACGGTCTGCGCTGACACCGAGACCGGACTGGTGCCGGGGTACGGCTTCGCGATCACCGTCGCGGCCGGCCTCGAGGCGCTGGACGACGCCGACACTGTGATCATTCCGGGTTACGACGACATTGACGCGACCCCGTCAGCTGAGCTGCTGGCGGCGCTACGGGCGGCCCACACCCGAGGCGCCCGGCTCGTCTCCATCTGCACCGCGGCCTTCACCCTTGCCGCGGCCGGGCTGCTCGACGGACGCCCCGCGACCACACATTGGCGGGCGGCCGAGCAGTTGCGTCGGCGCTACCCACGCGTCGATGTCCTGCCAGATCAGCTCTACGTCGACGACGGCGACATCCTCACCTCCGCCGGCGTCACCGCGGGGATCGACCTGTGCCTGCACCTGATCCGCACCGACCTCGGCGCCGCGGCGGCGAACACACGCGCACGTGATCTCGTCGCGCCGCCACGGCGACGGGGAGGTCAAGCGCAGTTCGTCGAACAGTTCCGCCCCGAAGCGAGCGGAGATGTGCTTGCTCCTCTGCGGGAGTGGATGATCGACAACCTGGCGAAGCCCCTTGCCGTCGACGACCTCGCGGAACGCGCCCATATGTCGCGGCGGACGCTGATCCGCCGCTTCCGCGAGGAGACCGGCACTCCGCCCATGGCCTGGCTGACCGACGCGCGCATCGACCGGGCACGCGAACTGCTGGAGGCGACCACCGTGCCCATCGAGCAGATCGGCCGCCTCACCGGGCTCGGCGCTCCCGCTTCCTTGCGGGCCGTGTTCCATCGGCACCTTGGCACCTCGCCGCAGGAATACCGGAGCCTGTTCCGTCACAAGGACGAGATGGCGGACGCCTGACCGGTCACACCCGCGCGTCAGCCGTGCTCGCGCCCGAAGGCCCGGATCTTGGCGAACATGTCCTCCAGCAGGAAGCGCACGTCGACCTCCTCGCAGACCCGGATCGGGTGGTTCGAGCCGGGCAGGTAGGAGCCGTCCGCGCCGAAGCGGGGAGCGGGCCTGACGCGCAGGTTTCCGCTCGCGGGGTAGAGCATCAGCGCGACGGCCGGTGAATCGCCCAGCGAGCGGGACTCGATCGGGCCGGGGTGGTACGTCGCGTTCCACTCGTGCAGCTGCTTGATCAGGTAGCGGCCCAGCGGGCCGGCGTCGCCGATCTTCTCCTCTAGTTCGGCGTAGCTCACCGAGACCTTGGTGTAGACGTCTCTGGGCACCTGCCACACGGTCATGCCGGAGTCGAACACCACGTTGGCGGCGTGGATGTCGTTGGAGAGGTTGAACTCGATCCGGGTGCCTTCGTCGTAGCCGCGGTATCCGGAGCCGCCGATCCAGATCACGACCAGCGGGCGTCGTACGAGGTCGGGGTCCAGTAGGATCGCCGAGGCCATGTCGGTCAGCGGCCCGAGGAAGGCCACATAGAGCGGATCCTCCTCGCTCGCGAGCTTCGACTCCTCGATGATCAGCCGGGCGCCGGGAGAGTCCACGGCGGTGTGCTCGTCCGGCAGCGGCGTCGCCGCGCCGTTCGCGACGGTGACGGAGCCGGTCAGGCCGAGCAGATCCAGCAGGAGATCGATCTCCTCGCGGGACTCCTCCATGCTCCGCTGCGACCGCCAGGTGCCGAAATGGGCAGGAATGAGCCCGCGCATGTCGAGAGTCGGCGACAACAACCCGTGGACGATGGCGAACTGGTCATCGGCCTCGTTCTTGGCGTCGGTGTTGATGATCACTCTGCGCTTGCGCATCGCAGCTCCCGTTGCATAATTATGCACTGCCGCATAATCTTCCGTTCCGGTAGGTTGTCCGATCTTCGGGGCGCTGTCAATGAGGAGCGCTGTCAACGACTGGCAGACGATCTCGGATCACCTGGCTGCCTGTTATACGGTTAACCGTGTCGATTCACCCGGTTACGGTGGCGGGCGCCGTCGCCGACGAGCTGTGCCGTCGGCTGCTCGCCGACCTGGAAGGCGCAGTGCGGAAGAGGAGCGTGCACGGTGACCTTCAGCGATTTCGATGCCCTCAGCTTCGACTGCTACGGGACCCTCATCGACTGGGAGGCCGGTATCGCGGCCGTCCTGCGTAAGTGGGCCGGCACGCATGGTCTCCGGATGACTGACGAGCAGTTGCTGACGGCGTACGCGACGCACGAGGCGCAGGCCGAGGTCGAGCACCCCGGCGACCTCTACCCCCGGATCCTGGCCCGCGCGATGCGGGGCCTGGGTACGAAGCTCGGCGTGCCGGTCAGCGACGAGGAGGCCGAGCGGCTGGCGGTCTCCGTGCCTGACTGGCCGGCCTTCCCCGACTCGGCGGAGGCGCTCGAGCGGCTCGCGCGCCGGTACAAGCTCATCATCTTGTCCAACGTGGACCGGGCCTCCTTCGCCGGCTCGAACAAGCGCCTCGGCGTCACCTTCACCAGCGTCCTCACCGCTGAGGACATCGGCTCTTACAAGCCGTCTCCCCGTAACTTCGAGGCGCTGATGAGCGAGGCCGGGCGGCTCGGGGTGGCCGACGGCAAGCTGCTGCACGTGGCGCAGAGCCTGTTCCACGACCACGTGCCGGCCAAGGCGGCGGGCCTGCCGACGGTGTGGATCGACCGCCGTCATGACAGCGCGGGCGGGGGAGCGACGCCGGCGCCGTCGGCCGACGTCACCCCGGACTGGACCTTCACGTCCATGGGCGCGTTCGCGGACGCGGTCGATGCCGACAACTCTGTTTGAGGGTACGCGCTCGTAAACAGCCAGAAAGGCCGCCAAAGTTTACACAGAGAGTTCAACGATACAGTCGAATGCATGACGGCCTTCAGCCGGGACGCCGCCCGTCCCCTCGCCGGCGGCGCCCTCACCGCGCTCCTGTCTCCGGCCACCCGCCTGCTCGGCCTCGGCGAGCCCACCCACGGCGTCGAAGCCTTCCTCGAGCTGCGCAACGAGCTCTTCCACCACCTCGTCGAGCACGAGGGCTACCGCTCGATCGCCTTGGAGAGCGACTGCCTCGCGGCCCTGGTCGCCGACTCGTACGTCACCGACGGCACCGCCACCCTCGACGACGCGATGAGCCGCGGCTTCAGCCACGGTTTCGGCGCCTCACCCGCCAACCGTGAGCTCCTGCGCTGGATGCGCGCCTACAACGAGCAGCGTCCCCCGCACGAGCGGCTCCGCTTCTACGGCTTCGACGCCCCGCTGGAGGTGATCGGCGTCGCCAGTCCCCGCCCAGCCCTGACCGCGCTGTACGACTACCTCGCCGCCCACCTCGACCTGGCCTGGAGCCGCGAGACCCTCGACGAACTCCTCGGCTCCGACGAGCGCTGGATCGACCGGGGCATCATGGATCCCACCGAGTCCGTCGGCCGCACCCCCGAGGCCAAGGAACTGCGCCTGCTCACCGACGACCTGCGCGTGCTGCTCACCGCGCACGCGCCCCACCTGACGGCCACCACCTCACCCGACGACTGGTGGCGCGCCGGCCTGCACGCCCGCACCGCCGCCGGGCTCCTGCGCTATCACGCCGGCCTGGCCGACACCGCGCCCACCCGCCTCGGCACGCTCATGTGCCTGCGCGATGCGATGATGGCCGACAACCTCGACGCCATCGTCCGCCGCGAGGCCCGTCGCGGCCCCACGCTCGCGTTCGCCGGCAACCGCCACCTGCAGCGCGACAAGAGTCACTTGTGGTTCGCGGGTCAGTCGCTCCAGTGGTGGAGCGCGGGCGCCATCATCGGCACCCACCTCGGCGACCAGTACGCCTTCGCCGCCGCCACCTTCGGCACCCGCGACTCCGACGTCCCTCCTCCCGACACCCTAGAAGGACTCCTGTCGACCCTGCCCCACGCCCGCGCCGTCATCGATCCCGGCCGCCTCGCCGCGACCCTCGACCGGAAGCTGACGCCTCGCGTGCCGGCCGACCACACCTACCTGTCTCTTGACCCGGCCACCATCGACCGGATCGACGCCATCGTGTTCGTCAAGGAAATCTGAGCCACCCATCGTGGCCGCCGTCCCCCGAAGGGGGTGGTTTGTCAGACGACCGCCTCAATCCCTGTGACGGCCTGTCGTGGCTGGGGTCCCTTGATGGGAATGCCCCCTTCGGGGGGAGATAGCCGACCGCCTCAGTGGTGGGTGGGTGTGCCGTCGAGGTGGTGGAGGGCGGCGAGGAGGGGCCAGGTCGACGCGGCCATCTCGTTCGGTGTCCGTGGACATCCGCGCTGGAGCCAGTCGGAGGCCACGCCGATGAGCGCGCCGGCGGTGAACGCGGCGGGTACGTCATGCGGGACCTCAGGCGCCGCGACCGGTGACGCGCATGCGGCGAGGTGGATGGTCGCGGTGATCCGGCGGCGTACGTGGTCGATGACGCGCGCGCTGCCCTGCGGCCCCAGCAGGCTGCGATAGAGACCGGCGTACTCGGCGAGGTTGGCGAAGAACGCCGCCAGCGCCTGGACCGGGTCCGGCGCCTCGTCCGCCGTCTCGCAGGCGAGGGCGGGCAGCGACTCGATCAAGTCGTCGACCATGGCGGTGCAGGCGGCCTCGGCCAGCTCGTGTACGTCCCGGTAATGGGAGTAGAAGGCGGAGCGGCTCACCTCGGCCCGCTCGGCGACGTCGGCGACGCTGATCTGCGACAGGTCCCGCTCCTCGGCGAGCTGGATCAGAGTGCGCCGCAGGGCCGCCTGGGTGCGTCGCACGCGCAGGTCGACCTTCGGGGGATTGCTGTCTCTGGTCGTTGTCACATCCACAACTCTAGCCTACCGTACATGTGTCTTTATTCTTGCATGTGTGCTGTATCTTGCAGATGTCCCGTAAATTTCCCCACTGAGATGGAGACGCCATGACCAAGACTCTCGGCCTCATAGGCACCGGAATGATCGGCGGCACGCTGGCCCGCCTCGCCGTCGCCGCCGGTCTTAACGTCGTTCTGAGCAACTCGCGCGGCCCCGAGACTCTCTCCGATCTCGTGACGGAGCTGGGCGGGCAGGCCCGCGCGGCTACACCGGCCGAGTCCGCCGAGACGGGTGACCTGGTCGTGGCCACCGTTCCGCTGCACGCCTACAAGCAGTTGCCGGCCGCCGCTCTGGCGGGCAAGATCGTGATCGACACGATGAACTACTACCCGGAGCGCGACGGCCGCATCGCCGAGCTGGACTCCGACGAGCTGACCTCCAGCGCCCTGGTGCAGCGGCACCTGGCCGGCTCACGCCTGGTCAAGGCGTTCAACAACATCGACTTCCACCGCCTGTCCACCAGCGCCCGGCCGGCCGGGGCCGCCGACCGCAGCGCCCTGCCCATCGCGGGTGACGACCCGGCCGCGAAGGCCGAGGTGACCGCGCTGCTGGACGCCCTCGGTTACGACGCGGTGGACGCCGGGTCGCTCGCCGACAGCTGGCGCGTCGAACCGGGCACGCCGGTGTACGTGCAGCCGTACTTCCCGGGGCAGGCGCCTGAGGGGGCAGGCCAGGACGAGGCGTTCCGCTGGTTCTTCGAGACCCCGGGCATCCCGGTGCCGGCCGCCCAGGTGAAGGAACTGATCGACAGCGCCGTCCGGGGCGTGGCGGGCGGAAAGCTTTCCCCAGGGGCATAGCCCGACGCGGCCGGGAGCGGGCTGATGACCTCGGTCACGATGTCGTGGTGACCAGCAGATCTCAGCCCGACCTGGCATGGCCTTTCGGCGTCGGCAGTTTCCACATCGTGTCGCGGGCAAAGCGGGCGAGGAGGCGTTTGAGCGTGTCCACGTCCTCGTCGCTCCAGTCCGCCAGGAGCGACTGAAGGTCCTGCTGGACGCACTCCATGATCCGCTCCCCGATCTCCCGTCCGCGGGGAGTGAGGGCGAGCAGCACGCTGCGTTCGTCCGACGGCTCGCGAACACGCACGATGAGGCCGGCGTCGTGCAGGCGATGGGCGATCTTGGTGAGATTGGCCCGTCCTGTTCCGAGGGCCAGCGCGAGGTCGCTGGGGCGCATCGCTCCCCGGTAGCTGAGCTGGTTCACGATGAGGAACATCGGCACATCGTTGACGGGGAACTCGACGGCGGCCATGAGGGCCAGCCGAACCGCGTGACTGTCCGCCCAGTGGATGATCGAGGAGAGGGAGACGCGCGGATCGAGGAGGTCCGGGGCGATGATGGAGGACAGGTCGATGTCCTGATCGTCCAGCTCGTGGCGTTGCGCCCGCGTCACGATGTGCCTCCCCTCTCCCGTTGTATTCCCGGAACCCTACTGCCGGTCGGTCGGGCGGGCGACCGGATGCCGAGGCGCCCCGCGCGTCCGGTCGCCCGCCCGTCCGACCCAGCCCGCCGCCCGCCCTCCCGGCTGGTTCAGTTCGCCGTCGCTTCGCGCAGTAGCAGCAGTCGCACCGGTCCGAGCAGGCCGTGGTCGTGTACCTCGGTCCGCTGCGTCCCAGCGCCTCCGGCGAGCTGCGCGGCGATGTCGGGAATCGAGTCGTAGTAGCCGCGGGCGAGCAGCCGGTTGTTCAGTGAGCTCGACACCCGGACCGTCACCGTGTTCTCCCCGGGCCGCAGGTCGGAGGTGACATCCACGGTCGGGCGGGAGGTGTCGAAGCCCTTGACCGGGCCCTCGTTGACCTGGACGGAGCCGAGACCGCCCGCCGTCGACCCGAGGTCGAGCACATACCTGGCTCCCGCGACAGGCGCGTCCTCGAAGGTGAACGTCGCGTCGTATGCTCCGACGCCGCTGACCTCGGGACCGACCTCGGGAAGGTCCTTCCACGGGCGGAGCGGGCCGTGGCCGCCGTCGAGGCGGGTGATCGCGGTGGTGGGCCGTACCTCCCGGGTCTCGTAGCCGAGTCCGCGGTCCTCGCTGATCACCTCGAGCTCGCCGGCGTCCCAGCTCTCGACCGTGGTCGTCCACTCCGCGATCTCCTGGAGGAGGCGCGGCTCGACGGGCTCGGAGCTCGCCGGCTCCCGCGCCGAGCGGTCGATCGTGAACAGCGCGGTCTCCCCGGGCGCCAAGCTCACGGTGATGATCGTTCGCCCCGCTTCGTGCCGGATGCCGGGATGCGGGTGGATGTCGCCGGTCCAGGGGTCGATCCGGTGCGCGGTCCCGGTGCCGGGCAGGGCGATCTCGGCCGTGGTCGGCTCGCCGGTCTCGTACAGGAAGTGGTACAGGTACAGGTGCAGCAGGTCGCCGTCCTCGCGCAGGTGGCTGAGCAGGCTGCGGTTCTCTCCGATGAACTCGGCGCGTCCGGCGATGCCGAGCTCGCGCAGCGCCTCGACGGTGCCGGCCGGGTCGTTCACCTCGGCGACGGTCGGCAGCGCGCGAAGTCGCGCCATCGTCTGGGCGAGCTCCTCGTCGCGGCCGTCGAGTCCCGGGGTGCGGGCGGCGGCTCGGGGGTGGGTGGTGTACTGGCCGGCCGTGAGCCACTTGAGCTCGGTGGCGCCGTTGACGATGAGCAGCTTCAGCCCCTGCCGCGCCCACTCCAGGAGCTTGACCGCCACGTCCGGGTCGAGCGTGTCCTGGTAGACGACGAGCGCCTGGTAGCCCGGGCCGTGCGGTTGCACGAGCCCGTCCGCGAACGACACCTCCTCGCGCAGCAGCAGTGACCCGTCGAAGAACTCGTAGGTCCACCCGGCGTCCTGCATGCTCAGGTCCCGCCACCAGTGGTTGTCCCGGTCGCGCATCCACATGCGCCCGTAGGCGTCCTCGTCCGGGATCCGCCGACCGTCCTGGTCGAGGAGGGCCACCCCTGAGGTGTTGTCGGTGAAGTGGTCGGTACGGAGGATCCCCACGTCGATCCGCGGCCGGCCCTGCCGCAGGACGCACTGGTAGCGGCCGATCGCGTTGTTCCACAGCGGGTAGAACTCCGCCGCGGGCTGACGCGTGTCGAACCGCTCGGAGAACATCGGCCACATGCCCTCATGCCCCGGCCAATGGGTGACGCCCTCCGCGCCCGCGGTGCTCGCCCAGCCGTGCAGCACGGTCTTGGTGATCCCCGCCGCCAGCTGGGTGGCGATGATCTGGTCGTAGAAGCGGTGGTCGAGCATGTGGTTGCGGGTGGTCGCGCCGGTCTCGGAGGAGTACTGCTTGCCGAACAGGTGAGCCGGCCCGGCCAGCAAGCGATAGGCGTCGATCTGCGCGGCGAACTCCAGCGACTCCGTCTCGATGCCGTCGACCTCAGGTCCCGGGCGCGTGAGCTCGAACGGCAGTCCGTAGCTGATCTCGGCGCGGAGCGAAATCCCGTTGTCGTGCAGGAACGTGGCGAAGGGGCGCAGCATGTTCTCGATGTAGAGGTCGGTGAGCGTACGCACGTAGTCGAAGCGCACCTTCTCGACGGTGACGCGGTGCTCCTCGCGTACGTCGTTGTGGTAGGTCGTGCTGACAGCCATGAAGGGCGCGGACCGGATCAGGAAGGGCAGCCAGCGGGTGAGGTCGTACCCGCGACGGGCGCGGAACTCCCGGGCGACGGTGCGCCCCCAGAACATGCCACCGGCGCCGTAGACGGACAGTTCGAGGGAGTCCATGTACATCTGCGCGCGCGGGTTGCGGCTGATCTGCTCGCGCAGCTCCGGCGTGAGGACGACCGAGTCCCAGTAGTCGATGACCGCGTCGACTCCGTCCCGGTCCAGGTAGTTGACGGTGTAGTTGACCGACGCCGAGGGCGAGGCGGTCTGCCCGGTGCCGTGCATCCAGAAGACGAAGAGCCGCCAGTCGCCGTCGGCGGGCGCGCTCCAGTCCAGCGCCTCGTCCCGCACCTGGTCGGAGAGGTCGACGACGGAGTCGAGGTCGAGGATCGCGCCCGTCGCGCTGGTCTCCAGCAGGCGGGCGGCCACGACGGCCACCAGGTGCTGCTCGGTGATCTTGCCGCGGTGGCCGGGAATGTGCAGCGTCGGCGGCTCGGCGTCCAGGTCGACGCGCGGCAGCGCCCCGCTGCGGGAGCCCGAAGGGACGAGGTCCTCGAACACCACGTCGAGCTCCTGGGCCGCGGCCGGGTCGTCGGGGGTGATCGTGGGGAGGTTCGCGTTCGACCAGTTCGTGCCGGAGGTGAAGCTCACCGACATGTTCCGTTTAGTGGTCTCCTCGACGACCACCTGGGAGTCGTGCACCCATTCCTCCGCGCCCCAGCCGTAGCGGGAGTGGTCGATGGCGCCCTCGTCCATCGCGAGGAACTCCATCCCGCCGAAACCCAGCCGGTGCGCGGTGTCTATCTCGCGGACCAGCGTCTCGTCGGTGTGCAGCCCCTCCGCCAGCCACCAGCGCAGCTCGGGCCGGAACTCGATCGACGGGTCGGCGATCATGCGGGCGAGGTCGTCAAGTGACACGCGTTTCTCCCTGAACGTCAATGGGCGGCCCTGAGGGTGCCCGCCGGACCGACACTAAGGCGCGCGACAGCAGAAAACAATGTCGTGAGGAAACAATAAATTGTCCTGAGGAAACTGGTGAGCCCTCGCGTACACCTGGGAACAACGGGTCGACAGCGTCGCGGCTTCGCGGCAAGCTTGAGATCATGCGCAAGCTGGCCGGCCAGACCGGGCTGAGCGCCCACGGCGCGCTGCCCTGACGGTCGGCGCGGTGGTGACGTTCCCGCTGATCACGGGCGGTGCCGCCGCGACGGTCCGGGTCGGGTTCGAGCGCGACACCGACGACTGGGTCATCCTGTACGGCCCGCAGGTCGCCCAGGCCGAGGTGACGACGAGCATGGCGTACGAGGGCCGCCACAGCCTCCTGGTCACGGGGGTCATGGTGTTGTCGTCACCGCCCGCGAACCCGAGCCGGTTCAGGGTCGCGAAGAAGGTGTCCCAGTCGACCTCTCCCCGCCCGATGTCCAGGTGCTGGTGCACCGAGCCGTGGAGACGGGCGGGAACCCGTCGTCCTTCCCGGCGGTCTCACCGAGCGTCAGGGGGGCGGCGGCGCTGAAGCGCCTCCGCACAGATGTCACGGCGGCCATCGGCCCGTGGGGGTCACACGACGGCGACGGCGTCGATCTCGACGAGGAACCCGGGGCCCAGGCCGGCGACGACGTGGACTGTGATGGCCGGCGGTGGGTCGGCCCGGTTCCACACCTCCTGGAAGGCGGCAACGCCCTCGTCGAAGGTGTGGCCGTCCACCACCGCGATGCGCCAGTGCACGATGTTCGCCAGGCTCGCCCCCTCGCTCTCCAAGATGGTCGTGAGGTTGCGGAACACCTGCCTGGCCTGCTCCCCGACCGTGGGCCCGACGACCTTGCCGTCGGCGCCGACGCCGTTCTGCCCGCCGATGTAGATCGTCTTGGCCGGCTGTTCGACCACGACGGCCTGGCTGAAGGCCGGACTGCGGTGAAGTCCCTCGGGGTTGATGTGCCGTGTGCTCATGTGTCGCTCTCCTCGGACGCTGACACCAGTAATAGTGGTTTCGTACGACACCAGTTATAGTGGTTTCATGCGCGCGAGCACAACCGGCCGGATGCTGCACGACCCCAAGGGAGGGTCGTTCTGGTTCGACGCCGGCGCGGTCTGCCTGGACTTCGCCCACACGGGCGGAGAGGGCCGTTACGCGGTGTTCGAAACCCTGCACCAGCCTGCCGACCTCGGCGAATGGCTGGCCGAGCCGCCACTGGCCGCGGTCATGACGGTCCCCGTGACGGTCCGCGAGCTGGCCGCGGCCAAGGCCCTCCGCCAGGCGATCTGGGACGCGGCGCACGCTCAGGCCGCGCGTCGCCCTCTCCCCGCCGAGGCGGTCACGACCATCAACCGGGCCGCGGCCGAAGCACCGCTGATCCCCGAGCTGATCCCCGAGCTGGACTCCGCGCCGGTCCACGAGCCGGTCCACGAGACGGTCTCCGCGCCGGTCGCCGGAGGCGCGACCGCGGGGTGGGTGTCGCCCGTGCGGGCGACGCAAGCGCTGTCGACGCTGGCGCGGGAGATGATCGAGCTGCTGTCCGGTCCGCTCTCCGAGCGCATCCGCGAGTGCGCGAGCGACGACTGCCCGCTCGTGTTCGTCGACTCCTCCCGCCCCGGAGCCCGGCGCTGGTGCGCGATGGAGCGCTGCGGCAACCGCCACAAGCTCCGGGCGCACCGCGCCCGGCGCACCACGGAGCCGGATGGCGGCTGATGCCGCCATCCGGCCCGTGGAAGGTTACTCAGCGGGTTTTACGGCTTGCGCACGCCCGTTCTCAGGGCATGCCGAAGAGGAGAACAGCCGCGTAGTAGACTGCCGCGATCTTCCTGCAGGCGCCCCGCACCAGGAAGAAGTAGCCCCCGCATACCTTGTCCTTCAAGGTGATGTAGAAGCGGGTGTCCACGTCGGCCTTCCGCCTGAGAGTGCGGTCGAGGTAGTACTTGTAATGCTTCTTCTGGTTGGTCATCAGGCCGTACCCGTAGTCGTGGGAGTCACAGGCCGGTCGGAAGTCGAACCCGGCGGGGCGGTCCGCTCCCGGCTTCGTGCAGTGGTCGTAGTCGATGCCCCTGACCTTGAAGCCGCTGGCGGTCCGCTTCCAGCTCGGCTTCCGCCATTTGCCGCCATGGAATGCCCAGGCCGAGCAGCCCGACTTCGTGTACCACATCCAGGTCTTGGCCGTGTCGCACTTCTTCGGGTAGGACTGCGGGGGGTCCACGCCGTCCGGCAGGAAGTCACTGGCCGGCGGCTCGGTGGCGTTGGGGTCGTCGAGTCCGGCCGCGCCCTCGGTCGTCCCGCCGTTGGCCGGCATGTCGGTGTCGGTGGCGGTCACCTGGGGAGCGGCGACGCCCGCCGGGAAGGACAGCTGCCAGCCGCCGTTGCTGGCGGACTCGATCGACGACAGGCGTCCCACCGGGTCGTAGGCGTAGGTCCCCTGGGTGGCGCCGACGCTGGGGTCGGTCACGGTGCGCAGCAGGCCGTTCGGGTCGTAGGCGTAGCTGGCCTCGGTCTGCGGCGCCTGGGTTCCGTACGCGACGGTGACCTCCTTGAGCCGGCCCGCGAAGTCGCCGAAGGAGGTGCCGGCGGCCGTGGTGGCCGTGGCGTAGGTGAACTTGGTGACCGACGCGGGGTTCTCGCCACGGGCCGGTTCCTTGACGGTGCTGACCCGGGCCTGGGCGTCGTAGGTGATCGTGGACTTGCCGAGGGCGGCGGTGCCGACGCTGGTCACGCGCCAGGGGTCGGCGCTCGGCGCCCCGGCCGGCCGTGACCAGACGTAGGTGAGCTGGAGGTCGGCGGCGCTGATGGGGGTGCCGTCGGGGTAGGTCATGGGCTCGGCGCCCGGGTTCAGGGGACCCAAATCCGTCACGTACGTCTCGGTCGTCGTGGTGCGCATCGCGCCGACGGCCGCGTCCCACTTGGTGGTTTCGGTGATCTTGGATCCGTCGGCGGCCTCGTACGTCTGGATGCCGCCGCCGTCAGGGGTGGAGACGCTGCTCTTCAGGGGGTAGCTGGTCGAGGTCCCTTCGTCGAGTTCCGTGACGACGAGGGTGCCGTTCTGGTTCTCCAGTTTCCGGTTGATCTCCCCACCGGCGAACTCGGCCTGCCAGCTCGGCCCGAAGACGCCCAGCTCAGGGCGAGTGGACGGGGCCGACTGCGGCCGGGCCAGATCGCCACCGGCCAGAGCCACACCGTGCTTACGGCTGATCGCGCCCGCGGACACGTCCAGCTCGGTGAGTTTGAAGGTTTTGGTGTCGGCGGAGTACTGGCCGGGGCCGATCTCCTGCACGTCGGCAGGCGGCGGGTCGGCGAGCACCGCGACGGAGGCCTTCGAGGTGACCGTGGCGGCGGAGACCTCGGGGGCGAGGAAGGGGAGGAGCATCGCCGTGACGGCGACGGGGAGCGCTAATCGGCGCAAGTGGTGCCTCCAGGAAAAGAGAAAAAGTGATTTGATCACCTGGAGGATAAGTGCTAATAAATCGCTTTGACAAGAGCTTGACTATTTCGCAGGACGATGTTCAAATCGCCCATGGAGCTATAGCTTGGAGGTGATTCATTCATGCGTTTGCGCAGGTCGGCGGTCTGTATGGTGAGTTTATAGCGAATTTATGGCGATACTGTGGCGGCTTCGACAATAATGACTTGACTTTGGTTATTGGCAATTGTGCTGTCGCGTCACCAGGGATCGCGGCGGCGTCGTTCCATCGTCTCGTCGTGGGCCGATCGCGGCGGTAGGTCGAGGGGCTCCGGGTCGGACAGGACGAAGATCTCGAACAGGATGCCGCACACCACAAGGATGGCCACCACGGCGATGAACACATACGGCAGCGATTCAGGTACGAAGATCACCACCGTCAGAGCGACGAACCCGAGGATCAGAACCGCCACGAAGGCGAGGGCGAGCTGCCGCAGCCTCTTCTTCACACATCCTCCCGATCAGAGCAGGTAAGGGGAACGCTCAACTGCTTCGACGGCGCAGGCGACGCCGAAAGCGTTGAGCGCTTTCTTGACGTATTCGTCGGGACCCACCGCTGCGGATTCCGGATAAATCATGAATCCGGCGAGCTTGCGGATTCCGCCGCCGAGATGCCGAGGGCGGACAGGAACGCCGCGGCGACGGGGGAGGGCTGGAAGCGGCTCCAGATGAGGTGCTCCATGCGGGCGGGAGCGTCGCGAAGCTGGAGGATGGGCAGATCGGGGAGTTCGGCCACGAAGGCGGCGGGCAGCATCCCGATGCCCAGGCCCTGCCGGACCAGCCGAGCGATGAAGTCCACGGTCGTCACCTCGAAGGCGACCTCGCGCCGCACCCCGGCCGCCGCGAACGCCTCATCCGACTGGGCCCGCGCGGCGGTGCCCACGGGGAAGTCGACGAACGGTTCGTCCGACAGCTGGTGCAGGTCCACACACTGCTCGTCCGCCAGCGGGTGATCGGGCGCGACCAGGGCGACGAGGTCGCCGCGCGCCAGTTCGCGGCCGCGGACTCCCTTGGGGCGCACGCCCAGGGGAAGCCCCAGGAAGGCGACGTCCAGGGTGCCCTGGCTCACCCCTTCGATGAGATCCTCGCTCGCGCCCGAGCGGAGGCTGATCCGTACCTGCCGATGCCGCAGGTGGAACTCCTTCAGCGCGGCCGGCAGATCGACCGCCGCGACCGTGGGGATGGCGCCGATGGCGAGCCGGCCGCGGATCTCGCCGGCGGCGGCCGCCACCTCGGCGCGGGCGCGTTCGGCGGCGTCGAGAGCCTGGCGGGCCGCGGGCAGGAACGCCGCGCCGGCGGGGGTCAGCCGGACCCGGCGGCTGGTGCGCTCGAACAGCTTGGCACCCAGCTCACGTTCCAGGCGGGCGATCTGGTGGCTCAGCGCGGACTGGACGACCAGGCACTGCTCGGCAGCGCGGGTGAAGTTGCTCGTCTCCGCGACCGCGACGACGTAGCGCATCTGCTGCAGTTCCATGGATCAATCGTGATACGCGATCGGTCCGATGACAAACATGTGTTGGACTCATTGATCCCCTGTCGCCCAAGGTGGAGGCATGATGGTGATGAGACCTCACAACACGGACGGCGGCCTGTCGCGCGGGCTGCTCCTGCTCATGTCGGTGGCGACCGGGCTGGCCGTCGCGGGCAACTACTTCGCGCAGCCGCTGCTCGACCTGATCGGCCGGGAGCTGGGGATCGGGTCATCGCGGGCGGCGCTGTTGGTGACAGCCGCGCAGATCGGGTACGCACTGGGGCTGGTCCTGCTGGTGCCGCTCGGCGACCTGGTGGAGCGGCGGCGGCTCGCCATGTCGCTCTACGGGGCGACCGCGGTGTTCCTGCTGGTCTCGGCCACCGCCCCCAACGGCATGGTCCTCCTGGTCAGTACGGCCCTCACCGCGCTGACCTCGGTGGGAGCGCAGGTCGTGGTGCCGTTCGCGGCGACGCTGGCGGCCCCGGCCGAGCGTGGCCGGGTGGTCGGCACGGTGATGACCGGGCTGATGCTCGGCCTGTTGCTGGCACGTACGGCGTCCGGAGCATTGTCGGAGCTGGGCGGCTGGCGGACGGTCTACTGGGTGACCGCGATCCTGATGGCGTTGATGACCGTGCTGCTGCGCGCCTTCCTGCCCCGGCTCGGCGGAGACAGCGGCGATGGCCGGGACGGCGGAGGTGGCGGACGCCAGTCTTATGTCGGTCTGCTGCGCTCGACGGCGGCGATGTTCCGGTACGAGCCGTTGCTGCGATGGCGGGCGGGTATCGGCGCCTTGAGCCTCGCCTCGTTCAGCGTGCTGTGGACGGCGCTGACCTTCCTGCTGGCGGGCTCGCCGTACGGCTGGTCGGAGTCGGCCATCGGCCTGTTCGGGCTGGCCGGTGTCGTGGGCGCGCTGACCGCCACGGTGGCCGGGCGGCTGGCCGACCGCGGGTACGTACAGATCGTTTCCGGCGCCGGGACGGTCCTGCTGGTGGCGTCCTGGCCGGCGCTCGCGGCCGGGGCGCACTCGCTGGTCTTGCTGCTCGTCGGCGTGATCGTGCTGGATCTGGCCCATCAGGCGGTGCTCAACAGCAGCCAGAACGTCCTGTACGCGCTCCGGCCCGAGGCCCGCAACCGGATCAACTCCGCCTTCATGACCTCCCTGTTCGTCGGCGGCGCGGTGGGGTCCGCGCTGGCCTCGGCGGTCTGGGCGAACAGCGGCTGGACCGGCGTGTGCGTCCTGGGCGCCACCCTCTCGGCCGGGACCCTCGTGCTCTGGCTTCTGGAGCGCGTCACCGTTGCCCGGGCGACAGGCAAGCCAACGAAGGACGTCCGCAACCTCGTCCGTACCTCCACCAAGGGAGAATGACCATGTCGCGTACCGTACTGATCACCGGCGCCACCGGAACCGTGTCCACCGCGCTGATCAACGCGCTGGAAGGCGCCGATGTGAGACTCCGGGCTCTCGTCCGCGAAGAGTCCAAAGCGGCCGGCCCGCGCGAGCGGGGCGCCGAGGTCTTCGTCGGTGACCTCGACGACGCCCGGTCGCTGCCGCCCGCCTTCGAGGGCGTGCAGGACGTGTGGCTGCTCACCCCGAACGGGCCGCGCGCTCCGGAGCACAACATGAACGCCGTGTGGGCCGCCCGACAGGCCGGTGTGGAGCGCGTCGTGCGCCTGTCCGTCGTCGGCGCGGCACACGACGCGCCGAACCGCAGCGGCAGACTGCACGCGCTGTCGGACCGGGAGACCGAACGGTGCGGCATGCGCTGGACGATCCTGCGTCCCCACTGGTTCATGCAGAACCTGCTGAACGAGGCGGGCGACCTCGCCGCCACCGGCACGTTCTCGCTGAACATGGCCGCGGCGCGGGTCGGCATGATCGACGCACGCGACATCGCCGAGTGCGCGGCCCGCGTGCTCCTCGACGACCCGGATCGCCACCACGGCCAGACGTACACCCTCACCGGCCCGCGCTCGCTGACGTTCGACGAGGTCGCCGGCCACTTGAGTCTCGCTCTCGGCAGGTCCATCACGCACGTGCCGGTCAGCGACGACGCCAAGCGCAAGACACTGCTCGGCTACGGCGTTCCGCAGTGGATCGTCGACATGCTGGAGGAGTACGCGGGCGTATGAATCCGGCTGGGGAGACTTCACCACCGATACGGTCGCCGACCTTCTCGGGCGCCCGCCGCGCGACGTCGCCGACTTCGCCCGCGACCACGCCGCCGCGTTCGCCCCGGCCGTCGACAACTGAAGGCATCAGACCATGCGATCAATCAGGGGCCTTCGCGCGATTCTCGCCGCACTCGTCCTGGCCATCACCATGGGCGGGTCCGCCGGAGCGACAGCGGACCGGCGGGCCGGGACGTCTCCGACCTCCATCTCATTACCCGACGGCTTCCAGCCCGAGGGCATCGCCATCGGCCCCGGCCCGTTCGCCTTCATCGGCTCCATGGCCGACGGCTCCATCTACCGCGCCGACCTGCGCACCGGACGCGGCGCGATCATCAGCCGCGGGTCCGGAACACCGTCCCTCGGGATGAAGACCGACCCGCGCGGACGGTTGTTCATGGCGGGCGGCACGGGCGGCGACGCACGCGTCATCGACTCCCGCACCGGCCGGGTGCTGGCCTCCTACCGGCTGGCAACCGGCCCGGCGTTCGTCAACGACGTCATCCTCACCCAGGGCGCCGCGTGGTTCACCGACTCCACCAACCCGGTGCTCTACAAGCTGCCGCTGCGCGGCGGACGGCTGCCCGCCGCCGCGGCGCGGATCCCGCTCACCGGGGACCTGGTGTACGGCGACGGCTTCAACGCCAACGGCATCACCCCGACTCCGGACGGCCGCGGCCTGATCGTTGTGCAGTCGAACACCGGCAGACTGTTCCGCGTCGACCGGTCCGGCAAGACCCGCCGGGTCAACCTGCACGGCGAGTCATTGCGGGAGGGCGATGGCCTGTTGCTGCGCGGCCGGACGTTGTACGCGGTGCAGAACCGGCTCAACGCCGTGGCCGTCCTGCGGCTGAACGCGGCGGGCACCAGCGGCCGCGTCGTGCGGCGGGTGAGTGATCGCCGGTTCGACGTACCGGCGACCGTGGCGGCCTTCGGGACCCGGCTGTACCTCCCCAATGCCCGCTTCGACACCAGCCCGACCCCCACCACCCCGTACACCGCCGTCGCCATCCCCCGCCCCTGAGCGGCGCTCGTGAGCCGGCGCGACCTCGCCGCCACGTTCGTCTCGGCTGTAGCCGCGGGTGCCGTCGCGCGGCTCCCCGGCAAGAGCTGATCCGGGCCGGGCGGATCAGCGGCCGAATGCCTTCCGGTAGGCGGACGGGGAGGTGTGCATCGAGCGGCTGAAGTGGTGACGGAAGGTCACCGGGCTTTCGAAGCCGACGGCGGCCCCGACCTCCTCGACCGGCGCCGTGGCCGACTCCAGCAGCGGCAGGCTGGCCGCGATCCGCTGCGCGATCACCCAGCGCAGCGGGCTGGTCCCGGTCCTGCGGTTGAAGTGCCGGACGAAACTGCGCTGCGACATCCCGGCGACACGGGCCAGCACCGCCACCGTGATCGGGCGGGAGAGATTGGCCAGCGCCCATTCCATCGTCCTGGCCACGGCGTCGTCGTCCTCGACGGGGGTGACGGCGGCCTCGATGAACTGCGCCTGGCCGCCCTCCCGGTGCGGCGGCACGACCAGCCTCCTGGCCACCGCGTTGGCCACGCCCGGGCCATGGTCCCGGCGGACGAGGTGGATCAGCAGGTCGATGCCGGCCGCGCTGCCCGCGCTGGTCAGAACATCGCCGTTGTCCACGTAAAGCACGCCGGGATCGACTCTCACCTGCGGAAAACGCTCCTGGAGCAGCTCGGCGTACCTCCAGTGCGTGGTGGCCGACCGGCCGTCCAGGAGGCCGGCCGCCGCGAGGACGAAGGCCCCCGAGCAGATCGACACGACGCGGGCGCCCCGCTCGTGCGCCCGTCGCACCGCGTCGATGAGCGCGGGGGAGACCTCGGCGCGGACGTCCGGCACACCCGGGACGATCACCGTCCGCGCCTCGGCGAACACCTCCAGCCCGTACGTGGCCTGGATGGTGAAGCCGCCGACCGCCCGCAGCGGGCCGTCGTGCTCGGCGCAGACGGCGAGGTCGTACCACGGGACGTCCAGCTCCGGCCGGGGAAGCCCGAAGACCTCGACGACGCACCCCAGCTCGAAAGGGCTCATGCCGTCGTAGGCCAGGACCGAGACGGTGCGGTTGCTGTCATAGCGCCAGAGCATGGCTGGATATTAGCGACATTAGGCATTCATGCCACTCGTGAGGCGGTGGGGGCGCGCTGCACCATTCATGGCAGGAACGAGTTGGAGGTAATCCCGAAATGTCAGCAGTTCTTGCCACGCTGGCCGCCGACGTGGCCGCCGCCGTCGCTCATTTCTCCGCCCGTCTGGCGTTCGAGACGGACGTGTCCGATGTCCACGCCGATCTCAGCGCGGGCGATGCGAGCATCGTCGTGGTCGACTCGCGCAGCGTGGAGAGCTGGCGTCAGGGTCACATCGAGGGCGCGCTGCACCTGCCCACGGCGGAGATCGCCGCACGCGCGCCATCGATCGTCCCCCGTGATGTGACCGTGGTGACGTACTGCTGGGGGCCCGGGTGCAACGGCGCGACGCGCGCGGCGCTGGAGTTCGCCAGGCTCGGCTATCGGGTCAAGGAGATGATCGGCGGCTTCGAGTATTGGGCGCGCGAGGGCTTCCCCGTCGTGACCGTCTCCGGCGTGGAGAGGCGGCCCGCCGACCCGCTGACGGCTCCCGTCCACGCCGACGCCTGCGGCTGCTGACCTGGTCACATGCGGCCGCTGACCGCGGACCCCGGCTTCATAGGGTGCGCAGGTCGATGGCGTCGGCCATCGCCTGGTAGCCCGCCGGGTTGGGGTGGAGGTGGTCTCCGCTGTCGAAGCCGGGCCGAATCCGGTCGGGGTCGGCGGGGTCGGCGACGGCGCGCTCGAAGTCGACGACCGCGTCGAACGCGCCGCTGGTCCGGATCCACGTGTTGACCGCGTCGCGGATCCGCTCGGCCTCGTCAGTGAGGTACGCGTACCCCTTGGCGGGCAGGAGGGTGCCGCCGATGATCCGCACGCCGTGTGCGTGGGCGGCGCGGATGAGCTGCCGGTAGCCGCCGATCAGGTCGTCGGCACCGACCTTGACCGCGGGCGTGGTGCAGGGCGTGGGTTCCTGCAGGCCCAGGAGGATGTCGTTGATGCCCTCCAGCACGATCACGCTCTTGACGCGGGACCGGTCGAGCACGTCCCAGCGGAAGCGCGCCAGTCCCCGCTCACCCAGGCACGCCGAGTCGGTGAGCAGGCGATTGCCGGCGATGCCGAGATTGACCACCGGCCGTCGTCCGGCCAGCCTGTGGGCCAGCGCGTCCGGGTAGCGGTCGTCGGCGTCCTGGGTGGCGCCGTACCCGTCGGTGATGGAGTCGCCGAAGGTCGCCACCGCTGCCGCGTCGCCGTACACGTCCACGCCGGACAGGTAGAACCAGGAGCTGTTGGTCTCGGCGAAGGCGGCCGCGCCGAGGTCGCGGAGGTGATCGCCGGTGGCCCGGTAGGAGGTGGCCTGCGCGAGGTTGTGGTAGGTGGCCGGGCCGGTGGCGCCCTGGAAGTAGAGCGTCACGGTCAGCCGCTCGCCCGGCTTGACCGCGAGCCGGACGGGGTCGCCGGCGGCCTGCCCGCCGGCGGGGATGTTCACGGAGGCGGAGTGCGCACCACCTGGCGGACGGATTGGTCGGCGAAGCCTTTCTCCGCCCAGGTGGGATACCAGACGTCGGCCGACGGCTGCTGGACGGCGCTCGCCCATCCCGCTGTCCACCTGCCGGTTTCCGCGTCGGCGGGTGCCGGTAACGCCGTCAATGCGGCGATCAGGGCGGCCGCGGTCGCGATTTTCCACACGTGGGTGCTCCTTCAGTCCAAGACGGGGAAGTTGGCGCGGAAGACGCCATAGGGATCGCGGTCGCGCTTGATCTCGCGCAGCCGGGCCAGGGCGCCGGCGGGGAAGGCTTGGGCGGCGTTCTCCGCCGGCGCGAGGAAGGTGTACGGTTTGCGCCCGCTGAGCGCCTGCCCCAGCGCCTCGACCAGGGCTGCCTGCTTGCCCCGCACCGCATCGGCCAGGTGGGGCAGCCGCAGGCCGAGCAGGTAGAGCAGGTACGGCTCGGCGAGCGCCCCACCCGCGCCGCCGCCGGGATCGGCCTCGGCCAGCGCCCCGCCCAGCTGCCGGACCTGCAAATTCAGCAGCGGCGCGAGGTCGGAACCGGCGAGCGTCGCCAGCGTCGCCTCGTCCAGGCCGCCCAGCAGTTCGGTGCGGGCCAGCATCGGGCTGGGCTCGATCGGCTCAGCGGCGATCGTGCCCAGGTCGGCGAGGTCCATCAGGCCACGGCTGTCGGAGAGGCTGCCGCCGATCTCGTCGAAGACGGCCAGCAGCGCCTTGGCCTCGGCGTCGTCGCCGAGGTAGGTCACGTCCACCGTGACCATCGGCGGGGCGGGCGGCGGCGGAGCCACGCGGTTGACCCACACCGACAGCTCGCGCGGCGCGTCCGCGGTGACCTGGCGGAAGGCGTCGAACACCGCGGCCGTGCGGGCCGCCGGCCAGACGATCCGTCCGCCGTACACGCTGGGCGCCGGGTACAGCGCCAGCTCGATCGAGGTGATCAGCGCGTAGTCGCCGCCACCACCGCGCAGCGCCCAGAACAGCTCGCTGTCGGATTCGGCGGTGACCCGCGCCTGCTCGCCGTCGGCGTCGACGATCTCGAAGGCGCGTACCGAGTCGGCGGCCCAGCCGTACTTGCGGCCGAACCACGAGATCCCGCCGCCGGCGACGAACCCGGCGACCGTCACCGCCGGGCTGCTGCCGGCCGGCCCGGTGAGGCCGTACTTGCCGGTCTCGGCCAGCACCCGGCCCCACCGCACGCCGGCACCGACCCGGGCGACACGCGCCTCCGCGTCGACCTCCACCCGGTCCAGGCGGCCGGTACGCAGCAGGATCACCCCCTGCACATCGCCCGAGGCGCCATGGCCCGACGGCTGGGCGGTGACCGTCAGCCCGGCTTCGCGGGCGTATCGCACCAGCGCCGCCACATCCGCGGCGTTCTCGGCCGCCACCACGGCGGCCACCGGCTGGTGCACGCCCACCGCCCACGGCCGGGCCGCCTCGTCGAACCCGTCCTCGCCGGGGAGCAGTACACGCCCTCGGACGGCATTACGCAGATCCATAGCTGTCATCTCCTTCAGGAATTACCAGGGACTACCAGGGAAGAGGGCCTTCGTGCTGGACGAAGGTGGCGGTGGGGCCGTCGGCTTCCAGCAGGGCCATGGCCACGATCGGTGCGGCGCCTTTGGCTCCGGTCCAGGGTGCGGCCGATCGAGCCGCGCTCGCTGGAGACGTTCACGATGCGGCCCGCCGCCGAGCGGCGCAGCAGTGGCCGCATCTAAGCCGATGCCCTTGTTCGCGCCGGTGACGAGGGCGACCGCTACCATGCCGCGCCCGCGATCTGCCTGGTGGTCGCGTTGAGCCTGTTCCACAGGTTGACGGTGGAGACCGTCATGATCAAGGCGGCGAGCTCGGTCTCGGAGTAGTGGTCGGCGGCCTCGTCCCACACGTCGTCGCCGACCTGGCCGCCGTCGGCGAGCCGGGTGACGGCCTCGGCCAGTGCCAGCGCGGCGCGTTCCGCGTCGGTGAAGTACGGGGCCTCGCGCCAGGCGGCCACGGCGAAGAGCCGCTCGTCGCTCTCGCCCTGCTTGCGCAGGTCCTTGGCGTGCATGTCGACGCAGACGCTGCACCCGTTGATCTGGCTGGCCCGCAGCAGCACCAGGTCGGACGTGACCTTGGGCAGCCCGGCCTGGTCGGTGGCCTTCTGGAGGTTCATCAGCGCCTGCATGGCTCCGGGCAGGACGATGGCGGGGTTCTTCATGCGTGCTTGCATGGTCTGTCTCCTGGAGAGTTCTGAACGTTGTCGCTCATATGACTGAGGCGAGCGGGGAAATGTGACCGCCGCGCCGTACGACCAGCATCACGAGGGCGATTAATACATCCGCGATGCATCGACGATGTGGTGATCCGCCGCGGATATAGACTCCTGCGATGCTCGGCTGGAATGTACGGTTTGTGGTCCTGGGTGCCGTGGAGGTGTCGGTCGAGGGCCTGGAGCTTCCTTCGCTCGCCCCGCGGCACCGTGCGTTCCTGGCGTACCTGTTGCTGCATTCCGGCACGGTGCTGAGCGTCGAGCGGCTGAGCGAGGCGATGTGGGGCCCGACGCGGCCGGACACCGCCCGGGCACAGGTACACGCCGCGCTGACGGCGATCCGGCGCACGCTGCGCGCGGCGAACACGGGCCACCTGGTCGAGACCCGGCCGGCCGGATACGTGATCACTCCGGAGCCGGGACAGCTCGACCTACAGGAGTTCACCACGCTCGTGGCCAAGGCGGAGTCCGAGGCGAGGTCCGAACTGAGGTCCGGGCCGGGGTCCGAGCGGGGGTCCGAGCCGGCTGCGGCCGTACGGACGCTGCGTGGAGCGCTCGCCCTGTGGCGCGGGCCCGCCTTCGCCGACGTCCAGGCCCATTTCGCCGAGAGCGCCAGGGCACGGCTGGAGGATCGGCGGCTTGCCGCGATCGAGCGGCTGGTGGAGCTCGAGTTCGCCGCCGGAAGGCACGAGGAGCTCATTGATCAGCTGGCCGCCGAGCTGACCGCGCATCCCTTGCGTGAACGACTGGCCGGGCAACTGATGCTGGCCCTGCGCCGCGCCGGGCGCCAGACGGACGCGCTGGCCGTCGGCCGTGACTACCGCCGCAGACTGGCCGATGAGCAGGGGCTGGATCCGGGCCCTGACTTCCTGGCAGTGGAGGAGACCGTCCTGCGCGGTGAGCCGTCTGCGGCCGCTACGATCCGGCCCGCGGCGGCCGACCTACTCGCCACGGCGAGGCCCGCGGAGGCCGTGCTGCCCGCCGCCGTCACGGCCCGGCGCGAGGCGGCGTTCCTGCCCTACGACATCGCCGACTTCGCCGGCCGCTCCGTCCAGGTGGAGGAGTTGTGCGAGCCCGCCGGCCAGGCGGTGACGATCTCCGCGATCGACGGCATGGCCGGCATCGGCAAGACGGCGCTGGCCGTCCATGCCGCGCATCGGCTCGCCGAGCGATACCCCGACGGTCAGCTCTTCATCGACCTGCACGCTCACACAGCGGGCCAGCGGCCACTTGAGCCCGGGGAAGCGCTGGAGGTGCTGTTGCGGCAGCTCGGCGTGCCGACCGAGCGCATCCCCGCGTCCATGACGGAGCGGGCCGCGCTGTGGCGAGCCGAGCTGGCCGGCCACCGAGTAATGCTGGTGCTGGACAACGCCGCCGACGCCGCCCAGGTCCGGCCCCTGCTGCCGGGCGCTTCGGACAGCCTGGTGCTCATCACCAGCCGCCAGCGGCTCACCGACCTGGATGGCGCGCGGGCCCTGTCCATGGACGTACTGCCCCTGCCCGACGCCTTGGCGCTCTTCACCGGCATCGTGGGCGAGCGTGCGGCCGCCGAGCCCGAGGCGGTCACCGAGGTTCTGCTGCTGTGCGGGTTCTTGCCGTTGGCCGTACGCATCGCCGCCACCCGTCTGCGGCACCGCCCTCGCTGGAGCGTGGACCATCTCGCCGAACGCCTGCGTGATGAGCGCCGCAGGCTCACCGAGCTGGCCAGGTCGGAACGCGGCGTGGCGGCTGCGTTCACCCTGTCGTACCGCCAGCTCACCGCTGACCAGCAGCGGCTCTTCCGCCTGCTCGGACTGCATCCCGGCCGCGACTTCGAACCCTACGCTGCCGCCGCGCTCGCCGATCTCCCCATGGAGCGTACCGAGGACGTACTGGAGGACCTGCTGGACGCGCACATGCTTCAGCAGCGCGTTTTCGGCCGGTACGTCTTCCACGACTTGCTCCGCCGGTACGCCGCGGACCTGGTGGCCGAGCAGGAGCCGCCGCAGGCCAGGGACGCGGCGCTGACCCGGCTGCTCGGCCACCAGCTGACAACTGCGGCGGCCGCCATGGAGGTGCTCTACCCCGACAGCGCCCACCGGCGACCGCGCATCGAACGAGCCACGCTCCCACCGGTCCCGCTCCATGACGCGCCGCAGGCATTGGCGTGGCTGGACGCCGAACGAGCCAACCTCGTTCTGGCCGCCGATCGCGACGTGGCGCACACCAGCCTGCTGGCCACCACGCTGTACCGCTATCTTTACGACCACGCCCACCACGACGACGCCCTCACTCTGTACGGCAAGGCACTGCGGGCCGCCCGGCGCCGTGAGGATCCGGCCGACGAAGGGCGGGCGCTGACCGATCTCGGCTGGGTGCATCAGGTGCGGGGGCGCCATGACGTCGCCCGTGAGCACTTCGACCGGGCGCTGGCCGCCTGCCGTACAGCTGAAGACCGGCGAGGTCAGGCGCGGGCGCTGCTCGGCTTGGCCAGGGTGAGTACGGACGAAGGCGACCACGAGCGGGCCAAGGAGGCGAACCTGCGTGCCCTTGAACTGTTCCGCGACATCGGCGACCGGTTCGGGGAGGCCGTGACGCTGGACTACCTCGGCATCGTCCACGAGCGGCTGGGCCGGTACGCGCGGGCGGCCGACCTGCATCGTCAGGCGCTGGAGCTGTCCCGGGAGATCGGCAGCCGAGGCGGTGAGGCCGACGCTCTGGACAACCTCGGGGTGGCCTGCACCCGGCTGGGCCGGCTCACCGAGGCGCGCGACCATCACGAGCAGGCGCTGGAGCTTTATCGGCTCTTCGGCTACCGGCGAGGCGAGGCCAAGGCACTCAACAGCCTGGCCGAGATCGCGGCGACCCTGGGAGACCTCGGCCAGGCCGTACGCCTGCACAGCGCGGCTCTCGATCTGGCGGTGGAGCTGAGCAACCGGAGCGAGGAGAATCGCGCCCGCGAGGCCATCGCCCAGCTCCTCTCCGCACCGGAGACCTCTCGCCGAAAGTGACCAGGGGGCCGGCGGTCACCGGTACGACGACGCTTGCGAACGGTACATGTCCTACCGCCGGACCGGCCACGGTCGCCACGACGGGCTCGCGGCCGACGGCGGTATCAGCACAGATGGCGGGCGAAGAAACGCAGCGCGCTGTCGGCCTCGAAGGCCGGCACGTCCCCGTGCTTGCCGGGGTTGGCGTGCAGCGTCTTCTCACTCGAAGCCAGGGCGTCGAACAGCGCCAGGGCATCCTCGCGCGGAACCCGCTCGTCATCCCACTGCACCAGGAACCGCACGGGCACCGCGACCCCGGCGGCGGCCTCGGCCGAGGCCGGCGACGTCCCGCTCAGCCCCAGCACCGCCGCGCGGACGCGCGGCTCGGCGGCGACCAGCGGAATGCCGAGAGCGCAGCCCAGCGACATGCCCCAGTAGCCCACTGGGCCGACATCCCCGAGCGCGTCCAGGACCGTGCGCCATTCCGGGACGGTCTGGGCGGCCAGCAGAGTGTGGAGCTCGGCCAGCAGCGGGAGCGGGTCGCCCGCGCCGGCCATGCGGGCGCGCATCTCGGTGATGATCCGCTCGTGTTCGGCGCTCTTGGGCCGGTCGCCGTGGGCGGGGGCGTCGATGGCCGCCGCCGCGTACCCGCACTCGGCCGCCAGCCGGATGGCGCGGGCCACCACGCCAGGGGCCTGCTTGTGCTGTCCGCCGCCGTGTCCGATGAGAATCAGGGCACGGGGCTCGGCTTCGTCCGGCGTCCACAGTACGCCGGGGATCTCGCCAAGGGTGAAGGGTCGTTCGGTGACGCCGTCGGTAGACGTCTGAGAGATGAAGCGCATGCGCGTTTCACGCCTTTCGGGATGCCTTGCGCGGGCGCTCCCTAGGCCATGCGAGGGAGGGAGCCCCGACCTGTCACAGCGTTGATCGGTCTCACCTCCTGCGGTTTGATGCGGTGCACGGCGACGCCGAAGTTATCACAAGGGGGCCGCTCACGTTCCGCGAGGGCGAGCGATGCCTGACGCGGCATCAGGGCCGGCGGACGGTCAAGGAACGTCGCGGGCGACGAGGCCGTGTTCGTGGGCGTAGATCGCGGCGTGCACGCGGGTCCGCAGGCCGAGTTTGGTGAGAATCCGGTTGACGTGGGTTTTGACCGTGCCTTCCTCGATGGTGCATGCCGCGGCGATCTCGCCGTTGCTCAGTCCTCGGGCCAGGAGGCGTAGCACGTCGTGTTCGCGCGGGGTCAGCAGGTCGAGTTCAGGTGTGGCGGGGCGCGGGGACAGTGCGGCGAAGCGGCTGATCAGGCGGCCGGTGACCTGCGGGTCGATCAACCCCCGGCCCTGGTGCAGTTCGCGGACCGCCGTGACGAGCACGTCGGGATCACTGTCCTTCAGCAGGAAACCGGCCGCTCCCGCGCGCAGCGCGCCGAACAGGTACTCGTCGAGGTCGAACGTGGTCAGAGCGAGCACACGGGAAGCGGATTGGGCGCCGGCGAGACGGTCAATGGCCGCGATGCCATCCATACCGGGCATCCGCAGGTCCATCACCACCACATCCGGCCGCCGCCACAGCGCCTGGTGCACCGCTTCGGCGCCGTCGGCGACCGTCGCGACCACGTCGATGTCGGGTTCGCCGTCGAGTATGCACCGCAGCGCCTCCCGCGCCGCCTCCTGATCGTCGGCGACCAGCACCCGGATCGTCACCACGCACTCCCTTCCCCGGGCAGATCGGCACGGACCCGCCAGCCGCCCGTTTCGACCGGTCCCACCGACAGTGTGCCGTCGAGCAGGCGCACCCGTTCCCGCATGCCGCGGATGCCCTGGCCCTCAGCCTGGGACGCCGGCGCAGGGGCGCCGTTGTCGAGGACCTCAACGCGCAGGCCGCGGTCGTCCTGACGTAGGTCGACGGTGACCTCGCTCGCGGTCGAATGGCGTACGACGTTCGTCAGCGCCTCTTGGACCACCCGGTAGGCGGTGTGGTCGACGGCCGGCGGCAGGACTCCTGCTGTCCCCGTACGGCGGATGGTGATCCTTCGGCCGGCGGAGGTGAGCTGCCCGGCCAGCCGCTCCAGGTCGGCGGTGCCGGGCTGAAGGGCGGCCGGGTGCTCGCTGAGCGTCCGTAGCAGGTCACGCACCTCCGTCAGCGCGGACAGCGACAGGTTCGAGATCACTTCCAGGGCCCGCGTCGCCGAGGTCTCGTCGCGTGTTCGCCGGGCCGCCGCGGCCTGTAGCCGGATCGCCGTCAGGTGGTGGCCCACGCTGTCGTGCACGTTCCTGGCCAGCCAGGTACGCTCCTCGGCCAGCACGCGCTCCGCCTCGGCCCGCTGCACGCGCAGCGACTGACCGGCCCGGTCCCGGTGCAGCCGCAGCGCGTAGCCCGTGGCCACCGGGGCGACACTCATGATCACTATGCTGGTGAGCGCCAACCCTTTTCCGCCGGTCACCATGCCGATGCCCGTCACCCAGCACGTGGAGATCGCCAGCACCAGAGCGGGACGCCGCGGCCGGTGGTAGACGGCCGTGCAGAACACGGCCATCGTGACCAGCATCCCTTCCCATCGGTGCAGTTGGACCATCCCGGCCAGCGCGATCACCGCGGAGGCCACCGCGGCGGCCAACGGCAGCGCCCGCCGGACGAACAAGGGGAGGCTGACGCCGACGCTGAAGACGATCAGGAGCGGCATGTCGGGCGGGACCGACCCTTCCAGCGCCGTCAGCAGCGCCGCAGCGGTCGCGGCGCCGGCGACGAGCAGAACCTCCCTCAGCCAGCGCATGTCACGATGATGCCGGACCGCAGGTCGTGCCCATGGGCGGGAGTTGTCCGGTGGTCAGGTAGCGGTGCACATGATCGCGGATGCAGGGGTTGCCGCTCAGGTAGAGCGCGTGACCGCCCTTGACCGCCATATAGCGGGCGCCGTCGAGTTGTGCCGTGATCCGGCGGGCGTACGCGGGCGGCGCCACGTCGTCGTACAGGCCGCCGGCGATCAGGATCGGCGGCAGGCCGCGAGGCTGTACCGGATGGGGCGGGAAGGGCGTCTTTCGCGGGAGTCCGGTGCAGAAGTTGGCCAGCGGCCACGCGATGGTCCAGCCGATGCGCGGCGCGGCGCGCTTCAGCCGCTTCTCCATGGCCTTGACCTCGCCATATGCGGTCGGGTACGGGAAGTCGGCGCACATCGTGATCCTGCTGAAGTCCGGATCGGCCGCGCCGGTGGACGGCTTGGCGAACCGGGTGGCGTCGCCGGCGTACGCCTCGGCCAGGGACTTGGCCAGTTCGGGCCACGTCGCATCGAACGTGACAGTCGCGCGGGAGGCGATCAGGGTCGCACTGGCCGCTGCTCCGGCGCCGGCACCGGGCGCGGGGATCGGCCGCTTGGCGGCGCGGTCCATGACCTCGTCCCAAACCTGGAGTACGTCGCGGCCGTGGAGCGCGCAGCTCTGGTCGGTGGCGCACCACTCGGCGAAGCGATGGAGGTTGTCCTCCTTGACCTTCGCCTTGGGCAGGAGCCATTCGGCCCACGATCGGTTGGTGTGGTCGATCGGGCTGTCCAGGTACATGCGGCCGACACGAGAGGGGAACTTCTCGGCGTAGGCCACACCGAGGACGGTGCCGTAGGAGTTGCCGTAATAGTGGAGTTTCTGTTCGCCCAGCGCCACCCGGACGGCCTCCAGGTCGTGGGCCCCTTGACCGGAGTCCAGGTTGCCCGCGAGCGGGCCGGCGGCCTCGGCGCAGCCGAGGCCGAAGCGGTGGTTCTCCTCTGTGTACCGGGCGTAAGTGGCGCGGTCGGGGAACACCCACTCCGCGTTCGCAGCCCACGGCGCCGGGTCGGGGCAGCGCACCCCGGTGCTCGCCTCGAATCCGCGCGGGTCGAAGACCACGATGTCGAACCATCGGGTCAGGTCGGCGAAGGCCTGCTTCGCCTGACGCATGACCGAGATCTGCTGGGCGGGGCCGCCCATGTTGAGCACGAGCGTCCCCTTCTTGGCGGCCGGGTCCCTGGCGGGCAGCTTGGCGAGCCCCAGCGTGATCTGCTCACCCTTGAGGACGGCCCAGTCGGCGGGTACGGTGAGCCGGCTGCATTGCAGGCCGTCTCCGCAGTCCTGCCAGGAAAGCTTGGCGCCTGCCGTCGCTGTCGCCGGTGCCGCCGCCACCGTGGAGAGCAGCATCGTGCCGAGCACGGCGAGGATCGTCTTCTTCATGACCCTCAGCCTTGCCGGACGGCCTGCTGCCGGTCGTCCACCTTTCGATAGATCCTCGCGTGCGCACTGGCGAGCGCGGCGACCCGCGCCTGCCCTGGGTATGGCCCTCCGCCCGCGTTGCATCGGACGTACCCGTAAAGACTGATTAGTAGCTAAGCGTGACGATGACCACACTCGCATTCTCAGAAATGAGGAGTTGTGGAAGCGGGAAGACCCCGGCAATGTGCGGGAGATCGCCGGGGTTCTTGATGTTCACGTCGGCGGCTGGGGGCGCGTTTCCGCCGGCCGGCTCACCTCATCTCTTCATGTCTTGTTCGGCGTTGCCGGAGGCCACCGGCCAGGCGTGTAGGTTCGCCGCCATGCTGAGAGCTTCACTCGGCGGGGCGGCAGACGGTGCCGGGTGGAGGGAGGCGCAGGCTGGTCAGGTAGCGGTTGACGTGGCCGATGATGCAGGAGACGTCGCTGTTGTAGAGCGCGTGGCCGTTCGACTGGTATTGGACCGCCACCGAGCCGGGTACGTGCCGTACGAGGTCCGCGGACGAGACGAAGTCGCTCCAGGAGCCGACGCCGAGGAATGGCGGCAGTCCCTTGGTGGGCAGCGGCTCGAACGGGTTGGTGACGGGGGTGGGCCAGCCGACGCAGCCGAGCCGGTGCCACAACTCGATACCGGAGAAGTTGGGCAGCAGCCGCTCCCCCTTACGGCGCTTTTCGCGGTATTCCTCATAGGAGTTGTATCCCATGCCATCAGGGCAGTGGGTCATGTTCCCGCCGACGACCGACGGGACCTTGAGGCTGTACGTGCCTTGCCGGACATAGTCGGCGAATCCGGAGGCGTCGCCGCCCACGGCCCGTTTGATCGCTTCGGCGAGTTGCGTCCATCGCGGATAGTCGGGCTTCTGACCAGGCGAGATGATGCTGGGTGCGGCGGCCTCCTTGATGTCGAACCCGCTGTAGGCGACCTGCGACTGCTCTCCTCTGATCGGGATCGGCGAGCGGTCGGCGCGCTTGATCAGCGCCCGCCAGACCTCGCCGACGTCCTGGCCGTGCAGGGCGCAGGCGGTGGTCGCCGCGCACCAGGCGCCGAAGCGTTCGAAGGACTTCTCGCTGGTGAGCATGATGAACTCCGCGTTGTCCATGGTCGGGCTCATCGTGCCGTCGACCACCACCGCCCGGACGCGGGCGGGGAACAGGCGGGCGTAGGTGACGCTGGGGATACCGCCGTAGGAGGAGCCGATGAAGCTCAGCCGCTCCTCGCCCAGCGCGACACGGATCGCCTCCATGTCACGCGCCACGGACGCCGAGTCGAGGTGGTCGAAGTACTCCGGGTCGGCGGCGCGGCAGCGCTGCGCGGCCTCCCGGTTGCGACGGCCCAGCTCGGCGTACTCGGCAGGGCTGTCGGGCAGAGCGATCCACGGGCCACCGATCAGACACTTGTCCGGCAGCACGCCCTTGTCGACGGTGTTACGCGGTTCGACGGTGACGATGTCGAAACGTTCGCGCAGCTCGGAGAAGCTGCCCGCGTACCTGCTCAAGTCCTTGACACCAGAGCCGCCCGGGCCGCCGGGGACCGCGAACACCGCGCCGATGCGGCGTTGGACACCTGTGTTCGGCAGCATGCCGACGGTCAGGCGGATCTTCCTGCCGGATGGCTTGGACCAGTCCACGGGCACCTCGATCGAGGCGCACCTCATCTCCTTGGACAGTTCCTTGTCCGCGCAGGCCGCCCAGTCCAGCGAGGACGGGCCAGAGCCGGGCGAACCGGACGCGGCGGCGGGCACCGCCGACACCAGGACGGTGACAGCCGCACCGATGGCCAGGGCCCTGATCCGGCGTCCCCTGAGCGTGATCGCCGTCGCGCCCGCCGTCAGTGCGGCGATCACGTACGCGACCAGCAGCCCCGCCGCGGCCACGGGCGACAGCTGCCCACCGCCGACCCCCGCGATCTGGAGCGGCAGATTCTCGATCATGAACGAGCCGACCTGGGCGCGCAGGGGCGAGGGCAATGTCTTGGCCACCACCGGCAGCACCACGATGATCACGGTCAGCACGACGAGGGCGCCAGGGGTGGAGCGGACGGCGGCCCCGACGCCCAGCCCGATCAAGGCGAACGCCGCCATCGACAACCCAGCGGTGATCACCGAGGCGAGCACGCCCGGCTCCGACAGCGGCGTGCCCAGCGTCTGGCCGTCGCGGAGCAACTGGCCGGCTCGGCCGCCGAGCACCACCATGGCGGCCGCGTGCATGGCGAACGCCAGAATCTGACCCGCCACCAGCGCGACCGCGGCCAGACCCGGGATCTTGGCCAGCAATAACGCGTGCCGGCGCGGCACGGCTACCAGGCTCGTCTGGATCATCTTGGTGCTGTACTCGGAGGTGATCGTGAGGGCGCCCAGCGTGGCGAACACGAAGTAGGCGACCGCGATCCCGTTGCCGAGGCCGTCGCCGTTGCCGGTGAAGGCCATTCGCTCGTCAGGCGACTGGTTGTCGAACCCGCGGCCGATCATGAACGCCACGCCGGCGCAGGCCAGGACGGCCGCCACCGAGCAGGCCAGCAGGTAGAGGTTCGAGCGGAGCGAGCGGAGCTTGAGCCACTCGGAAGCGATCACATCGATCATCGGACGGCCTTCCTGCCACCGGCCTTGTATTCCGTCATCGGATGGCCTCCCCGGCACCGGCCCGGTATTCCGTGCTGTCCTCGGTGAGCCGCATGAAGGCCTCCTCCAGGGAGGCGCCGCGCGGGGACAGCTCCGCCAGCGCGATGCCGCCGGAGAGCGCCAGTGCGCCGATTCTGGCCGCGTCGAGATTCCGTACGGACAGGGCGCCGTCGTCCTCGGGGATCACTGTCGCACCGTGCGTGTCCAGAAGGGCGGTCAGGCGGGCCGGGTCGGGCGTGCGGACCAGCACGTCGCGCTGGAAGTGGCCGGCCAGCGCATCGAGGGGGGTGTCGGCGATCAACCGGCCCCGTCCGATGACGATGACATGGTCGGCGGTGAGCGCCATCTCGTTCATCAAGTGGCTGGACAACAGCACGGTGCGGCCCTCGTCGGCCAGCGAGCGCAGCAGGTCGCGCAGCCAGCGGATGCCCTCCGGGTCGAGGCCGTTCAGCGGCTCGTCGAACATCAGCACCCCCGGATCCCCGAGGAGCGCAGCCCCGATCCCCAGGCGTTGCCGCATGCCCAGCGAGAAGCCGCCGATCCGCTCGTCGGCGACGCCGGTCAGGCCGACCTGCTCGAGCACGGCGGCCACCCGGGCCCGGCCGATGCCGTTGCTGCGGGCCAGGCAGGCGAGATGCGCCCGCGCGCTGCGGCCCCCGTGCACCGCCCCGGCGTCGAGCAGCGCTCCCATTGAGCGCATGGGCCTGGACATTGACGCGTATGGACGGGCGTTCACCAGGGCCTTGCCCGCGAGGGGCACCTCCAGGCCGAGCACGACGCGCATGGTGGTGGATTTGCCCGCGCCGTTCGGGCCGAGGAAACCGGTTACCAGTCCCGGCTTCACGCTGAACGTCAGGTCGTCCACGGCGACCTTGTCGCCATATCTCATGGTCAGCCCGCTCACTTCGATCACGGCCTGGCCTCCCTTCGTCGATTGACGGCCGCCAGCTTTCCGGCTCGGGCCGTCGATCTCGATGGGCGTGCGCCCACCGGCCGGGGCGAAGATTCCCACCTCCGGAGGTAGGCCTAGACCTACCGACCGCGCGCCGCGCATCGGGCAGACTTCTGGCGTGACCGGCATTCGACACCTCATCGCCGCAGGTGGTGGGCTGCTGCTCAACGTGTGGCCGCGTTGGTGCTGCTCGCTGCTCGACGCGCTCGTTCATGGTCGTCCGGATGTCGCCGTGGTCGATGTGCGGCTGCCGCCCCGCTGAGCCGGCGCTGGTGACGGGGGCGGAGGGCGGGGCGCTCCTGTGGCGTGGATGACTCCTCTGCATGGTTCCACCGGGCGCCCCGCGCGGTGCTACAGGACCGCGCCCGTGCCCTGCCGGCGGCGTTTGCGCGGCTGGGGCGGCTGGGGTGGGGGTTGCTTGCTGAGGCGTTCGAGCTCGATCGCGAGGGGGCCGGCCACGAACGATGACGACGCGGTCCCCACCACGATGCCGAAGATGAGCGCGATGGCGAAGTCGCGCAGCGTGTCACCGCCGAAGACGGCCAGCGCGGTGAGGATGAACAGGGCGCCCAGGCCGGTGTTGACGGTACGCGGCACGGTCTGCAGGATCGCCGCGTTGACGATGCCGGGGAAGCGTGCCTGCCGCGAGGCCTGCCATAGTTCGCGGACGCGGTCGAAAACCACCACCTTGTCGTTGATTGAGTAGCCGATGATGGTCAGCATGGCTGCCAGGAAGACCCCGTCGATGGGTTTGCCCAGCCAGGCGAACAGGCCGAGCACAGCGAGGGTGTCCACGACGAGGGCCATCACGGCGGCGGCGCCGAACGTCCAGCGGAATCTGACGGCCAGGTACAGCAGTTGTGCCGCCAGCGCCACGGCGAGCGCGATGAGCGCGTTGCGGCGCAGTTCGTCGCCCAGGCTGGGGCCGATGAGCTCGTCGCGTTGCTTGGTCACTTCGCCGAGGTGGGTATCGAGTGCCCGCTCGATGGCGGAGGTGTCGTCGGCGCTGATCTGGCCGGCACGCACGGACACGCTGGTGCCGGAGCTTTGCACGTTGGCCGCCGGGTGGCCGGCCTCGGCCACCGCCTGCCGCGCGGTCTCGGCGCTCACCGGTTGCGCGGCTGTGTACTCGAGCATCCGACCGCCGGTGAACTCGATGCCGAGGTTGAGCCCGTGCAGGGCCAGCCCGGTCACGGCTGCGGCGACCAGGGTGGCGGCCGCGGCCAGCCACCGTCGGCGCCCGGCCATCAGGGACGGGTTGCGCCGGGTGATCCAGGCCCTGACCCGGCCGTGCACCGCCAGCCCGGACAGCCGGGCCAGCCGGGGGCTGGTCCCGCTGAGGATGAGGTGGGTCAGGACACGGGTGATGAGCATGGCGGAGACGAGTGAGGCAAGGACGCCGACGGCCAGCGTCACACCGAATCCGCGCACCGGCCCTGAGGCCAGCCAGAACAGCAATCCGGCAGCCAGGAGCGTGGTGATGTTGGAGTCGGCGATGGCGCTCCAGGCGTTGGCGAAGCCTCGGTCGAGGGCGGCGCGCAGGCCGCGGCGCGGCGCGCGGCCGTACTCTTCACGCGCTCGCTCGAAGACCAGCACGTTGGCGTCGACCGCCATGCCGATGGCCAGAACGAACCCGGCTAGGCCGGGCAGGGTGAGCGTCGCGCCGAGGGCGAGCAGGGCGGCGTAGGAGATGAGCCCGTAGGCGGCCAGCGCGAGGGTGGCCAGCAGCCCCGACAGCCGGTAGGTGAGGATGATGAACAACGCGGTGAGCAGGACACCGGCGATGCCTGCCTTGGCGCTGGCCTCGATGGCCTGCGCGCCGAGCGTGGGGCCGACGGTGCGCTGCTCGATCAAGGTGAGCGGGACGGGCAGGGCGCCGCCCTTGATCAGCACGGCCAGGTCTTGTGCCTCCTGGTGGGTGAAGGAGCCGCTGATCTGGGTGGATCCGCCGGGGATGCCGATCTGGCAGGGCACGCTCGGATCGACTTGGGGCGAAGAGATGATCTCGTTGTCCAAGACGATGGCGAGCCGCCGCTGGGGGTTGCTCGGGCTGTGGCAGGCGGCCTCGCCGGTCAGCCGCTGCCAGGCGGCGGCGTCGCGGAAGTCGACGGTGGCGAACCAGCCCGGCCCCTGCTGCGGGTCGTTGCGTGCGGTGGCGTCGCTCACCCCGTCGCCGGTGATCGCGGCAGGGCCGAGCCGCAGGCGTTGCCCGCCTTCGTCGGCCAGGACTTGCCCGGATGCGCCGATGTCTCTGCTGGTGGGGGTGCCTTGATCGGCGCTGGTGTCGTCGGCTTGTTCCAGGACCGGGTGGAAAGTGAGCTGGGCGGTCTTGCCGATGACTTCGGCGGCCTGGCGAGGGTCGAGCACCCCGGGCAGCTCGACGATGATGCGCCGATCGCCGGAGCGCAACAGGGTGGGGTCGACCACGCCGAGCGCGTCGGCGCGCCGGCGCAGCACGTCCAGGGCACGGTCAGTGGCCTCGGCGTCGGCCTTGACTGTTGAGGCGTCTCGGGTTTCGAAGACGAGTTGAGTGCCACCGCGCAGGTCCAGCCCTAGACGTGGCGGTGTGGTGACGGTGAACAGCAGTGCGGTGGCGGCGATGGCGCACGCCGCCACCGCGCGCCAAAAGGGCGCGCGGGACATGAAGCCTCCACGGGCTGTCGAAGAAGGAAAGGGGACGTCAGCGCGTCGTGGAGGGTGGCGCTCGGGCCGGCGCCTGACGGGCGGGCGGCTGAGGTGCCGCGGTGAAAGGCCGGGCGAGGGTCGTCAGGGGCCGCGCCCGTGGCCCGGGCCGTTCGGTGGACGGCAGTACGGCCGGCCACATCGGCAGCGCGGGCGCGCTGCGGGCGGGATGCAGCCGGGGCAGGGCCGCGTCCTGCACGGCGTGCTCGGACGGGCCGCTCCACCAGGTCGCAGGCGTTGCGGTGACGGGCAGCTGGGCGCTGCCAGGCGCGGGGCCCAGCAGGAAGGCCGACAGCAGCAGGAGCAGGACGGCGGGCAGTCTGCTGCGCACGTCTCCTCCTGACAGGTCACGGGTCGGCTCTTGGCGGTCACCGTACCCCGGCCCCGGCGCGGATCGCACCTGCGATGGAACGGCATGCCCTTTTTCGCGCCGTCTGGGCTATGGTCTGCCCTATGACGGGACCGTGGAGAACACCACGAGGGTCCATCGCGTTCGCCGGCGTGATGGGTCTGGTCCTGCTGTGCTTGGTGCTGGCCGGCGCCACCGGCAGTGCGAGCGCCGAAGGCCCGATCGCACCTGAGAATTCGCTGTCCGGCCTGGCATGGAGCCCGGACGGTGGGGGCGGTGACCTGCCCGGTCTGCCCCCGCAGGCGGGTAGCGCCCGTGAGCACCACGTGCTGGCGCTGTGGCCGCCGTTGCGCGGCGAGCGTCACGATGAGCCCGCTTATCTGGCGCTGTCGGCGTCGCCTGGCTCGAAGGTCGATGAGCTCCGCGATCCGCAACAGCTCGCGCACCGCACTGCGGGATCGCGCAGCCCGCCGCTCATCTAGCTGACGCTACCTCTCTCCGAAGGGCTGCGGCCGCTCGTGCCGTGGATCCTGACGCCGCATGTCCCGAGCCCATGGACCGCGCCCTGGTGGGGCTGGTCCATGCTCGCCGTCGCCTTCGGAGCCCTCTCGCGGTCCCTGCAGCAGGGCCGTGTTCCTGTACTGCCTTGTTCCTGTACTGCCTTCCTTTGGCCTCAGCAAGGAGCCGATCATCGTCATGTCCGTTGTCGAATCAGTTCACGCCTGGCCGCGGCCGGAGCGGCCACATCCGGCATCGCCGGGAGGTGCGAGGTGAGCACCGCGCAGCGCTTCGTGGCGCTCGACCTGGGTACCGCGCGTACCCGGTCGCTGTCATTGAGCGGGTTCGCCATCGTGGACCGGCCGTCGTCGGTCACCCGGCCGCCGGCCGGCTCCGGCCTGGCGGCCGCGCTGTGGCCCGTCCGGCACGGCATGGTGGCCGACCCGGACGCCTGCCGGCGGCTGGTGCAGCGGCTGCTGCAGGACGCCCAGGTATCGGGGAGCCGGCCGCGATGGGTGCTGGCCGGCGTGCCGGTGGCGGCCTCGCCGGGCGATCGCCGGGCGGTCCGCGCCGCGGTCGCCGAGGCCGCCGGATGCGAAGTGGGCCTGATGGAGGAGCCGCTGGCCGCAGCCGTCGGCGCCGGCCTGGACATCCTCGATTCCCGGCCCTGCCTGGTCCTGGACGTGGGGGCGGGCATTGTCGAGGCCGTCGCCATCGCGGACGGGGCCGTCACCGACGCGGTCGCCCTCCAGCTCAACGCCACCACCGGCGAGGGGCTGGTGTCGTATGCGCTGGAGGGCGTCATCGAGATGACGGCGGGCCTGGTGCGTCGCCTGCCCGCCGCTTCGCGTCCGGCCGCGCGCGAGCGGGGTCTGACGGTCACCGGCGGGGGCGCTCACCAAGAGCAGCTGCTGGCCCGCCTCCGCGCCGCGCTTCGCCTGCCGGTCACAGCGACGCACCAGCCGCAGCACGCCACCATCCGCGGCCTGATGCGCCTGTGCCTGCAGCCGGCTCTGACGGCCGCCCTCGCCCCGCGCGTCCGCTGACGTCTTCGCTTCGCAAGAAAGGACCTTCGATCATGACCGACAGCCACGCGACCTCACACCTCAGCAGCGTGCAGCTTGAGTCGCTGCGCCAGGAGCTGACCCAGCAACGGGAGCAGCGCAGCCGGTACCTGGATAGGCTGAGGGCACAGGAGCAGGACGGTAGCGGCGCCGACGGCACCTGGCAGGAGCTCCTCGCCTCGATCACCGCCGCCGAGCGCGCCGTCGCCGAACTCGCTCAGGCCTACGACAGGCTTGAGGCCGGCACCTACGGCCGTTGCGGCCACTGCCAGGCGGCCATTCCGTTCGAACGGCTCAAGATCCGGCCGCTGGCCCGCAATTGCATCGACTGCCAGCGGCGGCACGAGGCCGCCTGACAACCAGTGAGAGGGGAGCGGGGTCGCCCCGCCCCCTCTTGGCATCCGGAGCCGCACATGATCACATTGGACCGCCTGGTGAACGTGCTCGGCGGGTACGGCGTACGGTTGTGTGGCCGTCCCGAGACCCGCTCGGCCTGGCTGCGCAGCGTGGCGGTGCCGGATGCCACCGACCGCCACGTCACCGGTGATCTGCTCCTGGCCGTCGGCACCTCCTCGATCGCCGAGGCGGTGCGGTGGGCGGCCGCCGCCCGCGCCGCGGCGGTCCTGGTCCGCCCCGTCGAGACCGCGACCGGGACCGGCGCTGACTCCCCGTGCGCCTCGCCGAGCGCGGCGGCCGAGCGCGCGGCCGCCGCGCTCGGCGACCAGTTCGGGGTGGCTGTGCTGGTGGCCGATTCCGCGGTCTCCTGGAGCCAGCTCGCCGGCGTGGTGTACGGGCTGGTGCTGGAGAGCCGCGAGACCGCTTCGGGACGCGGCCCGACCGACCTGTTCGCCCTGGCCGACAGCCTGGCCGACACGATCAGCGGGGCGGTGACCATCGAGGACCGGCACTCGCGGGTGCTGGCCTACTCCCGCTCCCAGCAGGCGGGGGATCCGGCCCGGGTGGAGACGATCCTCGGCCGGCGCGTCCCGGACCGGCTACGCGAGCTGTTCCAGCAGCGGGGGGTGTTCGCCCAGCTGGCGGCGACGGACGAGCCGGTGTTCGTCCCCGCCGATCCCGGGCACGGCCTGACCGGGCGGATGGCGGTGGCGGTGCGGGCCGGCCGCGAGTTGCTCGGTTCGGTCTGGGTGAGCTGCGAGCGCCCGCTGACCGGCGCCCGCCGGCGCGCGCTGGCGCACGGCGCACGCACGGTGGCGCTGCACCTGCTGCGCTCGCGGGCCAGCGCCGACCTGGAGCGGCAGGTGGAGTCCGACCTGGTCATCCGGCTACTGGAGGGCAGCGTCGACGCGGAGACGGTGATCAGCCGGCTGGGCCTGCCGTCGCAGGCGCTGCGGGTCATCGCGATCCGCGCCCACACCGACGGCGAGGAGCCCCATGCCGCGCTGCTGCTGGCCTTCGAACAGGCCACCACCGGCTTCGGCTGGTCCAGACCCGGCCGCAGCACCCTGCTCGGCGACACGCTGTACACGATCCTGCCCGCCGAGCAGGCGGACATGGCCCGCCACTGGATCACCGCGCTGCGGGTCGAACTGCCCGCCCGGGTACGCATCGCGGCCGGAATCGGCGCGCCCGCCGCGACCGAGGAACTGCCCGCCGGCCGCCAGGAGGCCGACGAGTGCCTGGCTTTGCCCGAGACCGGCCGGCCCGGCACTGTCGCGCCCGCCTATGACGAGTCGTGGGACGACATCTTGCTGCGGCGGCTACGCGCGGCCTCGCGCACCGGCCGTGTCCCGGCCCGCGGGCCGCTGAGCACGCTGCTGCGACATGACGCCCGCCACGGCACACGCTACGTGCCCACGTTGCGGGCCTGGCTGGAAACCCAGGGCGACCCCGCTTTGGCCGCCGAACGACTGCAGGTGCATCCCAACACCGTCCGCAACCGGCTGCGCAAGATGAGCGAGGTCACTCTCCTGGACCTGGACGACCCCCGTAAACGCCTCGCCATGATCATCATGCTGGCCGCCTCCGACGCCGAGGACGACCCCCGCCGATGATCTTGTACCAGGCCTGTCACTGACGCCGACGCGGCCGGTCAACGCCGTCGAGGCGTGGCTGGGGGCCGGGCGTTGTGACGATGGCACAACGGCCGCGAAGTGATTGTCGGCCGCCCACAACGCCGCCGGCTGCCGCGCGCGCCATGCTGGCTTGGACATCGGCATTCGTACCCGTTGGAGGTTGGGCATGGTCGGCAACTGGCCGCGATCGGTGATCGTGGTGGGCGCGGGCATCGTGGGCCTGTCGACCGCGTGGTTCCTGCAGGAGCGCGGCGTCGAGGTCAAGGTGGTCGACCGTGGCGGCGTGGCGGCCGGCGCATCCTGGGGCAACGCCGGATGGGTCGCCCCAGGCCTGGCCATCCCGCTGAACGAGCCCGCGGTCCTGCGCTACGGCCTGCGCTCGCTGCTGAACACGGACGCGCCGCTGCACGTGCCGGCGAGCCTCGATGCGGGGCTGTGGGCGTTTCTGGCCCGGTTCGCCGCCAACTGCCGCTGGCGATCGTGGATGCGCGCCGTGCGCGCCAACCTGCCGCTCAACGAGGAATGCGTAGAGGCTTACGAGGTACTGGCCGCCAACGGCGTGTCCGCCCCGGTCATCGCGGCGCCGATCACCGCCGCGTTCCGCACACCACGCCATGCCGAGAGCCTGCTGCGCGAGCTGCGCCGACTGGAAGCGGCCGGGCAGCGGGTCGACCATACCGTGCTGGACGCCCGGCGACTGGCCGAGCACGTGCCGCTCGCCGGTCAGGCGCTGGGCGTGGGGGTGCGCATCGACGGGCAGCGCTACGTCGACCCGGGCGCGTTCGCGCACGCCCTGGGCAAGGCCGTGATGAGCCGCGGCGCGACCGTGTACGCCTTCGAGGTCGACGAGGTGCGCACCGACGGCAGGAAGGTGATCGTGCGCTCGGGCAAGGGCACCGTCCTGTCGGCCGACGCGGTGGTGCTGGCCACCGGCGCGTGGCTGCCCCGCCTGGCCCGGCAGTGGGGCGTGCGCGTCCCGGTCCGGGCCGGCCGGGGCTACTCCTTCACCGTGCCGGTGGACCACCCCGTCCCCGGCCCGATCTACCTGCCCGACGTACGGGTGGCGTGCACGCCGTATCGCAACGGGCTGCGCGTGGCCGGCACCATGGAATTCCGCGACCCGGACGCCCCTCAGGTGCCCGCCCGGCTGGCGGCCATCGTCGCCTCCGCCCAGCCCCTGCTGCGCGGTGTGCACTGGGACGAACGCACGGATGTCTGGGTGGGCCCTCGCCCGATCACCCCGGACGGCCGGCCGCTCATCGGCGCGACCAAAGCCCCCGGTATCTACGTGGCCGGCGGTCACGGCATGTGGGGTCTGGCCCACGGCCCCATTACGGGACGGCTGCTCGCCGAGCACATCACCACCGGCAAGCAGCCCACCGCCCTTGCCGACTTCGCCCCCCTGCGCTGACGGGCTTCTCCTGTCCGGCCGAGCACGCGGGCCGGCCACTGTGTCGAAGTTTCGCTGCCGAGCGCCGGAGCCGAGAGATCGTCAAAGGAAATACCCTGATCGGTCGGCTGGGCAGGTCAGGCACCGGCGCGCACAAGGAGCACCATGCACACCAGCTTGATCGTCCTGTACACCGGCCACCTGCGGGAGTGCGCCGACTTCTACATCGGCCTTGGTCTGCCCTTACAGCTCGAACAGCACGGCAACGGCCCCGAGCATTACGCCGCCGAGCTTGGCGGGACGGTCTTCGAGGTCTACCCGGCCTCCGACCGCCGACCCCCCACAGGCAGCCTGCGTCTGGGTTTCCGCGTCCCCGCGCACGCGGTCGTCCGCGGGCTCCCGACCGGCAGGCACCTTCTCACCGACCCAGACGGCCGCATGGTAGAGCTGGAGATCATCAAGGAGACGAACATCAACGAGTAGCGCGCCCGGCAAGCCGTCGCCGCCACCCTCGGCGGGGACGTTCAAAAGGCCCGTCATCGCGAGCAGTCCCGCCCGTCTAGCCGTGCTGCAGGCCCAACAACGTCTCCTGGGCTTGCTCGACCCCCGGCACCCAGCCAAGAGGTCGGCCCGCTTCAGAACCCCCTGGAGCGGGCTTCTCGTCCGGAACGAAACTGCGTTGTGACCACCACCCATAGATGGCGGCTGGGAGACAGATCAGCCTGCGGGATCGCCCGGATTCCCAGGTGCATGCTGCCCTCGGAGATCAACGGCGATCACCTCGGCGGAGACTCGGCCACCGACTTCAAGGGGTTCAGACTCCCAGGAAATATCGAGCGGGTCGATGATGCCGATCGGATCACTGGCGAAGGCGTCGAGAAGCACGGTCGTCTGCGATCGCGTGACCGCGCAGCCCTGCGCGGCGCAAGTCAAATAAATCTACAATGTAAAGGGCTAGGTCTGAAGGATTTCACTCATCACAAACCCCCCGGACAACGACGACGCCCAGTTGTGTACCACCCCATGGTGGATCAACGATCTTGTTGTGTTTCCTACGTAGGCGAACAGGGCTGAGCGCGTCAAAAACTACACCGCTCTGCCGGACGTCATCCGACGCCCTCGACCTGGCCCGGCCCGCCACGGGCCACCTAACGTTCGGCCACGGCATCCGCCGGCAACCGGCCCGGGCCGCGACGCGCCAACCCATCAACGAGCACGACAACCGTCAGGCAGATCTTCGCCGTCAACCTGGCAGGCGCCGCAGCATCAATGGCACCAGCAGGAACGCTAAGCCGGCAGCCAGGAAAGCACCGGCTCCGACAGCGCCGGCGATGGTTGCGGCGGCCGCGGCCAGCGGTGGGACCATGGGCTGCGCCACGCCCCACGACGATCCTTGTACGGCGAACCAGCGCGGCCGGTCGTCTTCCGGCGCGGCATCGGCGACCGCCGCTTGCCAGCGGCCGAGCAGGACGCTGTTGGTCGCGGTACAGCCCAGGTAGGCGGCGATGGTGAGCGGCACACTGGTGGTGGCGGCCATTACCAGCGCGAGCGCCCCGAGCAGCAGTGCGCCCATCCCGAGGATCAGCCCGTGCGAGCGCCCGGCCGGCAGCCGGCGGGCGGCCCACAGCGTGAGGGGGGCCAGCGCGGCGGCGCTCGCCAGCGTCAGGCCGGGCAGCCACGATGCGGCGCCCCGCTCCAGCAGCGCCAGCGGCACGTACATCATCACCGCCAGAGAGCCGATCGCGAACGCGGTGCCCGCCACGGTCAGCCGCATCAAGACGGCGGGTGGCCGGAAGCGCCCGCTCAGCCCGGCGGGCCGCTCGGTGCGGCGGTCGCTCTTCCCAGTCTGCCGCGCGGCGCGGCGCCCGCCGGATCGGGCATCATCGCGTGGTAGGAACGACACAGCGACGGCCGCCGCGACCAGGCAGGTGAGCGCGTCGGCGGCCACCAGCCAGCGCACTCCCAGCGGCAGGAGCACCGCCGCCAGCAGTCCCGCCGCGGCCCCGGCGGCCGACAGTGCCACTCCCAGGACGGCGAAGGTGGCATGACGCTGCTCACCCTCGCTCGCCCGCGCCAGCAGTTCCTGCGAGGGCGGCTCGTACACCTCGAAGGCCAGTCCGACCAACGCGATGGCGATCAGCACCTGCGCCGGGCCCTGGGCCAGGACGAGCGTGAACAGGGCCAGGCCGGTCGCGGCCAGCCCGGCACTCAGTACACCGCGCGGCGAGAACCGCTCCAGCAGCAGCGCCCCCGCCCAGCGTGAGAGCAGCGCGGCCACCCCGAACAGGGCCAGCGCCGCCGCGGCCAGCTCCGGCCCGGCCAGCACCGCCAGGAACGACAGTGCGTAGGCGCCGAGCGCGTTGAGAATCCGGACCCACAACAGCACCCGCGCCGCCACCGGCAGCGACCTCCACATGGAACCCCCAGAGACGCCGACAAATACGCCATCCTCACAGACGCCACCGACGATTCCAGCGCCCTCCTGGAGCCCGGCGGCACCGTGAGAGCTCGGCGATCTGCGGCTCGGCTGGTCGGCCAGGCTCGGCGTTCGCCGGTCGGGCGGCGGCAGGCCCGACGGCCGGCCTCGTCATGGGTGGCGTACTACTTCGGTGATGGCGGCAGCGTCTGGCACGGAGAGCCCGCCCGAGCCGCGTAAGCCGACCCCGCCCCTATCCCGTTGCGGTCCTCGTGAGACCGGTCAGCGCAGCGCCGCTTCGACCGTACGCACCCTGGACATGACGCGCTGAACGATCTCCTGCTTCTCACCTACAGGCGCCGCGTACTCGATCGCGGCCCGGGCGGCGGACTCGCCGACCGTGTGGAGGAGTGTCCACGCCGCCAGATAGACAGAGGCCAGGCATCCGCCCGCGGTCGCGATCGCGCCCTCCGCGTGGAACGGCGCGTCCAGGACCGTCACTCCGCGCTCTTCGAGCCAAGGCCGGGTGATGGCGTCGGTGCAGGCGGGTCGTCCGGTGAGGAGGCCGAGGTGCGCGAGCACCAGGGCTCCGGAGCACTGCGAGCCGATCAACTGACGTGCGGGATCAAGGGGGAGACGCGTCAGCAGGGTGTCATCGGCCACGACATCACGGGTCTTGATGCCGCTGCCGAGGAGTACGACGTCGGCCTCGGTGATGAAGCCCAACGGCCGCTGACCGGTCACCTCCACGGTCGTCCTCGCCATGATCGTCTACGTCGTGTCCATCCGACGTCGCCGCATGGCCAGACTCAAAGGTGCCCTGTCAGTACATGTCTCAGCAGGGTCTCCCTCAGGCCGCTGACCAGTGCTTTCATGGGGAGCGGCCCAGAGAGACGGCTGGCGTCGCCGCCTCTTGCCGCTGGCCGCCGGGCGCGGATACGGCTACGGCCGCGGCGCCGCAATCCTTGAATCGCGTGGCGCGGCCATGCCTCCGGCGCGCGGATGAGTGTGTACGCCGGTCCTTCGCCCAACCGAGAGGGTGCCTATGTCTTCCGAACTTCCTGACTCATGTGTTCCGGGGCCCGCCTCGACGGTGTCTCGGCGTACGTTCATCGCCACGACCACCGCGGCGGTCGTCGTCGCGGGCGACCTGGTGAGCGCGGAGACGGCGGTCGCGGAGGCGGCGGGCGCCGCCGAGGCGCCGCTCAGCGGGCGCGTCTCGCTGACCGTCAACGGTGAGCGGCACGCCGCGATGATCGACAATCGGACCTCGCTGCTGGACCTGCTGCGCGAGCGGTTCGGGCTGACGGGCACCAAGAAGGGCTGCGACGCCGGGGCCTGCGGAGCGTGCACGGTTCTGGTCGGCGGTCGCCGGGTCAATGCGTGCCTGACGCTGGCGGTACGGCTGGAGGGCGCGGAGGTCACCACCATCGAGGGGCTCGCCCCGGGAGAGGGTGACGAGCTGCATCCGTTGCAGGAGGCGTTCGTCGAGCAGGACGCCTTCCAGTGCGGCTACTGCACCCCGGGTCAGATCATGTCCGGGATCGGCTGCATCCGGGAGGGTCACGCCGGGTCGCCGGCGGAGATCCGGGAGTGGATGAGCGGCAACATCTGCCGCTGCGGCTGTTACGTGAAGATCGTCAGAGCGGTTGAGCAAGCGGCGCGGAGGACCTGATGCATCCCTTCTCCTACACCAAGGTCTCCGACCTCGAGGGAGCCCTTGCCGCCGGGCGGCGGGGCGGGCGCTACATCGCCGGCGGCACCACCCTGGTCGACCTGATGCGCGAGAGCGTCGAGCGCCCCGGCGCGCTGGTCGACATCAGCGCCCTGCCTCTGGGGGAGGTCACCGCCACCGCGGGCGGGGGCCTGCGCATCGGCGCGCTGGTCTCGATGGCCGAGGCCGCCGCCGACGCCAAGGTGCGGGCCACCTTCCCGGTCGTGTCGCAGGCGCTGGAGCTGAGCGCGTCGGCTCAGCTGCGCAACATGGCCACCATCGGCGGCAACATCATGCAGCGCACCCGGTGTACGTACTTCCGTGACGTGACAGCGCCCTGCAACAAGCGCGAGCCCGGCTCGGGATGCGCGGCGCTGGAGGGGTTCAACCGCGCTCACGCGATCATGGGCGGCTCCGACCAGTGCGTGGCCACCCACCCTTCCGACGTCGCCGTGGCGTTCGCGGCGCTGGAGGCGAGTGTGCGCCTGCGGGGCCCGGACGGGGAGCGCGGCGTCGCCTTCGCCGACTTCCTGCTGCGGCCGGGCGGCACCCCGGACCGGGAACAGGGCCTGCGGCCCGGCGAGCTGATCACCGCCGTGGAGCTTCCTGCCCTGCCGCGTCCGCTCAGGTCCGGCTACCTCAAGGTGCGTGACCGGCAGTCGTACGAGTTCGCGCTGACCTCGGCGGCGGTCGCGCTGCACGTCAAGGGCGGGGTGATCCGGGAGGCGAAGGTCGCCGCCGGAGGCGTGGGCACCGTGCCGTGGAAGCTGCCCGCCGTCGAACGCCGCCTCATCGGTGAGCGGCCGTCGCCGGCGCTGTGGACTGAGGCGGCCGAGCACGCGGCGGATGGGGCCCGCCCGCTCGCGCACAACCGCTTCAAGGTCGAACTGCTGAAACGTACCGTCGAACGGCAACTGCGCATCGTGGGAGGAAGCGAATGAGCCGGCGAGCCGTGGGGGCGCCGCTGTCCCGGGTGGATGGGCGGCTGAAAGTGACCGGGCGGGCGACGTACGCCGCCGAGCATGACATCAAGGGCGTGGTGTACGCCGCCATCGTCGACAGCGGCGTCGGGCGAGGCCGCATCACCGGCCTCGACGCGCGCGCCGCCCTCGGTCAGTCCGGCGTCCTGAAGGTGATCAGTCACCTCAACGCGCCCAAGCTCGCCTACCGTCCCAACGCGGGATCGAACAACCCGGAGGGCGGTGAGCGGCTGCACGTCTTCCAGGACGATCGGGTGCGCTTCTTCGGTCAGCCGGTCGCCGTCGTGGTGGCCACCACGCTCGAGGCCGCGCAGCACGCGGCCCACCTGGTCGAGGTCCGCTACGCCGCCGAGAAACCGTCGACCGGCCTGGCCGGTCACCGGACGAACAAGCCCGTGACCTACGCGCGGGGTGACGCGGAGCAGGCCCTGCGCTCGGCGGACGTACGGATGGAGATGACGTACCGTACCGCCCGCAACCATCACAACGCGATGGAGCCGCACGCCACCATCGCCCGCTGGAACGGCCATCGGCTCACGGTATGGGACAAGACCCAGTGGGTGAACGGCACCCAGGAAGAGCTCGCCGCCGTGTTCGGCATGCCGAAGGAGTCGGTGCGGGTCATCTCGCCGTTCGTCGGCGGCGCGTTCGGCAGCGGCCTGCGGGCCTGGCCGCACGTCACCATCGCGGCCCTGGCCGCCCGCGAGACCGGCCGCCCGGTCAAACTCGTCCTGGCCCGCAGGCAGCAGTACTTCGGGACGGGCTACCGGCCCGCCTATGAGTACAAGGTGCGGCTGGGCGGCGACCGGCGGGGGCGCCTGCTCGCCATGACGCACGACATCAGGGCCGAGACCTCCACGCACGAGGATTACCAGGAGGGCGTCCTGACGACCGGGCAGATGCTTTACAGCATGCCCAACGTCTCGCAGACGTATGAGAGGGTGCCGCTGGATGTGAACACTCCGCTGTACATGCGCGGCCCCGGCCACTCGACCACCTCCTACATCGTCGAGTCGGCGATGGACGAACTCGCCCACGAGCTCGGCCTCGACCCGATCGAGCTACGCCGGCGCAACGAACCCGACGACGATCCCGCGACGGGGCGGCCGTTCTCCACCCGGCGGCTGCGCGAGTGCTACACCGTCGGCGCCCGCGAATTCGGCTGGGACCGGCGTGACCCCAAGCCGCGCTCCACCCGCGACGGCGACTGGCTGATCGGCATGGGCATGGCCGCCGGCGTCTATGACACCCAGCGCGGCGCGGCCCAGGCGCGGGCCAGGCTCGACGCCCGGGGGAGCGCCCTGGTCGAAGCCGCGTCCAGCGACATGGGACCCGGCACGTACACCTCCATGACCCAGGTCGCCGCCGACGCCCTCGGGCTGAGCGTGAGCGCCGTGACCTTCCGGCTCGGCGACTCCATCATGCCGCCGACCCCGCCCCACGGCGGTTCCATGACCATGGCCAGCGTCGGCTCCGCCGTCCAGGACGCCTGCGACAAGCTGCGCCGTCAGGCCGTCGAGCTGGCCGTCGCGGATGAGCGGTCGCCGCTGCACGGCGTCGACGCGGGCGACGTCGTGGCCGGTGACGGCCGGCTGCACGTGAAGGGCGATTCCGCGCGCGGGGAGACGTACCAGCAGCTCCTTGCCCGTAACAACCGCACCCACCTCGAAACGCTCGGCTCCTTCACCCCGGGAGAGAGTCGTTTCTCGATGTATGCCTATAACGCCACGTTCGCCGAGGTCGCCGTCGACCACCGTCTCGGCCTGGTCCGCATCCGGCGGATGCTCGGCGTCTACGACGCGGGACGCATCATCAGCCCCAAACTCGCCGACAGCCAGGCGATCGGCGGGATGGTCGGCGGCATCGGCGCCGCCCTGCTGGAGCACACGGTCACCGATCCTCGCGACGGCCGGATCGTCAACGCCAACCTCGCCGACTACCTCGTCCCCGTCAACGCCGACGTGCCCTCCCTGCGCGCGATCTACCTCGACGGTGACGACCGCGAGGCCGACCCCATCGGCGTCAAGGGCCTCGGCGAGGTCGTGTACACCGGCGTGGCGCCCGCCATCGCCAACGCCGTCTTCCACGCCACCGGCCGCCGCGTCCGCGAACTGCCCATCACCGCCGATGCGCTGCTTTGACTCAACTGTCCGTACGAGGAAGGCGGCGCAGCAGGTAGGTGTCCATGATCCAGCCCTTGCGGGCCCTGGCCTCGGCGCGAAGCTCGCGGATCCGGTCGCCGACCTCGGCCACCGGGCCGGACACCAGGATCTCGTCGGGGCTGCCCAGATAGGCGCCCCAGTGGATGTGGAAGTCGTCGAGGCCGGCGAAGGAGCAGTGGGCGTCCAGCATGACCACGACATCGTCGGCGGACGGGCCGTCCTCGGCCAGGCGGCGGCCGGTGGTCAGGTGCACGGGGCGGCCGACCTGGGTGAGGCTGGTGCGGTGGCGGGCGGTGAGCGCGGCCACGCTGCTGACCCCTGGGATCACCTCGTAGTCGAACGTGACGTTTCCGCGTTGGAGGATCTCCTCGACGATGGTCAGCGTGCTGTCGTACACGCCCGGGTCGCCCCACACCAGGAACGCCCCCGTCTGGCCCTCCTTCAGCTCCTCACGGATCAGCGCCTCGCAGGCCAGCGCGCGGCGGGAGCGCCAGTCCTCGACGGCGGCGGTGTAGGCGGGGGTGGTGCGGTCGCGCTCGGGGTCGCGGGCCTCGGCGATCCGGTACGGCGGGCGGCCGTGCTGGTCGATCAGGTCCAGCCGGAGACGTACGAGATCCTGTTTGACCTCGCCCTTGTCGACGATGAAGAACACGTCCGTGGCGGAGATGGCCTTGGCCGCCTGCAGAGTGAGATGGTCGGGATCTCCGGCGCCGATGCCGATGATGAGTAGCCGCTTCACCCGCACGAGTCTGCCAGAGAGCTGGATATACGATATGCCTCCGCAATTCCCTCGAGGAGGCTCGTGAATCTGGTCGAGCAGGGCGCCGCTTTCGCCGCGTTCTGGCAGGAACGGCACCTGTGCACGCTCTCAACGGCGCGTTCCGGCGGGCCGCCGCACGCGGTGCCGGTCGGCGCGACGCTGGATCTGGAGACCGGCGTCGCCCGGGTGATCACCTCCGGTTCCTCGTACAAAGCCCGGCTCATCGGAGCGGACGGCGCGCTGGTCGCGCTCAGCCAGGTGGACGGCCGGCGGTGGTCGACGCTGGAGGGGCGGGCCGTGGTGCGTACCGAACCGGAGCAGGTGGCCGACGCCGAGCGCCGTTACACCGCCCGCTACAAGCCGCCCCGGCCCAATCCGGCGCGGGTGGTGGTGGAGATCCAGGTGACGCGCGTGCTGGGCAACGTGTGATCACCGTCGTCGGCATCGGCGCGGACGGCTGGGACGGCCTGCCGGCGGAGTCGCGACGCGTACTGGAGGCGGCGGAGGTGCTCATGGGCGCCTCCCGCCAACTCGGCCTCGTGCCCCGGTCCGGTGCTGAGCGGGTGGCCTGGCCCTCGCCGCTGCTGCCCGCGCTGCCCGAGCTCATGGAGCGGTACGCCGATCGCCAGGTGTGCGTGCTGGCCAGCGGCGATCCGATGTTCTACGGCATCGGCTCCACCCTGGTGCGGCTGCTCGGCGCGGCCCGGGTCAGGGTGCTGCCGCATCTGTCGTCGCTGTCGCTGGCGTGCGCTCGGCTGGGCTGGCCGGTCGAGCAGGTGGACGTGGTCAGCCTGGTGGGCCGCCCGCTGGCCGCGCTGAACGCCGCGATCCTTCCCGGGCGCCGGGTCCTGGTGCTGGGCGCCGGTCGGGACGCCCCGGCTCTGGTGGCGGGGCTGCTGACCGGGCTCGGGTACGGTCCGAGCCCGATGACGGTCTTGTCGGACCTGGGCGCGGCGTCGGAGTCCATCCGGACGGGAACGGCCGAGAAATGGGCGGGAGCGACATCGGTGTTGCAGGTGATCGCGGTCGAGTGCGTCGCCGGACCCGGCGCCGAGCCGTTCGCTCGCGTGCCCGGACTGCCGGACACGGCCTTCGAGCATGACGGGCAGCTCACCAAGCGCGAGGTCCGGGCCGTCAGCCTGTCACGGCTGGCGCCGCTGCCCGGCGAACTGCTGTGGGACGTGGGCGCGGGCGCGGGCAGCATCGCCGTCGAATGGCTGCGCGCCCACCCGTCGAACGCCGCCGTGGCGGTCGAGAGCAGGGCCGATCGCGTCGCCGCCATCCGCCGCAACGCCGACCGGCTCGGGGTTCCCGCCCTGCGCGTCGTGGAGGGGCGAGCGCCGGTGGCGCTGGAGGGCCTGCCCGCGCCGGACGCGGTGTTCGTCGGCGGCGGCGCCACCGCGCCCGGAATGCTGGAGACCTGCTGGGCGGCGCTGCGGCCCGGCGGCAGGCTCGTGGTGAACGCCGTGACCTTGGAGTCGGAGTCCCTCGTCGCCGGATGGTACGCCCGGCTGGGCGGCGATCTGGTGCGCCTGTCCGTGCAGCGGGCCGCGCCCGTCGGCGGGTTCACCGGCTGGCGGGCCGCGATGCCGGTGACCGTGTGGTCGATCGTCAGGGAGGACGTGTCGTGACCGTGTACTTCATCGGGGCTGGCCCCGGTGCCGCGGATCTGATCACGGTGCGGGGGTTGCGGCGGTTGGAATCGTCGCCGGTCTGCCTGTACGCGGGCTCGCTCGTACCCCGCGAACTGCTGGAGTCCTGCCCGGCAGACGCCAGGCTGGTGGACACCGCGAACCTGACGCTCGACGAGATCGTCGCGGAGCTGGCCGCCGCCCACGCCAAGGGCATGGACGTGGCGCGGCTGCACTCGGGGGACCCGTCGGTGTTCAGCGCGGTGGCCGAGCAGATGCGCAGGCTGGACGTGCTCGGCGTGCCGTACGAGGTGGTGCCGGGCGTTCCGGCGTTCGCGGCGGCGGCGGCCGCGCTGGGCAGGGAGCTGACCGTGCCCGGTGTCGGCCAGACGGTCATCCTGACCCGTACGTCGGCGCGGGCCACGCCGATGCCCGACGGCGAGGACCTGACCACGCTGGGCGCCAGCCGTGCCACGATGGTGCTGCACCTGGCCGTACAGCGGATCGACGCGGTGGTGGCGGAGCTGCTGCCCTCCTACGGGGCCGACTGCGCGGTCGCGGTGGTGGCGCGGGCGAGCCGGGCCGATGAGGTCGTTCTGCGCGGCACGTTGAGGGACATCGCCGAGCAGGTCCACGAGGCCGGGATCCGCCGCACCGCGGTGATCGTCGTCGGCCGGGCGCTGTCGGCGACACAGTTTCCCGACAGCCACCTGTACAGCGCGGAGCGGGAACGATCATGCGACGGGACCTGATCGCGCTGCCCCTGCGGCAGGGCAGGCGGTGCCGCAGGGGCAGCGGCACAGCGCAGGCGCGCAGGATGGCGGCATGAGACGGGTTCTGATCCTGGGCGGCACGGCGGAGGCGCGGGCGTTGGCCGCCGAGCTGGCCGACGTCCCGAGCGTGCACGTGGTGTCGTCGCTGGCCGGGCGGGTGACGAACCCGAGGCTGCCGGTCGGCGAGGTGCGCGCGGGCGGATTCGGCGGGCCGGACGGGCTGGCCACGTGGCTGGCCGCCGAGCGGATCGACGCCATGGTGGACGCCACCCACCCGTTCGCGGCGCGGATGACGGCTTCGGCGGCCGAGGTGTCGGCGCGCACGGGCGTGCCGCTCCTCGTCCTGCGCCGACCGGGCTGGCCGCAGGGACCAGCCGACACCTGGCAGCGCGTCGACTCCCTGCAGGCCGCCGCCACCCGCCTCGCCGAGTCGGCCGGGCCGGTGCGGGTGTTTCTCACTACCGGGCGCCGGAGTCTGCCCGTCTTCACCGGGCTGGCCGGGGTGTGGCTGCTGGCCAGGTCCGTCGATCCGCCCGAATCGCCGGTCCCGCCCCACGTACACGTACTGCTCGACCGTGGGCCCTACACGGTCGAGGGCGAGCTGGCCCTCATCCGCGAGCACCGTCTGGACGTGCTGGTCACCAAGGACAGCGGCGGCCGGCTCACGGCCGCCAAGCTCGTCGCGGCCCGCGAGCTGGGGCTACCGGTGATCATGGTGGACCGGCCGCCGCTGCCGACGGGTGTCCGCCTGGTGGAGACCGTGAACGCGGCGGCGCTCTGGGCTCAGGGGTAGCGGCGGGGGGTGTAGACGACGCCGCGAGCGGTGACCCGGGTCGTGGAGGAGCCGACGATCAGCAGGCAGCGCATGTCCACCTGGGCCGGGTCGAGCTCGCCGAGCGTGGTGACGGTGACGCTCTCCTGTGCGCCGCCGACGTCGCGGCCGATCACCACCGGAGTGGCCGCGTCGCGATGCTCCAGCAGCAGGTCACGCGCGGCGGCGAGCTGCCACGTACGGCTGCGCGAGGCCGGGTTGTACAGCGCCAGCACCAGGTCGGCCTTGGCGGCCGCGGTCAGCCGGTCGGCCACCACCTCCCACGGTTTGAGCAGGTCCGACAGCGACAGTACGCAGTAGTCGTGGCCGAGCGGCGCCCCCGCCCTGCTGGCCACCGCCTGCGCGGCCGTCAGGCCGGGCACGATCCGTACCGGCACGTCGGGGAACCCGGCCGCCGCCTCCTCCAGCACCGCGCTGGCCATGGCGAACACCCCGGGATCGCCGGAGGACACCACGGCCACCCGCGCGCCCGCCGCGGCCAGCTCCAGCGCGTGCCTGGCGCGTTCGGCCTCGACCCGGTTGTCGGTTCGGTGGCGGCGCTGGCGCGGGTTGGGCGCCACCCGGTCCACGTACGGGCCGTAGCCGACCAGGTCGGTGGCCGCGGCGAGGGCCTCCTGTGCCTCCGGCGTGAGCCACGGCCGCCCGGCCGGGCCGAGACCGATGACGGTCACCTCGCCGCGCCCCTCGGTCGATGAGGGCTCGGGGACGAAGGTGCGCTCGGCCGGGCTGGCGAGCAGGGCCAGCGAGAAGTACGGAACGCCGTCGGCGTCCACGTCCTTGAGCGGCGCGACGCGTTCGGCGCCCATGGTGGCGCGCTCGACGTACCAGGCGTCGTCCAGCCGCCCGGCCTCGGCCAGGGCGTCGCGGACGTTCTCGAACGTCCTGCCCAGCTTCAGCACCGCCGCCGAGTCGGTGCCGCGCAGCCGCTCGGCCAGCACCTCGGCGGGCAGCGTGCCGGGCAGTACGGTCAGCACCTCGTCCCGCTCCACCAGCGGCCGCCCCAGCACGGCGGAGGCGGCGCTGACCGAGGTCACGCCCGGCACCACCTCGGTCGGATAGCGGTGGGCCAGCCGCTTGTGCATGTGCATGTAGGAGCCGTAGAACAGCGGGTCGCCCTCGCTCAGCACGACCACTATCCGGCCCGCGTCCAGGTGCGCGGCCAGCCGTTCGGCGCAGTCGGCGTAGAAGTCGTCCAGCGCGCCCTGGTAGCCGCCGGGGTGGTCGGTGGTCTCCGTGGTCAGCGGGTACAGCAGCAACTCCTCGATCTGCCCCTCCCGCAGGTACGGCAGCGCGATCGAGCGGGCGATGCTGCGGCCGTGCCTGGCGGCGTGGTACGCGATCACGTCCGCCTCGCCGATCAGCCGGGCCGTCTTGACCGTGACCAGCTCAGGGTCTCCCGGGCCCAGTCCGACCCCGTACAGCCGTCCCGTCATCGCCGTCACTCCGTCTCGTTCGCGATGGCGTTGACCGCCGCCGCCGTCATCGCACTGCCGCCGCGGCGCCCGTGCACCACCAGGTATTCCAGGTCGCTGTCCGCCAGGGCCCGCTTGGACTCGGCCGCGCCGATGAAGCCGACCGGCACGCCGAGCACCGCCGCCGGCCTGCCGGCCCCGTCGGCGACCAGTTCGAGCAGCCGGAACAGGGCGGTCGGGGCGTTGCCGATCGCCACCACGGCGCCGTCCAGCCGGTCGCGCCACAGCTCCAGGGCGGCGGCGCTGCGTGTGGTGCCGAGGCGTTCGGCCAGCTCCGGCACGCCTGGCTCGCCCAGAGTGCACACCACGTCGTTGCCGGCGGGCAGCCTGCGCCTGGTGACGCCGGAGGCGACCATCTGCGCGTCGCACAGCACGGGCGCGCCGCGCCGCAGCGCCTCGCGGGCCCGGACGACCACCGAAGGCGACCAGTCCAGGTCGGCGACGAGGTCGGTCATGCCACACGCGTGGATCATCCGCACCGCCACCTGGGCCACATCCGGGGGCATCCCGGTGAGGTCGGCCTCGGCACGGATGGTCGCGAATGAGCGCCGGTAGATCTCGGCGCCGTCGCGCAGGTAGTCGGTCACTGCTGCCTTTCCTCGTATCGGTCGAAGCTGACCGCCATCAAAGCGGTCGTTCCTCGTAGCCGTCGGCGGTGGCCACCATTTGGACCACCCGGCCGCGGGGCAGCCCGCAGCGCCGCTCGCAACCCGCCCAATGCACCGGCGTCGCAGCGGGCGCGTCCAGGGTCGCCACCCACCGCCGTACGTCCTCCTGCACGTCCGCCAGCGACTTGGCGCAGCCGGGACGTCCGGTGCAGGCGCTCACCCCGACCCAGGGCGACGCCGGATCGGTCACCAGCCCTGCCGCGGACAGCTGCCGCACCGCCGTCTCGGCCGCGGCGGGGGACAGGTCCAGCAGGACGACCGTCCGCCACGGCGTCAGCCGTACGGGAACCGCCCCGCCGTCGTCGGCGGTGTCGGCGACAGCGCGTACCTGAGCGGCGGACAGCCGCCCGAGCGGCACCACGGCCTCCAGCGCCACGCGGCCGTCCCGCTGATCGACAGGTCCGGGACGATGGGCCGAGCGGGGAGAGGATGCGTCCAGAGCGGTCGTCGCACGCTCGCCCGCAACGCCGAGGTGGGCGGCGATTCGGGCGGGACCGTCCGCTAACTCCGCGATCCGCCACGCGCCCCGGTCACGATCGGAAAGCCCGCGCTCCCGTTCGTCGAGGAACGCCTCGGCGGCGGCGATCATCTGCCCGACCGCCGCGTCACGAGGCACGACAAGCCCGGTGTCCACGCCCGCCAGCAGCAGTGACACCCAGGCGTCACCGCCCGCCACCGCGCCGTCGGGCAGTGCCGCCCAGGCGTCATCATTCACTGCCGCAGGCACGAGAGTGACATCGGCGGCCAGCGGCCGCGTGTCACCTGTGCCGTCGTCCAGCGCGAACAGGAAGCGCCCTGGCAGCCCGGCCAGCCGGGTCCGCGCGCACAGCGCCAGGTCCAGGGCCTCGACCAGGGGTTGCGTGTCCACCAAACCCGCAGGACCGCGGCCGCCGAGCGGCGATGCGACGATGTTGCGTACCCGTTCGTGCGCGGCCGAGGGCAGCAGCCCGACGCCGGCGATCCGTTCGGCGAAGACGGCCGGCGCGCGCAGGCCCCGCACCTGTACGTTCGCCCGCGACGTGAGCTCGACCACCCCGGAGCCCAGCTCCGCCGCGCAGGCCGCCAGCTCGCGGAGCTGGACGCCGGAGACCGCGCCGCCGGGCAGGCGGACCCGGGCCAGCGGGCCGTCGGCGGCCTCGTGCACCTGGAGCGCTCCCGGACAGGCGTCGGGCCGGACCCGTCCGGAAAAGTCGGCTATGGACACGATGAGGATGGTAACGCCACTTCTGGTGGAGGTTGCTCCTGCCGTAGGCTCCTGGGTAGGCGATGGCAAAGGGAGGAAGCCGGTGCGAATCCGGCGCGGTCCCGCCACTGTGACCGGGGAGCGAACCCCACCGCAGGCCACTGCCCGGCAACGGGTGGGAAGGCCGGGGTGAGCGCTGATCCGGGAGCCAGGAGACTCCTGCCGTCGCGACACCCACGACCGGGGCGAGGACCCCGAGGGAGGATCGTGCCGTGCCTGGCGACAGCCATACCGTCCTGCTGCTCTCCACCTCCGACACCGACCTGCTGAGCGCGCGTGCCTGTGGCGCCGCCTACCGTCTGGGCAACCCCGCCCGGCTCGACCCCGACGATCTGCCCGGCCTGCTGGAGGGGGCCGACCTGGTCGTCGTACGGCTGCTCGGCGGTCGCCGCGCCTGGCAGGAGGGGCTCGACGCGCTGCTGGCCGGGCCCCGTCCGGTCGTGGTGCTGGGCGGCGAGCAGGCGCCGGACGCCGAGCTGATGGAGCTGTCCACGGTGAGCGGCGGCGTCTGCGCCGACGCGCACGCGTACCTGGCGCACGGCGGGCCCGCCAACCTGACCGAGCTGCACGCCTTCCTGTCCGACACCGTCCTGCTGACCGGGCGCGGGTTCGCGCCGCCGGCGCCCACGCCGTCCTGGGGGCGGCTGGAGCGCGAGGCACGGTCACACGAGGGGCCCGTGATCGGGGTGCTCTACTACCGGGCGCACCACATGGCGGGCAACACGGCCTTCGTCGAGACGCTCTGCGCCGCCGTCGAGGAGGCGGGCGGGCAGGCGCTGCCGGTGTTCTGCTCCTCGTTGCGCACCGCCGAACCCGAGCTGCTGGAGACCCTGCGGGCCGCCGACGCGCTGGTGGTGACCGTGCTGGCGGCGGGCGGCTCGCGTCCCGCGACGGCGGGCGCGGGCGGGGACGACGAGGCGTGGGACGTGGGCGCGCTGGCCGCGCTCGACGTGCCGATCCTGCAAGGTCTGTGCCTGACCACGTCCAGGCAGGCGTGGGAGGACAACGACGACGGCCTGTCGCCGCTGGACGCCGCCTCGCAGGTGGCCATCCCCGAGTTCGACGGGCGGATCATCACGGTGCCGTTCTCCTTCAAGGAGATCGATCCGGACGGGCTGACCGTCTATGTCGCCGACCCGGAGCGGGCCGCGCGGGTGGCGGGCATCGCCGTACGCCACGGGCTGCTGCGCCACACCCCGCCCGGCGGGCGGCGGCTGGTGGTGATGCTGTCGGCGTACCCGACCAAGCACTCGCGCGTGGGCAACGCCGTCGGGCTGGACACCCCCGCCAGCACCGTACGGCTGCTGGCCCGGCTCGCCGAAGCGGGCTACGACCTGGGCGAGGGCTTCCCCGGCGTGGCCGAGCAGGACGGCGACGCGCTCATCCACGCGCTCATCGCCGCGGGCGGCCAGGACCAGGACTGGCTGACCGAGGAGCACCTGGCGGGCAACCCGGTACGCATCTCCGCCGCCTCCTACGAACGCTGGTACCGCACACTCCCCGCCGGCCTGCGCACCGGGATCGAGCGGCACTGGGGACCCCCGCCCGGCGAGCTCTTCGTCCATGACGGCGACATCGTCCTGGCGGCGCTGCGCGCCGGGAACGTGGTGGTCATGGTCCAGCCGCCACGCGGCTTCGGCGACAACCCGATCGCCATCTACCACGACCCCGACCTGCCGCCCAGCCACCACTACCTGGCCGCCTACCGCTGGCTGTCGGCCGAGTTCGGCGCGCACGCGATGGTGCACGTGGGCAAGCACGGCAACCTGGAATGGCTGCCGGGCAAGTCGGCCGGCATGTCCGCCTCGTGCGGCACCGACGCGGCCATCGGCGACCTGCCGCTGATCTACCCGTTCCTGGTCAACGATCCGGGCGAGGGCACCCAGGCCAAGCGGCGGGCGCACGCGGTGCTGGTGGACCACATGGTGCCGCCGATGGCGCGGGCGGAGACATACGGCGACATCGCCCGGCTGGAACAGCTCCTGGACGAGCACGCCACCATCGCCGCCATGGACCCGGCCAAGCTCCCGGCGATCCGCGCCCAGATCTGGACACTGATCCAGGCCGCCCGGCTCGACCACGACCTCGGGCTGGCCGATCGGCCGCACGACACCGAGTTCGACGACTTCATCCTGCACGTGGACGGCTGGCTCTGCGAGGTGAAGGACGCGCAGATCCGCGACGGCCTGCACGTGCTCGGCCAGGCGCCGGCCGGGCAGGTCAGGGTGGACCTGGTGCTGGCCATGCTGCGCGCCAGGCAGATGTGGTCGGGCCGCGAGACCCTGCCCGGCTTACGTGAGGCGCTCGGCCTGGCCGAGGACGGCACGGCGGGGCTGGCCGAGGCGGACCGGGCCGAGGCGACCGCTCGTGCCCTGGTCGAGGCGATGGAGGAGCGAGGCTGGGCACCGGAGGCGGCCGAGGAGGTCGCTCGCACGCTGCCCGCCGATCGGCGCGAGCTCGTCACGCGGGTGCTCGCGTTCGCCGCCACGGAGGTGGTCCCGCGCCTGGCCCGGACGACCGACGAGCTCGACCACGTCCTGCACGCCCTCGACGGCGGCTACGTGCCCGCCGGGCCGAGCGGATCGCCGCTGCGCGGCCTGATCAACGTGCTGCCGACCGGCCGTAACTTCTACTCCGTCGATCCCCGGGCGGTGCCCAGCCGCCTGGCCTGGGAGACCGGCCAGGCGATGGCCGAATCTCTGCTGGAGCGCTACCGCGCCGACACCGGCGACTGGCCCCGCTCGGTGGGACTGTCCGTCTGGGGCACCAGCGCCATGCGTACGGCCGGCGACGACGTGGCCGAGGTGCTGGCCCTGCTCGGCATCCGCCCCGTATGGGACGAGGCGTCGCGCCGGGTCACGGACCTGGAGCCGATCCCGCTCGCCGAGCTGGGCCGGCCGCGCGTCGACGTGACCGTCCGCATCAGCGGCTTCTTCCGCGACGCGTTCCCGCACGTGGTGGCCATGCTGGACGACGCCGTACGGCTGGCCGCCGGGCTGGAGGAGCCGCCCGAGCACAACTACGTACGCGCCCACGTGACCGCGACCGGCGGCGAGGAACGCCACGCCACGATGCGGATCTTCGGCTCCGCGCCGGGCGCCTACGGGGCCGGGCTGCTGCCGCTGATCGACAGCCGCAACTGGCGCGACGACGCCGACCTGGCCGAGGTGTACGCGGTGTGGGGCGGCTACGCCTACGGCCGCGACCTCGACGGCGTGGCCGCGCGCCCGCAGATGGAGGACGCCTACCGCAGGATCGCCGTGGCCGCCAAGAACGTCGACACGCGCGAGCACGACATCGCCGACTCCGACGACTACTTCCAGTACCACGGCGGCATGATCGCCACCGTCCGCGCGCTCACCGGCCGGGCCCCGGCCGCGTACGTGGGCGACAGCACCCGCCCCGACGCTGTGCGCACCCGCACCCTGTCGGAGGAGACCTCACGGATCTTCCGCGCCAGGGTGGTCAACCCGCGCTGGCTGGCGGCGATGCGGCGGCACGGCTACAAGGGCGCCTTCGAGCTGGCCGCGACCATGGACTACCTGTTCGGCTACGACGCCACGACGGGCGTGGTGGCGGACTGGATGTACGACAAGCTCGCCGAGACGTACGTGCTGGACCGGGAGAACCAGGAGTTCATGGCCCGGTCCAACCCGTGGGCGCTGCACGGGATCGCCGAACGGCTCCTGGAGGCCGCCGAACGTCGCATGTGGGAGCACCCGGACCCGGAGATCCTGCGCGGTCTGCAGGAGGTCTATCTCAAGACCGAAGGGGACCTGGAGGACGACACGAGCCGGTGAGCGAGGGCCGGCGATCCGGCCCAGTGAAGGTGCAGGTAGGACGCGGTGACCAGCGGGTCGCCGTGTCCGTCCGTGCCGCCACCCCGGTTCCGGAACAGCGGCTCGCCCCCGTGCTCGACCGTGGTCCGGTGGAACTCGTGCCCGTGGAAGCGCTCGCCCGCCCGCGTCAGGGGTGAATCCTTCAGGGCCACGGCGTCCCGGTAGCCGAGCGTGAGCCTGCCGGTCATCCGCGCCCGGCCCGGCACCCGCCCGCACATACGCCGCCCGTCCAGCTCCTCGCACAGGTAGAGCAGCCCCGCGCACTCGGCGGCGATCGAGCCGCCGAAGGAGGCCACCTGCTCACGCAGCGGCTCGTTGGCGGCCAGCTCGGCGGCGTACACCTCGGGGAAGCCGCCGCCGAGCACCACCGCGGCGGTGCCGTCCGGCAGCTTCTCGTCGCGCAACGGGTCGAAGGTCGCCACGTCCGCACCGGCCGCGCGCAGCAGCTCGACGTGCTCGGCGTACCCGAACGTGAAGGCCGCCCCGCCCGCCACCGCCACGACGACACCCTCTCCGACGCGCGCTCTCTCCTCGACGCCGGCGCTCTCCTTCGTCGGGTCCCATACCGGGCCAGTGAGGGCAGACGCCGTCGCGGGGTCCCATGCCGTGGCGGTCAGCGGGGGCGCCGTCGTCGCCAGCCGCATCAGCCCGTCCAGGTCGCAGGAGCGCGCCACCAGGGCGCCGAGCCGTTCCACGGCCTGTACGGCCTCGGCTTCACGTTCGGCGGCGGGCACCAGACCCAGATGGCGGGAGGGCGTGGAGACGGCGTCGTCGCGGCGGATCGCGCCGAGCACCGGCACGCCCGCCGCGTTCAGCGCGGCCCGGCACAGCTCCTCGTGCCGATCCGAGGCCACCCGGTTGAGCACCACCCCGCCCACCCGTACGCGCGGGTCGAACGTGGCGAACCCGTGCACCACGGCCGCCACCGACCGGCTCTGCCGGGCCGCGTCCACGACCAGCACCACCGGCGCGTCCAGCAGCCGGGCGACGTGCGCGGTGGAGGCGAAGTCGCCGTCGCCCTTGCCGTCGAACAGCCCCATCACGCCCTCGACCACCGCCACGTCGCACCCGGCCGCACCGTGCAGGAACAGCGGCGCCACCAGCTCCTCGCCCACCAGCCACGGATCCAGGTTGCGCCCGGGACGCCCGGCGGCCAGCGCGTGATAGCCCGGATCGATGTAGTCGGGGCCCACCTTGTGCGGCGAGACCGCCAGCCCGCGCGCCCGCAGCGCCGCCATCAGCCCGGTGGCCACGGTCGTCTTGCCGCTGCCCGAGGCAGGCGCGGCGATCACCAGCCGCGGCACTACCACTCGATGCCTTTCTGACCCTTCTGCCCGGCGTCCATGGGATGACGTACCTTGCCCATCTCCGTCACCAGATCGGCGAGTTCGACCAGCCGCTCGGGCGCGTCCCTGCCGGTGATCACCAGGTGCTGGCTGCCCGGCCGCCCGGCGAGCGTCTCCAGCACGTCGTCCAGATCGAGCCACCCCCACTTCAGCGGGTAGGTGAACTCGTCCAGCACGTAGAACCGGTACGTCTCGGCCGCCAGGTCGCGTTTGATCTGCGCCCAGCCCTCACGGGCGTCGGCCGCGTGATCCTCCTCGGTGCCGGGACGCTGGATCCACGACCAGCCCTCGCCCATCTTGTGCCAGGTCACCGAGCCCCCCTCGGCCGTGTCGCCGAGCACCTTGAGCGCCCGTTCCTCACCGATGCGCCACTTGGCCGACTTCACGAACTGGAACACCCCGATCGGCCACCCCTGGTTCCAGGCGCGCAACGCCATCCCGAACGCGGCCGTCGACTTCCCCTTGCCCGGCCCGGTGTGCACGATCAGCAGCGGCCGCGTCCGGCGCTGCCGGGTCGTGAGACCGTCGTCGGGGACGGTGGCGGGCTTCCCTTGCGGCATGATCAGACCGCCTTCCGGTGATCGCGTACGACCGAACTCAGGTCGGAGAGCGCGTCGAGCGGGACGAGGCGCGCCCGCAGCCGTGCCGCCAGCCGGACCGCCAGGCCCAGCCGCACCGGGCCGCTCTCGCAGTCCACGACCACGCTCGCCGTGCCGTCCAGCAGGGTGGCGGCCCGTTCCACATCGCCGCCCGCCGTCACCCGCCCGTCGGTCACCAGCACCAGCAGCGGCCGCCGTGCGGGGTCGCGCAGCCGCTCCACGCGCAGCACCTCCGCCGCCCGCACGAGCCCGGCCGCCAACGGGGTACGGCCGCCGGTCGGCAGCGAGCGCAGCCGGGCCGCGCCCGCCTCCACCGACGAGGTCGGCGGCAGCGCCAGCACGGCGCCCGCGCCACGGAAGGTGACCAGGCCGACCTTGTCGCGCCGCTGGTAGGCGTCGAGCAGCAGACTGAGCACCGCCGTCTTGACGGCGCTCATCCGCCGGCGAGCCGCCATCGAGCCACTGGCATCCACCACGAACAGCACGAGGTTGCCCTCCCTGCCCTCACGCACCACCTCGCGCAGGTCGTCCTGGCGCAGCACCAGCCCGGGACCGGTACGCCCGCGCCTCACCTGGTGCGGCGCCGCCGCCAGCACCGTCGCCAGCATGTGGAGATCGCGGACCCGTCCGCCGGGGCGGCGCGAGGCGGTGGCCCGGCCGCGTGTGGTGCGTGAGCGCGAGCGCCGCCCCGCCACGCCCTCGCCGATCCCTGGCACCTGAAGCAACGGCACCCGGTACGGCGCCGCCAGCCCGGCCACCCGGCCCGGCGGCTCCTGCTCGCGTGTGCCCTCGGAGTCCGATGGCTGCCCGGCGTCGGCCGGCTGCTTCGCCGATCCCCTGCCATCCGGCATGCCGTCATTCGGTAGGCGGCCATCATCCGGGACGCGGCTGTCATTCATCATCCGGCCGTCGGAGGGACCGGTCGGCTGATCGCGCATCGGCGTTTCTCCGTCACCCGCCGGTGGCGCGGCGCTCGCCGGGCCGCCGTCCTCCCCAGGCCCGGAATGGTCAGCAGGCCCGGAGACGTCAGGAGGCCCAGAGGCGCCAGGATTCCCGCCATCGGGACCCTCCGGACCGTCCGGATCGTCGTCCTCCGACGTGCTTTCCAGCAGCTCGTCGAGCAGCGACTCGTCCAGCCCCGGCGCGTCGAAGGGGTCGCGCCGCCGCCGATGCGGCAGCGACAGGCGGGCCGCCGCCCGTACATCCTCGGTCGTCACCCTCTCGCGCCCATGCCAGGCGGCATGGGCGATGGCGGCGTTCGCCGTGACCAGGTCGGCTCGCAATCCGTCCACCTCGAACGCCGCGCACACCGTCGCGATCTGCCGCAGGCGCGCGTCGGGCAGCCGCACGCCGGACACCCGGCCGCGAGCCCGGGCGATCCTGGCCGCGAGCGCCGATTCCTCGGCCGCCCACCGGGCCGCGAACTTCTCGGCGTCCGCGTCGAAGGCCAGCCGGCGTCGTACCACCTCGGCGCGTTCCACCGGATCCCTGGACGCCTTCACCTCCACCGTCAGCCCGAACCGGTCCAGCAACTGCGGCCGCAGCTCACCCTCCTCCGGGTTCATGGTCCCGACCAGCAGGAACCGGGCCGGATGCCGGACCGAGACCGACTCCCGCTCCACGTAACAGGTCCCCAGGGCCGCCGCGTCCAGCAGCAGGTCGACAAGGTGGTCGTGCAGCAGGTTCACCTCGTCCACGTACAGGACGCCGCGATGCGCGGCCGCCAGCAGGCCCGGCTCGAACGCCTTCACCCCCTCCGTCAGCGCCCGCTCGACGTCGAGCGAGCCGGCCAGGCGGTCCTCCGACGCGCCGACCGGCAGCTCCACCAACGCGGCCGGACGGCGAAGCCCTTGGGCATCAGGCTCGTGCGGGCCGTCCGGGCACTCGGCGTCGGGCGCGGCCGGATCGCAGGCGAACCGGCAGCCGGGCACCACGTTCACCGGGGGAAGCTGGGCGGCCAGCGCGCGCACGATGGTGGACTTGGCGGTGCCCTTCTCACCTCGTACCAGCACACCGCCCACCCGGGGCGAGACGGCGTTGAGCACCAGCGCCAGCTTCAGGTCGTCGAGCCCGACGACGGCGCTGAATGGATACGAGACGATCAAGACAGGACCTTCCGTACGTTCAAGACAGGATCTTCCGGTTGACGTGGGCGACCCGCCAGCCGCCTCGCGTGACGGTCAGTTCGGTGACGGACAGCGGCGCGAGATCGAAACGGGCGGCGCGCAGGGGGTCCAGCCCCAGCGCATGGCCGAGGGCCGCCCGGATGGCGCCCGCGTCGCAGACGGCGACCGCCTCGGGCTCCGCGCGTACCGAGTCGAGCCAGCCGGCCACCCGCGCCGCCAGCACGGCCAGGCTCTCCCCGCCGTGCGGCGCCGCGTCCGGATCCGCCAGCCAGCTCGCCAGCGCGTCCGGCTCCTCCCGCGCGACCCGCCCGTACGGCAGGCCGCGCCACCGGCCGTGATCCGCCTCGGCGAGCGCGGCGACCACGCACACTTCCCGGCCGAGCGCGGCGGCGGTCTGCCGCGCCGCGACACTGGGAGCGACCCACGCCACCGAGTCGGCCACCACCGAGCCGGTCAGCGCCGAGCCGGTCGCCGCCGAGTCGGCCACCACCGAAGCCAAGCCGTGTGCTCTGGCCAGGCTCGCCGCGTCGGCGTCCTCATCGGCCAGGGGAAAGCAGGCGGTCCGCATCCCCGGCGTGCTGGCGTGCCGGACGAACAGCACGCCGGCTCAGCCCGGCGAGACGGCAGTCGCGGGTACGGCCGCCGCCCGCCGCGCCGCCCTGTCGCTCACCCACCCGAACAGCACACCGAAGGCCGTCCAGAAGACGAGCTGCGTCCCTAACGACACGAGCCTGAACTGCCACAGCAACGTGGCAGGAAAGCCCTCGGGCACCTCGTCCACGGTCGGCAGCAGCAGCCACGCGGCGACCACCGGGACCAGGTACGCGACCCCGGCCGCGACCCACCGCGCCCATGGCCCGGCGGTCACCCGGCGCGCGGTCGCCACCGCGATCGCGATCGCGGCCAGGCCGACAAGGATCATCACGATATAGAGGGCGGTCCGGCTGTTGATCGTTTCCGGGTCTCCGACAGCCGGCGGATTGGCCGGATATTTCACGAACGGTACGAGGATCATCGCCCCGAACGCCGACCCGGCGGCGGCGAGCGCCAGCCCGCCCTCCGACCGGGGACCGACCCGGCCCCGCAGACCCGCGTACACCAGGGCGAAGACCCCTCCCACGGCCAGTCCGTACAGGCCGGTGGCGAGGAAGAGCCCGGCCTTCTGGCCTGGCCTGCCGACCAGTTCCTCCTCGCCGTGGTCATGGCCAGGTTCCTGCGCGGCGTGCGCCTGTTCCAGTGCGATGGCACTGTCCACCTGCGGTTCCCCGAAGGCGAAGGCGAAGCCGCCCGCGATCAATCCGGCCAGCAGGCCCAGAAGCAGGCCCCTGACCAGCAGGGTGCGTACCATGCCGAGGTCTAGTGGCAGGGCACGCCGAGCAGGTGACGCCCGTCGTGCATGAGTTCGTGCAGGTACGCACCCGTCTGCGAGATGGCGCCGTTGTCCATCAGCACCAGGTAGGCGACCAGCAGCAGTACCGGTACGGCCAGCAACCACAGCCGCAGACGGGGGAACGGAATGACGGTAGGAGCGGACAGGCCACTCATCAGTGCCTCCTCAGGGATGACGCGTCCCAACAAATGAGGTCACGGAGGCCCAAGCGACCTGGCTCCCGGGATCTACGTCCCGGATACAGTGGCGCGTCCGCACCGGCATCTCACCGGATTTCCCTTGGACAACCGTGAAATCTACCGGAACGTATCCTTTCCTCCCGTTCGCGTCAACACATCGAGGAAGGCTGACGTTGGCGGGGTGAAGCGCGCACGGCTGGTCGCGGGTGCCACTCGCGGCGGGATGGAGCGGAGGTTGAACGCGTAACGGGCGACGGAGTCGGCGATGGCGTCCGTGTCCACGTCCAGCGCTGTGGCGTTGATGTTGGCGATGGTGTCGCACGCCTGGTGGTAGCAGGCGTCGTAGGCGACCCCGGCCGTCCCGCCGAACAGCGCCGCCTCAGCGGCCGTCTTGATCCCCTCGGCGCCGGTGAAGATGCCGCCGGCCGGGATCCCGACCGCGATGAACGGCCCGTAGTCCGAGCGCCCGTCGAAGTCCGTGCCCACCGTGGGCAGGCCGCGGGAGCCGTAGAACGCCGCCAGCTGCTGCTCGATCTCGGCCGAACCGGGCGGACCGGCGGGAGAGCCGACGTTGTCGGAATTGTCGCCGTCGTACAGCTTGTAGGCGTAGTTCGGCGTGGCCACCATGTCGAAGTTCAAGTACACCCGGATGCGGTCCCGCTGCGCCTGCGACAACGACCCGACGTACTGATCGGAACCGAGCAGCCCGATCTCCTCGGCCGCCCAGAAGGCGAAGCGGACCTTGTTCCTGACCGGGTAGAGCGCCATCTCCTCGGCGACCTCCAGGATCGCCGCGCTGCCCGAGCCGTTGTCGTTGATGCCGGGCCCCGCCGTCACGCTGTCGAGGTGCGCGCCCACCATGACGACATTGCGCGGGTCGCCGAAGCGGGTCTCGGCGATCACGTTGTCCGTGCTGCCGAGCACGAGGTTGGCGTCGACCTTGAGGTGTACGGTCGCGCCCGGCGTGCTCGCGAGTTCGTTGCCCACGGCGAAGTCGGCGAACACCATGGGGATCCCGCCCCGCCACTCGCCGATGTCCAACGGGAACGCGTCAGTACGACCCGGCTGGCCTTCGTTGAAGATGATGAGCCCGGTCGCACCCGCCGCGGCCGCGTTCTGCACCTTCGTGACGAACGGGCAGGTGCCGCGCTGGACGAGCGCGATACGTCCGGCCACGAACCCGGCGAAGTCCGCCGCTTCGCAGCCACTGGTCGAGGTCGGCGTGGGGGTGGGTGGCAGCGTGAGGTCCACGCCCTGGACCGGCGCGGTCACCTCGCCCGACGGGGAGGGCTGGAAGGTGAAGAAGTCCTCGTTCGGTAGGTACGTCTTCGCGCTCGGCGCGGTGAGCGCCAGCGTCGGCGGGGCGTTCTCGGCCCAGCTCTCGACGAAGTTGATCGGCTGCCGCGTGACCTTGTATCCGGCCTTGCGCAGTTTGTTCGCCACGTAGTCGCGGGAGGCGTCGTAGCCGCTGGTGCCGGTCGCGCGGATGCCGCCGTGGGCGGTGGCGATGTCCTGCAGGGCTTGCAGGTGCTTGGCGACGTTCGTCCCCTTGACCTGCTTGACCAGCAGCTTGGCGAAGACGTCGTCCAGGCCGTCGGCGTTGGCGGGCACGGCCATGGCGATGGTCACGGAGAGCGCGGTGACCAGGATGGTGATGACTCTGCGCATTCGGATTCCCCCTGTGGGACAGGAACGGGAAGGCAGACGATCCCCGAGTCTCGCCGAACGCGAACGTAACCCGGCCCCGTAGCCGTTGAAAAGACCCCCAGTTGAAAGACCCCCGGCGCCGCGATTGGTGCGAAGAGAGGGCGGCCCCGCGTGGTACGCGGGACCGCCCCAGGTCAGCGGGCCGGCCGGGGTGAGCGGGTCAGCGGACGCGGATGAACGGGACCGCCCAAGGCCGGCGGGCTAGCGGACGCGGACGAAGACGGGGTTGGAGTAGAACCACAGGTCCTGCCACGGGCTCTCCTTGCCGTCGGCCGCCGGCTCCATCTCGTCGGTGCTGGTGCCGCGTACCCGCAGGTAGCTGTCGGTCTGCACGTCGCTCAGCGTGTGCCGGATGACGTAGTCCCGGCCCTGCCGACGCCAGTCGCCCGGGCCGAAGCGCGCCACGACCTTGGTGGTGGGGTTGGTGTCGGCGTCCAGGTTGGCGCTCACGCCGCTCACCTGCCCGGTGATGAGATCGACGCGCCGCACCTCCGGGCGGTCGCCGTTGCCGTTCTTGCCCTCCAGCGGCCGGAACCGGATCTCGACCTCGACGTCGGTGCGGTTGCGCCGGTTGACCACCAGCGTCTCGCCCACGGTGGCCTGGCGGCCCTGGTTGCCGGCGGTGACGTCGAGAGCGGTGATCAGGTCCCCGGTGGTGACGAAGATGCGGCCGTTGCGCAGGGCGTCCATGATGTCGCCGTAGTCCTGGCGGGCCATCACGTACGTCTTGCTGTACTCGCCCGGCCAGAAGTCCGAACCGCCGCGGGTCCAGTGCACGTGCGAGTCGGAGGTGGCCGTGATCCACCAGTGCCGCCCCTCGCCCAGCAGCGAGTCCCACAGGCCGCCGACCCGCGCGGTCATCTGGTCGAAGCCGCCGTAGGTGGGGTGGTTGCCGTACCCGCCGCGGGCGCCGCCGTTCAGCGGGCCGGCCTGGTGCCCGGGGGCGCCCTCGAAGCCCACGTACACGTCGGGGGCGGTGTTGTTGCCGTTGCGGAACTCGCGCGGAGTGTCCTGCCCCCACACGCCGAGCCCGGTCGCCGACCGCGCCGCGTGGTGCGCGATCACCAGCGGCTTCTGCCGCATGTCGCGGGCGGCCTTGAGGAACTCCACCATCACCGCGGCCTGACGTCTTGCGGAGGCGCCGGCAGGAGAGGCCACTACCGGGTCCTGTTTCGGCCGATCGGTATAGTCGAGGGGAACCTCCCCGGGGGAGGTCGCGGTGGTGGGGCCCACCGCCTCGCCGCCGACCAGGTGGCGGGTAACCGTGGCACCCAGCCGCCAACGGTCCCTACCAGAGGTTGTTTTGTGCTGCTGGTAGGAGGATCTTCATGTCCCGTCCCGAAACGGAGCGTCCCGTGGACGCCGATGTCGACCTGCGCGTGGCCGCCCAGCGTGCCGAGCTGCGCCGGGCTCCGTGGGCGACGCTGGGGGTGATCGCGCTCGGCGGCGCGGCGGGTGCGCTGGCCCGCTACGGCCTGGGCGTGGCCTTTCCGCGCCAGGCCGGGGCCTTTCCGTGGACGACGCTGGCCGTCAACACCGTCGGGTGTCTGCTGATCGGGGTGCTCATGGTGGCCATCACCGAGGTCTGGTCCGCGCCCGGATGGGTGCGCCCGCTGCTGGGCGTCGGCGTGCTGGGCGGGTTCACCACCTTCTCCACGTACATCCTGGAGACCAGCCAGCTGCTGGCGGGCGACGCGGCTCGCATGGCGCTGGCGTACCTGGCGCTGACCCCCGTGCTGGCCTTGACCGCGGTATGGGCGGGCAGCGCCGTGGTCCGCTGGTGCGTCGGAAAGAGCAGGCGGGCATGAAACTGGCCGGAGCGGCGCTACGGCTGACCATCTACGTCGGCGACACCGACACCTGGCACCACAAGCCGCTGTATCACGAGATCGTCCATCGCGCGCATGCGGCCGGGCTGGCCGGCGCGAGCGTGTTTCGCGGCATGGAGGGCTACGGGGCCTCCAACCACATCCACACCTCGCGCATCCTGTCGCTGTCGGGGGACTTGCCGGTGTCGGTCGTCATCGTCGACGCCGCCGAACGGATCCGGGCCTTCCTGCCGCAGCTGGACGAGCTGATCTCTGAGGGGCTGGTCATCTTGGACGAGGTCGAGGTGATCCGCTATGTCGGCCGCCCCAGCAGCGGGCCGGCCCAGTGAGCGGCGGCCCGCTGACAGTGGCGCTGGTCGTTCTCGGCGGGGCGATCGGCGCGCCGCTGCGTTACCTGGCCGACCGGTTCGTCCAGGCGCGCCACGATTCCCTGTTCCCGTGGGGCACCTTCACCGTCAACCTGGCCGGCTCGGCGCTGCTGGGCTTCCTGGCCGGACTGCCCGCCGACGGCGCGGTGATGGCCTTCGCCGGCGCCGGGTTCTGTGGCGCGCTGACCACCTACTCGACCTTCAGCTATGAGACCCTGCGGCTGGCCCAGGATGGCGCTCGCTTCGTCGCCTGGGCCAATGTGGTGGCCAGCGTGGCCGGCGGCCTGGGCGCGGGCGTGTTCGGGTTCGCGCTGGCCCATGCCGTAACGGGCTGAGCCCGGTGGTGATCGATGCCGTGTACGCGTCGGCCTCGGATGCGGCGTTCGTGCCGACGTCGGTGATCGACGGCACGTTCGCGCTGACGTCGATGATCGATGCCAGGTTCGCGCTGACGCTTGCCGCCGCGTGCGCGGCGGCGTTCGTGCTGGCGGTGGTCTCGGCGGTGGCCGGGTTCGGTGGTGGGGTGCTGTTGCTGCCGGTCTTCACCGCGTTGTTCGGGTTACGCGTGGCGGTGCCGATGCTGACGCTGGCCCAACTGGCCAGCAACGGCTCCCGCGTCGTGTTCAATCGGCGTGAGCTGCGCTGGTCGCTGGTGGGCTGGTTCGCCCTCGGCGCCGTTCCACTGGCCGTGGCCGGCGGCCTGCTGCTGGCGCACGCTCCGCTGGGGCCGCTCAAGCGGCTGCTGGGCGTCTTCTTGCTGGTCGTGGTCGCCTGGCGGCGCCTGCGTCCCCATCCCCGCTCGCCGGCCGACCCGGCCTTCGCGGCGGTCGGCGCGGCCTCCGGTCTCGGCTCGGCGCTGCTGGGCTCGGTCGGACCGCTCACCGCGCCGTTCTTCCTGGCGTACGGCCTGACGCGAGCCGCTTACATCGGCACCGAAGCGGCCAGCGCCCTGGTCATGCACCTGGCCAAGATCGCCGCTTATGGTGCCGGAGATCTGCTCGGCTGGCGCGTGCTGACCTACGGCGCGGCCCTGACCCCGGCCACGCTGGCCGGCGCCTGGCTGGGCAAGAAGATCGTCGCCCGGGTCAGCGACGGGGTGTTCGTCGTGGCGGTGGAGGCCGGGCTGGTGGTGGCCGGCGTGTTATTGCTGATCGGTCTCTGACCCGGGCGGATTCCCGTGGTGGCGGCTTACAACGGCCGGTGTCGGCTTGGCCGCGAATGGCGGCGGCGACGCGACTCGGCGATCAGGGAGAGCCAGCCGTGACGCCGGAGCTATTCGTTGCTGTTGATTGTTACGGATGTAACATGGGCGCGTGACGGAGAGCGCGGACGAGCAGGGCTGGTTGTTGATCAGCGTGTCCACGGCGGGAGCCGCCCCCACGCTGCGGGTGCAGGTGTGGCGCAAGCTGCGCTCGCTGGGCGCGCTGTATCTGCAGCAGTCGGTGTGCCTGCTGCCCGAACATGAGCAGACCCTGCGGCAGGTACGCCGCTTGCTCGACCGGGTGCGTCAGCAGGGCGGCACCGGCCGCCTCCTGCACGTGGCGATGACCGATCAGGCCGAGGAGCGGCAGGTCATCGGCGAATTCAACGCCGCCCGAGACGCCGAGTACGCCGAGGTGCTGGAGCGCCTGCCGGCCTTCCGGCAGGAACTGGCGCGCGAGCGGGAGCGCGGCAGGGCCACCTACGCCGAGGTCGAGGAGTCGGAGGCCGACCTGGAGCGCTTCCGCTCCTGGCTGGCCAAGATCGCCGCCCGCGACTATTTCGCCGCTCCGGCCGGCGCGGCGGCGCGAGCCGGGGTCGAGGAGGCCGCAGCCGACCTGGCCGCCTTCGAGCAGGACGCGCTCGCGGCCGAGTCCCCGGCCACGGAGAGCGGTCTCACTGTGCCGGCGCGGGTTGCGGCCGAAGTGCCCGCCACCGAGAGCGGTCTCCCCGTGACGGAGAACGGAACGGGGGAGCGGGCATGACCGGCTGGTGGGGATGGGATCTGCTGATCGGGGTCGCCGTCGCGCTGCTGGTCACCTGGCTGGCGCTGATCGCGGCGCTGGCAGTCCTCCGGCCGCGCGGCGGGCTGCTGCGCGAGGCGTTGCGGCTGCTGCCCGACGTGCTGCGGCTGGTGCGCCGCCTGGCCGCCGACCGCGAGCTGCCACGTGGGGTGCGGGTACGTCTGGGGCTGCTGCTCGCTTACCTGGCCATGCCTCTCGACCTTGTGCCCGACTTCATCCCGGTCCTGGGCTACGCCGACGACGCGATCATCGTCACGGCGGTGCTGCGCTCGGTGGTCCGCCGCGCCGGGCTGCAGGCTGTGCGCCGCCACTGGCCCGGCACCGAGGACGGATTCACCGCGCTGTGCCGCCTGACCGGCCTGGCCGAGCGCGGCTCGGCGTCCTGAGTCTCGCTGAGAGCGGGTGGCATCCTGCCGACCGCTGGCCAGCTTTGTGGCATCTTGCCGACTGCCGGTCAGCGGGTATGGGCAGCACTCTTCTGTCCCGCAGGCTGCGTGCTCGTCATCGGGTATGGTCGGCGCGGTTCCACCAGAGGGCGGTCGTGACGGCTCCGGCCGCGCCGGTGGCCGTGACCAGGAGCAGTCCGGCGAGGCCAGGCGGGTCCTGGCCGGGGTCGGCGATGCGGGCGTACAGGGCGGACACCGACCAGGGGAAGGCGGCGCCATAACCGAGCGCGGCGATCACCTGAGCGGTGAAGACGATGGCGAGCAGGACGCCGACGGCGGCCAGGTAGCCGCGGCCGACGCTGGCGGCCAGGGCCAATGGCGTGGTGGTCAGCGCGGCCGCGGCCACGACGCGTGCGACGCCGTCTCCCACGGTCGGCCCTGACCAGCCGGGCAGGGCGAGCAAGGTGCCGATCAGCAGACCGAGTCCGGCGAGTAGCAAGGCCAGCAGCAGTGCCCAGAGGGCGGCGATGGTGTACTTGGCGGCCACAATGGCGGTGCGGGAGGTGGGCAGGGCCAGCAGGTCGGTGGCGGTGTGGTCGCTGAACTCGCGGCCGAACAGCCAGATCGCGATCATCCCGTAGAGGCCCAGGCCGCCCACCGCGACGGCCTGGGCGAGCAGGGCGAGATAGCCGGACCAGTCGGCGCCGGCGCCGGACAGCTGGGCCTTGTCGCCGAGCAGGCCGAACGCCCGGGCGCGGGCGGGGTCGGCCAGGATGAACATGAACATCCGTCGGCGCGGAGCACCGCGCGGGCGGCGTGGTCGTCGCGGGTGGCCAGGCGCAGGTGGCGGCGGCGGTGCCGGTCCAGGTGGTCGGCGTCGTGCTCGCCGATCAGGCGGCCGTGGTGCAGGATGCCGATGCGGGTGGCCAGGCGGGCGACCTCGGCCAGCAGGTGGCTGGACAGGAACACGGTGGTGCCGTGCTGGTGGGCAGTCGAGACCGACCACGGGAAAGGCGGCGAGCAGGTCGTGGGCGCGCACTGGGCACATCCTTCGGGGTTCCGCACCGCCTGAAGCGCGGCATCACGGGTCCGCGGTCGTGTTCAGGCCGTCCAGGAGCAGGTCGAGGCCGGTGATGAACTGGTCGCGGTCGTCGTGCTCGCGCAGGTCCGTGGTGGTGCGCGTCAGGAAGGGGTAGTCGGCGGGGTCGAGTTCTGCCCAGCTTTCGGCGGTCTGCGCGAGGTAGGCGTCGCGGCTGGTGGCCGCGTCGAGGGTGGCGCGTGGGGTGATGATCTGGGCGCTGACGCCGGTGATGTAGTAGGAGATCGCGGTGGCGACCGCGAAATGCCGTTCGGCGGGCAGCCCGGTCCGTGCGACAAGGGTGCCGATGCGGTCGAGCAGGCGCAGCGCGTTCGCCAGCGTGGCCGGCGCGGTGACGTGGGAGGCCGCCCAAGGGTGCCGATCAAGGGCGTCGAAGACGGCGATGGCGAGCGCGCGCAGCCCGGCGCCGGCGCCTTCCTCGAGGCGCGGAACCGCGGCGAAGGCGTGGCCGAGCACCTGGTCGGCGGCCAGGGCGACGAGCTCGTCCTTGTTCGTCATGTGCCAGTAGAGCGCGCCGGGTCCGGTGTTCAGCTGTTTGGCCAGCAGCCGGAAGGTGAGTCCCCGCTCGCCGTGCTCGTCCAGCAGCGCGACGGCCGCGTCGACGATCACCTCTCGCGAAAGGGCGCCGGCGCGTCCCCCGGTGGGTGCTCTTCCGCGGGTCCGTGGCATGACCTCATTTTGACACATCCTGGATCGGCGTTCCATATTACTTATGGAACGCCGATCCATATTGGTGTCCGGGCAGCCGCCCGGCGCTCCGCCCGTACGGGAACGAGGAAGCCCCATGAACACCAGCCACCACCCGATCGCCATCGTCGGCGCCGGCCTCGGCGGCTTGACCCTCGCCCGGGTCCTGCACGTCCACGGCATCCCCGCGACGGTCTACGAGGCCGACCTCTCGGCGAAGTCCCGTACGCAGGGCGGCCAGCTCGACATCCACGAGGACGACGGGCAGCGCGCGCTCGCCGACGCCGGTCTCACCGCCGAGTTCCGCGCGATCATCCACGAGGGCGCTGAGGCGCTGCGCGTGCTCGACCAGCACGGCAAGCCGCTGTTCGAGGCCCCCGACGACGGCATGGCGCGGCGTCCCGAAGTGCTTCGCGGAGACCTGCGCCGGATCCTGCTCGACTCCCTGCCCGGCCAGACGGTCCAGTGGGGGCGCAAGGTCACCGGTGTCCGGCCCCTCGGCGACGGCCGGCACGAGCTGACCTTCGCCGACGGCGCGAGCGTGACCAGCGGCCTGCTCGTGGGTGCCGACGGCGCCTGGTCGAAGATCCGCCCACTGCTGTCCGACGCCGAGCCCGAGTACACGGGCACGACGTTCATCGACACCTACCTGTACGACGCCGACGAGCGGCACCCCGCGACGGCCGAGGCGGTCGGCGCCGGCGCGATGTACGCGCTGACCCCGGGAAAGGGGATCATCGCGCACCGCGAGGCGGGGAACATCCTGCACACCTACGTCGAGCTGAACCGCCCCGCCGAGTGGATCGCCGACCTCGACTTCACCGATGCCGCCGCCGTGACCGCTCGGGTCGCGGCCGAGTTCGACGGGTGGGCGCCGGAACTCACCGCGCTGATCACCGACGGCGAGACCGCTCCGGTCGCGCGCATGATCCACACACTCCCGGACGGACACCGATGGGATCGCGTGCCCGGCGTGACGCTCCTCGGCGATGCCGCGCACCTGATGCCGCCGTCAGGCGACGGCGCGAACCTGGCGATGTTCGACGGCGCCGAACTCGCCAAGGCGATCGCCGCACACCCCGGCGACATCGAAGCGGCACTCACCGCCTACGAGAAGGAGCTGTTCCCGCGTACCGAGGCCTTCTACGCCGACGCCCACGAAATGCTGGACCTCTGCCTCGGCGACCGGGCACCGTTCGGACTCATCGACCTCATCAACGGTGATTCCCAGGGGCAGCCCTGAGCCACAGCGCCGATCACGGGGTGAAGGCCGCGGCGGCCGCGTGATCCTGCGCGAGCCTGTCCTGCTCAGCCGTCCACCCGGTCGCCGCGCGCAGCTGGTCGAACTCCTGGGACAGGGTGCTCCCCGAGGTGGTGCGCGCGTCGGTGCTGATGGTGACGGCCAGCCCGTCGGCCAGGAGCCGGGGCGCCGGATGCGCCTGGAGGCTGGACACCGCGCCGGTGAGCACATTGCTCGTCGGGCACATCTCCAAGGCGATACCGTCGCGCCGCAGCCGCTCGAGGAGCGCGTGCTCGCCGACGCACCTGACGCCATGGCCGATCCGGCGCGCGCCGAGCACGTCGATCGCCTCCCACATGCTGTCAGCGCCCGCCGCCTCACCGGCATGGACCGTACAGGGGAGCCCCGCCCCGTGGGCGAGATCGAAGGCGGCCCGGTGCGGGGTCGCGGGGTGCAGCCGCTCATCGCCCGCGAGATCGAGTCCGGCCACCTTGTCGCGGTGCCGCAGCGCCGTCTCGGCGACGGCGAGGCTCTCCTCGGGCGTCTGGTGCCGCAGGCAGCACAACAGCAGCCCGGTGCGTACGCCGGTGGCCTGCCGCCCCGCCGCCAGCCCCTCGGAGACCGCTTGGACCGCCTCGTCCAGAGTCATACCGCGATGGCCGTGCAACTGCGGGGCGAAACGCGCCTCGCCGTAGACCACCCCATCGGCGCTCCAGTCTTCGACCAGCTCGCGGGCGGCCCGGTGAAGGGCGTCGGGGGTCTGCAGTACGCGTAGCGGCAGGTCGATGTAGGTGAGGAAGTGGGCCAGGCTGCCGCAGGAGGCGGGTGCCGTGACCAGTTGCTCGACGGGGGCGGTCAAGGCGATGCCCTGGTGGTGTGCCAGGTCGGCGACAGTGCCGGGGCGTACCGATCCGTCGAGATGACAGTGCAGTTCGTGACGCGGTACGGAAGCGGCGGTCATTGGTGCTCTTTCACGTCATGTCGGCTTTGGCGTATTCCGGCGCAGGTGGTGAACAGCAGGTCCTTGAAACCGGCTTCATTGACCCGGCGGACCAGCGTCAGATTGGGCGCCGGGGCGGAGCGGCGGCGGTCGATGATCAGCTGGCCGCGGGTCTCGTCGCCGAGGGCGATGTCCACATGGGCCCGCTCCTGTTCGGTGATCAGTTCGGGTCGCAGTGCCACGGCCATGGCGACGGGGTCGGGGAGGTCATAGCCGGCCAGGCCGGTGACGTCGCGGGCCCAGTCGGCGAGAGTACGGTTCACGCGGTGGGCGAAGGTGGCCATCGGAGTACCGAGCCGCTCCAGCCGGGACTGGTCCTCGGGCGTCATGACGGCGTCCCGGCGGGAGACGTCCCAGCCGATCCAGGTCACCTTGTCGGGCGTGGCGCTCTCCAACACCACCCGGGCCGCCTCGGGGTCGGCCCAGGCGTTGAACTCGGCGGTGGCCGTGATGTTGCCGCTCAGGTCCGCGGCGCCGGCCATGCAGTACACATGCCGGTAGCGGGTCAGCAGATCGCGGTCGCGGACCAGCGCGGCCGCGAGATTGGTGAGCGGGCCGAGCGTGACCAGCGTCAACTCGCCCGGATGACCGCGCGGGGAGGACAGCAGGATCTCGACGGCGTGCCGCTCCTCGGCCGGCCGCAGGGGGTCGGGTAAGCCGATGTCGCCCATTCCGTCCTGGCCGTGCACCTGCTGGGCGGTGGACAGCGGACGTGTCATCGGGCGTTCGCATCCCGGATGGACGGGGACGTCGACGCGCCCGGCCACCTGCAGGGAAAAGAGCGCGTTGCGGGTCCCCGTCGCCAGGGGTACGTTGCCCGCCACCGTGGTCACGGCGCGGATGTCGCCCAGACCGCCGGCGGCGGCCAGCAGCAGCGCCACCGCGTCGTCCGACCCGGTGTCGGTGTCGATGATCAAGGGAAGAGCCGGCACTGCTCACCTTTCATCTAATCGGTTAGACCACGCTATCTAATCGATTAGCTGGCAGGATGTAAACCGCTATGACGAAACGCGCAGACAAGCCCATCACGCTCGCCGATGTGGCCCGCCGGGCGGGGACCTCCACGGCGGTGGTCAGCTATGTGATCAACGACGGTCCGCGTCCCGTCGCCGCCGCGACGCGCGAACGCGTCCTGGCGGCCGCGGCCGAGCTGCGCTACCGGCCCAACCGCATCGCCCGGGCACTGCGCTCGCGTACGACGGGCGTGGTCGGCCTGGTGCTGGCCGACGCGTCCAATCCCTACTTCGGCGCCCTGGCCAGACACATCGAGCAAGCGCTTGAGAAGCGCGACCGCCTCACGCTGGTCGGCAACGCCGGATACTCCGCGGAGCGCCAGCGGCATCTCACCGAACGGTTCCTGGCCGCCCAGGTCGACGGGCTGGTGATCGTCGCCGCGGACGGCGGGGGAGATGTGGCGGCCCAGGCTGAAGCGGCAGGCGTACCGGCCGTGTACGTCCATCACGGGCACCCCGGCGGGCACGGACAGGTGGTGGCGGCCGACAACCAGGCCGCCGTGCGCGAAGCCGTCGGACACCTGCGCCGGCACGGGCACCGGAGCCTCGCCTTCCTGGCCGGCCCCACCGACGATGGGCCCGTGGGAGTGCGCCGCGAGGCATGGGCCGCGGCCGTGACCGGAGATCCGGACGCCGTACTCCTGCGCTGCGACTACTCACGCGGCGCCGCGGACGCCTTGACCCGCCACCTCATCGCCGAAGGGACCATGCCGCGCGCCTTGATCACCGCCACGGACGAGCACGCCATCGGGGTCCTGTCCGGGGCGTGGGCCCGCGGGCTTGCGGTCCCCGACCGGCTGGCGCTGATCAGCCTCGACGGTACGCCGGAGAGCGCCCACACCGCTCCGGCGCTGACCGTCACCGAACAGCCGTTGCGGGCCATGGCGGAGCAGGCCGTCGAGCTGCTGTTCGGCGATATTTCCGGGGCGCTTGCCGCACATGCCCCTTTGGTCGTCAGGCGCAGCTGCGGCTGTGCGGCTTGATGATCTCGTCCAACACGCTGAAATTTCTTACGCTGGGCGTGTGCCCGACGATGATGGAACTCGGCCCGCCCGCGTCGAGGACGTGCATGAACTGGCCCTGGCCATGCCGCACGTCACCGTCGTACACGGGACCGGCGGCAATCCGGTCTACCAGGTAGGCGGGAAGTCGTTCATCTTCTTCCGCAACCCACGGCCTGATGCGGTCGACCCCGAAACCGGGGAGCGCTATCCGGATGTGATCGTCTTCTGGGTCGAGTCCGAGGCGGACAAGCAGGCGCTGGTGCAGGACGAGGCGTCGCAGTTCTTCACCACCCCGCACTTCGACGGTCACCCGTCGGTACTCCTGCGGGCCGGCCGGATCGGTGAGCTCACCCGGAACGAGCTGGCCGAGGTGGTCCAGGACGCGTGGCTGTCCCGTGCGTCAGCGCGCAGAACGGCAGCGTGGCTGAGCGCGCATCCTCCGGCGTGATCACACTTCGCCTGGGAAAGCTTGCTCACGGGTCCGGGTGTCCGTCCCATGCTCCGGCTCGAAGGTTCATTCAATTAATTGATTGAGTAGTATGTGCGGCATGCCGCCAAAGGAACGGCATGCTCACCGAGGATCAGGGGAGGCCCCACATCATGGCCACGGTTGTTTTCGGCGCCCGGGGGAGTGTCGGCCGCCATGTCGCCGCGGGTTTGACCGCTTTGGGCAAGCCGGTCCGGCTGACGAGCAGGACGCCGGACAGCTCCCACATAGCGGCGGATCTGGACGCGCCGGAAACGTTGCCCGCCGCGCTGGAAGGCGCCTCGCAGGTCTTCCTCTATGCCAAGCCCGCGGGCATCGCCGGTTTCGTGACGGCTGCCCTAACGGCGGGGGTGCGGCACGTGGTGTTGCTCTCGTCCGGGGCGGTCGTGCAGCCCGGCGCCGACCGCAATCCGATCGCGCGGGACCATCGCATCGTGGAGTCGGCCCTGGAGGAGTCCGGGCTGTCCTGGACCTTCCTGCGGCCGGGGATGTTCGCGACCAACGCCCGATGGTGGTGGACGCGGGCGATCAAGGGTGGGGAGGCGGTGCGACTGCCGTACCCGGAGGCGATGACGGCTCCCGTCAGCGAGCGGGACATGGCCGCGCTCGCGGTGACGGCGCTGACCGAGCGCGGGCACGGGCGGCAGGCGTACACGTTGTACGGGCCGCAGGCGCTCACCCTGCGCGAGCAGGTCGGGCACATCGGCGCGGCCATCGGCAGGGAGATCCCGATCGAGGTGGTCACACCCGAACAGGCGCGGGCCGACCTGGGCAGGACGATGCCCGCGATGGGAGTGGAGGCGATCATGGGGGCGTGGGCGGCCGACGCCGAGACCGTCCCGGAGACCTCCGTCATCGTCGAGAAACTCACCGGACGCCCCGCCCAGACCTTCGCGGAATGGGCGCGGGACCACGCCGCCGACTTCCGCTGACCACCTTCAGGCCGGTCCTGCTCTGACAGGTCTCGCAGGACCGGGAGCCTTCGCCGTCGCAAGGTGCATGATCGCTGGGCGGCTGGGCAGGTGCACGCTCGTGCAAGATGAGGGGTTGGTGTTACTCGCGGCCTGGGGGCAATTCCTGGTGCTGCTGGTGCTGCTGGGTTATTTCCTCCTGCGGCGCCGTTCATGACGGGCTCGAAGCGCGTCGCGCCGATCCTGGCTGTGCTGCTGCTGAGCGGGTGTGCGAGCCCGGCCTGGGATGACCACGACTACGGGCTGAAGGCCGCCCAGTCGGCGCAGTCGGCCGCCTCAAGCCTGGAGATCGTACGGCTGGCCGTACGCCATGAGGACCGCCTGACCACGCCCTACCTCAAGACGTTGTTCACCGAGACGGTCAAGGATCTGGGCAGCGTCAACAGCCAGTTCGGCGGGGTGCAGCCGCCGTCCCCCGCCGCCGACGAGGTGCGCGGGCGGCTGCTCGACCTCACCGGCGAGGCCGAGGACCAGGTGGCGTCGCTGCTCATCCAGGTCAGGCGGGACGGGATCAAGGACCCGGCGGCGGCCGCAAAGGATCTTGAAGAGGTCGCCGTGAAGCTGCGGGCCTTCGAGGAGGCACATCGGTGAAGAAGCTCTTCGCGGTGACGCTGGGCATCCTCACCGCCTTCGGGGGGTTCGTCGACATCGGGGACCTGGTCGCGAACTCACTGGTCGGCGCCAGGTTCGGGATGTCGCTCGCCTGGGTGGTCGTGGTCGGCGTCATCGGGATCTGCCTGTTCGCCGAGATGTCGGGCCGGATCGCGGCCGTCTCGGGGCGGCCGGTGTTCGACCTGGTCAGGGAGCGGATGGGGCCACGGGCCGGCCTGGTCAACCTGGGGGCGTCGTTTTTCATCAACGTCCTCACCCTGGCCGCCGAGATCGGCGGCGCGTCACTGGCTCTGGAGCTGGCCACCGGGATCAACTACCTGCTGTGGGTGCCGGGCGTCGCGCTGGTGGCGTGGCTAGTGATGTGGCGGGTCAAGTTCGAGACGATGGAGCGGATCTTCGGGCTGGCCGGGCTGGCGCTGGTGGCGTTCGCGGTGGCGCTGTGGCAGCTCGGGCCCGACTGGCACGAGCTGGGCCGCCAGCTCACCCGGCCGCCGGCCGACGAGGGCGCGCCGACGTACTGCTACTACGCGATCGCCCTGCTCGGCGGTGCGATGACGCCGTATGAGGTGTTCTTCTTCTCCTCCGGCGGGGTCGAGGAGAAGTGGACCCGCAAGGACCTGATCACCTCACGGGCCAACGTGTTCGTCGGCTTCCCGCTGGGCGGATTCCTGTCGCTGGCCATCGCGGGCTGCGCGGCGGTGGTGTTCTTCCCGGTGAAGGCGGAGGTCGACACGCTCGGCCAGATGCTGCTGCCCGCCGGGATCGGGCTGGGGCAGCTCGGCCTGGCCGCGGTGATCTTCGGGGTGTTCGCGGCGACGTTCGGCGCGACGCTGGAGACCGCGCTGTCGTCGGGCTACACCATCAGCCAGTACTTCGGCTGGCAGTGGGGCAAGCTGGTCCGCCCCCGCGACGCCGCGCGCTTCCACTCCGTGGTGCTGGCGGGGGTCGTCATCGCGACCGCGCTGATCCTGACGACCATCGATCCGATCATGGTCACTGAGTACTCGCTGGTCTTCTCGGCGGCGGCACTTCCCCTGACGTACCTGCCGGTGCTCATGATCGCCAACGATCCCGACTACATGGGCGGCCAGGTCAACGGCCGGTTCAGCAACGCACTCGGGACCGCGTACATGATCCTTCTGCTCGTGGTGGCCGTGGCGGCCGTCCCGCTGATGATCGCGACGAAGGCGGGGCAATGAGGGCCAGGGAACTGCACGCGAACCTGCACCTGCTCGACCGGCAGGTGATCAGCGCTGACGACGGGCACCCGGTGTGCAAGATCGACGACCTGGAGCTGACCTTCGACGAGGAGGGGTGCCCTTACCTCGTGTCGATCCTGACCGGCCCGCTCGCGCTGGGCCCGCGCCTCGGCGGCCTCGCCGGCCGCCTGATGGTGGCGGTCACCGAACTGTTCCGCCCCGAAGAGGATCCGGGCCCGCAGCGCCTCCCCATGCGCCTGGTATCAGACATCAACAGCGCTGTCACGGTGGGCGGTACGCCTCAGGAGGCGGCTCTCGAACACTGGGCCCGGGTCAACCTCATCGCCCCGCTGCCGGGCAGCGGCGCCGAGCCGGTCGCCCGCGACCGGCGCCCGGCCAGGATCGGCGAGGTCACGGGCGAGCTGCGGATGAGCGCCCTGCTCGGCCGCCGCGTCCTCGACGCCGACGGCAGGCCGGTCGGGCAGGTGGCCGATGTACGGCTCCGCCAGGACGGGCCGATGCTCGGCGACGTGCAGCACGCTTTTCGCGTCGCCGGCCTCATCGTGGTCCCTCGTCACACCGGCCGACTGTTCGGCTACGAACGCGGCCCGCACGGACCCGGCCCAGCACTCGTCCGGGCCCTCGTCAGAGGACTGCACCGCGACAGCCGCTACGTCACCTGGGAGCAGGTGGACACCCTCGGCGAGGACGTGCGGCTCAACGCCGAGATGGACGCGCTCTTGCCGCTCTCCGACCTCTACCGGCCGATCTCAGCAGACGAGGGGCAAGACAGCGGTCCGACATCATGAATGCCTCGTCGGCCACACTGAGTACATGCGATACGTCGGCCGGGTGCCCGCCCCGCCACTCGACCGGTTCATCGACGACATCTACTGTCTGACCGGGGTGCCACGCATTGCTGGCGCCGGTCACCACCGCGACCTTGCCCTGAAGTTTCAAGTCCATGGCATCCCTTTCTGCGGCACAGCCGCAGCGTTGACCGGTGATGGCGATCAAGGCTACGGATCGCTCTCAGCTCGTGTGTAGGTCGTTCCTGGTGAGCCAGGTCAGGCAGGCGTCGGCGACCTCACGCCAGCCATGGTCGATGGTCAGGGAGTGGCCGCGGTCGGGGAACTCCTGGAAGTCGGTGATCGCGGTGGAGTCCCGGTACTGCTTGAGGGTCGCCTTGGTGACGGTCTCGGGGACGGTGTGGTCCTTGCCGCCGGCGATCAGGAGCAGCGGTCCCCGGGCGTTGTTGCCGGTGTCGACCTTGGCGGGTGAGTGGGGGGAGACGTTGGCGACGGCGGCCTCGAACAGCGGCTTGCCCGGCGCGGGGATGGTCCAGCGTTCGTACAGGTCGGCGGCCTCCTGAGCCGGGATGGCGTTGCCGAATGCGTAGGTGAACTGGTCGAGGGTGAGGGAGACGGCCCGGTGCTTGTTGGCCGGGTTCTTGAACACCGGCAGGGTCGAGCGCAGCGCCGACAGCGGCAGCGGCAGCACGCCCTTGATCTGTGCGGCGTCGATCGCGATCGCGGCTCTGGCCAGGTCCTGCCCGAGCAGCTTCTCGGCGATCATGCCACCGAAGGAGTGGCCGATCAGGATCGGCTTGACTTCCAGAGCGTTGATGATCTCCGTGTAGTGGGCGACGACGTCGTCGATGCCATGGTCGGCGATAGCGTCGGGGTCCTTGCGGGACTGTTCGACGCTTTCGCTGTCGCCCGGCCAGCCGGGGGCCATCGCGTCGTAGCCGGCGGCCGTGAACAACTCGATCCAGGAGGACCAGGAGGTGGCGTGCAGCCACAGGCCGTGAATGAAGATGACGGGAGTGGTCGGTGCGGTCATCGGTTGCTCCTCTATGCCGGATGGGGGTGCTTGACCGCCTGGGTCGCGGTCGCGGCGGTGCGGATGTGGTCGGCCACGGCTGCCGGTTGCGACAGCGCGATCGCGTGTGAGGCATCGACCTCGATGGTGTCGGCCCCGGCGCGCTTGGCCATGAAACGCTGGGCGGCGGGATGGATCGCCTGGTCGGCGGTCGCCACGACGTACCAGGACGGCAGGCTCTTCCAGCTCGCGGAGGGAGAGCTCTGCTCGAACGCCACAGCCGCGATGGGGCGCTGCGCGACGGCCGCCACCGAGGTGAGACGCTCAGGCAGGTCGGCGGCGAACACAGCCGGAAACTGGTCGTCCTTGAGGTACAGCTCCACGGCCTCCTGCCCATCGCATGTGCGGAAGACGGCCGGCCGCAGCGCCGGCCCCAGCAGGCTGTCGGGGAAGCGGTCCGTGATATTCAGCACGCTCTCCCCTGCCTCCAGGGCGAAAGCGGTCACGTAGACCAGCCCGACCACGTTGCCCAGTTGGTCCGCGGCCCCGGTGATGACCACGCCGCCGTAGGAGTGACCCACCAGCAGGACCGGGCCGTCGATCGCGGCGACGACGCCGGCGAGGTAGGCGGCGTCGGTGGCCGGTCCGCGCAGCGGGTTGGCAACCGCGATCACGGGAATCCCGGAATCCTGCAGCTCGGCGATCACGCCCGCCCAGCTCGAGGCGTCCGCAAAGGCACCGTGGACCAGCACGACGGTCGGCGTGCTGCCGTTCTTGAAGGATCTCGCTGTGGTCATGGCCTCACCGTAGGAACCTCTCTGCGCGCCTCGCGTACGTCACATGACTGCGTCACCGAGCGTTACCGGAGAGAAGCGGTGGGGTCAGGCTGATATGCGCAGGGTTGTGGTCAACGCCGATCGCGAGGTGATCCCCAGTTTGGGGAAGATCCTGTAGAGGTGGGAACTGACGGTTCGATGGGACAGGTAGAGTTTCTCGCCGATCTCCCGGTTCGTCAGGCCGTCGGCCGCCATCTGGGCGATCTGGAGTTCCTGCGCTGTCAGCACGTCGCGTGCTTCGCTGCTGCGGCTGCGGCTGCTTTCGCCGGAGGCCCGCAGTTCCTGGCGCGCTCGCTCGCTCCAGGGGATGGCCCCCAAGGCGTCGAACGTCTCACGAGCCATGCGCAAGGGCGCCCGCGACTCGGCCGTACGCCGTTGGCGCCGGAGCCATTCACCGTACGCCAGCTGCACCCGGGCCCGCACGAAGGGCCATCGCCGCAGGTCGGCCCCGAGCGCGGCGTCGAAGAAAGGCTCTGCCGCCGCCTCATCGGCCAGAACGGCCCGGGCGTAGCGCAGGTCGGCGTGCAAGGACGGCGACGGTGTGGTGAGCGCCACCGTCTCCAGTTCCTCGATGATGCCGGCGACCGCGCGGCTTTGACCGCTGTGCACCGCGGCGTCTGCGAGTTCGGCGATGGAAAAGCAGCGTAGCGCCAGGTGGAAGGCCGGATCGGCGGGGTCGTGCATCCGTCGCAGATGGTCGAAGGCGTCGGCATAACGTCCCTCGCCCAGCGCGGCGAGCCCACGCGCATGCTGCACCGTGGCCAGCACGGGGCGGGCTCCGATGGGCAGGGCCACCTGCTCGGCCGCCACCGCGAGGCTCTCCACGCGATCCTGTTCGCCGCGTAGCGCGGCGAGCACCGCGCCCGAGGCCTGAGCGATGGCGTGCATCAGCGGCTGGGATGTCTCGTGCGCCAGACGGGCGGCCTCCTCGGCCGCGGGAATGGCCACGCTCAGGTCGGCCAGCCGGGCCGCGCTCCACGCCTGGGCGCCGAGGTCTCGTGCCAGGAGGCTGAGCCGGCCCTGCGCGCGCAGCGCCGGCAGCGAGGCGGCGCAGAATTCCTCTGACAGGTCGAACGCCCCCACCATCAACGCCGAACTGCCGAGCAGGCGGGCCGCCAGCTGGTCGCCGGCCGGGTGGGCGGCCAGATGGCGTAATCGCTCGATCACGACCTTGCCACGCTCGATGGGAGCCGCGAACGCCAAGACCGTCAGCAACCGCCCGTCCAGATCGTCGACGGGCAGGCCCTCGGCCACGGTGACGACGCGTTGCCGCGACCGCTCGTCGGCATGAGCCCAGAAACATCGCAAGGACGCACTGGACAGGAGTTTCAGCGCGAGATCGACGTCTCCCTGCGCCGCCATGCTCTCGGCGAGGTCGGCCAGCGAGTGCGCTGCCGCGCTGTCGTCGCGGATGCCGTCTTCGAAGGTCTCGCGGATCCACACGATACGGGCCCGCTGCTGGGCCGACAGCTGCAGCCGCTCGCCTTCGCCCAGCAGTCGCACGACGATATCGCGCCGTCCCATCTCAGCCGCGTACTCGGCGGCCCGCACCAGCCGTTCGCACCGGTGAGCGGGATTCTCGCTGAGTCTGGCGGCGTGTTCCAGCGCCGCGACGGCCGACAACAGGTCGCCCCGACGTCGCACGCTTTTGGCCGTAGTCTCCAGCTCGACGGCGATGGTCTCATCCGGCCTGGAGGTGGATGCCGCGCGGTGCCAGAGGCAGCGGTCCGGCCGGCCGGTGAGGACGTCGGCCAAGGCGGCGTGCACCGCGTGCCGCTGGGAGATGCTCGCCCCCTGGTAGATCGCCGAGCGCATGAGCGGGTGCCGGAACGACACTCCGGCTTCGTGCACGTCGACCAGCCGTACGGTGACAGCGGGCGCCAGATCGTCTGCCGTGACCGGTACGCCGGTGATCAGCGCAGTGGCGTCGAGGGTCTCGGAAAGGGCGGTGCTGTCGTTGAGCGCGGCGACCAGCAGCATGGTCCTGAGGATCGACGGCAACTCCGACATGCGGGCGGTGAAGGTCTGTTCCAGCCGGGTGGTCAGCGGGAGCCACCCCGGCGGCAGGGGCCCCTTCCCGTCCTGCGTTTCTGCGGCGATCGGCAGCTCGACCAGGGCCAACGGGTTTCCCGCGGCCTCCCTCAGCAACCGTGTGCGCACCGTCGGCGTAAGGGTGGGGCTGCAGGCGTCCAGCAAGGCGGTCGCGGCCGTGTCATCGAGCCGATCGAGGAGCAACTCCGGCAGCTCCGCCCCGTCAAGTGGACTCCGGAAACCGTCGCGTATCGCGGCCAGCAGCACGATCGGTTCGGAGTCCAGCCGTCGCGCGACGAACGCGAGCACGTCGGCGCTGGCGCGGTCCAGCCAGTGAGCGTCTTCGACCAGGAGCAGGACAGGCGAGCGGGCGGCGGCTTCGCCCAGGAGGTTCAGCGCCGCCAAGGCGATGAGGAACGGATCGGGTACCCGGGCGTCGGTCAACCCGAAGGCCGCTCCCAGCGCGTCGCGCTGCGGGGCGGGCAGTTCTCCGATCTCGGCACGGAGCGGAAGCAGCACCTGATGCAGACCGGCGAAGGGCATGTGCGTCTCTGATTCCACACCCACCGTCCGCAAGATCCGCATGCCACGCGCGGCCGCGATCCCCGCCGTGTCCAGCAACAGGGCCGACTTCCCGATCCCCGCCTCGCCGCGCACCAGCATCGCCCCGCCGCTCATGCGGACGCCGTCCACGAAATCGCCGAGACGCCGCTGTTCGGACTCCCGCCCGAAAAGTGCTCTTACTGGCTGGTTTGCCGGCATATAAAGCCATGGTCGCTTGCTCTCGGAGTCCCGTCCAGCGAACCCGGCCTCCGGGTAGAAGCGGACCGCTGAGCCGGAGTCACTGTCCCATCCGTTGACAGATCGCTTCTGACCAGGCCGGTCGTGCGCTGTGGTGGAATCTGCGGGTGTGGCGGTGATGAGGGTGCCGCCGGGGATGAACAGCATGCCTGCGTCGGGAACGTGGGTCATGAGGATTCCGCCTTTCACTGATGCGTTCAGTTCTGCGGGTGCGCGTGTTCTGGGCGGGTCCCTCATCCCCTGTTCGAACGCCTCTGAGCAGCGCCTTGTCACTTGGTGGAACTGTCCGGTCGGATGTGACCGATATCCGGGGCGGAGGTCAGGCGGCGGCCTCGCGGATGAGGTCGGCGACGGCGGCGGGCTGGGAGACGTAGACGGCATGGCTGCCGATGACCTCGACGACCTTCGCTCCGGCGCGCGCGGCCATCGTGTGCTGAGCCGGTGGCGGGATCATCCGGTCCTCGGTCGCGACGAGGTACCAGCTGGGCTTGTGCCGCCAGGCCGGTTCGGTGACCGCCCCGCCGACGGCGTCCACGCCCCATGGGACCTGGGAGTCAGAGGCGATGAGGGTGTTGACCGATTCGCCCCTGTCGGGGGCGAACGCGGCGATGTACACCAGCGACGCGACGTTGGGGTGGGTGCCGGCCTCGCTGATGACGGCCCCGCCGTAGGAGTGACCGACCAGGATGGCCGGGCCGTCGAGGCGGTCCAGGATCCGTCGGGTCTCCTCGGCGTCATCCTCCAGCGACAGCGCCGGGTTCCGTACGATGTGGACGCGGAGTCCGTCCCTGGTCAGCTCGTCGCAGATGCCCTGCCAGCCGGATCCGTCGACGAAGCCACCGTGCACGAGCACGATGTTCCCGATGGTGGTCATGGTCGCTCCTGAGCTGGATGGACAGGCCCGGCGCCGGTCCCCGTGCACTCCATCCAAGTCGCGCGCGCATGGCCCGGCCACGCAGAACAGGACGCAGAAGTAGCGCGGAAACCGTCAGTCGTTCGCCAGATCGCGGCAGCGGCTGCTCGCCTCGGCGTCGCCGATGGCCTCATACACCTCGGCCGCCCGCGCGTAGGTATGGCGGCTCTCGCCGGTCCGGTCCTCGTCGGCCAGCAAGGCCGCCAGTGTCTCCAGGGAGCGTGCCTGCGGGACGGGCAGCTGAGCCTGCTCCATGAGGCTGATCGCCTTGGTGAGCTTGGTGATCGCTTCGGCGCGGTGGCCGAGCAGTCCCAGACATTCGCCGACGCGGGCAAGCGCGATCGGCCGGGCGAACGCCGCGACGCTCGGCGTTACCCCCGAGCGGTCGTCGTTCAGCAGGGCCAGCAGGTCGAGGTACTGCTCCAGTGCCTTGGCGTGGTGTCCCGCATCGCGAAGGCAGGTGCCGAGGGCGCCGAGACAGTGGCAGTACCGATCCATGTCGCCGTTGGCCAGGTGGATCCGCGCCGCCTGGGTTTCCGCCGCGATGGCCTCATCGAGCCGCCCGAGCCGTCGAAGCGCGCCAGCCGCGTGGTGGTGGGCCAGGGCGATCTGCGTGGTGGCACCGCTGCGGGTTGCCAGGTCTATCGCCTGGGCTGTGTAGCGCAGTGTGGTCTCCAGGTCCTCTCGCGGCACCAGATGGACCCAGGCCAGCATGTTCAGCTGCGCGGCCTGCCGGGCAGGATCCCCCAGAACAGCGGCGGCCTCGGCACCGAGGGTGAACACCTCGTACCAGTGCGGCGCGTGCATCCACTGATCGGAGAACCAGTCCATCGACTCGGCGCAGTCGAGGACGGCGGTGAACCGGCCGATGCTCGCCGCGTAACGTAACGCGCCCAGCCAGTTGTCCGCATTCACGCGTAGCCAGTGGTCGGCCTCCTCGGGGGAGGCCAGGTCGGCGAGGTCGGGGTCAGGCCGGTCGGGACGGCCGTACAGGGGCTCGAACCACCGCCCGGCGGTGGTGGCCATCCGCACCAGCCACGACGTCATCGTCATGGTGAGCGCGTCGCGCTCGGCCGCGGGTTCCTCCTCCCGAAGCCGGTCGCGGGCGAACAGCCGGACCAGGTCGTGGAAGCGGTAGCGTCCCAATGTGCTGTCCTGCAGCAGACCGAGGTCGACGAGTTCGTCGAGGGCGTCCCATGCCCCCTCGATCGATGTGCCGCCTACCACGGCGGCGAGAGCGGCGTCGAAGCTGCGACCCGGCACCAGGGCGAGCCGGCGGAAGACTCGCCGCGTTGAGGGGGCCAGCTGCTCGTAGGACAACCCGAACGCGGTGGCGATCTTGAGGTCGCCGGCGCTGAGCTGGTCCAGGCGGCGCTCCTCGTTTGTCAGCCGGGCGGCGAGGTCGGTGGCGTTCCAGCCGGGCCGGCTGACCAACCGATTTCCGGTGATCCGGAGCGCGAGGGGCAGACCGCCGCACAGCTGCGCGAGCTGCCAGACGGCCGAGCCTTCGTCCGAGGCACCGCGGTCCTTCAGGATTCCGGTCAGCAGTTCGGTTGCCTCCAGCAGGGGCAAGGGCCCGAGGCCGAGTCTGCGCACCCCTTCCAGGCCGGCCAGCAGGCGGCGGCTGGTCACCAGGGCCTTGCCCGCGCCACCGCCCGGCAGCAGCGGCCGGACCTGCTCCTCGGAGGCGGCGTTGTCGAGCACGATCAGTGCGCGCCGGTCACGCAGCAGAGACCGGTACAAGGACGCGCGCCCGGCGACGTCGCCCGGGATCTGCTGATCCGCGATGCCGAGTGCGCGAAGCAGCATGCCCAGGGCCTCGTCGACGGGCAGTGGCTGCGCGGACATACCGAACAGGTCGAGGAAGAACACCCCGTGGGGGAAGTCCGGCCGCAGGGCGTGGGCGGCGCGGACGGTCAGCGTGGTCTTGCCCAGCCCGGCAGAGCCGGTGATGAGCCAAACGCCAGCGGTGCCCGGCGCGTCCCCGGCGCGTAAGAGCTCGCTGGTCCAGGCCAGTTCCGCGGCTCGGCCGGTGAAGTCGTCGACGGAGCGCGGCAGCTCGCACAGACCGGTCGGGCGGGCCCAGTGATCGCGCAGGCGGCCCTCGCGCGCCAGCTCGACGAGCTGTTTGCGGTCGGCCTCGGCCAGACCGAGGGCATCGGCCAGCGCGGTGACGGTCCGATGCTGGGGGCCCTTGCTGCGTCCGCGTTCCATGTCCGACAGCGTCCGGGCGCTGACCCCCGAGGCCTCGGCGAGCTGCTCCAGCGTCAGACGTGCCGCGTGCCGATGGCGACGCAGCACCTCCGCGAAGCTGGGTGGGGCAGTGATCGAGTGCTCCTTCTCCGCGCCCTAGTGGAGATCACCCAAAGCTTACGGGAAGACCGGTGACAGCGGCCTTGGCCATCGGTCACGGGCACGTTCACCCCGCGCAGATCGGCGGCACGAGACACCCGCGTCAAGCCCGCTCTGAACCTGGAACAAGACCTGCAGTCACGTAGCGCTCGGTGACGCAGTCAGGTGACGCTCGCGCGGCAAGCGAGCCGGTTTCTACGGTTTGCCCCATGAGCACCCAGCGCTCCTTGAGCAGCGATGCCGGGGACCGTCGGCGACGCCCCGGTCCACCGTGGAGACACCGGCGAGCCGGACCGCACAGTCGGCGCATTCGGCAGCCTACGACCCTCGCTCGCCTCGAAAAGGGGAACGTCTTGTGAAAACAATCCATTTCACCCTTGACCCGAAGATCCGCGGCCGCGTCGTCGTCCCGATCGCGGTGATCGGCATGCTCGCCTCCTTCGCCCCTGCCGCCGCCGCCCAGGCCGCCCCGGCGCCCATCACAGCCATTGCCTCCAAGACGCCGTCGAAGACCGGCCATGAGCCGCGCATTCCGGCAGGTTTCCGCGAGAAGAGAGTTCAGGTCGGCAACGTCGCGATCAACTATGTGCGGGGTGGACACGGGCCGACGCTGGTCCTGCTGCACGGATACCCGCAAACCTGGTACACCTGGCGCGAAATCCTGCCCGAACTCGCCAAGCACTACACGGTCATCGCGCCGGATCTACGCGGAGCAGGCAAGAGCGACGCACCCGCCCGTGGCTACGACAAGAAGACCCTCGCCGCTGACCTGTACGGCTTGCTGACCACGCTCGGCCTCAGGCGGGACATCAGGCTCGTGGGGCACGACATCGGCACGATGGTCGCCTACGCCTACGCCGCCGGCCACCCTGGTGACGTCACCAAGCTGGTCCTCAGCGAGGCCCCCATCCCCGACAAGACCCTCTACACCTTCCCCTCCCTCACCGCGAAGGGGCCCGGCTTTTGGAACTTCGGCTATTTCAGCCTCACCAACGGCCTGCCCGAGCGCATGGTGAACGGCAGGGAAGAGCAGTGGGTGGAGCGTTTCGTCGACTCCCTCGAAGTCAAGAAGAACGGCGTCAGCGACAAACAGGTCCGCGAGTACGCCCGCTACCTGCGCGATGACGCTCACCTGCGGGCGAGTTTCGCATGGTTCCGCGCCTTTCCCAAGGACGTCGCCGACAACAGCGCGTACAGCGCGAAGAAGCTCACCATGCCCGTGCTCGCCATCGGCGCCCGCGGCAGCCTCGGTGACTCCGTCCCCACCCAAGTCCGCCAGTACGCCAGCCATGTGACCGGGATCGTCATCGAGGACTCCGGTCACTGGATCTTCGAGGAACAGCCCGAACAGCTCACCCGCACACTCCTGCGCTTCCTCAAAAAGAACTGACCCGACACCAAAACAGGAGCACCCACATGAACAAGGAACGTCCACCCCAGACCGGCGACACGCAGAACCCCTTCTGGTTCCTCGGCGGCCGGGTCCAGATCCTGGTGCCGGGCACGGCGACCGGCGGCACCTTGAGCGTGATGGAGTTCACCGACCCCAAGGGCCACGCGCCACCCCTGCACGTTCACGAGGCAGAGGACGAGATCTGGATCGTGCTCGACGGTGAGATCACCTTCTTCGTCGGGGACGACCGCTACGACCTAGACGCAGGTGCCGTCGCGCACGGTCCCTGCGGCGTCCCGCACAGCTACCTGGTCCGCTCACCGAGCGCCCGCATGGTCGCCGCCTTCGGCCCCGCCGGCCTCGAGAAGTGGTTCGCCGCCAACGGCTCGCCCATCTCCGACGTGAACGACGCGCCGGCCTCCTTCGACATCGAAGCCATTATCGCCTCGGCCGAGGCATACCGCCTGCGCGTGGCGGGTCCTCCGCCGGTGGCCTAGGCGCACCGTTCCACCACGCCGCGCCACCCTGTGCCCCGGCCCTGCTCGACGGGCGGACAACGGCTGGAGCCCCCCGCTGCCTCATCGCCTCGCTTGAGAACCCCCATCCCTACCAAGGAGATCCGCCATGTCGGTGTACGCGTCCCCACAGACCTCTCCGCTCTCCCGGCCGAGCACTCGGATCCTGCTGTCCGTGATGCTGGCCGTCCTGGCCGTGCTGGTCACGGCTCTCTCCTCGTCGGCCGTCGCCGTCACCGCGGCGAGCCGCAGTACGGCCAAACCCACCGTGGTGCTGGTCCACGGTGCGTTCGCCGACGCCTCGAGCTGGAACAAGGTCGTCGCCCGGCTCCAAGGGGCCGGCTACCCGGTTATCGCCCCCGCCAACCCCCTGCGTGACCTGGCAGGTGATTCGGCCTACCTGTCGAGCGTCGTCTCCACCATCGACGGACCGGTCATCCTGGTCGGCCACTCCTACGGCGGAGCGGTCATCTCCAACGCCGCCACCGGCCACCCCAACGTCAAGGCGCTGGTCTTCATCGCCGCGTTCGCACCCGAGGAAGGCGAGTCAGCTCTCGACCTGACCGGCAAGTTCCCCGGCAGCCAACTGCCCACCAGCCTGATCACCCGCCAGTACCCGCTGCCCGGCGGCGGCACCGGCACCGACGCCTACGTAGATCCGGCCAAGTTCCACGCCGCCTTCGCCGCCGACCTACCCGCCCGCGACACCAAGCTGATGGCCGCCACCCAGCGCCCGGCCGCCCTGGCCGCGCTCGGCTCCCCGAGCGGACCGCCCGCCTGGAAGACCATCCCCTCCTGGTACCTGGTCGCTGGCGCCGACCAGGCCATCCCATCCGCGGCCCAGCGGTTCATGGCCCAGCGCGCCGGCGCGCACACCAGCGAAGTCGGGGAAGCCTCACACGTGGTCATGATCTCCCGGCCTGACGCCACCACCGCCCTCATCACAGCGGCGGCCCGCACCACCAGCTGATCCCACACGACGACGGTCCGTCCGGCACCGCGACAGGCGAGACCCCGCGCCTGTCGCGGTTCTCACCCTGGCCGCCGAAGCGTTCGCCCCGCGGACTCGACCGGATCGTGACTGCCCAGGACACCGGCTGACCACCCCCCACCACCGGACCCGTCGCGCCGCTCCGCCCGTCCCACGTTCGCCCGGCAGCCACACCTTCCGAATGGAGACAACCCCATGGTCCACTCCACCGCCCCCTCGAGCAGGCGAACCTTCCTCACCCGAGCGACCGTCGCATCGGCGCTGCCCCTGGCCGCCGGCCTGCTCGGGGCCGGCGAGGCGCCGGCATCCGGCGCCCTGCCCGACTACGCGCCCATCCCCGAGGCGTCGAAGGGCCCGAAACTCAATGAGAAGGGCTACTTCGTCGGCCGGATCGACGGCGACCTGTACTGGGTCACCGACTCCTCCTATCAGGCCATGTTCCTGACCACGCGCCAGGGCGTCGTGCTCGTCGATGCGCCACCCACCATCGGTTACAACCTGCTGCGCGCCATCGAGGAGGTCACCCGGGCCAACGGCCGCCCCCGGAAGGTGACCCACCTCATCTACTCCCACTCGCACGCCGACCACATCGGAGCCGCCTCGATCCTCGGCAAGGACGTCATCCGCATCGGACATACCGAGACCGCGAGATTTCTGCGCCGGGACGCGGACCCGACTCGGCCGGCGCCCACGCTCACTTTCGACGACCACCACGTCCTGTGGGTCGGCGGTGAGCGTCTCGAACTCGCCTACCACGGCCCCAACCACTCACCCGACAACATCTTCGTCTACGCCCCCAAACACGAGACCCTGATGGTGGTCGACGTGCTCTATCCCGGCTGGGTGCCGTTCAAGAACCTCGCCGTCTCCCAGGACATCCCCGGCTGGCTGCGGGCCCACGACACCGCCATGAGATATCCGTGGCGCACCCTCGTCGGCGGCCACCTCGGCCGCCTCGGCATCCGCGCCGACGGACACCTGCAACAGCGATACCTGGCTGACCTGCAGACCAGCGTCCGTGACACGGTCTCCAGCCTCGATCCAGCGCCGTTCTTCGGCAAGTACGGTCCGGCAGGCAACGCGTGGGCGATCTTCGCCGGTTACCTGAACGCTGTCGCCCAGCAGGCCGCCGCCCCGGTCATCGCCGGCTACCTCGGCACGCTGGCCGCCGCCGACGTGTTCACCAAGGACAACGCCTTCGGCCTGCTGGAATCCATGCGAATCGACACCGGCCTGCTCGGCCCCTTCGGCATCCGTCCCTGACCAACACGCCCGATTGCCAGCGAAGAGCCAGAAGTCGTGGTCCCACGAACACCACCCCCACACCGATCAGGAGGACGGCCGCGTTGGATACCGCTTCGTTGGTTGCCGTCGCCGAAGCGCAGCCAAGCGAAGAATCCGTTAACCCCTCGACCTTGTTTGGTGACCGCGGTGATGCGCCGCCGCAGCGCCGGATCGGCGAGGAAACGCAGCAGTGCCACAGTGCGCACGCTGCGGCCGACCTCCCGAAACGCCCGGTAGATCTCGTTCTTGCGCGAGTGCGAGCCAAGCCGGCGCAGCAGCGTGACGGAGTTGAGCCGGCCCTCGCGGATGGAGATCGCCACCGGCATGAGGTCGGGCCACATCTTCTCCCGGCAACGGCCCTGGCAAGGTGCTGTGGTGGGCGCTGGCCCTCGGCGCGGATCTGGGCGGCAACGCCACGGCGGTGGGCGCGGCGGCCAACGTCGTCGTCCTGGGCATCGCCGCCCGTAACGGCACGCCGATCAGCTTCTGGCAGTTCACCAGGCGGCCTGATCGTCACCGCCATCGCCATCGCCACCCCGTACCTGTGGCTGCGCTACCTGACCTGAGCGGCCCCGCGGCGGTTAGTGTGACCATGGAAAACCGGGTGGCGCGGGAGGCAGACCGAATTGGTCGCATAATCCAATGGTTTTGCGCAGCCTTCAGAATCAGGGAGCCGCCACGGCTGAGATCAGGACGGTGGTCCCGTCCCTTGCTCGGCGTCGTACAGGCCGGCCAGCGAGGGGGATCCGCCCCGGAATCCACGATGAAAGCGTCCGGGTGGGCCGAGACCGAAGAACTCGCGCAGCCAGGCGACGTGCTCGGTCTTCTCGTTGTGGATGGCCTGGGCCATCGCATGGGTCCGGGGGTCTTTTGCTTCGGTGAGGTGGCGGAGACCGGAATAGGAATGTGCGGCCTGCTGCACGGATCCGATGAGGGCTTCGGGCAGGTTGTCCCAGTCGGCGAAGATGCTGCCTATCGGCTCGTCTTCATGTTGCAGAAAGCTCTGGATATCCTCCGGCAGCCTGCCGCCGAGTTCGCAGATGCGCGTGACGAGCGTGTCGAAATGGTTGCGGTCCTCATCTCGAATGTCCCTGAGGATCTCCCGCAGCCCTTCGTCCGCGAAGCCGATCGAATGAGCCGCCAGGATCGTGTAGCGATAGACGGCGCTCAGCTCTGCTTTCGCGGCCGAGGTGAGATGGCCGATCAGGGCGTTGACGTCGATACCCGCTCGTTGGAGGGCTTCGCGTGGAGTGGTCATGGAAGGGCTCCGGATTTCAGGCGGCGGAGGCTTCCAGCGGCGCGCGTTCCTTGGGGTTGAGCGCGAGGAACGTCACCCCGGCCAGGGCGCCGCCGACAAGGTCGGCCAGGAGCCAGATCCAGATCTTCGACCAGTCGAAGATCCCCATGGTCGCGGCGCCGATGGCGACCGCCGGGTTGAAGGCGCCACCCGAGATACCGCCCACGGCGAACGCCCCCGCGGCCACGGTGAATCCGATCGCCAGGCCGTAGAAGCTGTTGCCCGGATGGTCCCGGCTGGTGGCCGCGTTCAGGACGACGTAGGCGAGCGCGAAGGTGAACAGCGCCTCGGCCAGGAGCGCCACCCACAACTCGCGGCCCTCGGGCGACACCGGGGTCACTTTCGCGGGGTTCACCACGAAGCCCGCGACTACGGCCGCGAGGACGCCGGCGGCGAGCTGGGCGATCCAGTACGGAATGGCGTCCGTCAGACTGATCCGACCGCGCAACAGTACGGCCAGGGTCACCGCAGGGTTGTAATGGGCACCGGAGATGTGGCCGCCCGCGTACACCATGACCATGAGAATCGCTCCGATGGCAACCGGGGCGAGGGGCGCCATTGCCAGGACCGTGGCGCCGACCGTGAAGACCAGAAAGAAGGTGCCTATGAACTCCGTGATGTACCTGCGCACGACGTCCTCCTGCGGAATGAGGTTCTAGGTGTGCTGAAATTGGCGGCCATCCAGATCTTGGCATCGTGCCCCGCCGGGAAGAGGACCTGATGGCCTTACGGCTCATTTACGGCTCTGCCGGACGGCATTTTGGGACGAAGATCGCGCTGGCTGGACTGTCAGGAGATGGTCCAGGCCTCGCAGTTCCGGAACGGCGGCTACATGGTCGACTTCTACGGTGCCGGTTACCAGGTGGCCGAGCGCATGGGCCTGGCCGCCCGGCTGCAAGAGCTGCGCTATCCCGTCACCGGGCTGACCTACGTCAACCATGACGGCCGCCAGACCAGCCGGTTCACCCTGCCGCCCACGTTCCGCGAAGTAGTCAGCCTGCTGCGCAGCGATCTCGCCCGTACCATCGCTGACCAGGTCAGGGCCCCCATCCAGTACGGCACCACCATCGAGGCCGTCCACCAGGACGGCGACGAGGTCGCGCTCACCCTCGCCGACGGCACGCAACGCACGGCGGATCTGCTGGTCGGCGCGGACGGCGCGCACTCGCGCGTACGCGCGCTGGCCTTCGGGGCCGAGCATCGCTATGTGCGCTATCTACGCCACCATGTGGCGGCTTGCAATCTCGCCGACCGCGACCTGAGCGCGAAGATCGCGCAGCATCACGTATCTATTGCGGGATCGAAAGCGCTTTTTCGAGGCCGGCCTTTCTCCCGGTTCCGCGTCGACGAGCCCAGCCACAACCCGGAGAACTGGCCCGTCATCGTCAGGGCTGCACCATAGTCAGCCGACACGACAGTTCGCGGCTGCTTCGCCGACGACGACCTGGGATAGCGCAGAGTTGTTGGCGTACATTCACCCCCTGCTCCAGCCGGAGCCGGAGCCGAACCGCGATCCGATGGGTCCATGGGCGACCTCGTTGCCGACTGGATCGGCGAGGTCCACGTGCTGCGGCGGCACGGTCACATCGGCCTCCAACTCGGCGAGGACGCGCAGGTCCGTGATGATCACGCCAGCCACTCGATATCCCGGAGCGTTCGGGGATGTCCAGATGCGGACGTTCCAAGGCGGGGTACCGAGCTCAGCCCCCGAGCTCCTGCTGTCCGGCCCGCGGGCTACTCTCCGCCTGCAGGACTGGCAGCCAGGCTGCGCAATTCGTGGGCGGTATCCAGAGCGCGGGCCTTCCCTGGCAGGGCATCCAGGATGCGACCGAGGGTACGGCGGCGGATCGTACTGATGGGCCACGCATGGGCAGTGGTCACCGCGTGTGCGAGCCCATCCTCAATGTGGCCCTTACCGATGAGCGTGAGAGCACGCACGAGCTCGTAGTGGGTGATGTTCGCGGTGAAGGTAGCCGGGCAGAGAGCGAGCGCCTGAGGAGGCGACGAACACCGATGTCGCCGCCCCCTGCCCGACGGTCTTCCACTCGGTGCTGTCGATCCGCGCCTGGAGCTCCGGGGTCATCTCGACATGCCGCACCAGCCCGGTCTCGAGGATGGCGCCGGGGTGAATCGGGTTGACGAGGATCGCGTCGTCCGCCCATCGCCTGGCGCCCTCGACGCCGCGCGAGCGGTCTCCGTACCCAGGCCCGACCTCGCCGACCGCGCGTTTGTAAAATACCGACGGTATGAACACGCGCGCGTCGCTAGCGCGGTAGGCGGAGTCCCGCGATGAGGAATTCGACCAGCCGCCGCGCGTCGTAGCGGGGATCGTTCTCCGCGCCGATGCACAGGTTCCCGACGCCGCGCATGAGCTCCAGGGCGTCGACGTCGGCGCGGATCTCGCCGGCGGCGGCCGCGGCTTGGAGCAGCTGGCCGCACACGGGTACGAGCCGGTCGAGGAAGTAGGCGTGCAGCGCGTCGAAGCCGGCGTCGTCGGAGCGGAGTACGGCGGCGAGCCCGTGCTTGGTGACCAGGAAGTCGACGAACAGGTTGATCCATCGCCCCAGCGCGGCGTAAGGACTCGTGACGGCCGCCAGCAGGGCTGGACCGGCCTCGGCGCAGGCCTCGACCTGGTGCCGGTAGACGGCGATGATGAGATCCGCCCGAGTCGGGAAGTGGCGGTAGATCGTGGCCACCCCGACGCCCGCCCTGGCCGCGATGTCGCGCACCGGTGCCTCGACGCCCGAGGTCACGAAGACGGCCGCGGCGGCGTCGAGCAGCGTCCTCTCGTTGCGCCGGGCATCGGCCCGCTTGCGGGGGCCCGCGCCTCCGTCGCCGTCGTTCACCGTTACCGTTCCCTCCACTGCTGGGTTGCGAACCGGAACCGTGTTCCTTATAGTAGTCGGAACAGGATTCCGTTTACTCATGATGCCAGAGCGCCGACCGACGGCCAACCCAAGCATCGTCATCGCATCACACCTGGGCATGGGATCGCAGTAAGTCGATGCGATGGGCGTCGGTTGTACATATCGGAAACCCGTTCCGTTTAATCTCTGGTAGCGCCCAGTGTCGAAAGGACCAAAGCCCTCAATGCCGCATACCACCCGGCCTCGCTTCGGGATCATGACCGCCCCGTCGCAGGTCGACTACCACGATGTCCTGCGGGTCTGGCGCGAGGCGGACACGATCCCCGAGATCGAACACGCGTGGCTGTTCGATCATCTCCTGCCCATCTTCGGCGACCCGAACGGAACGATCTACGAGGGCTGGACGCTGCTCTCGGCCCTCGCCGCACAGACCCGACGGCTGCGGCTGGGCGTGCTCGTGACCAGCAACCGCATCCGACCGCCCGCGATGCTGGCCAAGATCGCCACGACCGTCGACATCGTCTCCGGCGGACGCCTCGACTTCGGCATCGGCGTCGGCTCACGACCCAGCGTCCCCTGGGCTCGGCGCGAGTATGAAGCGCACGGCCTGCCCTTCCACGACACCGCCCACGCCGTGGGCAGCCTCGCCGAAGCGTGCACGGTGATCAGGCGATTGTGGACGGAGACCGAACCGTTCGACTTCCACGGCACGTACGTCCAGGTCACCAACGCGTTCGGCAACCCCAAGCCGGTCCAGCGCCCCCACCCGCCGATCCTCATCGGCGGACGCTCGTCCGCGACGCTGCGCGTGGTCGCCGAGCACGCCGACCTGTGGAACGTCCCCGGCGGCGACATCGACGACGTCGTCAGCCGCAGCGCGCTGCTGGACCGCTACTGCGCCGAGATCGGCCGCGACCCCGCCTCGATCACCCGCTCGATCCACCTGCCCGTCTCCTACGACCAGCCCGGCACCACCCGGGACGCGATCGGCGAAGCGATCGACGCTGATTTCCGGCACATCGTCCTCGGGTTGTCGGCGCCCTATCCCGCCGACGTCGCACGGTGGGTCGCCGACCAGTTCATTACCAAAGACCACTGAAGGAGCATCAAAATCATGATCGAAACAGACATGGCGGTCCCGGCTGCGGGCGATGGCGACGTGGCCGTCAGCGTGCCCGCTCCGGTCGTCTCGGTGAGGCCGGTGGTGCTGTCGGCCCCGGGCCGTGGTGAGGACCTGCGGGTGCGCGTGTCCGCGCCCACGGCCGGGCGCGAACTGCCGGTCATCGTCTTCTCGCACGGCTTCGGCTGGTCGTCGGACGGCTATGCCCCGCTGGCCGACTTCTGGGCCGCTCACGGCTTCGTGGTGATTCAACCCACCCATCTCGACTCGAGGACGCTGAGCCTGCCGCCAGAAGATCCCCGTACCCCACAGATCTGGCGTTACCGGGTCGAGGACATGAAGCGCGTCCTCGACCAGCTCGATCTCCTCGAAGCCGCCGTACCCGGTCTCGGCGGGCGGCTCGACCGCGGCCGCATCGCCGCGGCCGGGCATTCCTGGGGCGGCCAGACGGCGAGCATGCTGCTGGGTGCGCGCGTCCTCGATCCCGAGGGCGAACCGGGAGAGGACATGTCCGACTCCCGGATCAAGGCGGGGGTGCTGCTCGCCACGCCCGGCCGGGGCGGAGCCGAGCTGAGCCCGTTCGCGGCCGAGCACTTCCCCTTCATGAATCCGAGCTTCGCGGACATGACCACGCCGGCCCTCGTGGTCGCGGGGGACCGAGACCAGTCCCACCTGACCGCCCGAGGGCCGGAGTGGTTCACCGACTCCTACTTCTTGAGTCCGGGCGGCAAGAGCCTGCTCACCCTGTTCGGGGCGGAGCACTCGCTCGGCGGAGTCTCCGGGTACGACGTCGCGGAGACGACGGACGAACACCCCGGACGTGTCGCCCTGATCCAGCGGCTCACCTGGGCCTACCTTCGCCACGTCTTCTACCCCGAAGACCCGAGCTGGCTCGCGGCGCGCTCCGCGCTGGCGGACGATCCTGAGCCGCTGGGACGGGTCGAGAGCGACTGAGGCGGCCCCGGCCCTACCGGTAGACCAGGTGCGCCCGGTAGCCGCCAGTTGCCGCCTGCACCTGCGCGGAAAGGATGGTGTAGCCCTCCTGGACGAGGATCTGGTATTTCTGCAGCAGGATCTGAGTGGCGATCAGCTGTGTCGTTACTTGCGAATTCCAGGTGCAGGAGGGGTTGCAGATCTGAGGCCGGGCCGAAATCGCGGCCGTGGAAGATGCCGCGATGGCTGCTGAGGGGACAAGCGCTGAGCCGGCGAGGCTGCCGAGAATCAACGCCAGCCCGATAACGGTACGTCTGCTGCGCACGGCACATCCTTTCGCACAAAGGGGACCCGCCTATGGCGTCTGCGGGATCGGCTCGACTCTATGTACGAACAGAACCCTGTCCCAGGGCGCCAGCAGGGCATTCACCGGGCATTCCAGCCAGGTCGCCACCGAGTGTTGTCCGGTTCCGGCCACTCATCGGCCTCCGTAGCCCGCTACGCCTCGACGCGGTAGCCGCTGGCCTGGGTCTCGAACAGCCGGGCGTAGCCGCTGTCCGCGGCCATGAGGTCGTCGTGGGTGCCCCGCTCGACGATCCGCCCGTCGCCGAGCACCACGATGAGGTCGGCGTCCCGCACGGCGCCGAGCCGGTGTGAGACGAGCAGGGTGGTACGGCCCGCCCGGTGCTCACGCAGCCGCCGGTGCACCTCGTATTCGGCCTCCGCGTCGAGTCCCGAGCTGGGTTCGTCGAGGATGAGCAGGTCGCGCTGTTCGCGGACGAGTGCGCGGGCCAGGGCCAGCCGTTGCCACTGGCCTCCGGACAGCACCACTCCGGCCTCGTCCTCCGGTCCGAAGAAGATCCGGCTCAGCATCGTGTCGTACCCGTGGGGCAGGGCTCGTACGGTCTGGTCGGCTCCGGACATCTCGGCGGCGGCCTGGATCCTGCTCCGGTCGGACATCGCCTCGATCTCGCCGACGCCGATGTTCTCCGCCGCGGTGAGGTCGTAGCTCATGTAGTCCTGGAAGAGCACGCCCATCCGGGCGCGGAGGTCGGCCGGCGGTACGTCGCGAATGTCCACGCCATCCCAGAAGATCGCCCCGCGGGAGGGATCGTAGAAGCGGCACAGCAGTTTGATCAGCGTGCTCTTGCCGGCTCCGTTGAGTCCGATCAACGCGACCGACGCGCCGTGGGGGATGGTCAGGTCGACGCCGCGCAGCACCCAGGGGTGGCCGTCGGCGTACCGGAACCACACGTCACGCAGTTCGATGCCGCGCCGCAGGGCGGGCAGCGCGGCGGGGCGGTGCGGCGGTGGGAGGTCGTCGGAGAGCGACATCACCCGCTCGTGGTGGTCGAACAGGAGCAGTGAGTGGCCGGCGTTGGCCGCGTTCTCCACGGTCGCGATGAGGGCGGCCTGGGTGCCGGCCACCGCGCCGGCGAAGGCCGTGACGTCGCCCAGGGTCAGCCGCCCGGACAGGGCCGAGTACACCGCCCAGATCAAGCCGATGCCGCTGACCAGGGCGGACACAGCCGCCAGTGACGACTGCGTGAGCGCTTCGCGCCGGTCGAGGCGCCGCTCGGCCGTCTGCATCGTGGTGAGCTCGCCGATGACCCGGCGCCTGAGGAAGTCGCCGAGCCCGAAGAGGCGTACCTCCTTGGCGGCCTCCACGTCGGTGAGCAAGGAGGAGTAGAAGATCTGCCGCCGGGCCGCCGCCGACTGCCCGGCGAGCATCTTGGCCCGCCGCTTCTCCAGGGACATCCTGGCGGCGAGGGTGGGCAGCGCCGCGACCGCCACCAGCCCGGCCATCAGCGGGCTCAGCACGGCCAGAGCGCCGAGGAGCCCGGCCAGGGCGATGACGTTGCGGCAGAGGTCGAACAGGCCCGAGGTGATCGGCCCCATCGCGCCGCCCGTGGCCTGCGTGGCCATCCGCAACTCGTCGAGGAAGACCGGGTCCTCGAAGCGTGACAGCCCTTGGAACTCGTTCACCCTCGTGTACAGGCGGTCCTGCAGCAACAGGTCGAGCCGGCGGTCCGACTCGCCCCGCAGGTACCCCGTGACGTGCGGCAGCACCCCGGAGGCCAATCCCAGCGCGACGAGCCCGGCGACCGGCCCCAGCGCCCGTTCCGCGAGGCCCGTCGCCAGCCCGTCGATGAGCAGCTTCGTCGCCCACAAGGCGCCCGTGGGCAGCAGCCCGGCCACGACGGTGACCACCAGCTGGGACACCGCCAGCACAGGTCCCGCCCGCCAGCACAGCAACCCCAGGGTGGCGGCCCGCCGCAGCCGGTCCGGCATCATCCGATGGTCGCCATGGCGGTGAGTTCCGTGTCCGCGGCCAGTACTTTGCCCTCCTGGTCGGCCCGGAGGAAGGTGGGGAAGGCCTCCACGCCGAGGGCGTGCGCGAGACTGCCGGCCTCATCGCCTGTGATCACGCTCGACACGCCGCCGACCACGGTGACGAGATCGGCCACTTTCGCGCCATCGCCGGTGATGACCGCCAGGGCGGGCTGCTTGCCCGCCTCCTCGGCGAACTGCGGTGCGCGCTCGTGACACGTGCTACAGCCGACGTCGAAGAAGCCGACCAGCCGCGCGCCCGCCGCCGCCTCGGGCAGCGTGCGACCGACCAGGACGCCGGGATCGTACGGCATGAGCATCGCGTGCCCGGCCAGGCGTTCCAGCTCAGCGGTGTGCTCGCGGAGCCGGCGGAGCACCCCCAGGTTGAGCACCAGGTTGAACAGACACAGGAGGGCGAGGAACACGACAGCGGCAACCAGGAAAGCCATCAGGAAACAACCTCACTTCAAGCGAGCCGGGGTCTGGCGGCGGGTGGCCGCCGCCGCCAGACCTGCGTGTCCTACCTAGCCACCGCAGACTCTGAACGCGTAGCAGGCGCCGCATCGGGTCGTGCCGCCGGCGGTGGTGCAGATCTTGCGGAAGTCGGAGCGCTCCCGGCAGTAGCAGTGGACGTACCACTCGGCGGCCGCCTTCGCGGACGCCTTGGGCACCAGCTTGCCGAGAATCCGGTCGCCGAGCCGGCCAAGAACAGCAGTCATGGACTCGTTCCTTTCGTAGCGATGCGGTTAACCGAAACCTATTCGGGCGGCATACAGCACCCCATACAGCCGCGCTACAGCCGGGCGGTGAGCAGCCTTTCCAGCACCGGATCGCAGCGCGTCGCGGGATCGGCGAACAGCCCCGCGGCCTTGCCGGCGTCCGCCGCGGCACGCGGGTCGCCGAGGGCCGCGCGTGCTCTGGCGAGCTGCCGGAGGCAGGCGGCCTGGCCGTACGCGTCGCCGATCTTGGTGGTCAGCTCCAGGACGCGGGCCAGGTCGGCCACCGCCGCGGCCGGATCGCCCTGCCGAAGATGGATCTCGGACCTGCTGAGCAGCACCTCCCACTGGTCCTCCCGGTTGCCGGTCGCCTCGCAGCGGACCAGTGCCTCCGCCAGTACCGCCAGTGCCTTGTCCCGCTGGTCGAGCAGGCAGTGGGCGCGGCCGAGCGCGGCCAGGGTGATGCTCTCGCCGTACAGGTCGCGATCGGCCCGCCGGATGACCAGGCACCGTTCGAAGCGGTCCACCGCGTCGCTGTGGCGGCCCAGCCGGAGCAGCACCTCGCCCAGGTTGTGCGAGACCAGTCCGACCCGGTTCGGCCGGTACGTCTTCAGCAGCAGCAGGCCCGCGCCGATGTGGTCGAGGGCCGCGTCGAGATCCCCGGTCTGCATGCACAGCCAGCCGAGATTGTGCAGCGCCAGCCCTTCCTCACCGCGTTCGCCCACGGCCCGCCAGAGGTCGAGCGCCCGTTGCAGGAGGGCGCGGGCCGCCTCGGGACGGCCGGACTTCCACTCCAGCAGTCCCAGCGTCGCCAGCGTGGCCGCCTCCGCGACGCGGTCGCCGTCACGCCGCGCGACCTCGATGGCGAGCCGCGCGATGGTCTCGACCTCCCGCCAGTAGCCGCTCTTCATCGCGATGGACTTGATCAGGGCCATCAGCTCGATGACGAAGCCGCCCTGCTCACCTTTCGCCGCCTGTACGGCCGCCGCCACCAGGCACGGCAGGTCCGTCTCCAGCCACCGTACGGCCGCGGCGAGATCCGGCAGGCCCACATCGGAGGCGTGCTCGCCCCCGCCGGCATGCATCAAGTGCGGTTGCAGCAAGGCCTGCAGCCGGCGGAGACGATCGAGGTACCACCCCAGGGCCCGTCCGAGCGCCCGCGTACGCTCCCGCGGCGCGTCATGGGCGGCGGCCAGCTCCGCGGCGAACAGCCGCAGCAGGTCGTGCATGCGAAACCGGCCGTCGCCCACCGGCTCCAGCAGCCGGGCCTCGGTCAGCTCGTCGAGCGCGGCCTCCGCCGTCGTCTGGTCGATGTCGGCCAGCGCGGCGGTGAGCTCGACGCCGGCCTCGGGCACTTCCAGCACGCCGAACGCCCGGAAGACCGCCTTCGCGGTACTGGCCAGCGTTCCGTACCCGACCTCGAAGCAGGTTCGCACCCGCAGGTCGGCGGCCTGGAGCTCGTCCAGCCGCCGTTGCTGGTCGCCCAGCCGCTCGCCGAAGCGGGCCAGCGACCAGTCGGGCCGGCCCGCCAGCCGGGCACCGGCGATGCGCAGGGCCAGCGGATGGAAGCCGCACCAGCGGGCGATCTCCGCGGCCGCCTCCGCCTCGGCGCTCACCCGCTCGGGACCGGCCAGCAGCGTCAGCAGGCGCACCGACTCCACCTCGTCGAGCATGCCGACGGCGATGGGCACGGCGTCCATGGTGGTCAGCGCGGCGCGGCTGGTGACCAGCGCCGCGCAGCCGCCGCCCGCCGGTAGCAACGGCGCCACCTGGGCGGCGCCGACGGCGTTGTCGAGGACGACCAGGACGCGGCGGTCGGCCAGCAACGACTGGTAGTGAGTGGCCGCCTCCGCCGGTGCCGCCGGGACGTCGCCGGGCGGCACTCCGAGCGCGCGCAGGAAACGGCCGAGCACCTCGGCCGGCCGCAACGGTGGCAGGCCCGGCGTGGATCCCTGGAGATCCACGTAGAGCTGGCCGTCGGGATAGCGGTCGGCCACGCCGTGCGCCGCCGTGAGGGCGAGCGCCGACTTGCCCGCCCCACCGGGCCCGTGCAACGCCACCACAGGCGGACTCGCCGCGTCGCGCCCATGCGGCGTCTCCACGGGCGGACCCGCGCCGGAACCGATCACGGCCGCGCCCGGCTCCCCGTACAGGATGCTGTGCAGGTGAGCCCGCTCCGCCGAGCGGCCCACGAACACCAGCGGCGCCCGGGGAAGCAGACGTGGGCGCGGACGCCCGTCCTCGACGGGCACGGCCGCGGTGTCACGGTCGGCCGCCAGCAGGGCGGTGTCCCTGCGCAGGATCGCCTGCTGCAGCAGACGCAGATCCGGCCCGGGATCGATGCCCAGCTCGTCGGCCAGCACCCGGCGGGCGGCCCCGAACGCGTCCAGCGCGCCGACCACGTCGCCGCAGCGGTAGAGGGCCGTCATGAGCTGACCGTGCAGCCGCTCGCGCAGCGGATACTGGCGGATCACCTCGCGCAACCGCGCGGCCGCGAGCTCGTTCCTGCCGAGGGCGAGCTGGATGTCGGCGTGTTCCTCCACCACGCCCAGGTAGTGGTTGGTGAGACGGGCGACCACCTCGCGCAGCGTGGGCCCGAGCGGCACGTCCTCCGCCGCCGTCCCCTCCCACAGGGCCAGGGCCTGGGTGAAGGCCTCCTCGGCGGCGCTCGTGTCGCGCTTGGCCAGCGCCTGGCGGCCGCGCGCGGACAGCGCCTCGAACTCCAGGAGGTCGAGCTCCTCCGGTCCGGCCCGCAGCAGGTAGCCGACGTCGGAGGTGACCAGCCGCTCCTCGTCCGGCAGCAGCTTGCGCAGCTGCATGAGGTACGTACGCAGGTTCGCCACCGCGGAGCGGGGCGGCCGCTCGTCCCACACCTCCGCCACCAAGGACCTGATCGGTACGACGTGACCCGCCCGGGCCAGCAGCATGGCGAGAACGGTACGTTGCTTGGGCGCCGTGATCCTGACCGGCGATCCGTTGACCTGGATCCGCATCGGCCCGAGAAGTCGAAACCGCACGATGTACCCGCTTTACAGCGGTGACCCGCCCAACCGGCGCAGCGCGACACCGAGCAGGCGGTCGGCGTCGAAGAACCCGCGCTGCCGGGAGTCGACGCTGTCGATGTTGTCACCCAGGACGACCAGCGCGCCGGCGGGCACCCGGGCCACGCCGTCCCCGATCCCCGGGGGCACGGGGTCGCCGGGTAACGCGACGGCGCGCTTGATGTTCCAGTGCCGGCCGTCCCGTCCCGGCGGTCCGAGCCCCGCGGCGGTGAGCGGCGGTTCGAGCACGACCACGTCGCCCGTGGCGACCTGGTCGATCCGGCGCCTGCGTACCAGAACCAGATCTCCGTCGGAGAGCGTCGGGGCCATGCTCGTCCCCTCGACCGTGACCACCACGTAGCGCCTTCGCGCCCACAGGGCGCCCGCCACCGCCGCCAGTACGAACCCACCGATGATCATCTTCATGGCGCTCTTCCACGGTCGGCCCTGCGAGGAATGAGTCTTCTTCCCGCGAAACGATCTACGTTGGGACGTGACCCTGTCAAGGCGCGGATTCCGCGGATTGCTCCATCGCGGGACCAATGGCACTCGTATTCGGGACTTCGGCCCCCTGTGGTCGGCCGCCTGTTTCGCCAGGCTGGAGCTGAGGTTCCAGTGCGGGAAGGGGACCGTTCAGGAAGGGGAATGCGTGATGACCAGACGGATCGTGGTCGGCGTGGACGGGTCCGAGCCGGCGACAGCGGCGGTGCGGTGGGCCGCCGCCGACGCGCGGCGCAGGGGACTGGCCCTGCGGATCGTGCATGTCTGCGAGCAGTGGCCGTACGGGCTCGCCGCGTTCAGCGCGGAGTACTGCGCGGGCACGCTGGATGCCGCCGCCGACCAGGCGCGTGAGCTGGCGGAGGGCGTGGAGGTGACGACGGAACTGCACACCGGGAACCTGGTCGACGAGCTGATCGGCGAGTCGGCCGCGGCTGACAGCCTGGTGCTGGGCAGCAGAGGGCTCGGCGGTTTCAGCGGCATGCTGCTCGGCTCGGTCGGCACCGCCGTCGCGGGCCACTCCTGGGGCCCGGTGGTGATCGTCCGCGGGCCCGGCCAGGAAGAGCACGGCCGGATCGTCGTCGGCTATGACGGGTCCGAGGACTCCGAATTCGCCATGCAGTACGCCATCGAGCAGGCCCGCGCCCGCCACGCGCGGCTGCACCTCCTGTACGCCTGGCAACTGCCGCTGATCTCCCCGTACGCGGCCGCCTACGACAGCCTGCTGGAGAACGCCTTCCAGCGCGAGGTCCGTACGGCCGGCGAACGGGTGAGCCCCTGGCGCGAGAAGTACCCCGACATCGAGATCACCGACGAGCAGCTGTGCGAGCACCCGGCCGGCGCCCTGATCAAGGCCTCGACCACGGCCGACCTGGTCGTCGTCGGGTCGCGTGGGCTGGGCGGCTTCGCCTCGGCGGTGCTGGGCTCGGTCAGCCGCGCCGTGCTGCACCACGCCACGTGCCCGGTCGCGGTCGTACGGCCGCACCCGGAGAGGCCATGAACGGCGACTCGCCGACCACGGAGGACGACGATGAGCGGAACGATCGTGGTTCGCGGAGTCGGCGCTGGAATACGCCCTGGAACAGGCCAGAGCGCGGCGCACACTGGTTCGTGCCGTGTACGCCCGGCGGACACCGATGCTCGCCCCGCAGCCCACGGGGTACGGCCCGCTCCTGACCGGGACGCCGGCCGATGAGGAGGCGGAGATCCGGCTGCGCCTGGCACCGTGGCGCGAGAAGTACGTCGACGTCGAGATGATCGAGTCGATCGTCCCGTGGCACCCGGTCCCCGCCCTGGCCAGGGCGTCCGAGAGGGCGGCGCTCGTGGTGGTCGGATCGCGCGGACTGGGCGGCTTCGCCTCGGCGGCACTCGGGTCGGTCAGCCACGGTGTCCTGCACCGGGCTCGCTGTCCGGTGGCCGTGGTGGGCGCTCCGCGGATCACGACGTGACAGACCATCCGAGGTCTCGGGCCGTCAGTCTCGCCGATCCATCCGCAGTCGTGCCGAGAGTGCCGCCGCCTGCGTACGGCGCTGCATGTCGAGCTTGGACAGCAGATTGGACACGTAGTTCTTGACCGTCTTCTCGGCCAGGAACATCCGCTCGCCGATCTGCCGGTTGGTCAGCCCCTCGCCGATCAGGTCGAGGATGTTGCGCTCCTGCTCCGACAGCGCCGCCAGCGGGTCCCTCCTGGCGGCCTGCTCCCGAAGCCGGTGCAGCATCGCCGCGGTGGTCTGCGGATCGAGCAGCGACTGCCCCGAGGCGACCGTACGCACCGCGCCGACCAGGTCGGAGCCGTGGATCTGCTTGAGCACGTACCCGGCCGCGCCCGCCATCACCGCCTCGAACAACGCGTCGTCGTCGGCGTAGGAGGTCAGCATCAGGCACGCCAGCCCGGGCAGCCCGGACCGGACCTCGCGGCACACGTCCACGCCGTTACCGTCGGGCAGCCGGACGTCCAGCACCGCCACGTCCGGCTTGAGCGCCGGAATGCGGGCGATCGCCGACTCCGCGGTCCCGGCCTCGCCGATCACCTCTATGTCGTCCTCGGCATCCAGCAGGGCGGCCACGCCGCGCCGTACCACTTCGTGATCGTCAACGAGGAACACCCGAATCATGCTCCGACGTTAACCGGCCAGGTCAACCGCGGAATAGAGGCCAAAGTCCCAAAAGCGAGTGAAGACCAAAGCACTCAATAGGCAGGACTTTCGCCCCTAGGAGGCATGGAGCTGCCGCTGTGGGATGCGAGGGGATGAGGCAGGGCAAAAACAGAGGGCAAAAACAGCAGGAGGCAGCCGGTGAATACGACAGGAACGGGTTAGATGGGCACCGACAGGATCGACCGAGCAGTCCCACGCGCCGGTACCCGTCGGCCGGCGCTGATGCCGGCGGTGGCGACCGTGGGATTCGCGGTGAACTTCTGGGCGTGGGCGCTGCTCAGCCCACTGGGCCCGCGCTTCAAGGAACTGCTGGGACTGTCGGCGGCCCAGCAGGCGCTGCCGGTGGGCGGGTTCGTGATCCTGGCCGCAGTGTTCGCCGTCGTCGCGCTCTGCGCCACGGTCCTGGCGTTCACCCCACCGCTGATGCCGCTGGGCACGGTCGCGTTCCTGACCATGGCCGCGGTGCTCGGCGCCGGCAGCGGGGCCACCTTCGCCCTGGTCGCGGTGGCGGCCCCGGTCGACAAGGTCGGCTCGGTCACGGGCCTGGTCGGCGCCGCCGGTGGGCTGGGCGGGTTCGTGCCGCCGGTGGAGATGGGGTTCGTCTACGGTCTGTTCGGCTCCTACGGGGTGGGCCTGGCCCTGCTGGCCGGAGTGTCGGTGCTGACGCTGGTGCTGACTTTGACCGCGGTGCGTGCCACGGCCAGGCGGCGCTCCGCCGCGCTACCGGTGCCGTTCGGACCGTTCGCCGAGGAGGCCCGATGACGAAGAGACTGCCGCGCAAGGTGTACGAGAAGGAGCTCTTCCGCCTGCAAGGAGAGCTGGTCAAGCTGCAGGAGTGGGTGCGCGTGCGAGGCCGGCGAGTGGTCGTGATCTTCGAGGGGAGGGACGCGGCGGGCAAGGGGAGCACGATCAAGCGGGTCTCCGAATACCTCAACCCGCGCGTGGCGCGCATCGCGGCGCTCCCGGCACCGACCGAGCGTGAGCGGTCGCAATGGTACTTCCAGCGCTACATCGAGCATCTGCCCGCCGCCGGGGAGATCGTGCTGTTCGACCGCAGCTGGTACAACCGCGCGGGTGTCGAACGGGTGATGGGATTCTGCACCCAGGAGGAATACGCGCGATTCCTGCACCAGTGTCCGATCTTTGAACGGTTGCTGGTGGAGGACGGGATCCTGCTGCGCAAGTACTGGTTCTCGGTGAGCGACGAGGAGCAGGAGCGGCGCTTCCACGCCCGGCTGAAGGATCCGATGCGGCAGTGGAAGCTGTCGCCGATGGACCTGGAGTCGATCAATCGCTGGGAGGACTACTCCAGGGCCAAGGACGAGATGCTGGTGCACACCGACATCCCAGAGGCGCCGTGGTACGAGGTGGAGAGCGAGGACAAGCGGCGGGCCAGGATCAACATGATCGCGCACCTGCTGTCCACGATCCCCTATGAGGAGGTGCGGCGGGCGGAGCTGAAGATCCCGCACCGCCCGCCCGCCACCGGCTACCGGCGCCCGCCGCGCAGGCCGGAGACCTTCGTGCCGGACGCCGCGGCGGACCTGCGCTTGCCATGACATGACGATCGAAGCGCTGACGGATGAAGGAGTCGTGCGAATGGCGCCGGCCGACCGGATCCCGTACGCCCTGGCGGCCTGACCGAGGCGGACCCGAAGAGTGCCGTATGGCCGTGATCGATGGGACTTTGGCCTCTGCCGGTGGCGGGCACGCGGGCGGATCGTGGGGCTATGGCGATCCGCGGCCTGACCTGGGAGAACGACATGACCATCGACATCGCGCTCGAGGCGGCGCGCTGGGCGCCGTCGGTGCACAACACCCAGCCCTGGACCTTCGCCGTCACGGGCCAGGAGATCGCCGTCCGCGCGAGCACCGATCGCAAACTGGCCCTGGAAGACCCTGGCGGCAGGGAAATGCTGATCAGCTGCGGGGCGGCCGTGTTCAACCTGCGTACCGCGCTGCATCAGGCCGGCCGCGAGCCGATCGTGCGGATCCTGCCCGATCCCGACCGGCCCTCGCTGCTGGCGACGGTACGGCTGGGCGAGGCCGTCGAGCCGGACGAGCACACCAGCATGCTGGCCGGGCAGATCGAGGTGCGGCGTACGCACCGGGCGGGATTCACCGAGACGCCCGTGCCCGAGCGGCTCGTGGCACAGTGGCAGCGCGAGGCCGCCACCGAGGGCGCGACCTTCACGCCCGTCGGGGCGCCCGCCGCCGTACGGGCCCTGGCCGCGCTGACCGAGGCGGCCCAGGCCGTCCAGTCGCAGGACTGGCCCTTCACCCTCGAGGTCATGCGGTGGGCGCGCCCACCGGGAAGCACCCGAGGTGACGGCGTGCCCGCCGACTCCTACCCCAAGCGGCCGGCTGACGCCGGCCTTGAGCAGCCGACCGGCGCGTACCCCGAACAGCCGAGCGATGAATTCGCCCAGCGCGACTTCGCCCACCAGCACCCCTGGGGGACCGACACCGACCAGAGCATGTCACGCGCCACCGGGGTGGTGGCACTGCTGACCACCCGTGAGGACACCCGCGAGGCCTGGCTGGCGGCCGGGCAGGCGCTGCAACACGTGCTGCTGCACGCCTCGGCCCACGGAGTGAGCGCCGCCTTCCACACCCAGGCGCTGGAGGAGCCGCACCTACGCGACTTCCTCCGGCAGCGGATGTGCGCGGGCGCCTACCCGCAGATGCTCATGCGGCTCGGCATCGCCGCCGACGAGAGCCATGGGGTCCGCCGCCCGCTCACCGATCTGACCGACCCATGATCCTCCGCCTTATCCATAGGGGTCAGGAGGCGGAGGCGTCCTGGGGTTGGCGCGTGAGCCGCAGGAAGGTCTCCTCGACCTGGCGGGCGATGTCCGCCGCGGTCAGGCCGAGGCGGGCGAGCACGCGATCGCGGCCGGCGTGGTCGAGGAACGCCACCGGTACCCCGAAGTCACGCATCGGCACGTCGACCCCCGCGTCGCGCAGAGCCTGCGCGACGGCGGAGCCGACGCCGCCGGCCCGTACCCCGTCTTCCACCGTCAGCACCATGCGGTGCCGGGCGGCGAGGCCGGGCAGCAGGTCATCGACCGGCTTGACCCAGCGCGGGTCGACCACCGTCGCGGTGATGCCGTGATCGGCCAGGCGCTCGGCGACCCGCAGGCACAGCGGAGCCAGCGCGCCGACGGCCACGATCAGGACATCTGCCACCGGTTCGGTGTCCGTGCTCTGGCGATCAGCAGTGGCTTCCCGGAGCACGTCCATGCCGCCGATCCGCCCGACGGCCGGGATCGGGGCACCGACGCTTCCCTTCGGATAGCGGACCAGTGTGGGCGCGTCGTCCACCGCCAGCGCCTCGCGCAACTGTTCCCGCAGGCGTTCGCCGTCCCGGGGTGCCGCGATCCGCAGCCCCGGTACGACCTGAAGGACGGCCAGGTCCCATACGCCGTTGTGAGAGGCGCCGTCGTCACCGGTGATCCCCGCCCGGTCCAGGACGAACGTCACCCCGCACCGGTGCAATGCCACATCCATCAGCAACTGGTCGAAACAACGGTTGGCGAATGTGGCGTACACGGCGACGACCGGATGCAGCCCGCCCGTGGCGAGTCCCGCCGCGGCGGTGGCCGCGTGTTGCTCGGCGATGCCCACGTCGAGGACCCTGTCGGGGAAGCGCTGGGCGAAGGGTTCCAACCCGGTCGAGCGCAGCATCGCCGCCGTGATCGCCACCACGTCAGGTCGTTCGGCACCGATCCGCACCAGCTCCCCGGCGAACACCGAGGTCCAGTCCTCTCCGGCCACGCGCAGCGGCACCCCGGTGTCCGGATCGATCACCTTGACCTGGTGGAACCGCTCGTCGGACTGCTCGGCCGGCGGATAGCCCCGCCCCTTCTCCGTGATGCAGTGCACGATCACCGGGCCGGAGAACTGTTTGGCCAGGTGCAGCGCCTGCTCCACCGCCGCCCGGTCGTGACCGTCGATCGGGCCGACGTACTTCAGGCCAAGGTCTTCGAACATGCCCTGCGGCGCGACGAAGTCCTTGAGCCCCTTCTTGGCACCGTGCAGAGCGTCGAACAACGGACGCCCGATCATCGGGGTGCGGTCGAGGATGTCCCGGGTACGCCGCAGGAACCGTTCGTAGCCGTCGGTGGTGCGCAGCGCCGCCAGGTGGGTGGCCAGGCCGCCGATCGTCGGTGAATAGGAGTGCTCGTTGTCGTTGACGACGATCACCAGCGGCAGCGACGGGTCGGCGGCGATGTTGTTCAGCGCCTCCCATGCCATCCCGCCGGTCAGGGCGCCGTCCCCGATCACGGCGACGACGTGGCGGTCGCGCCGACCGGTGAGACGGTGGGCCTTGGCCAGCCCGTACGCCCAGCTGAGGGCGGTCGAGGCGTGCTGGTTCTCCACGACATCGTGCGGGGACTCGACCCGGCTCGGGTAGCCGGAAAGCCCGCCTTCCTGCCGCAATCGCGAGAAGTCCTGCCGCCCTGTGAGCAATTTATGCACGTACGCCTGGTGGCCGACGTCGAAGATGACGCGGTCGGTGGGGGAGTCGTAGACCCGGTGCAAGGCGATGGTCAGCTCCACGACGCCGAGGTTCGGCCCCAGATGGCCGCCCGTGCGGGAGACCGCGTCGATCAGGAACTCACGGATCTCGGCGGCGAGCCGGTCCAGCTCCGCGGGGCTTAACCCGTTGAGATCCGCCGGACCGCTGATCGACGACAGAACTCTCATGGGACGACCACTGCTCCTTCGCGAAGTCTTCTTACCCTCAAGTGGTGGGCCCGCGCTGCGGCTCGCCGCCCGACGACCAGTCACCCGGAATGTGCGACAGATGCCGACGCATCAGCTCTTCGGCGAGCGCACGGTCGCCCTTCAGGACCGCCGCCAGCAACGGACGGTGCTCCGCCGCGGAGCCGGCCAGGTCACCGTCCGCGGTGAGGCGGCGCAGGTTGTACAGGCGGGTCTGGTCGCGCAGGCACGCCACCGAGTCGACCAGTCGCCGGTTCCCGGTCGCCTCCAGCAGCAGGAGGTGAAAGTCGCGATCGGCCTGAAGGTTGCCGGCCAGATCGTGCTCCTCGGCCGTCCGCTCGATGACATCGACAAGGTGCGACAGCCGCTCCACACGATCCCCCAAGCCCAACTCGGCCGCCCGGCCCACCCCGGGAACCTCGAGCATCATGCGCAGCTCGAAGATCTCGGTGAAGTCCTGCTCGGTGAACGACACGACACGGAATCCCCGATTGGGCAGCGCCTCCAGCAGGCCCTCATCGACCAGGGCGAGCATCGCCTCGCGTACCGGACTCGTGGACACCCCCAGCTCCGTCGCCAGCGACGCCGCCGAATACACCTCGCCCGGCTCCAGGGAGCCCGTGACCAGCGCCTCCCTCAGCACCGACAGCGCCTGATCGCGCAGACTCGTCCGCTGCAGGGAACCTCCCGTCAAAACCATGGCCAGTACTATATCACCGATTAGCCGTCACGCCTCATAGGCCACCAGGGCTGTTCGAGGGAGCTTTACCGATCGATCGTTCGGGCAGAAACTGCGAGTATGAGCGATGGATCGGTGATGCCGTCCATGCGGCTGGACGAGCTGCTGGCTGAGCTGCAGGTGCGGCTGAACGCGGTGCTCGCCACGCGCGACCGCGTGCACGCGCTGCTGGACGCGGTGGTGTCGGTGGGCAGCGATCTCGATCTGGGAACGGTGCTGCGGCGGATCGTGGAGACCGCGACCAACCTGGTGGACGCCAGTTACGGCGCACTGGGGGTGATCGGCCATGAGAGCACGCTGATCGAGTTCATACCCGTTGGATTGACCGAGGAAGAGATCGCCAAGATCGAACACTGGCCGCACGGGCTCGGCCTGCTCGGATTGTTGATCAAGGACGCCCGGCCGCTGCGACTGGCGCGGATCGCCGATCACCCGGAATCCTACGGTTTCCCGCCCGGCCATCCGCCCATGGGCACCTTCCTGGGCGTGCCGATCCGGATGCGGGAGGAGGTGTTCGGCAACCTCTACCTGACGGAGAAGCGCGGTGGCGGCGAATTCGACGAGGAGGACGAGGCCGTCGTCATCGCCCTGGCCACCGCGGCGGGCGTGGCGGTGGAGAACGCGCGCCTGTACGAGCAGACCCGGCGGCGGGAGAAGTGGCTACGGGCCTCCTCGGAGATCACCACCAGCCTGCTGTCCGGCACCGATCCGCGCGACGTCCTCGTCACACTGACCAGCAAGGCCAAGGAGATGACGGATGCCGACCTGGTCGAGCTGATGGTGCCCGCCGACGGCGGCACCCGGCTGGTGGTGGAGATCGCCGAGGGTGACCGGGCGGACGAGCTGCTGGGCACCTCGTGCGCGGTGGCCACGACGATGGCGGGGGAGGTCTACACCCGCGGCGAGTCGCTCACCGAGGGCGACATGCGGCTGCTGGTGCCCTTGGGCGCGCCGCCTTCGGTACGCGGGGTGGTCGCCATGAGCAAGCGCTCGGGGCGGCTGCCGTTCAGCGAGGCCGACGGCCACATGCTGGGGGCCTTCGCGGGCCAGGCGGCCATCGCGGTGGAGCTGGCCGAGGTGCGTCGCGCCGCGGAGCGGCTCAGCCTGCTGGAAGACCGTGACAGAATCGCCAGGGACCTGCACGACGTGGTGATCCAGCGGCTGTTCGCGGTGGCCATGACGCTGATGGGCGCCGTCAGGCTGATCGAGCGTCCTGAGGCCACGAGCAGGGTCCAGCACGCGGTCGACGAGCTGGACGAGACGATCCGGCAGATCCGAGCCAGCATCTTCGCCCTGCAGGGCTCGGGGACGAGCGGGCTGCGCGGTCAGGTCGCCGAGCTGGTCGACGGGGCCGCCGCGCACCTGGGCTTCCGTCCCGGACTGCGGCTAGAGGGGCAGCTCGATACATTGGTCAGCCAATCGGTGGCCGAGCAGGTGGCGGCCGTGCTGCGCGAGGCCCTGTCCAACCTGGTACGGCACGCCAAGGCGGCCAAGGCCGACATTCTGCTGGAGGCGGCGGCCGGCCGGCTGACCCTGGTCGTCACCGACAACGGGGTGGGCATCGAGCCCGATGGCCGGCGCAGCGGGCTGGCCAACCTGGAGGAACGTGCCACCCGGCTGGGCGGCACGTTCACCGTCGATTCACCCGGGGGCGGCGGAACCCGGCTCAGCTGGTCGGTCCCGCTGTGATGCGGCGGCTCAGGTGGTGGGTGCCGCGGTGATGCGGCGGCCGGAAACCTGTTCGGCCGCCACCACGATGTAGTGGTCACGGCTGCCGGGCGCCCACGGCACCAGGGGGAGCTGTGCGAGGCGGGCCATCTCCTCGGGCTCGTGTACGGCTCGCGCGTGCCCGACCGCGGTCACGGACCAGCCGGTACGCGCGTCGGGGTCGAACTCGTCGGCCTCGAAGGCGACCACGCTCCGCTGGGTGGCCGCGGCCAGCTTGGAGCCGACGGAGGTGCGGATCACGATGTGCTCGCCGTACAGGCAGAAGTTGACCGGCTGGACGGCGGGCAGGGCCCGGTCGGTGAAGACGATCCGGCCGATCCGCGCCGTGTCCAGCAGGTCGAGGCACTCCTGGCGAGAGAGCACCTGCAGGCCGGACGGGTCTAGTTGCATGCTTCCCAGCATCAGCGGATCGGGGAGGAGACGTTAGAGTCTTTCGTCCTTGCTTCCCGGCCATGCGGCCAGGACCGCCGTCCTGGCCGCATCCCCGCCCTGACAGGAGCGTCCACGAGCAACCCCGGATATCAGCCCGTGAACTCCAGCTCGGCCCGGTCGCGGCCGCTGTACAGATCCCAGTAGACCGCCGCGATGTCGTCCGCCTCCGCCGTGGGGAAGCCCGCCGGCGCGTTCGAGCCGATCCAGACGCTGATCGCCACGTGCGCGGCGTAGACGCCTCGGTCGGCCAGGACGCCGTTGAGGTTGAGCACCCAGTTGCGCAGGGCGGCGGCGGCCGCGTTGATGTTGCCCATCATCGGGTTCGGCGTGATGGAGCCGCCTCCCGTGGTGAACAGGAGGGTGCCGGCGCCGGCTTCGAGCATCGCGGGCAGCACCTGGTTGGCGGCGGTGACCGCGCCGTACAGGTAGTAGTCGATCTGCGGCTGGAGGTTGTCCACGGTCACCTCCAGCGGGCCGGCCATGGTGATGCCCGGGACCGGGGTGTGCGGGGCGGGGGAGTACTCCAGTACGTCGATACCGCCGAAGTGCGCCGCCGCTTGTTCCAGGGCGGCGGCCAGGGCGGGGCGGTCCATGATGTCGGCGGGGAAGGCCGCCGCGGTGACGCCCGAGCCGGCGAGCTCGGCGACAAGCTCATCCAGTTTGTCCTTGCCGCGGGCGATCAGGGCGACGTCGAAGCCGTGTCCGCCGAACAGCTTGGCGATGGACAGGCCCATACCGGGGCCGGCACCGACGATGGCGAGGGTGGGCATGATCAACTCCTGTCAGGTGAAGGGAAACAGACTCAAGCGATGGAGACCGCGAGCTTGCCCTGCGCGCCGGCGCCGAAGTCGGCGAACGCCTGGGCGACCTGGTCCAGCGGGTAGGTGGCGGTGATGGGCACTCGCAGGGCGCCGGCGACGGCATCGGTGGCCAGCTTGTCCAAGGTGACCTGGTTCGGGTCGGCCATCACCGAGGTGACGCTGACCTCCCGGCCCTCGACCGCGTCGGGGCCGAAGCCGAGAGTGGAGGCGAGCCGGCCGCCCGGCCGCAGCAGCGCCGCCAGCTGAGCGCCGTCGCCGGCCAGGTGCAGCACCGCGTCCACGCCGTTCGGGGCCAGGGCGCGCACCTGCGCCTCCACCTCCGCGGTGAAGTCCACCAGGTGGATCTCGGCGTCGGTCAGCCCTCGTACGAAATCGCTCTCCGCGCCTGGTCGCGCGGTGGCGAGCACTCGGGCGCCGCGAGCCACCGCGACCTGTACGGCGAGCGCGCCCACGCCGCCGGTGGCGCCGGAGATCAGGACGGTCTCGCCCTTCTGCGGGTCCACGGCGTCGATGCTGTCCAGGGCGGCCGTTCCGGCCAGTCCCAGCGCTCCGGCCGTAGCGGTCGAGAGCCCCTGGGGAATGTGCGCCACGCCGTAGGCGGCGGGCACGACGAGGTACTCGGCGAGCGAGCCGGTGCCCAGGAACGGCTTCATCGCCACGCCGAAGACGTGGTCCCCGACGGCGAACCCCTCGGCGCCTTCGCCCACGGCCTCGACCGTGCCCGCGAAGTCCTTGCCCGGGATCAGCGGATAGCGGTGCTCCATCACCTGCTGCAGGTAGCCGGCCGCGGTCGCCGCGTCGAAGCCGTTGATCGACGAAGCGGCGACCTTCACCAGCAGCTCACCGGCTTCGGGCCGGGGCGCGGCCACCTCGGTGATGGCGGGGCTCGCGGGGACGGAACTCAGGGCGATTGCGCGCATGGCGACTCTCCTCAATTAATCGGAACGGCTTATCCGTTTGTTCTGTGCAGCGTAACACCAGAATCGGATAGACCATTCCGATTCTGTATGATGGCTTCATGAGCCCTGCCGCCCGCCGCGTCCCCGCTTCCCCAGACCCCTCGGCAGACCCCTCGACCCAGGGCCTGCGCATCGATGCCCGGCACAACCGCGATCGCATCCTGGCCGCGGCCCGGCGGGTCTACGCGCGCGACGGCATCGAAGCGTCGATGGCCTCCGTGGCGCGCGAGGCGGGTGTCGGGATCGCGACGCTCTTCCGGCATTTCTCCGCTCGCGAGGACCTCGTCGCGGCCGTCTTCGCCGACACCATGCAGACGTACGCCGATGCCGCCGCCACCGCGCTGGCCGACCCCGATCCGTGGCACGGATTCACCTGGTACATCGAGACCGTCTGCGGCATGCAGGCCGCGGATCGCGGTTTCTCCGAGGTGCTGACCATGACCTTTCCCAGCGCCAGGGCCATGGAGGCCAAACGGGACGAGGCCTACCGCGGCTTCAGCGAGCTGGTCGTACGGGCCAAGGAAGCCGGCCGGCTGCGCCCCGACTTCACCACCGAGGACCTCGTCATCCTGCTGATGGCCAACGCCGGTGTCATCGCGGCCACGGCCGGCGCGGCTCCGGAGGCGTGGCGCCGGCTCGTCGGCTGCATGATCCAGTCGTACGCCGTCCCGGACCCCGCGAACCCCGAGCCCCTGCCGCCCGCGCCCACCCCGACGGCCCTGTACCGGGCGATGATCCGCTTGAGCCGCGCCCCCGCAGAACGCCGATGACCTCTTAGGCGCAGCCTTCGAACTGCGGCACTGAGGTGGATATCGAAAGACCCGTCGCGCCGAAGTGTTTGCGGAGGAGCTTGGGCGCCGTTCCGGACTGGTACATCGCGGTGATGGCCCGGTTGACCGCCTCGCATCCCGCGACGTCGCCATGGCGGAGGGCCACGCCGTACCGCTCCTCCGTGAACGGGGCGTGAACGATGGTGTACGCGCCCTTGTCCCGGGCGGCGAACCCGGCGAGGATCAGGTCGCCGGTGGAGACCGCGTCCACCGCGCCGGATCTGAGGAGGTCCACACACTCGCTGTAGGTGCGGGCCGGGACCAGGACGGCGGCCACGCCGCGGCCTTCAATGATCCGTGACGTGGAGATGGAGCCCTGGGCCTCGCACAGTTTGCGCCCCGCGAGATCTCGTACGTTGCCGATGTTCGTCGTGCCGTTGCGGACCAGGATGTCCTGCTGCGAGACGTAGTACGGCCCCGCGAACGTCACCTGCATCTTGCGCGGTGGGCTGATGGAGTAGGTGGCCACCACCATGTCCGCCTCGCCGGAGTTCAGTTTGGCCTCCCGGCCTTCCGACGTCGTGGCGACGAAGGAGACCTTCTTGCCCAGGTGGCCGGCCACATAGGTGGCCACGTCGACGTCGAAGCCCTCGAAGGTGCCCTGCTTGGTCCGCAGGCCCAGGCCGGGCTGGTCCGGCTTCACCGCGACGATCAGCTCGTCCTTGTCCAGGATGGACGGGGTATGGCGGAGGACGCTCATCCCGCACCCGGCCGATGTCAGGGTGATGGCCGCTGCCACGGCGACTCGCGCGAGGCCGCCGACTAACTTGCTCATCGCTCCTCCGGGGTGCGGGCCTGCCGACGCGAGCCCCACGGTAGGGAAGGACGATGAAGCAAGAGTGAACCAGCGGTGGCGGCACCCGGTCGAGATGATGACGGTGGACGCGGTTTCTAGGACCTGAGGTCCCCGAGCTCTCTCACTCGGCCGAGCCAGGTCTCGGTGCCGCGCGGATGTGCGTGCGTTCGCCCTGTCTCCCGATGAGACTCAGGAACTCGACGGGACCGGCGCTGGTGGCCCCGAACCAGTGCGGGGTGCGCGTGTCGAACTCCGCCGCCTCCCCGGGCTTCAGGATGAGGTCGTGTTCGCCGAGTACGAGGCGGAGCGTTCCGTTGAGGACATAGGCCCAGTCATAGCCCTCGTGGCTGCGCAGGTCGGGTTCGGCGTCGTCGCTTCCGGCCGGGAGGACGAACTTGTAGGCCTGGATCCCTCCGGGCCTCCGGGTCAGCGGCAGGATGACGGCGCCGTCGCCACGGGAGATGGGCCGCAGATTGACGCGGGGGTCGCCGGTCGGCGGCGCGTCCACGAGCTCGTCGAGGGTGACCCCGTAGGCGCGAGCCAGCGGTAGCAACTGCTCGAGCGTGGGACGTCGCAAGCCCGCCTCGAGCCGGGACAAGGTGCTGGTGGAGATCCCGGTCTCCGCCGCGAGGTCGGCGAGTGTGACGTCCCGATGCAGCCGAAGGCGTTTCAACCTCGGTCCGACGGCGTCGAGAGTGCGGTCAATGGCCTCATCCATCCCGCCATTTTGCCATTCGGCAACAACGTTTGCACATCCGCCTTGACGCTCAGCACCATGAGGAACGCACCTGCATGAAAGGAATCCCGTGAGTACGAACCCGTCCTCAGACACGGAAGCCCCCGGCCCGACCGTCCAAGACCCACGACAACGACGTACGATCTTGGCCGGGGTCTGCGTCGCGCTCATGGCGGTCATCGCTTCGGTGTCCGGGTTGAACGTCGCCCAGCCGGAGCTCAGCGTCGCGTTCGACACCTCGCAATCCGAGGTCCTGTGGTTCATCAACATCTACACCCTCACTCTGGCCGCGTTGCTCCTGCCGCTCGGCGCGCTGGGCGATCGGTGGGGCCGCAGGCCGGTGCTGCTCGCCGGCCTGCTCGTCTTCGGCGTGGCGAGTGCGGCGGCCGGGGTTGCCACGTCGTCCGAGCTCATGCTCGCCGCGCGTTTCCTGAGCGGCGTAGGCGCGGCGATGATCATGCCGGCCACCCTCGCGGTCATCACCTCGACCTTCCCGGACGAGGAACGCGCCAAGGCGATCGGCGTGTGGACCGGCGTCGCCGGCGGTGGCGGCATCTTGGGGATGTACCTGTCGGCCATCCTGGTCGACCTGGCGAGCTGGCGGTGGCTCTTCGTCCTGCCGGTCGTGCTCGTCGTCGTCGCCATCGCCATGACGCTGCGATCCGTCCCGAACTCGCGCGAGGCGTCCGGGCACGGGTTCGACGCCGTCGGTTCGCTGTCGTCCGTGGTCGCGGTGGTCGGTCTCGTCTTCTTTCTCCAGGAGGGCCCCGAACGGGGCTGGACCGCGCCCGCGACGCTACTGAGCCTCCTCGTCGGCGTCATCGCCGCCGCCGGATTCGTGGCATGGGAGCTACGCCGGCCGGCGCCACTTCTCGACGTCCGCCTGTTCCGCGAGCGAGGTCTCGCGAGTGGTTCCGTGTCGCTCCTGGCCGTCTTCGGCGTGCAGGCAGGGATCTTCGTGGTCCTCTTCCCGTACTTCCAGGCGGTGCTCGGCTGGTCCGGCCTGCGCTCCACCCTGGCGCTCATGCCGATGGCGCTGCTGATGATGTTCGCCTCCGGTCTCGCCCCGAGGGTGGCCGCGCGGGTCGGCGGCCGCTCGACGATGGCCTCGGGGATCTTCCTGGGCGGCGCGGGGCTGGTCCTCATGGCCACCTTCGTCTCCGTCGACGGCGGCTACCTGTCGATCCTCCCCGGCATGCTCGCCATGGGACTCGGCATGGGTTTGACGATGACGCCCGCCACCGAGGCCATCACCGCCGCCTTGCCGCGCGCACGTCAAGGTGTCGCGTCCGCGCTCAACGACGTCACCCGGGAATTCGGCACCGCGCTCGGTGTCGCGCTGCTCGGAGCGGTCCTGACCGCCGGCTACCGCGGTGCCATCGATGCCCGCCTCGACGGAGTACCAGGCGCCGACACCGCCCGTGAAGGCGTCGTCAACGCCCTCACGGCCGCCGACGGGGCCGGCCCCCAGGCGCGGGCGCTGATCCGAGCCGCCCAGGAGTCCTTCGTCGACGGCTGGCAGCAGGCCATGTGGGCAGGCGCGGCGGTCATGGCGGTCCTGTTCGTCTACGTTCTCGCGCGAGGTCCGCGGCAACGTACCCTGGGCTCCGATAGCGACAACCGGGAATCCATTCCTGTCCGGGGGAGTGCTCAAAAGGCAAGTCGAATCGATTCGACTGGGCCATGAGCGTCTCTTGGCGCGGTGATCAAGAGCCAGGAAACGGTCGCGACATGCCGCCGTCGCGCGGACCGGACCTGGATGGGACCTGGAGTGGGTCTCAGGCGCCGTCGTCAGTCGTCAGTCGTCAGGAGCGGGGCCGGGCGGGCCCGGTCGTGGCGCGCAGCGAGATCGGCGGGGCGATCAGGAGGTGACGGTGCGGGGTGGCCGGGTCGGCGATGCGCTGGATGAGCAGCTCGACGGCGCGGGCGCCCATCTCGCCGGCGGGGACGTCGGCGGCGGTGAGCGGCGGGTGCAGGTTCTCGGCCCAGTGCTGGGCGGCGACGCCGGCGATGGAGAAGTCTCCGGGCACGGTCAAACCCGCCTCGGCCAGCGCCCGGTACATGCCGGACACCGCCGCCTCGTTGATGGTGGCGATGGCGGTCAGCTCCGGATGGTCGGCGAGCAGCTGCCGCAGGCAGCTCTGTCCGGCCTGGGCGTCGTCGGCGCAGCAGACCCGCACGCCGTGCAGGCCGCGTTCGGCGATGGCGCGATCGAAGCCGGCCTGCGCGCGGTGGCCCGGCCCATAGCCGGCGGCGACCAGCTCGGCGTTGCGGTTGACCAGCGCCAGGTGCCGGTGGCCGAGATCGGCCAGGTGGTGGACGCACTTGGCGATGAGCGTCTCGTAGTCGATGTCCACCCAGGACATGTCCTCCGGCCGGCGGGTACGGCCGATGCCGACGAACGGCGGGCCGCTCTCCAGCAGCCGGGTCACCCGGTCGTCCTCCAGCCGGATCTCCATCAGGATGACGCCGTCCACGCGCCGGCCGGTGACCACGCGCTCGAAGGAGCGGTCGTGCTCGCCGCCCGAGGGTGACAGCAGGACGTCGAGGTCGGCGCGGGCGGCGGCGTCGACCATGCTGGCCACGAAGCCGAGCTGCATGTCGGTCAGGCGCTGACTGGCCGGCGGGATGACCAGGCCGATGGTGCGGGTACGGCCCTCCTTGAGCGCCCTGGCGGCGGCGTTGGGCCGGTAGCCCAGCTCGTCGATGACGGACTGGATGCGGCGCTTGGTCTCCTCCGACACCGGGCGCTTGCCGGTGAGCGCGTACGAGACGGTGCTGCGTGACACGCCCGCCCGCTTGGCGATCTCTCCGATGTTCACCCGTACTCCTCGTCCAATCCACCGCTCGGCGACCATCGTAAGTCGAACCGGTTCACGAGATGGCACGTCATCGCATTCCGTGGCGCGGACGGGTCGTCTGCCGCGCATCGCTTGCGACATCTATGGCGCTCGGCCGCCGACCCCGTCTTGACGCTGTTCAGCGGCCCGTACTTCTACCAGGACCCCGTCGACGGCTCGTACGTCTTCACCGTCTACCAGACCGGCCGCCGCTACCGGATCAGTGCTCGACCTCATGCCGATCGTGCTGGGGGAGGAGCTGTCGCGACCCATCTGGGCGCCCTCGACCGCGCTGATCGAGGACGGCCGGCGCGTACCTCATTCTCGCCGCGGCCCACGAGCGGCGGTGTGCCAAGCCCGTACCCGTCACCGGCCCCAGAGCCGCCAGGTCTGGTTGAGCGGACTGGCCTGGCCAACCGGGTTGCAGGTCCACTGAAGAATGGGCGCCCTGGGGGCGGTCGAGATGGTGCTGACGTCGACGCACTTGCCGCTGTGGCGGGCGACGAGCTGATAGTCCCGGGGATCGTTGCCCGCGTAGGTCACCTTGCGCAGGGCGAACTGCTGGTTCTGCGCCCCGCCGGCGCAAGTCCGCTGGCTCACCGGCGTGCCGTCGGCTGTGGCCGCCGCGTTCACCTCAAGGCACTTTCCGCTCTGCTGGTTGACCAGTGTGTACGTGCCGGTCACGCCGGTCACCGGCTGGAAGTTCCACAGTTGCTGGTCGCCGCCCTCGCAGGGGAACTGCTGCTGTACGTTGCCGTCGGCGGTGCTCAGATCGGTGTTGTCCAGGCATTGCTGGGAGTGCTGCGCGACCGCCACGGACTGGAAGCCGCCGTCCGATGGCGGCAGCAGCGTGACGGTGAACGTGTCGTCGGCGTTGGTGTGCGGCAGGTTCAGCGTGATCGCGTTCCCCGACAGCGTCAGGACCGTGTTCTGCACGGTGATCGGCCCCTGGACCGCGCCGCCGCCGTTGTACGGGACGCGCTGCACGACCGCGCGGACCTGGTTGTTCTGCACGATGCCGCTGGTGGTGTCGAGGCGGCGCAGACCGACGGCGATGTTGCCGGTCGTCCCGCCCCCGCCCACCAGGACCTTGGCCACGCCGGCCGCCTTGGTGGCGAAGGCGTCGTAGGCGGCGCTCGGGGTCGTCGAGACGATCTGGCCGGTCTGGGAGGCGTAGAAGCGGTAGACCCACCATTCGCCCTTGGGCAGATGCCGGCCGGCGCTGTCGCGGACGAGCAGGTTGCCCAGATCGTTGTGCAGGTTGCCGGCGCTCGCCCAGTTCGCGCGTAACCCGTCGGCGCCCGCGCGCTCCAGTCGGGCGATGTACCACGACCCATCTCCCGGGTTCTGCTCGTTGGACGCGCCGTACTCGTTGATCTGGTACGGCCGCGGGTGCGGGACGCCGCGCGGGTCGAGCGTGGCGTTGGCGGCCGCCACGTTGGCCACCGGGTCGCCGGGCAGGGAGTGCCAGCTGACGATGTCAGGGATGACGTTGTTGGCGCGGACGAAGTCGAGGTAGCCGTTCCACCAGGCGTTCGTCGTGGAGGGTACGCAGGCGCAGCTCGGCCCCACGATCAAATGGTTCGGGAAGGCGGCACGGATGCGCTGGTAACTGCGCCGCCACAGCTCGAAGTACTGGGCCTGCGGGCGGTTCCAGAACAGGGAGATGTTCGGCTCGTTCCAGATGTCCCACTGCACGGTGATTCCGGCGGCTCGTACGTCGTTGATCAGGCGAGTGAGGAAGGCATCGTAATCGGCCCAGTTGCCGTTGTCGCCCGGAAAGCGGGAGATCGGGTACCCGTCCGCGCCCCATAGATCATGCGGAAGGATGATGAACTGGCCGCCGAGCGCGATCGTCCGCCGGGCCTGGGCCAGCGTCGCGTTCCACCTGCGGTCGTAGGCGCCCGACACCCAGCCGCCGGGTGAGCCGAGCTGCGCGCCACCGGCCCGCATGTACCGGAACTTGACGTCACGGTAGAAGTGATCCGCCGGTCCGGACGCGTTCTCCGTCATGCCGTAGATCCACCCGGACGCGCGGTAGGTAGGGGCGCCACCGGTCGAGCCGAAGTCGACACTGATGGATTCGTCCGCGGCGTGCGCCGGCGCCGGGATGGTGAAGGCGATGAGCATCCCGGCCAGGAGCCCGGTGACGCGAGCGAGCCGCCTACCGGGCGGTCGTGGGGTTGCCGTGAACATGTGCGGCTCCTTCGGAATCAATTCGACGGCTGTGCCCGTACGTATGGCCGGGCTTTCGCCCATCGCACGGACACGTTTGTGGCGGCTCTGACGAATCGATTCGACCGGAGCGTAGATCCGGTGTCGAAGGTGTGTCAATGGCCTTCATGTCCCGCGTTCCTCGCGCGGGCTCCGGGGCGGGAACCACGGCGGTCAGGATCGCTGACCGCCGTGGAGACATGGTGTTCGGGTCGCACGATCACGGTGCGGACGCTGTGACGGAGCCCTGGACGCGCATGGGCGCGGGGGTCATTCCTCGACGGTGATGGCCAGGGCCGGGCAGACCATGGCGGCCTGTTGGACGTCCGCCAGCCGCTCGGGCGACGGGGCGTCGTTCAGCAGCACCACGATCCCGTCCTCGTCGCGCTGGTCGAACACGTCGTCGGCGGCCAGCACGCACTGCCCGGAAGCGACGCACTTGTCTTGGTCAATAATGATCTTCATGATGTCCTCTACCAGGTGACGGGCAGTTCGTAGGCGCCGAAGATGAAGCCGTCGTGCTTGAAAGGGATCTCATCCAGCTCGGCGGCGAGTGCCAGGGTGGGGATCCTCCGCAGGAGGGCGGTGTAGGCGACCTGCAGCTCCATCCGCGCCAGCGGCTGTCCCAGGCACTGGTGAATCCCGTACCCGAAGGTCACGTGGAGCCGGGCGTTGCGCTGGAGGTCGAGCCGGTCCGGGTCGGGGAAGACGGACGGGTCGCGGTTGGCGGTCTCGTTGACCGCGATGATGCCCTCGCCCGCCTTGATGACCTGGCCGGCGATCTCGATGTCGGCCAGGGCCACCCGGCGCAGCCCGCCGTGGGTGATCGTCAGGTAGCGCAGCAGCTCCTCGACCGCCGAGGCGACCAGCTTCGGGTCGTCGCTCTCCCGTACGAGAGCCGCCTGGTCCGGGTTCTGCAGCAGGGCCAGCGTGCCCAGCGCGATCATGTTCGCGGTGGTCTCGTGCCCGGCGAACAGCATCAGCACCCCCATCTGGGCGGCCTCCGGCCGGGTCAGCTCACCGGCCTTGACCCGCTCGACCAGCCCGGACAGCAAGTCGTCGGCGGGCTTGGCGAGCTTCTCGCCGATCAGCCCGTCCAGGTACTCGGCCAGCCGCCGCTGGGCTCCTCCCCGCTGCTCGGGGGTCGAGTTGCGGTTGATGATGGTCCTGCTGTTGGCCTGGAAGAAGTCGTGGTCGTCGTAGGGCACGCCGAGCAGGTTGGAGATGACCAGCGAGGGCAGCGGCAGGGCGAACCCCTCGACGAGGTCGGCGGGCTTCGGCCCGGCCAGCAGCCGGTCGATCAGGTCGTCCGCGATCTGCTGCGTGGCCGGCCGCATCGCCTCCACCCGCTTGACGGTGAACGCCGAGGTGACCATGCGCCGCAGCCGGGCGTGCTCGGGGTCGTCCATCATGATGAAGCCGATGCCGCCCGAGCCCCCCTCCTGGGCGGCCATGCTCTCCATCGACGCGGCCTCCGCCGGGGAGAGCCGGGGGATGCCGCGCGCCGGTTCGACGCTGACCCTCGGGTCGCCGAGCAGGGCGCGGTGCTCGGCGTGGCCGGTCACCAGCCATGGGGTGCTGCCGTCCCACAGCCGGACCCGGGTCAGCGGGCCCTCCTCCTGCCGGGCTCGCATCGCGGGCGCCGGGTCCATCGGGCACGTCGCCGACCTGGCGATGTCGTACTCCGGGATTGTCGTCACTGTTTCCTCCTTGAATCGAAAGGCTATAGGGGGGATTAAATCAATCGATTGACTTAAACTCTAGCGGTGGACGGGCACCTGTCAAACGGCGGGCAGAGCCGCTGATCGGCCTATTGCATAAGCTGTCCTTCCATCACGCCTCGCCGTACATGGCCGAGGACCTGCGACGACCTGAGGGACTGAGGCCGTCGCGGGCTGCGCGAAGTCCCGGTGCGGTAGAAGACGACGATCATGAAGATGACACGAGACGAGCAGGTCAGCGCGACGCGGGAAGCCCTTCTCGCCGCGGCCGAGCGGCTGTTCGCCGAACGCGGGGTGCACGCCGTCGGCAACCGCCAGATCAGCGAGGCCGCCGGGCAGGGCAACAACGCCGCGGTCAGCTACCACTTCGGCACCAAGGCCGACCTGATCCGCGCGATCGCCCGCAAGCACACCGGGCATATCGAGCGCATCCGCGAACGCATGATGACCGGCATCGGCGACTCCGCCGACCCGCGGGACTGGGCGTCGTGCCTGGTCCGCCCCTTCGCCGAACACCTGGAGACCCTGGGCAGCCCCACCTGGTACGCCCGGTTCACCGCGCAGGTCATGGCCGACCCCGCGCTCAACGCGGTCATGGTCGACGAAGCCCTGACGGCCGCCCCGATCTTGCGGTTGTTCCGGGACGGCCTGGCCCGGTCCCTGCCTGACCTGCCCGACGAGATCCGCCGCGAACGCGTCACCATGGCCCGCCACCTCATCGTGCAGATGTGCGTCGAGCGGGAACGGGCCCTCGCGGACGATGCCCCCACCCTCCATCCGACCTGGGACGACCTGGCCGCCAGCCTGATCGACGCGATCGTCGGCCTGTGGCAGGCCCCGGTGACGCCCCGCTCGTAACCGGCACTCCGTCTGCCCAGTCCGCCGACCAGGCGAGGCGGCAGGCGGCCCCGCCAAGTGGACGACTTGAGCCCTGTTAAATCGCATGCTTGACTTGGCTAAATCATCTGGTTTACTTGCGTGCCATGGCACGCCCTGTGGTTCGGCGCGCACCAGTGCCTGGGTCAAGCCGCTGGCCCGCATGGAGCTGCAGGTGGTCCACGGCACCCTTTACCGGCACGTTCCGACGCTGAAACTGGCCACCGACCTGCACCAGGTCCCGGTCAAGTTCAACGGGTCGGTCTACGGCGTGCACGAACTGCCCGTCACCTGGTGACCCATGGAGGTGGGGGGGGGGGGGGGGGCCCCCCCCCCCCCCCCGGGGGGGGGGGGGGGGGGGGTGGGGGGGGGGGGGGGCCCCCCCCGCCAAGCCGCCCCCCCGGGGGGGGGTGGCGGGGTGG
>NZ_JBICTR010000014.1:0-438662 GCF_043197735.1 Nonomuraea sp. NPDC049028
TTCTGCGAGAGATCCACATGGTGACCCGCCGACCTTGCCCGATCATGATCAGCTTGTGGTGATCTGACACGCCGAGCGGGCAGGATAGCCCTCGTGCCGACGATCCCCGCCTCCACCAAGACGTCCCTGGCGCAGCGGCTGTGGCTGCATGCCAAGGAGAACTGGCCGCAGCTGAGCAGAGTGGATGTCCGCTATCACGGCCAGTTCGCCTACGTCGAAGGTGAACTGGCCGACAGCGCCCGGCTGCCGTTGATGCGGCTGCGCTACAGCGGCTCGGCTCACTACTGGGGACTGGCGATCCATACCCCCAGCAACGGCAAGTACCAACCCACCCCCTGGTTCATCGGCACCCCACAGGAAGCCCTCGACCTGGCCTGCGACCTCTACGTGACCCCCCTCACGGACTGACCACACCAGATCCGAAAGTCAACCCCCGAGAGACTTCCAGGCAAGGCCACTAAGCCAGGCGGTGGCGGCGGCCGTTGTTCGCTCTGGCCGGCTCGAAGGGGATCGAGTCCGGCTGCTCCGTGCGCTGGCGGCGCTGCTGGACGATGCGGGTCGCCAGGATCGCCGAGGTCAGCAAGGCGATCGTCAAGGAGGTGCCCAGGACGTCCGAGGCGGGCTTCGACGGGCGGATGATCGGCTGGTCGCGCAGGGGAGCCGTGAGGTCCTGGGCGAAGGGGTTGGGCCACAGGAGGTCGATACGCGGCTCGTCGGTGTCGGCCGTCTGGATCTTGATCGGGCTCGCGGTCGTGTCCGGCTCGCGGGGATCGGTCTCGGGCGGTGTCGGGCCGTCCGTCGGGAGGGTCGTCGTCGTCGAGTCCTTCTTCTCCCGCTTGTTCGGCTTCGCCGTCGGAGTGGGCTTGGCGGAGTCCTCGGGGGACGGGGTCTCCAGGACGTGTTCGGGGTCCTTGTTGCGCTGCTGGGCGTCCTGATGCTCGCAGGCCAGCACGGGGAGGCAGACCTCGCTGAGGGTGTTGGGCAGCAGTTCCTGGTCCGAGGGAGTCGGCTGGGGCTGCCCCGACCTGGTGGGGATCGTCGTCGGGACCGCGTCGCCCACCGTGCCGAGAAGATCGTCGGCAGTGCCGCCGACCTTCTTCGTCACGGGTTTGAGCTTGTCGCCCGTGAGGCTGTCGACCGTGCCGGTGACCGCCTCCACGACGTCGCACAGGCCGTTCGTCACCCCGGACAGCAGCCCGTCGCCGCGTTTGCAGTCGACCGCCTCGGCCAGCGCGGGCGAGGAGACGACCGGGATCGCGGCCAGCGCCAGCGCGAGAGCTCCAGCCGAGATCGCGGTCCTGCTGCCCATCCGTCCCCTCCTGCGTCGCTTACGGGGGAAATCTTTATGGACATCGACGGTGTGTCGCAGGCGTTTTCCGGCTAAAGTTGCGATTCGGTATCGACGCGTGACACGCGAGCATGACTCTCGTTCGCTCTCAGTCGAGCGACGACACGTCATCCAGGGCCTCACGTATCTCTCGCGGCAACACCACGTCCTCGGCGGTCAGTGCGCCGGCGAGCTGAGCGTGCGTACGGGCACCGACGATAGCGGAGGCCACGCCCGGCTGGTCGCGAACCCATGAGAGCGCCACCGCCAGCGGCGAGACCCCGAGCCCGTCGGCCGCGGTCATCACGGATTCGACCACACGACGGCTGCGTTCGTCGAGATACGGGCGGACAAAATCGGCGAAATGTGGCGTAGCGGCCCGCGAATCGGCCGGGATGCCCGTTCGGTACTTCCCCGTCAGAACCCCCCTGCCGAGCGGCGACCAGGCCATCACGCCCGCGCCCACGTGCTCGGCGGCGGGCAGCAGCTCGCGCTCCGGCTCGCGGGCCAGCAGGGAGTATTCGGCCTGGGCGGAGGTGATCGGGATGCGGCCCGGGATCGCCCGCTGCATGACCGCGGCGGCGGCCAGCTGCCAGCCGGCGTAGTCGCAGACGCCGGCGTAGACGGCCCGGCCCGAGGAGACGATCGCGTCGAGCGCCGCCATCGTCTCCTCCAGCGGCACCTCGGCGTCGTAGGTGTGCAGCTGCCAGAGATCGATGTAGTCGAGGCCCAGGCGGTTGAGTGAGTCGTCGACCGCGGCGATCAGATGGCGCCTGGAGGCGTCACGCGGCCGGCGGCCCGACGGCGTCACCACCGCCTTGGTCGAGATCACCAGCTCCGAGCGCGGCACCGAGTCGCGCAGCAGCCGGCCGAGCAGCCGCTCGGCGTCGCCGCCCGTGTAGACGTCGGCCGTGTCGACCAGGGTGCCGCCCGCGCTCATGAAGGTGCGCAGCTGCGCCGCCGCGTCGTCGGCGCTGGTGTCACGCCCCCAGGTCATCGTGCCGAGCCCCAGGCGGGACACCGACAGGCCGCTCCGGCCGACATAGCGCTGCTCCATGATCCCGCCAGGTTACCGCCCGGGTGCGTCAAACGCCGTGATCCACGCCTGCGACACTTGGTCGGTGACCACCCTCCTTCTCGCCCGCCACGGGCTCACCGCACTCACCGGGCCGGTGCTGGCCGGCCGCACTCCCGGAGTGCATCTGAGCGAGGCGGGCCGGGCGCAGGCCGCGGCGCTGGCCGGGCGCATCGCGGGCGTCCGGCTCGACGCCATCGTCTCCAGCCCGCTCGAACGCTGCCAGGAGACGGCCCAGGCCGTCGCCGAGGGGCGCGGCATGGCCGTACAGACCGATGAGCGGTTCGTGGAGTGCGGTTACGGAGCGTGGACGGGGCGGCCACTCAAGGAACTGGCGAAGGAGCCGTTGTGGCAGGTGGTGCAGGCGCACCCCAGCGCGGTGACATTTCCGGAAGGGGAGGCCTTGACGGAAATGCAACACAGGGCCGTGGCCGCCGTACGGGAGTGGAATCAACGCCTGGGGGAGAAGGGAGTCTACCTGGCGTGCAGCCACGGAGACGTGATCAAGGCCATCGTCGCCGACGCGCTGGGGCTCCACCTGGATCACTTTCAGCGGATAACTGCAGATCCCGGAGCTCTCACCGTCATTCGCTATGCCCCCTTGCGCCCCTTTGTTCTCAGGCTTAACGATATGGGGGAATTGCAGCTTCCCGAGGATTCGGAGGAGAAAGACGGGGGAGAAAAACTCTCCGGGAGCGATGCCGCCGTCGGCGGTGGACCCGGAACCACGTAAGGTCAGGCTATGCCGGTCTTCGACTACGACCCACCAGAGAGGTTCGTGGCCGGTGCCTTGGGGCAACCGGGCGCGCGAGCCTTCTTTCTGCAGGCCAGAGCCGAGGGCAGACTGACCACGGTAGCGCTGGAGAAGCTGCAGGTGGCGGCGCTCGCGGGCAGGCTGGACGAGCTGCTCGACGAGGTGCTGCGCCGCAGCGGGGGCACCGCGCACGTGCCCGCCATGGCGCCCGCCGACCTGACGGACGACAAGCCCCTAGAGGTGCCTGTCACGGAGGACTTCAGGGTCGGCACCATGGCACTGGCCTGGGATCCCGATACTTCACAGGTGGTGATCGAAGCGCAGGAGATCATCGACGAGGAAGCCGTCGAAGCACCCGAGCCCGCCATGCTGCGGGTGCGGATCAGCGCCGGGGTCGCCCGTGCGTTCACCCAGCGGGCGCTCCAGCTCGTCGCTGCGGGCCGACCGGCCTGTCCCCTTTGCGGGCAGCCACTCGACCCCGAGGGACACGTCTGCGTCCGCCTCAACGGCTATCGCGGGGGTGAGGCGACATCATGAGCGCTCCGGAGAGCGAACCGGCTACGAGGCCGCCGTCGCACCCGTCGCCCATGGAGGACGAGGAGGCGCTCAAGCTGCTGCGCGACGGCCGCCTGGAAGTGGCGGGCCGCCTCGTCGAGGCGACCAACATGACGCTCTACTGCTCGATCACGCTCGGTGAGCGCACCGCCGCCTGCGTCTACAAACCCGTACGCGGCGAGCGCCCGCTCTGGGACTTCCCCGACGGCACACTGGCCGCCCGCGAGGTCGCGGCGTTCGAGGTCTCCCAGGCGACCGGCTGGCAGATCGTGCCGCCGACCGTCCTCCGGGAGGGCCCGTTCGGTCCAGGCATGTGCCAGCTGTGGATCGACACCGAGCGTGAGGTCGACCTCATGCGCCTCGTACGCAGCCGCAACCCGGTGGTGCGGCGGATGGCGGTGTTCGACGCGGTGGTCAACAACGCCGACCGCAAGGGCGGCCACCTGCTGCCGCTGCCCACCGGCCACGTCTACGGGGTCGACCACGGCGTCTGCTTCTCCGCCGAGGACAAACTACGTACCGTGCTCTGGCAGTGGCGGGGCAAGCCGCTGGCCCGCGACGCCGTGACCACGCTGACCAAGCTGGAGCGCGACATCGAGTCGGGTCAGCTCGGCCGCAGGCTGCGCGAGTTGCTCACGCTCGCCGAGGTCGAGGCGACCTGGAACCGGATCAGGCGGCTGCTGGAGACCGGCCTGCACCCCTACCCCTCCCGCGAGTGGCCGGCCATCCCGTGGCCGCCCATGTAGACCGACGCGTCAACTGGCCATCCCCCGGCCGCTCATGGAAAACCGTTTACTACGCTTTGCCCTATGTGCACGGTGATCGTGAAGACGGGTCAGCCGCTGACGCTGATGGGCGTGCGAGACGAGTTCGCCGACCGGCCCTGGGAAGGGCCGGGAGAGCACTGGCCCGAACACCCCGGCGTGGTGGGCGGGCGCGACCTCAAGGCGGGCGGCACCTGGCTGGCCGTCGACCCCGCCCGGCGCCGCGCCGCCGCCCTCCTCAACGGGCACGGACGGCCCGCGGCCGAGGCCACCAAGATCTCCCGCGGCGACCTGCCGCTCCTCGCCGTCGCGGCCAATGACCTGCCCGATGTCGACCTGACCTTCTACGACCCCTTTCACCTGCTGCTCGCCGACCTGACGCGGGTGCGGCTGTTCAGCTGGGACGGGGAACGGCTCAGCGCCTCCGAGGTCCCCGACGGCACCAGCATGATCGTCAACACCGGTCTCAACCCGGAAGACGAACGGGTGGCCGCCTTCCGGCCGCGCTTCGAGAGCGCCGCCGACTGGCGCGAGCTCATCGCCGCCGCCCCCTCCTCCGACCCGGCGGCCCTGATCATCCGGCACGAGCTGCCCGACGGCCGCGTCTTCGCCTCGCTGTCGGTGACCCTGGTCACACTGGCGGCGGAGGGCGTGACGTACGAGTTCACGGACCTGACCGCTGATTCTGGACGGATAGGCTCAAAGGCATGAGATCGTGGTCTGCCCCCGCCATTCCCGCGCTTCCCGGTGAGAGCGTCCCACTGCGGCTCTACGACACGGCGGCCGGGCAGGTCCGGCAGAGCGACCCGGGTCAGACCGCCCGCATGTACGTCTGCGGCATCACCCCCTACGACGCCACCCACCTGGGCCACGCCAACACCTACCTGGCCTTCGACATGGTCGGCAGGGTGTGGCGCGACATGGGCCACGAGGTCCACTACACCCAGAACGCCACCGACGTCGACGACCCGCTCCTGGAGCGGGCCGAGCAGACCGGGGTCAGCTGGCAGGACCTGGCCGAGCGGGAGATCGAGCTGTTCCGCACCGACATGGAGGCGCTGCGCATCGTGCCGCCGCGCGAGTACGTCGGCGTGACCGAGGTCGTCGGCCGGGTGGCCGAGCTCATCGCCAAGCTGGCGGCCAAGGGCGTCACGTACGACCTCGACGGCGACGTCTACTTCAGCGTGGCGGACGCGCCCAAGTTCGGGCAGGTGTCCGGCTACAGCGAGGAGCTCATGGTCGAGCTGTTCGGCGAGCGCGGCGGCGACCCCGACCGGCCCGGCAAGCGCCACCCGCTCGACTGGCTGCTGTGGCGGGCCGAGCGGCCCGGCGAGCCGTCATGGGAGTCGGCACTCGGCCGCGGCCGGCCCGGCTGGCACATCGAGTGCACCGCGATCGCCCTCGACAACCTGGGCGCCGGCTACGACGTCGCGGGCGGCGGCAGCGACCTGATCTTCCCCCACCACGAGTGCGGCGCCTCCGAGGGGCACGCGGCCACCGGGGAGTGGCCGTTCGCCAAGTTCTACACCCACGCCGGGATGGTGGCGCTCGACGGCGAGAAGATGTCGAAGTCCAAGGGCAACCTGGTCTTCGTCTCCAAGCTGCGGGGCCGGCACGACCCGATGGCGATCCGGCTCGTGCTGCTCGCCCACCACTACCGCGAGGACTGGGAGTACGTCCCGGCCCAGCTCGCCGCGGCCGAGGCCCGCCTCGCCAAGTGGCGCTCGGCGGCCGGGCTCGCCACCGCGCCAGAGGCGGGCCGGTTGCTGGCCGAGGTGCGCGAACGGCTCGCCGACGACCTCGACACCCCGGGCGCGCTGGCCGCCGTCGACGCATGGGTCGAGCGAGCCCTGTCCGAGGGCGGCTCGGACCCGGCGGCGGCGGCCCTGGCCCGCGACCTGATCGACGCCCTGCTGGGCGTCGCACTCTAGTCGTTCAGGTGCTCAGCCGGGCCAGCGGCTCGTCGGCGGACAGCTCCGCCGCGAGCCAGTCGATCGTCCGGCGCAGCCCCTCCGCCGCCGGGACCACGGCCCGCCAGCCCAGCCGTTCCGCCGCCAGCGACGTGTCGGGGCGGCGCACCCGGGGATCGTCCGCCGGTCGGTCGATGAACTCGATCGGCGACGACGACCCGGTCAGCTCCTTGATCAGCGCGGCCAGTTCTATCATGGTCAGCTCATCCGGATTGCCGATGTTGACCGGCCCGGCGAAGTCGCTGCCGGCCATGGCCAGGATGCCCGCCACCGTGTCGTCGACGTAGCAGATGGAGCGGGTCTGCGTGCCGTCCCCGGTGATCGTGATCGGCTCGCCGAGCAGCGCCTGCCTGATGAACGTCGGTATCGCCCGGCCGTCGAACGGCCGCATGCGCGGGCCGTAGGTGTTGAAGATGCGCACGATGCCGGTGTCGGTGCCGCGTGAGTGGCGGTAGGCGGTGGTCAGCGACTCGGCGAAGCGCTTGGCCTCGTCGTAGACGCTGCGTGGCCCGACGGGGTTGACGTTGCCCCAGTACGTCTCCCGCTGCGGATGTTCGAGCGGATCGCCGTACACCTCGCTGGTGGAGGCCAGCACGAACCGGGCGCCCTTCTCACGGGCCAGCCCCAGCGCGTGGAGGGTGCCGACGCTGCCCACCCGCAGCGTCTCGATCGGATAGCGCAGGTAGTCGGCGGGCGAGGCCGCGGAAGCGAAGTGCAGGACGAGGTCGAGCCGATCGGGTACGTGCACATACCCGGTCAGGTCGCACTCGATGATCCGGAAGGCCGGCCGGTCGATCAGGTGCTCGACGTTGCGCGGCCCGCCGGTGAGGAAACTGTCCATGCAGACCACCTGCGCCCCTTCGTCCAGCAGCCGCTCGCAGAGGTAGGAGCCCAGGAACCCGGCGCCGCCGGTGACCAATGCCCTCATGACGTGACCTCCAAGGCGGCGTCGACGACTTCGGAGACTTCGATCCTCAGCAGACCCGGGTCGGGCGCCGCGCCGTGCGGGTCGCCGTTGCGGCCCGCCCACAGCGCCACGTGCCGCCACCCCGGCGGCGGGCCCCACAGCGCGGGCGAGACCGGCCCGAACAGCACCACCGACGGCACGCAGAACGCCGTCGCCAGATGGGCGACGCCCGTGTCGCCGCAGACCACCAGCCGGGCCCTGCCGACCAGCTCGATCAGCCCCGCCAGGTCGGTACGCCCGGCCAGCATCCGCTCCGGCGGCAGCCCCGCCAGCTCGGCCACCTCGCGGGCCAGCGGCACCTCGGCCGCGTTCCCCGTGACGACCACGTCGCCCAGGGCGGCGGCGACGCGCGCGAACCGCTCGGGCGGCCAGCGCCGCGCCGGGTAGGCGGCCCCCGGGTGCACGATCACGGGTCCCGTCCGGTCGGAGAGGCCGAGTGTCAGATCCGCCGGATCGGCCTCGATGCCGTACCACCGCAGCAGGTCGCACCAGCGCCGCACCTCGTGCACGCCGTCGCGCCACGGCGGCCCGGTGCCGTGGCTGATCAGCCGTCCCGGATCGGTACGCCGCAGCGCCCCGACGCTCTGCGGGCCCCGGCCGTGCAGGTTGACCGCGATGTCCGGCCGGTCGAACGCGACCGGACCGGGGCCCGACACGTCGATCTGCGCGTCCACGGCCCCGGTCAGGGGCAGCAGGGGGCCGAGCCCGGCGGGCGCGGCCAGCGTGATCCGGTGCTCGGGGAAGCCCTGGCGCAGGGCGCGCAGCGCGGGTACGGCCGTGAGCAGGTCCCCCAGGCCCAGCCCGCGCAGCGCGAGGAGTTCTAGGGCCATGACGTCTCCGTGGAAGGGCAGACGACGAGCTCTCTCACCTCGCATCCGGCGGGCTGGGTGAGGGCGAAGACGATGGTCTGGGCGACGTCGGCGGGGTTGTTCAGGCCCGCCTCGGGCCCCGGCCGGTACTGTTCGGGACGGCCGTCGAAGAAGCCGGTCCGCATGCCGCCGGGGATCAGCAGCGTCACCCCCACCTGCCCGCGCAGCTCGACGGCCAGGGCGCGGGTGAACCCGACGACGCCGAACTTCGAGGCGCAATAGGCGGACGCGTCGCTCAGCGGGCGCAGCCCGAGCGTCGAGGCGCAGGTGACGACCTTGCCGCGGGAGCGCGTCAGGTAGGGCAGCGCCGCCCGTACGACCGAGGCCGTGCCCAGCAGATTGACCATGATCACCCGGTCCCAGTCGTCGGCGGGGACCTCGGCCAGCCGCCCGCAGGCGTCGATCCCGGCGGCGGTGACCACGGCGTCGAGACCGCCGGCCCGCTCGGCCAGCTCCGTGACGGCCCGCTCGGCTCGCGCCCGGTCGGCCAGGTCGGCGATCGCGTGCTCGACGTCCTGCTCGGGCTCCCGCACGTCCACGACCAGCGGCCGCCAGCCCTCCTTGCGCACCGCCTCGGCCGTCGCCAGGCCGAGCCCGGAGGCACCTCCAGTGATCAATATGTTCATCGGATCTCCCTGATGAGGTTGGTCGTCGACCGCCCCGGCAAGGTGCTGAGCACGACGGTCTCGGCGCCGAGCCGCCGCAGCACGGCGGACTCGGGCAGCACGTCGCCCTCGTAGTCGCCGCCCTTCACCCACACGTCGGGGCGGAGCCGCTCGATGACGGCGGCGGGTGTGTCCTCCTCGAACACCAGCACCGCGTCCACGCAGCCGAGCGCCCTGAGCACCTCGACGCGGTCGCGCGCGTCCACGACGGGCCTGGTGGGGCCCTTCAGCCTGCGCACCGACTCGTCGGAGTTGACGCAGACGACGAGCGCGTCGCCGAGCGCCCTGGCCCGCCGCAGCAGGCTCACGTGCCCCGCGTGCAGCAGGTCGAAACAGCCGCCGGTGGCGATCAACCGCCCGCCGTTCGCGTGGGTCAGCTCGGCCACCTCCAGCGCGGTGCGCGGCCGGTCGCCGAGCCGCTGCTCGGCCAGGCGGGCGCCGGGCCCGCGCTCGGCGCCGCCGACGGAGGCGGCACCGCCGCGTTCGATGAAGCGCGAAGCCGCGGCCACGCCGGTCGTGACCGCCTGCTGGGCGTCCGCGCCGCCGCCCAGCGCGAGAGCCGCGGCGCCGGCGAAGCGGTCGCCGGCCCCGCACACGTCGCGGACGGAGGCGAGGACCGGCGCGGGCACCCGCCTGGCCGGGCCGCCGCCCCGCAGCGCCAGGGCGGCGCCCCGGGGACCAAGCGTGACGGCCACCGCCTGGGCGCGCAGGTCGCGCAGCAGGTGGCGGGCCGCCTGGTCCGGCCCGTGGTACGGGTGCGAGCAGAGCTGCCTGGCCTCCGGCTCGCTGGGCGTCAGCAGCGCGCAGCCGGGCACCGGCTCCTCGCCCCTGGGATGCGGGTCCCACACGATCGGCGCCTCGGCCGCGCGCAGCAGCCCGCGCGCCACCCCGGCGACGCCCCGTCCGTAGTCGGAGACCAGCACCACGGCGGCGCGGCCGAGGGCCTCGGCCGTCTGGGAGCCGGGGGCGTACCCGGCCCGGCCGTTGCCCGTGTCCATCCTGAGCAGCGTCTGGTCCCTGGCCCGCACCCTGGTCTTGCGCACCGTGCCGCCGCGCAGCGGGAGGCGTACGAGATCGACCTCCGCCGACAGCAGCCCGCACAGGCGGCGGCCCGGCGGGTCGTCGCCTATGGCGGTGATCAGCACGACCTCGGCGCCGTCGCGGGCGGCCAGCAGCGCGGCCAGCCCCGCGCCTCCCGGGCGGGCGCGCTCGGCGGCGACGTCCAGCACGGGGACGGGCGCGTCGGGGCAGAGCCGTTCGGTCTCGCCCTCGATGTCCAGGTCGAGCAGAGTGTCGCCGACGACGACCAGGGGTCCCCTCATAGGGCCTCCTCGACCGCGTCGCACAGGAGGTGGATCATGGCGAGATGCACCTCCTGTACGGTGCACACCTCCTCGGCGGGCACGGCGACGGCCTCGTCGCACAGGGCGGCCAGCGGGTTCGGGGCCGGCCCGGTCATCGCCCACGCGATCACCCCCCGCTCCTGCGCGGCCAGTGCCGCGGCCAGCACGTTGCCGCTGCCGCCGCTGGTGGACAGGCACACCAGGACGTCTCCGGGACGGCCGTGCGCGCGTACCTGCCGGGCGTACACCTCCTCGGCGCCGAAGTCGTTGGCGATCGCCGTCATCGACGAGGTGTCGGCGTGCAGCGCTATCGCCGAGTACGGCGGCCTGTCGGCCCGGAACCGGCCGACCAGCTCGGCCGTGAGGTGCTGCGCCTCGGCCGCCGAGCCGCCGTTGCCGCAGGCCAGCAGCCTGCCTCCGGCGCCCAGCACCCCCGCGAGCTTGCCGCCCCACGCGCGGACCGTGGCCGCGTGGTCGTCGACCCTCGACAGGGCCCACCAGAGTTTCTCCAGATGCGTGTCCATGTTCAGCCCCCATAGTTCAGCTCGTTCAGCCCCCAAGAGCGGCGAGGCGGCCTACCTTGCCGTCGATCACCTGCGTGTACACGGCCTCGGTCTGCTGCGCGACGCGGGCCCAGCCGTACCTCTCCTGGGCGCGGCGTGCCCCGGCCGCGCCCAGCGCCCGGCGCCGGTCCTCGTCGGCGAGCACGTCGCGCAGGGCCCTGGCCAGCGCGCGCGGGCGGCGGGGCGGCACCAGCACGCCGCAGCCCGCGACCGTGTCGAGGTGGCCGCCGACCGCGGAGGCGACGACCGGCACGCCGCACGCCATCGCCTCGACCGCCACCATGCCGAACGGCTCGTACCAGGGCACGCAGACCACCACGTCCGCCGAGCGCATGAGCGCGGGGACCCGCTCGCGGGAGACGCTGCCGATCACGTGCACCCGGTCGCCGACGCCGTATCCGGCCGCCAGCTCGCGCAGCCGCGCCGCCTCCTCGCCGTCCCGCTGACCGCCGGCGATCACCAGGTCGGCCCCGGGGAGCCCGCGCATGGCCTGGATCACGGTGTCGACGCCCTTGCGCGGCACCTGGCGGCCGATGCTGAGCACCATCGGACGCCGGGCGCCCACCGCCAGGCGCGGCGCGACCGGGCCGCGGGGGCAGAACTCGGTCAGGTCGACGCCGCACGGCACGACCGCGACGCGCTGCTCGGGCACGCCCATCGCGCGCAGCTCGTTCACCTCGTCGCCGCAGGTGGCGATCACTCTGTCGGCGTGGGCGCCGATCTCGCGCTCGGTCGCCAGGCGGTGTGCGGGGCTGGTGTCCGCGCGGCCCTGCCAGCGCCGCTTGACCGTGCCCAGCGCGTGGAAGGTCTGCACCACCGGCACGTCCTCGGTGGCCTGCAGGGCCGCCTGCCCGCTCATCCAGAAGTGCGCGTGCGCGACGTCGGGCCGGCGCACGGCCCAGCGGTCGGCGAGACGGTCGGTGAACTCCGGCATGTACAGCGGGAGATCGTCCTTCGGGATCGGAACCGCGGGCCCGGCCGTGACGTACTCGACCGTGACGCCGGGCGCCAGGGGCGCCGAGTCCGGCTGGGCCGGATCGGAGCGGCGGGTGTGGACGACGACCGTGTGCCCGCGCTCTCCCAGCGCGACGGCCAGCGCGGCGACGTAGACGTTCTGGCCACCTGAGTCGACGCTGCCGATCGCGGCCAGGGGGTCCGCGTGTTCAGAGATCAGATCGACATTCACTGGTCAGCTCCCTCACTGCCTTGACCACCTGCTCGCTTGTCACCTGTGACAGACATGGGTGCCCGGGGATCGGGCACTCGCGTGCCCTGGTGTCCCGGCAGAGGGCTCGCTGATCGCCGAGGAGCACCGTGGGCACTCCGTAGGGGGCCCACCGGGCAGAGGGGACGACCGGGGCGAACAAGCTCACGACAGGCGTACCGACCGCGGCTGCCAGGTGCGCGGGGCCGGTGTTTCCCGCCACGAGCACGCCGGCCCGCTCAATGAGGGCTGCCAGCTGTGAAAGCGTCGTTCTTCCGCCGAGGTCGACCGCAACATCGTGGGCGACATAGGCGGTGAGCTCGCGCTCCTTGCCTGTCACGACGACCCGGTGCCCGTCTTCGGCCAGCTCCCGGACCGCCTGCCGATGCCGTTCGGCAGGCCAGGTCCTGGCGGGAGCTGACGTCCCCGGGTGCACCACTACGTACGCGCCTTCGCCGGCGCCTGTGCCGGTATCTACAAGGTTCCCGATAACGTGCCCGATATCCGGAAGGGGGTGCCGGACAGCGAGTTTTCCCTGATCATCGGGCGGCAATTCGAACCCGGCCGCCCGCGCGAGCGCGAGCATCCGCTCCGCCTCGGGCACGTCGCGGCTCTCGTCCACCACGTGACGGACGTCCAGGAGCGAGCCCGGGTAGTCCTCGCTGATCGCCGAGATCCGCCGTACACCGGCCAGCCGCAGCAGCAGGGCGAGCGGCAGCGCCGACTGGTGGAACGAGGTCAGGATCAGCGCCTCGTCCACCCCTGTGACCTGCTGGACCAGCTCATTGACCCGGTCCATGTCCATCGGCGGCGGGTCGTGGTCGATCCACGGCGCCCGCCACTCGATCACCCGGTCGACGCCGGGCAGCAACTCGGCGGCGGCCCTGCCGCGCGGCCCGGCCAGCAGCACCACCTCGCGCGCGCCCGCCCGTACGGCGCGTACGGCGGGGCCGGCGAGCAGCACGTCGCCCGCGTCGTCCAGCCGGGCCACGAGCACCCGGCCCCGGTCCGGCCCGCCTCCTGGAGGCTGTCGGCGCGTGGACGGCTCCCGGTTCACGGTCGGCTCCTGGTGCGCGGGCGGCTCGCTCGCCGTGGCCGACGTCGTTAGGGCGCCCGGTACATTCATCGCCGGACCCTCCATTCCCCTCGCAGCCGGTGCGCGCAGGCGGTCGGCGGTATCGCCACGCTGGTGACGGCCATCCGCAGGACCTCCGCGGGGGTCCGCGGCCCCGGCGCGATCCGCGACCAGGCGAACTCGGCGCTCAGCACGGCCCACCCGGCGGCGGCCAGAGCCGCGATCACGGCCAAGGGCCCCGGCCCGGCCGGCACGGTCGAGCGCCGCCTCCGCCCGGCTGGCACGGTCAGGCGCCGCCCCCACATGGTCGGTACGGTCAGGCGCCGCCCCCGCACGGGCGGCACGCTTAGGCGCCGTTTTCGCCCGGCCTGCTCCCTGTTACGGGCCGCCCAGGCCGCCGTCAGGGTGGCCGCCGTCAGGGTGGCCGCGGTGCAGCCGAGGCCGGTGGTGAGGGCGTGGCGGCGCAGCCGGCCCGGCGCGCCGCCCAGCGCCGCCCGCCACGACGGCCCGTGCAGCCGCCGCATGAGCGCGTCGTCGGCGTTGCCGCGCTGGAACCGCACGCTCGACCAGAACCCGTCGTCGCGTACCGGGTGGACCGTCACCCGCTCGCCCCTGACCAGCCGGTGCCCCGCGCTGAGCATGCGCAGCGCGAGGTCGGCGTCCTCCCGGTAGGCGCGGGGGAAGCGTTCGTCGAACCCGCCGGTCGCCTCCAGGGCGCTCCTGCGGTAGGCCATGTCGGCGGTGATCCACTCCGCGGCGGACAGCCCGGCGGTGTTCCGCTCGGCGTCCGTCGGCCGGCGGCCGGGCGGTAGCGGCACCTCGACGCGGCCCTGGCTGCCCGCCACGTCATCGGTCAGCTCCGCGAGGTCCGCCCACACGGCCTCGGCCCAGCCCGGCCGCGGGACCACGTCGTCGTCGAGGAAGGCGACCCACGGCGTGTCCGCCGCCCGCCACCCTGCGTTGCGCGCCGCCGCGGGCCCCCGGCCCCACGACCGCACGACCCGTACGCGCTCGGGCACCTCGAGCGGGCCCGCCCGGCTCGCTGGACGGTCGTCCACCACGATGACCGGCAGCCGGGTGCCCACGGCCGCCAGCGTGGCGCCCAGGCTGGGCCGCCCGATCGTGGGGACCACCACGGTGATCACGAGGCGAACACCTGCCCGCGCCGCACCAGGTACGGCCCCAGGGCCAGCACCTCGACCGGCGAGGACCCGAAGCATTCCAGCGCGTCACGCGGATCGTCCACCATGGGCCGTCCCGCCGTGTTCAGGCTGGTGTTGACCACCACCGGCAGGCCCGTACGGGACTCGAAACAGGTCAGCATCCTGGCCAGCAGCGGATCCGCCGCGGGCGAGACCGTCTGGATGCGCGCGGTCCCGTCCACGTGCACCACCGCCGGTATGCGCTCCCGCCAGTCCGGATGGACGTCGTGCACGAACAGCATGTACGGCGAGGGCACCGGCCCCCGCCCGAAGATCTCCGCGGCCCGCGAGTCGAGCACCATGGGCGCGATCGGCCGGAACTGCTCCCTGCCCTTCACGTCGTTCAGCCGCTCGGTGTTGTTCGGGAACCCGGGATGGGCGAGCAGCGAGCGGCGGCCCAGCGCCCGCGGGCCGTACTCCGAGCGGCCCTGGAACCAGGCGACGATCCGGTCGGCGGCCAGCTCGGCGGCGACCGCGGCGGCCAGGTCGGCGGGCCGCGAGTACGGCACCCGCGCCACCTCCAGCCAGGCGCCGAGCTCCTCGTCGGTGAAGCCGCGCCCCAGGTCGGCCCCGGGCATGGGCGCGGCCGGCTCCCCGTACGCCCGCGCCAGGTGCAGCGCGCCGCCCAGCGCGGTGCCGGAGTCCCCGGCGGCCGGCTGGACCCACATCTCCTCGAACGGCCCCTCGGCCAGCAGCCGGGAGTTGGCCACGCAGTTCAGCGCGACGCCGCCGGCCAGGGCCAGCCGCCGCTCGCCGGTGCGCTCGTGCAGCCAGCCGATCAGCTCCAGCAGCACCTCCTCCAGCCGCGCCTGCACGCTGGCGGCCAGGTCGGCGTGGTCGGCGGTCCACGGGGCGCCCCGAGGCAGGGCCTTGGCGTAGGTGTTCCAGTCGACGGGGTCGGTACGGAAGCCGCCGTCGCCGGTCGTCCGGACGAACTCGCGCAGCGACTCCAGGTGGCGCGGCCGGCCGTAGGAGGCCAGGGCCATCACCTTGTACTCGTCGCAGGAGCGCAGGAAGCCCAGGTGCTCGGTGACGTCCTCGTACATCAGCCCCAGAGAGTGCGGCAACTCCTGCGCGGCCAGCACCTCCAGCTCGCCGTCGCGGTAGCGGCCGGCCAGGTGCGAGACGTTCTCGCCGCGCCCGTCACAGACCAGCACCGCGCAGTCCCGGTAGGGCGAGGCGAGCCCGGCCGAGGCGGCGTGCGCCACGTGGTGGGGGACGTAGCGCACCTGGGCGGGGTCGAGGCCGGGCAGGGCGGTGGCCAGGAAGTTCGGCACCCGCACGGCGTACCTGGTGCGCAGGTCCTCCCAGTCGCCGTCAGGGCGCTGGCGGACCAGCGACGGGTCGTAGGAATAGGCGACCGCGTCCAGATCCTCGGGATGGAGACCCGCCTCGCGCAGGCACCAGGCGGCCGCCTGCTCCGGCAGCTCCCACGCCGAGAAGGGCAGCGGGCGCTTGCCGTGCTTGCGGCGGCTGAACCGTTCCTCCTCCGCGGCGGCGACGATCCGCCCGTCGGCGACCAGGGCGGCGGCCGGATCATGAAATATCGCGTTGATGCCGAGAAATCTCACTACGTTCCTCCCCCGGGACGTAGGGAGTGGCTACCGAGAGAAGCGGCTCTCAAACCTGGCCAACCCCTCTGTAGTGCGGAAACAGGCTGACGGTCCTGCGGTTGGTCACGCTGAGTAGTTGTTTGTGGAGGGGGCCCTCGGGTAGCTGGCTGACAGCGCGACGGAGGTGAAAGTTGTTCGAACAACGTCGTCCCGGAGCGGTGCTCTTCGACCGGGACGGGACCCTGATCAAGGACGTCCCCTACAACGGCGACCCCGCCAGGGTCGAGCCGATGCCGGGCGCGCTGGAGGCGCTGGTGCGGCTGCGCCGGGCCGACGTGCCGGTGGCGGTCGTCACCAACCAGTCGGGCGTGGCCAAGGGGTTGCTCTCGCCGGATGAGATGGATCAGGTGAACGCCAGGGTCGAGGAGCTCCTCGGCCCGTTCGACGCGTGGGCCATCTGCGTGCACGACGACTCCGACGGCTGCACCTGCCGCAAGCCCGCGCCGGGCCTGGTGATCAGGGCGGCGGCCGTCCTCGACGTCAGCCCGCGCGACTGCGTCGTGGTGGGCGACATCGGCAGGGACATGGAGGCGGCCAAGGCGGCGGGTGCCAGGGGCATCCTGGTGCCGACCGGCGAGACCCGCAGGGAGGAGATCCAGCAGGCCGCCGAGGTGGCCGAGGACCTGTCCGACGTGGCGGATCGCGTGCTGAGCGCCGTCGCCCAGGCCGGCGAGGCGGCCCGCGTGAGCGCGGGCGCCGCGGTCTGGTCGCCGCTGGTCGGCTGGAGCCGTTGGTGAGGATCCTGCACTGGCATGTGCACGGCTCGTGGACCAGCTCCTTCGTACGCGGCGAGCACGACTACGTGCTTCCGCTCGTCCCCGGCCGGGGACCGGACGGCCGGGGACGGGCGAAAACCTTCGACTGGCCGGAGCGCGCCCGCGAGGTGGCCTGGGACCGGCTGCGCGAGGAGCACATCGACGTCGCCGTCTACCAGCGCCCGCACGAGCCCGAGCTGGCCCGCGAGTGGCTCGGCCGCGACGTGCCGGGCGTCTACGTGGAGCACAACACGCCCGCGGGCGACGTGCCGCGCACCCGCCATCCGCTCGCCGGCCGCGCCGACCTCACGCTGGTGCACGTCACCCACTTCAACGAGCTGTTCTGGGACAGCGGCAGGGCGCCCACCCGGGTTATCGAGCACGGCATCCCCGACCCCGGCCACCTCTACACCGGGGAGCTGCCCAGGGCCGGCGTGGTGGTGAACGAGCCGGTCCGGCGCACCCGGGTGGCGGGGACCGACCTGCTGCCCCGCTTCGCCGCCGAGGTGCCGCTCGACCTGTTCGGCATGGGGGTGGACGGCCTGCCGTACGGGGCCTACGACCTGCCGCAGGCGCGGATGCACGCCGAGCTGGCCAGGCGGCGCGTCTACCTGCATCCCTACCGGTGGACCTCTCTCGGGCTGGCCCTCATCGAGGCGATGACGCTCGGCCTGCCGGTCGTCGCGCTGGCCGTCACCGAGGCCGTCGAGGCGGTGCCGCTCGACGCGGGCGTGCTCTCGACCCGGGTGGACGTCTTGGCCGAGGCGCTCAGAGGCTTCGTCGAGGACCCGAAGCTCGCCGCTCAGACCGGCAAGGCGGCCCGCGCCGCCGCGCTGGCCCGTTACGGGCTGCCCAGGTTCCTGGCCGATTGGGATCGCCTTCTTGAGGATGTATGACCGGAAAAGTGATGGGTAGGGCCATTTGGCATGATGCCAATAGATTGGTCGCATAAGGCCGCCTGCCTGGTCGAAGACCCGGAATTGTTCTTCCCGATCTCGCCCGAGGGGCTGGGCCACGCCGAAGCGGAGCGCGCGAAAGTCATCTGCCGCGACTGCCCGGTACGTGAGCCCTGTCTCGACTACGCGCTCAGCACCGGACAGGCCTACGGCGTCTGGGGCGGCACCGACCCGTCGCAACGACGGGAGATCATCCTGACATCACCTCGGCGAGAAAGCGTTGGCGCTCGCCGTCCTCGAGGTGGTCGCTGAACAGCACGCCGTCGAGGTGGTCGACCTCGTGCTGCAGCACTCTGGCCAGCACACCCAGCGCCCGCACGGTCACGCCCTTGCCGAAGGCGTCGCGGCCCCGAGCCGTCACCATGTACGAACGTTCCAGCGGCCACCACAGGCCCGGCGCCGACAGGCACGCCTCGTCAGCCGTGACACGCCGCTCCGACAGCTCCAGCCGCGGATTGACCAGGCATCCCGACTTGCCGTCGTAGGAATAGACGATCACGCGTAGCGGCACCCCGATCTGGGGCGCGGCCAGCCCGGCGCGGCCGGCTCCCGCGCGCATCGTCGCGGTCAGGGACTTCACCAGCCCCCGGAGTTCGCGGTCGAAGTCGTGAACCGGCGCCGCCACCGAGCGGAGCACCGGATCGCTGAACATGCGAATAGGGCGGACTGTCACCGCAACTCCCCGATAGGCCGCGTGGTCTGCGGTGGTGCTTCCCACGCGCCTTCGGGATCAACCGCCAGGGTTCTGGGTTGTAGCACCGCGGTAACGGTTCTGGGTTGTAGCACAGCGGTAACAAAGGAGACCCAGCGGCGAAACCGCCCGAAAGCACTATCTCATCTGTGATCTCACTTCCGGCTCATGGACCTGTGATGTTTGGCCGGGCGCTCGGGGCCCGGCCAAGCCCACCACCACGGGGGGTGTCCGCGTGAACGCGCTTCCCCTCGACGACCCGGCGCGTGAGCTGGAGACGGCGCCGGACGCGCTGTCCGGCTTCACCGTCGGCGTGACCGCCACCCGGCGGCGCGAAGAGTTCGGCGCGCTGCTCGAACGGCGCGGCGCACGGGTGGTGAGCGCGCCCGCCATCAGGCTGGTGCCGCTCTCGGAGGACTCCGACCTGCTGGCCGCCACCCGGCTCAGCCTGGCCGGCCCGGTGGACGACGTGGTGATCACCACCGGCGTCGGCTTCCGCGGCTGGATGGCGGCGGCCGAGGGCTGGGGCCTGTCGGCCGACCTGGCCGACCACCTGACCAAGGCCCGCCTGCTCACCCGCGGCCCCAAAGCCAGGGGAGCGGTGCGCGCCGCCGGGCTGAACGACCACTGGACCCCCGCCACCGAGTCCTGCGAGGAGGTCAAGCAGTACCTCCTGGCCCAGGATCTGCACGGCCGCCGCATCGCGGTGCAGCAGCACGGCGAGCCGCTGACGGAGTTCGTCGAGGTGCTGCGGGAGGCCGGGGCCGAGGTGATCGAGATCCCGGTCTACCGGTGGCTGCCGTACCGCGACCCATCGCCGCTGCGCCGCCTCATCACCCAGACGCTCTCCGGCGCCGTGGACGCCGTGGCCTTCACCAGCGCGCCCGCCGTACACGCCATGCTCGGCGCCGCCCGCGCCGAGGGGCTGGAGGAACAGTTGCTGGCGGCGTTCGGCGACCGCGTCGTGGCGGCCTGCGTCGGGCCGGTCACCGCCGGGCCGCTGGTCACGCGTGGCGTACCTACCCTGCAGCCCGAAAGGTCCCGCCTCGGCGCCCTGGCCAGGGCACTGGCCAGGCACCTGCCCGAACACGGCGTCACCCGGCTCGTGGCGGGCGGGCACCGGCTGGAGATCCGCGGGCACGCGGTGGTCGTCGACGGCGAGCTCAGGCCGCTGCCGCCCGCGCCGATGGCCGTGCTCAAGCGCCTGGCCGACAAGCCCGGCAATGTGGTCTCCCGCACCGACCTGCGTACCGTGCTGCCGGGCAGCCTGTCGCGCGACTCGGCGGAGCACGCGGTCGAGATGGCGATCACGCGGCTGCGGCGCGCCCTGGGGCCCGCCGGGATCGTCGAGACGGTGGTCAAGCGTGGTTACCGGCTCGCCTGCAGCCACGAGACGGCGTCCCCGTGACGTCGTCCGCGCCCCAGGGGGCCACTCCCGTTTCTGGCGCGCCGATTCCGGGCGCGGCCGCACAGGTCGGTTCGAGCGCGTTGGTGCCGGTCGCGTCGGCAGAGGCCTCTTCGAGCGCTTTGGCGTCGGTTGAGGCTGCGGGGGCTGGTTCGAGCGCTTCGGTGCCGGTCGTGTCGGTGCGGGTCGGTTCGAGCGCGTCGGTGTCGGCTGCTTCTGTGCGGGTCGGTTCGGCCGTGCCCACGTTGGTTCTGGCCGCGCATGGGACGCGGAGTGCGGCGGGGGAGCGGTCTCTGGCCGACCTGGCGGCGGCGGTCAGGCGGGCGCGGCCCCGGCAGCGCGTGGAGTTGAGCTACCTGGAGATCAGCTCGCCCCTGCTGGCCGACGTGCTGCCCGCCGTCCCCGGGCCTGTGGTCGTGGTGCCGCTGCTGCTCGCCGGCGGCTACCACGTGCACATCGACCTGCCGAACGTCGTCGCCGAGCACCGCCCTGACGCGCTCGTCGCGCCGCCGCTCGGCCCGCACCGGCTGCTCACCACCGCGCTCGCCCGCAAGCTGGCCCGCGCGGGACTGGGCCCCGCCGACACGGTCATCCTGGGCGCGGCGGGCTCCTCGGACCCGGCCGGGCTCGCCGACGTCCGTGCCGCCGCCCACCTGCTGGCGGTACGGCTGGGCCGCCCGGTAACGGCCGCGTTCACCTCGGCGGGCAGCCCGTCACTCGGCGAGGCCGTGGAACGTCTCAGGTCGGGTCCGTTGCCAGGCGAGGCCGTGGAACGCCTCCGATCGGGTCCGGCGTCGCGCCTGGCGGTCGCCTCGTACCTGCTGGCGCCCGGCTTCTTCCACGGCCGCCTGGCGGAGGCGGGCGCGGACCTGGTCAGTGATCCGCTGGGAGCCGACCCGGCCGTGGTGGAGCTGATCTGGCACCGCTTCGACCAGACGACGACCCGGGCGGTCGTACCGAACACCTGGAGCGCCGTACAGACCGCTTAGCTCGGCTCACCCGCCGCCGACGGCGTCCCTGGCCGTGACACTTCAGGGCCCGGGACACCCACGGCCGCGCACCCACGGCCGCGCACCCGCGGCCGCAGCGCTCACGGCCGCGACGCCCGCGGTCCCGGCGCTCGCGATCCCGGGGCCCCGATTCCGCCTCCCACGATCCCCGACGCCCGCAACTCCGGCACCTGCGATCCCGACGGACGCCATGGTCGACGGACGTCGTGGTCGGTGGTCGGTAGGGAGGGTGGGCGGTGCAGTCGGGGGAGTGTCAGGCAGGCGTGGGTTCGAGGCGGAGTTCGCGGACGATCTCCTGGGCGCCGGCGTCCCGGGACGGCCCCGCGTCGGCGCCCACGAACATCTCGATGTAGGCGTGGTGGAAGCACCCCGCCAGCAGCAGCCGGGCGGTACTCTCCGGGTCGACGCCGGCGGCCACCCGTCCCAGACGCTGCTCGCCCTCCAGATAGGCGGCCAGCGGGAGGATCTCCGCCATCGGCCCGAGTCCGTGATCGCGTACGGCCTGCCGGAAGCGGACGGTGACGGACGGCGAGGTGAACGCCGGCAGCGCCACGGCCTGCACATCCGTGTAGTAGTCGATGCCCGCCCGCACGATGGGCAGCAGGTTGTCGGTGACGCTGCCCCTGCCGACGCGGTGGGACAGTCCGTGCAGGATGCTGAGCCAGAGCGGGAGCCGGTCCTGCAGCAGGGCGAGGAAATGGTCCACGGAGCCGCCGGGACGGTCATCCCTGAGAGAGAGCGCCATCTCCAGGATGCGTCGCCGGGTGTCCTGACTCCTCTGGTGCGGGTCTACGTGGGAAGTCGCCATGGTTGGCCTAACGTGCGCAGTCACATGGGGAGGTTCACATGGGGAGGTTCGCGTGGAGAGGTTCGCGTGGGTAGGTGCAACGTGGCATTCGCGGCCGGGGTCCTCGTGACGAGCCGGTCCTGGGGTTCCAACTTGGTGCAAAGTTGTATAGCTACTGATTATTACCTGAAACTTCCAGAAAGTTCGGTAAACAAAGGCTGCGAGTCAGCTGTCAGTGTCGCGGTCCCGGCGCCGCAGGTAGCGCTCGAACTCGGCGGCGATCGCGTCGCCGCTGGCCTCGGGCAGCTCGGCGGCGTCCTTGCGCTCCTCGAGCTCCTTGACGTATTCGGCCACCTCGCTGTCCTGGGAGGCGAGCTCGTCCACGCCGTTCTCCCAGGCGCGGGCCTCCTCGTCGAGATCGCCGAGCGGCATCGGGATCTCCAGGAGGTCTTCGAGGCGGCGCAGCAGCGCCAGCGTGGCCTTGGGGTTGGGCGGCTGGGCCACGTAGTGCGGCACCGACGCCCACAGCGAGACGGCGTCGAGGCCGGCGTCGCCGAACGACTGCTGGAGCACGCCCACGATGCCCGTGGGACCCTCGTAGCGGCTCAGCTCCAGGTTGGTCGAGCGGGCCAGGTTTTCGTCCGTGGCGCCGCCCAGGATCGGCACGGGGCGGGTGTGCGGCGAGTCGTTGAGCAGCGCGCCGAGCATCACGGCCAGCTCGACGCCGAGCTCGCGGCAGACCTCGATGATGTCGGCGCAGAACGACCGCCACCGCATGTTGGGCTCGATGCCGCGCAGCAGCACCACGTCACGCTCGACGCCCGGTGGCCGGGCACGCAGCAGCCGCGTCGTCGGCCAGATGATGGAGCGGGTCAGGCCGTCGCCCATCTCCACGACGGGCCGGGTGACCTGGAAGTCGTAGTAGTCGTCGGGATCCAGCTCGACCAGCGGCTCCGCCTTCCAGGCGGACTCGAGGTGGGCGATCACACCACTGGATGCCTCGCCGGCGTCGTTCCACCCTTCGAACGCGGCTATGAGCACCGGGTCGACGAGCTCGGGGAGCCTTTCGAACTCGATCACGTGTCGCCTCCTCTCTCCGCTGTCCAGCTAAGCCTATGCGGTGAGGAGGCGGTCATGTCACGGAGTAACGATGATCAGTCATCGTCGCGGAGCGACCGGTCAGACGCCGCCACGCGCCGACGGCCCGGGCGCCCTCAGGTCAGGCGCTCGCACTCGGTACGGGTGAGGGTCAGGCGCGGAGAAAGCCGGATGCTCGGACTCGGTACGGGGTGAGGGCCAGGCGCGGAGAAAGCCGGACGCTCGCACTCAGTACGGGGTCAGGCGCGGCCGCCGGGGGTGCTGTGGACGATCAGCACGTCGCAGGAGGCGCGGTGGGCCACGTGCGAGGGCACCGAGCCGAGCAGCCGCCCCGCCAGGCTGTTGAGCCCGCGGTTGCCGACGACCAGCAGGTCCGCCTCGTGCGCGGCGGCCAGCGTGATGAGTACGTCGACCGCGTCGCCCTCCTCCGCCGCCAGGACGACCTCGGTCGCGCCGGCGGCGACGGCGTGCTCGCGGGCGGCCCTCAGGGCGTCGTCGGCGGGGGTGGAGCCGCTCACCTTGTAGGCCAGGTCGCCGAGCCGGTCCGCGGCGGCGGCCCGCTCGCCGGCCCGCATGGGCAGGTACGCGCACGCCAGGACGAGGGTGGCGCCGGTCGCGCCGGCCAGGGACGCCGCCGCGGAGACGGCGCGGAAGGAGGAGGCGGAGCCGTCGGTGCCGGCCAGCACGGTGCGGTAGGCCATCGGGAACCCCTATTAGACATTTGGTCAAATTGTCTTCTTGGCAGAATAGCCGTCCGCTCAAGCCTTTCTGCACAGCCGATAAGCTCTAGCCCATGAGCAGCTCCCCGTCCTTCCGTGAAGTGTTGTCCCAGCGAGTGATCGTCGCCGACGGGGCGATGGGGACGATGTTGCAGGCCCAGGACCCCACCCTCGACGACTTCGAAGGTCACGAGGGCTGCAACGAGGTGCTGAACGTCACCCGTCCCGACATCGTGAGCGGCGTTCACGACGCCTACTTCGCCGTGGGCGTCGACTGCGTGGAGACCAACACCTTCGGCGCCAACCTGGCGGCCCTGGGCGAATACGACATCCCCGAGCGGGTCTTCGAATACTCCGAGGCGGGCGCCAGGATCGCGCGCGAGCGGGCCGACCACTGGTCGACGCCCGAGCAGCCGCGCTTCGTGCTCGGCTCGATGGGTCCCGGCACCAAGCTGCCGACCCTGGGGCACCTGCCCTACCACAAGCTGCGCGAGTCCTACCGCGAAAACGCGGCGGGCCTGATCGCGGGCGGCGCCGACGCGTTGATCATCGAGACCTGCCAGGACCTGCTCCAGGTCAAGGCCGCCGTCATCGGCGCCAAGCGGGCCGCCGAGGAGTCCGGGCGCGACGTGCCGATCATCGCCCAGGTGACGATCGAGACCAACGGCGCCATGCTGCTGGGCTCCGAGATCGGCGCCGCGCTGACCGCGATCGAGCCGCTCGGCGTCGACCTGATCGGCCTCAACTGCGCCACCGGGCCGGCCGAGATGAGCGAGCACCTGCGCTACCTGGCCCGGCACTCCCGGCTGAAGCTCTCATGCATGCCCAACGCCGGCCTGCCGGTGCTGACCTCCGACGGCGCGTACTATCCGCTCGGCGCCGACGAGCTCGCCGACGCGCACGAGACCTTCACCCGCGACTACGGCCTGTCGCTGGTCGGCGGCTGCTGCGGCACCACCCCCGAGCACCTGCGCAAGGTCGTCGACCGGGTGCGCGGCAGGCAGCCGGTCGCGCGCCGCCCGCACCCCGAGCCGGGCGCCTCCTCGCTCTACCAGACCGTGCCGTTCCGCCAGGACACCTCCTACCTGGCCATCGGCGAGCGGTGCAACACCAACGGCTCCAAGGCCTTCCGCGAGGCCATGCTCGAAGGCCGCTGGGACGACTGCGTGGAGATGGCCCGCGAGCAGGCCCGCGGCGGCGCCCACCTGCTCGACCTGTGCGTCGACTACGTGGGCCGCGACGGCGTGGCCGACATGAAGGAGCTGGCGTTCCGGCTGGCCACCGCCTCCACCCTGCCGATCATGCTCGACTCGACTGAGTCGGAGGTGCTGCGGGCCGGCCTGGAGATGCTCGGCGGGCGCGCGGTGGTCAACTCGGTCAACTACGAGGACGGCCGCGGCCCCGACTCACGCTTCCACAAGACGATGACGGCCGTACGCGAGCACGGCGCCGCCGTCGTGGTCATGTGCATCGACGAGAACGGCCAGGCCCGCACGGCGGCCGAGAAGGTACGCATCGCGAGCGAGACCATCGACGACCTCGTCGCCAACTGGGGCATGCAGGTGTCCGACATCATCGTCGACTGCCTCACCTTCACCATCGCCACCGGCATGGAGGAGAGCCGCCGCGACGGCCTGGAGACCATCGAGGGCATCCGCGAGCTCAAGCGCCGCTACCCCGACGTGCAGACCACGCTGGGCCTGTCCAACATCTCCTTCGGCATCAACCCGGCCTCGCGCATGGTGCTCAACTCGGTGTTCCTCAACGAGTGCGTCAACGCCGGTCTCGACTCGGCCATCGTCCACGCCTCCAAGATCCTGCCGATGTCGCGCATCCCCGACGATCAGCGTCAGGTCGCGCTCGACATGGTCTACGACCGCCGCCGCGAGGGCTACGACCCGCTGCAGCGCTTCATCGACATGTTCGAGGGCGTCGACGCGACGGCGCTGCGTGAGGGCAAGGCCGAGGAGCTGGCGGCGCTGCCGCTGTGGGAGCGGCTCAAGCGGCGCATCATCGACGGCGAGAAGAAGGGGCTGGAGGCCGACCTCGACGCCGCCCTGGAGCAGCGGCCCGCCCTGGAGATCATCAACAACGTGCTGCTCGACGGCATGAAGACGGTCGGCGAGCTGTTCGGCTCCGGGCAGATGCAGCTGCCGTTCGTGCTGCAGTCGGCCGAGGTGATGAAGACCGCCGTCGCCTACCTCGAACCGCACATGGACCGTGTCGAGGGTGAGACGAAGGGCCGCATCGTGCTGGCCACGGTCAAGGGCGACGTGCACGACATCGGCAAGAACCTGGTCGACATCATCCTGTCCAACAACGGCTACCAGGTGGTCAACCTCGGCATCAAGCAGCCGGTCTCCGCGATCCTGGAGGCGGCCGACGAGCAGAAGGCCGACGTCATCGGCATGTCCGGCCTTCTGGTGAAGTCGACGGTCATCATGAAGGAGAACCTGGAGGAGATGAACTCCAGGGGCATCGCCGACCGCTACCCGGTGCTGCTCGGCGGCGCCGCCCTCACCCGCGCCTACGTCGAGCAGGACCTGGCCGAGCTGTTCGCCGGCGAGGTCCGCTACGCCCGCGACGCCTTCGAGGGGCTGCGGCTCATGGACTCCTTCATGGCCGTCAAGCGCGGCGTCGCCGGGGCCACGCTGCCGCCGCTGCGCGAGCGCCGGGTCAAGACCGGCGCCGTCCTGACCCGCACGCCGGAGGAGGAGCTGCCCGCGCGCTCCGACGTGGCCGCCGACAACCGGGTGCCGGTGCCGCCCTTCCAGGGCGACCGCATCGTCAAGGGCATCTCGCTGAGCGACTACTCCGCCTTCCTCGACGAGCGGGCGCTCTTCCTCGGGCAGTGGGGCCTCAAGCCCACGCGCGGCGGTGACGGCCCCGGCTACGACGAACTCGTCGAGACCGAGGGACGGCCGCGGCTGCGCATGTGGCTCGACCGCATCCAGACCGAGGGGCTGCTGGAGGCGGCCGTCGTCTACGGCTACTTCCCGTGCGTCAGCGAGGGCGACTCGCTGATCATCCTCGACGAGGCCGGAGACGAGCGCACCCGCTTCGCCTTCCCGCGCCAGCGCCGTGACCGGCACCTGTGCCTGTCCGACTTCTTCCGCTCGCGCGAGTCGGGCGAGGTGGACGTGGTCGGCTTCCAGGTCGCCACGATGGGCGGCAAGATCTCCGAGGCGACGGCCGAGCTGTTCGCCAAGGACGCCTACCGTGACTACCTGGAGCTGCACGGGCTGTCGGTGCAGCTCACCGAGGCGCTGGCCGAATACTGGCACGCCCGGGTCCGCGCCGAGTGGGGGATCGGCGGCGAGGAGTCGCTGGACGACATGCTCAAGGTCAACATCCAGGGCTGCCGCTACTCCTTCGGCTACCCGGCCTGCCCCAACCTCGAGGACCAGGTGCAGCTGTTCCAGCTCCTGGACCCAGAGCGGATCGGGGTCACGCTGTCGGAGGAGTTCCAGCTCCACCCGGAGCAGGCCACTTCCGCCCTGGTCGCCCACCACCCGGAGGCGAAATACTTCAACGTCTGAGTACTTTCAACGTCTGAGTACTTTCAACGTCTGACCCGGCCCGAGCGCCGCTCATCCGGGCGGCCTCCGGGCGCTGTGGGGCGCTCGTCCGGCCTCGCTCTCGGTCACGCCCGTGGGTGAGGCCCCGGCGCTCGCGATCTTCTCGTCGGCGGTGAGAATGGCGGGACGGGTGCCGTCGCGGTGCCGTACACGAACTGATCGGGGGATGCATGGAAGCCGTCTTCTTCGACATGGACGGGTTGCTGGTCGACAGCGAGAAGGTGTGGCTGGAGATCGAGACCGAGGTGATGGCGCGGCTCGGCGGCGAGTGGACGCTCGATCACCAGGCGCACCTCGTCGGCGGCTCCATGGAACGCACCGTCGCCTACATGCTCGCCGTCTCCGGCTCGTCCGTCTCCCCGGAGGACCTGCGCGAGTGGATGATCGACGGCATGGTGGCCCGCCTGGCGGACGGCGTGGAGCTCATGCCCGGCGCCTCCGAACTGCTCGACGCCGTACGCGAGGAGGGCATCCCGGTCGCCCTGGTGACCTCGTCGCTCAGGGAGATCGCCGACGCGGTGCTCAAGGGCGTCGGCCGTGACCGGTTCGACGCCATCGTGACGGCCGACGACGTGACTCGCACCAAGCCCGACCCCGAGCCCTACCTGACGGCGGCCGAGCTGCTGGGCGTCGACCCGGTGCGCTGTGTCGTCCTGGAGGACTCGCCCAACGGCGTGGCCGCCGCCACAGCCGCGGGCTGCGCGGTCGTAGGGGTCCCCAGCCTCCTGCCCATCGACCCGGCTCCCGGCCGCCTCGTGGTTCCATCCCTGACGGACGTCACGATTCCCACCCTCCGCGCGTTGATCCCCTGACCCAGCTGATTCCTCTGTACGGGCCGATCCCCCTGTACGGGCCGATCCCCCTGAACAGGGCGGCGGTCCGAGCGGGCCGATTCCCTGGCCGCGCCTCCGGCTGAGGGTTCGTCGAAACCGAGGAGCGCGCGTAACGGCGGCCGGCCACCATCCGGTCAGAGGCCGTATTCCTGGAGGCCCTCCGCCCCGTGCGGCGGGTGGCGGGTTCCCCATGCTTGCCGTACAAAAAAGTAAAGCTTTCACCCCGGCAAGAGGGCGACCCCCAACCGAAGGCAAGCCGATCCCCTAAGGGAGGGCCGGTACTTGGGGAGGAGGGACGGCGGGAGGGAGCGTGCCAGGATGGGGAGCACAGCCACATAACAAAGGGGCGGCGAAATGACTTTTGAGCAGATCTACTGGTTGCCGCTGTGCGCCGGAGTGACCATCGCGGGGCTGGTGCTCAGTTTCCTGGCCTTCCGGCGCAGAGGCGCGGCGGCCGGCATGAGGATGGCCGCGTGGGCGCTGCTCCCGCTGGCCGCCTACCTGACCGGCGCGTTGCAGTCGTTGTGGACCATCGGCGCCACCATCGTGAGTTTCGTGACGAGCCTGATCTTCAACCCCCTTGTCTGGGCGGGCGTCGCCGTGACCGGGTTGTCCGTGGTGCTGTTCGTGGCGTCGGGGTTCATGCGCGGACGGAAGCTGAAGCTGGCGCGCGACGGCAAGCCGGGCAAGGCCGCGGAGGCCCCGGCCGCGCCGCAGCAGCGCGCTGTCGGCCAAAGGGCGGGGCAGCCGGCCGGACAGGCGCCAGGGCAGGCAGCGGGACCGGTAGGAAAGCCTGCCGCGGCAGCGCCGAAGAAGAACAACGACGATGACTTCTCCGACATCGAGGATATTCTCAAGCGCAGGGGCATCAGCTGATCCGAGGTGTGTCACAGTTCCGAGACGCAACCGGGACGGGGTGTAGACAAACTTCCCAAGATCGATACGAATGAGTTTCGCGTCAATCACAGTTGAGCCACATCCCGCCCTGAGGGGCTGGTCATACCAGCTCAGGCCATAGATTCTGCCTCCTGAGGACGCGACTAGCGACTTCACCAGCGCGGCGCATAACCTGATCGGGACCGCCGCCCACTCGGACGACGTCGTCTGGCATCCAGGGGGCCATTGGCATGACCGCACCGCTCGATGTTCCGGGCTCGGCTATCGAAGCCGGACCGGAAACCGTTCTGGAGGGCGCGGACTCCTCAGTCATCCGAGGGCGTTCCCTTGGCCAGATCGCATGGATGCGGCTGAAGCGCGACAAGATCGCCATGATCGGCGGCATCGTCATCGTCGTGCTGATCCTCGTCGCCATCTTCGCGCCGCTGCTGGTGTCGTGGTTCGGCCACCCGCCGGCGGAATGGCACCGGGAGAAGATCGACCCGGCCATCCAGGCGCCGCTCGGCACGTTCGGCGGCATCAGCTCCGACTTCCTGTTCGGGGTCGAGCCCACCACCGGCCGCGACCTGTTCAGCCGGATCCTCTACGGCGCGCGCATCTCACTGCTCATCGCGTTCTTCGCGACACTGCTCTGCGTCCTGCTCGGCACCGTGTTCGGCATGATCGCCGGTTTCTTCGGCGGCTGGATCGACACGATCATCAGCCGGCTCATGGACATCTTCCTCGCCTTCCCGCTGCTGGTGTTCGCGCTGGCGCTCGGCGGGGTGATCCCCGACAAGGCGTTCGGGATGTCGGGTGACACGCTGCGGATCAGCCTGCTCGTGTTCATCATCGGCTTCTTCAACTGGCCCTATATCGGGCGTATCATCCGAGGTCAGACGCTATCTCTGCGTGAACGGGAGTTCGTCGACGCCTCCAGGAGCCTGGGCGCGCGCAACCACATCATCCTGTTCAAGGAGATCCTGCCGAACCTGCTGGCCCCGATCCTGGTCTACTCGACGCTGCTGATCCCGTCGAACATCCTGTTCGAGGCCGCGCTGTCCTTCCTCGGCGTGGGCGTACGCCCGCCGACCCCGACGTGGGGAGGCATGCTGGCCGAGGCGGTCCACAACTACGACGTGGCGCCCAACTTCATGCTCTTCCCCGGCCTCGCGATCTTCGTCACCGTGCTGGCGTTCAACCTGCTCGGCGACGGCCTGAGGGACGCCTTCGATCCCAAGGCTCGATGACCTCGTGAGTTATCCCGCAAATTTTGGACTCCTAGTTACAAGGGGTGTGTCAGGTCGATGAAGATAAAATCCATGGCGTCGGCGGTCGCGATCACCGCTGCTCTCGCCCTGGCCGTCTCCGCGTGTGGTGGCGGCGGCTCTGCCAAGAAGACCGGCGGTGCCACTGCCGAGGCGCCCGCCAGCCAGTACAACGCCGGAGTGACGCAGGTCGTCAACCCGTCCGACAAGACGGGCGGCACGCTCCACATGGGCATGCCGGGCGACTTCGACTCGGTTGACCCCGGCGACCAGTACTACGGCTACGCCTGGAACTTCTCCCGCCTTTACACGCGCGCGCTGACCATGTTCAAGCCGGTGCCGGGCAAGGAGGGCCTCGAGCTCGTCGGTGACCTGGCCGAGGGCCTCGGCAAGGCCAGCGACGGCGGCAAGACCTGGACGTACACGCTGCGCAAGGGCATCAAGTTCGAGGACGGCACCCCGATCACGTCCAAGGACGTGAAGTACGCCGTGGCCCGCTCGCTGGACAAGGAGATCCTGCCCAGCGGCCCGACCTACTTCAACGACTGGCTCGACAACGGCGACTACACCGGCCCGTACAAGATGAAGGACAAGCTCGACTCCTGGAAGGGCGTCGAGACGCCCGATGACCAGACGGTCGTCTTCCATCTGAAGAAGGCCTACGGCGGCTTCGACTACTTCGCCATGCTCCCGTCGACGGCCCCGGTGCCGGCGGCCAAGGACACGGGCACCAAGTACAAGGAGCACCCGGTCGCGACCGGCCCGTACATGTTCAAGGCCCACGAGCTCGGCAAGCGCATCGAGCTGGTCAAGAACCCCAACTGGGACGCGGCGACCGACCCCAACCGCAAGCAGCTCAACGACTCGATCGAGGTGCTGCTCGGCCAGAACGAGGACGACCTCGACCAGCGCCTGCTCTCGGGCAAGATCGACGTCAAGATCAACAGCACCGGCGTGGGGGCCAACGCCCGCAAGACCGTCCTGACCGACGACAAGGTCAAGCAGTACGCCGACTCCGCGCCGCTCGACCGCACCTGGTTCACCAACCTCAACGCCGACGTGCCGCCGCTGGACAACATCCACTGCCGCAAGGCCGTGCTGTACGCCGCCGACCGCTCCGCGATCCAGGGCGCCTACGGTGGTCCCGACGCCGGTGGCGAGATCGCCCTCAGCCTCATGCCGTCGAAGATGACCGGTTACGAGAAGAACGACCTCTACGGCGTCGAGGCCAACCCCGGCGGCGACGTGAACAAGGCGAAGGAAGAGCTGAAGGCCTGCGGCCAGCCCAACGGCTTCAGCACCACCATCTCCTTCCGCGTCGAGCGCGCGGCGGAGAAGCAGACCGCCGAGTCGCTGCAGCAGTCGCTCGGCCGCGTGGGCATCAAGCTGGAGGTCAAGGGCTTCCCGCAGGGTGACTACTTCAAGCTGTACGCCGGCAAGCCCGACTTCGCCAAGAAGAACGGCCTGGGCCTCATGGTCTACGGCTGGGGCGCCGACTACCCCGAGGGCTTCGGCTTCTTCCAGCAGATCGTCGACAGCCGCGTCATCCGCGCCGCCGGTAACACCAACCTCGGCGTGAAGGACCCGGAGATCGACAAGCTGGTCGACCAGGCCGCGGCCGAGCAGGACGCCACCAAGCGCAACTCGATCTGGGCCTCGGTCGACAAGAAGGTCATGGATGACGCGTTCATCCTGCCCTACGTCTGGGCGCACGGCCTGTTCTACCGGCCGCCGACGCTGAAGAACGCGTTCGTCAGCCAGAACTTCGGGATGTACGAGTTCCTGACGCTGAGCACCCAGTAACCCGGTCCGGGAAAACCTCCGGAACGTTCGTCGAAAGCAGGTGAAGGCTTCGGCGGCCGGGCCCACAAGGCCCGGCCGCCATAGCCGAGATCAGTGGCCACATACATCATCAGACGGTTGATAGCGGCCGTCATGCTGCTCTTCGTGGTGAGCATCGCGACGTTCGCCATCTTCTTTCTCGTCCCGCGGCTCGCCGGGATGTCCGCTGACGACCTCGCTTCCCGCTATGTGGGCAAGGCCGCCAACGACCAGATGATCCACGAGGCCGCCGTCAGGCTGGGCTTCAACGACCCGCTGGTCGTGCAGTACGGGCGGTTCGTGAAGGGCATCTTCGTCGGTGTCGACCGCAACTATGGTCCCGGCGTCGAGCACTGCCCCGCCCCGTGCCTCGGCTACTCCTACGTCACCCAGAACCCGGTGCTGCCCGACCTGCTCGACCGGCTGCCGATCACCCTGTCACTGGCGCTCGGCGCCGCCGTGGTGTGGGTGGTGTTCGGCGTCTCGACGGGCGTGCTGTCGGCGCTGCGGCGCGGCAGCTTCTTCGACCGCCTCTCGATGGGTGTGGCCCTGGCGGGCGTGTCGCTGCCCATCTTCTTCACCGGCATCGTGTCGCTGGCCATCTTCCGCGACCAGCTCGGCCTGGTCGGCGACGTCGCCGACTGGGTGCCGTTCTCGGAAGACCCGCTCACCTGGGCGAACAACCTCATCCTGCCGTGGGTGACGCTGGCCTTCCTGTACGCCGCCGGTTACGCCCGGCTCACCAGAGCGGGCATGCTGGAGACCATGTCGGAGGACTACATCCGCACGGCGCGGGCCAAGGGCCTGCCCGAACGCATGGTGGTGGTCAAACACGGCCTGCGTGCCACGCTCACGCCCGTGATGACCATGTTCGGCCTCGACCTGGGCCTGCTGCTCGGCGGCGCGGTGCTGACCGAGAGCACCTTCTCGCTGCCCGGCATCGGCAAGTACGCGGTCGACGCCATCAACAACAACGACCTCCCCCAGGTGATGGGCGTCACGCTGACCGCGGCGATCTTCATCATCCTGGCCAACCTGATCGTCGACCTGCTCTACGCGGTGGTTGACCCGAGAGTGAGGCTGACGTGAGCGAGAGCCCCTTTCTCGACGTCAAGGACCTGAAGATCCACTTCTCGACCGACGACGGCGTGGTCAAGTCCGTCGACGGGCTGTCCTTCAGCCTTGAACGCGGCAAGACCCTGGGCATCGTCGGCGAGTCCGGATCGGGCAAGTCGGTCACCAGCCTGGGCATCCTCGGCCTGCACCGCGGCAAGAGCGCCAACGTCTCCGGCGAGATCTGGCTCGACGGCGAAGACCTCATCACCGCCTCGCAGGAGCACGTACGCCGGCTGCGCGGCCGCAAGATGGCGATGATCTTCCAGGACCCGCTGTCGTCGATGCACCCCTTCTACACGGTGGGCGACCAGATCATCGAGGCGTACCGCCTCCACCACAAGGTCTCCAAGAGCGTGGCCCGCAAGCACGCCATCGACATGCTGGGCCGGGTCGGCATCCCCGAGCCCAAGCGCCGGGTCGACTCCTACCCGCACGAGTTCTCCGGCGGCATGCGCCAGCGCGCCATGATCGCGATGGCGCTGTCGTGCGACCCCGAGCTGCTCATCGCCGACGAGCCGACCACCGCGCTCGACGTGACCGTGCAGGCGCAGATCCTCGACCTGATGCGCGACCTGCAGCGTGAGTTCAACTCCGCGCTGATCATCATCACCCACGACCTGGGCGTGGTGGCCGAGCTGTCCAACGACATCCTGGTCATGTACGCGGGCAAGTGCATCGAGTACGGCTCGGCCGAGGACATCTTCTACCGGCCCGAGCACCCCTACACCTGGGGACTGCTGGGCTCGATGCCCCGGCTCGACCGGGAGCCCACCGAACGGCTCCTGCCCGTCAAGGGCACCCCGCCGTCGCTGATCAACGTGCCATCGGGCTGCGCCTTCCACCCCCGCTGCCCCTACTCCGACCAGACCGACGGTCAGTCCAAGGCGGAGATCCCTGCCTTGATCAACACCGACCCCGGCCACCTGGTGCGCTGCCACCTGAGCAGGACGCAGCGGCGGACGCTGTGGGAGAACGAAGTCAAGCCAGTGCTGGAGACGCAGTGACCACCTCGAACGAGCCGCTTCTTTCCGTCCAGGACCTGGAGAAGCACTTCCCGGTGACCAAGGGCCTGCTCAAGCGGCAGGTCGGGGCCGTCAAGGCGGTCGACGGGATCAGCTTCGACGTGTTCAAGGGTGAGACGCTCGGCCTGGTGGGGGAGTCGGGCTGCGGCAAGTCCACCACCGGCCGGCTGGTGACCAGGCTGCTGGAGCCGACCGCGGGCAAGGTCGTCTTCGAGGGCCGCGACATCACCCACATGAGTCAGGGCAAGCTGCGGCCGCTCCGCCGCGACATGCAGATGATCTTCCAGGACCCCTTCTCCTCGCTCAACCCCCGCCACACGGTCGGCACCATCGTCGGCGCCCCGTTCCGCATCCAGGGCGTGCAGACCGAGCAAGGGATCAAGAAGGCCGTCCAGGACATCCTCCAGCTGGTCGGGCTCAACCCGGAGCACTACAACCGCTATCCCCACGAGTTCTCGGGCGGCCAGCGCCAGCGCATCGGCATCGCCCGCACACTCGCGCTGAAGCCCAAGCTGATCATCGCCGACGAGCCGGTCTCGGCGCTGGACGTCTCGATCCAGGCCCAGGTGGTCAACCTCCTGGAGGACCTGCAGAACGAGCTGGACCTCACCTACGTGGTCATCGCCCACGACCTGTCGGTGGTCCGCCACATCAGCGACCGGGTCGCGGTGATGTACCTCGGCAAGATCGTGGAGATCGCCGACCGCAAGCGCCTCTACAGCAGCCCCATGCACCCCTACACCAACGCGCTGCTGTCGGCGGTCCCGATCCCGGATCCCAAGGCCCGCGCGGACGGCGACCGCATCAGGCTGACGGGCGACGTCCCCAGCCCGCTCAACCCGCCACCGGCCTGCCGCTTCCACACCCGGTGCTGGAAGGCCCAGGACATCTGCAAGACGGTGGAGCCGCCCCTGGAGGAGCTGGCCAGCGGTCACCGGGTGGCCTGCCACTTCCCGGAGAACGCCCCCGCCCAGGCGCCGGAGACTGCCGCCACGACCTCCTGACGCCGGTCGGCGGATGGGAGCCCCACCGCCGACCGGTCTCCTTTGGATCAGCGGATGCCGCCACCACCAGATCGGCGGCCGGCGGCCGTCACGGTGAAGATCAGGAAGCGGCACCCGGTGTCGCGAGGCCGGTCTCATAGGCGAGGACGACCGCCTGCACGCGGTCGCGCAGGCCCAGCTTGGTGAGGACGTTGCCGACGTGCGTCTTGACCGTCGTCTCGCTGACCACCAGCTTCCGGGCGATCTCCGCGTTCGACATCCCCTTGGCGATCAGCCGCAGCACCTCCAGCTCCCGCTCGGTCAGCCGGTCGAGCCGCGCCGGGGTCGCCTGCTCGTACGCCGACGGCAGCCGCTTGGAGAAGCGGTCCAGCAGCCGGCGGGTCACGCTCGGCGCCACGATCGCGTCGCCCGCCGCCACCACCCGGATCGCCTGCACCAGCTCGTCCGGCGGCACATCCTTCAGCAGGAACCCGGAGGCGCCCGCCCGCAGCGCCTCCACGATGTACTCGTCCAGGTCGAACGTCGTCAGCACCAGCACCTTCGGCACGTGCGCCGTCGGCGCCGCCTCCCGCACGATCCTGCGCGTCGCCTCGATGCCGTCGACCCCGGGCATCCGGATGTCCATCAGCACGACGTCGGGCAGCAACGCCCGCGTCTGCTCCTGCGCGTCCTTGCCGTCACCGGCCTGCCCCACCACCGTGATGTCGGACTCGGCCTCGAGTATCAGCCGGAAACCGGTGCGCAGCAGCGGCTGGTCGTCCACCAGCAGCACCCTGATCGTCATGGTGAGTCCTTCAACGGGAACCTCGCGCGCACCTCGAAACCGCCCCCCGGTCGCGGACCGATGCTGAGGATTCCACCATAGAGGGCAACTCGCTCGCGAATGCCCACCAAACCATGCCCTGGCGGCCCGGAGAGGCTCGCCGGCCCCCGCCCGTCGTCCTCCACCCGCACGTCCAGCTCACGCGGACCATGGCATACGGTCACCACCGCCTTGGCACCCGCGCCCGCGTGCCGCAGGCTGTTGGTCAGACCCTCCTGGATCAGCCGGTAGGCGGCCAGATCCACCCCGGCGGGAATCGGCCGGGCATCACCCTCGACCGACAGCCGCGTGGCCAGCCCCGCCTCCCGCATCTGCTCCACCAGCGCCGGCAGATCGTCCATCCCGGGCTGCGGCCCCAGCTCGGCCCGGGCGTCGGTACGCAGCACGCCCACGATGTTGCGCATCTCGCTCATCGCCATCCGGCCCGTGTGCTCGATGGCCGACAACGCCTCACGCGCCATGTCGGGATCGGCGGCCAGCACCCGGCGCGCGGCCGCCGCCTGCACCGTCATCACGCTCACGTGATGGGCCACGACGTCGTGCAGCTCGCGGGCTATCCTCGACCGCTCCTCGGCCCGCGCGGCCCGCGTGTCGGCCGCGTAGGCGCGCTCCAGCCGGGCCGCGCGGTCCTTCAGCTCCTCCAGGTACGCGCGGCGCAGCCGCAGGCTCCGCCCGGCCCCCCAGACCGCGAGCAGCACGATGAACGCCACCAGGTGCTCACTCCAGTTGCCGCCGGTGACCGGGCTCAGCGCCCCGGCGAACGCGTAGGCCAGGAACGACAGCAGCAGCGCGCACAGCGCCACGGCCAGCCCCCGGAGGGAGGCCACCGAGTAGAGCAGCACCAGCACCGGCGCCGCCGCCACGCCGGAACCGTAACCCAGCCCGGTCAGCAGCGTCTCGGGCAGCAGCCCCGCGCACAACGTCGCCAGCGGCCAGCGCCTGCGTACGGCGACCGGCGCGCACGCCAGCAGCACCAGCACGGCGCCGAACGGGTCGGCGCCCCGCGTCTCGCCGACCGCCTGCCCACCACCGGGCTCCAGCAACGCCGAATCGGCGGACAGGAAGAGCCAGACCGAGACCGCGGCCAGCGCCACGGCGAACAGGGTGTCGTGGAACCTGGCCCGATCGATGCGCACCGCTTCACTGTAGGTCCAGGTGAGAGCCCGGAACCTCCTCCCAAGGGAGGAGAGCCGGACTCCTACAGGCTGTCCATGACCGCCCGCCGGCCGCTCCGGACCGTGCCACTCGCACCTCGTTCGTGGCCGCCGGGCGGTTGCTCCGCAGCAGGTGGCCTACAGCTCGTCCGTGGCCGCCCGGCGGTTGCTCCGTACGGTGTCGCCCGGCTGCCGGTCCGGCACCGGCGGCGGGGTGCCGCCGAACTCCGGGCAGATCGCCTGGTGGTCGCACCAGTCGCACAGACGGCTGCGCCGCGCCCGCCACTCGCCCGTCTCCAGCGACCGCTCGATCGCCGTCCACAGCGCCCGCACCTTGCGCTCGGTGGCCAGCAGATCGGCCTCGTCCGGCGCGTACCGCAGCACCTCGCCGCCACCGCCCAGGTAGACCAGCTGCAGCAGCCTGGGCACCTGGCCGCGCAGCCGCCACAGCACCAGCGCGTAGAACTTCATCTGGAACAGCGCCTTGGCCTCGAAGTCGGGGCCCGGCGCGCTGCCGGTCTTGTAGTCGACGACCCGCACCTCGCCGGTCGGCGCCACGTCGAGCCGGTCGACGTAGCCGCGCAGCATGAGGCCGCCGTCGAGGACCGCCTCCACATAGAGCTCCCGCTCGGCGGGCTCCAGCCGCGTCGGGTCCTCCAGCGTGAAATAGCGCTCCAGCATCCCCCGCGCCTGCGCCAGCCAGGTCGCCTGCTCCTCGTCATCGGCGAACATCTCGGCGTAGTGCGGATCATCGGACAGCAGCCGCTCCCACTGCGGCTCCAGCAGCTCCAGCGCCGCCTCCACCGAACGACGCGGCGCGGGCAGGTCGTACAGGCGCTCCAGGACCGCGTGGATCACCGTGCCGCGCACGGCGGCCGCCGAGGGCTTCTCCGGCAACTGGTCGATCACGCGGAAGCGATAGAGCAACGGACAGGTCATGAAGTCGCCCGCCCGGGAGGGGGAGAGGGCTCCGATGATCACCGGTTCGGTCAACGTCATGCACCGCACTCTAGGTCAAGAGCCCGACAGAATAGGGCCCGCGAAGCCGGGAGCACCTCGTCCGGCGCGTAGCATCAAGGCAGCGGACAGCACGTAATGAACGGCAAGGAGCGCGGTGAGCGAGCAGAGCCCGCAGCAGGAATTTTCCGGTCTTCGGATGGGAAAGCCGTTCGGCATCCCGGTTTACGTGTCGTGGACGTGGTTCATCGTCGCGGCCTTCATCACCTGGATGTTCGGTGATCAGGTGCGGGCCATGCTGCCCGAGCTCGACGCCACAGCGGCCTACGCCGTCGCCTTCGTCTTCGCCGTACTCCTCTACGTCTCGGTCCTGCTGCACGAGCTGGCCCACAGCGTGCTGGCCAAGTCCTACGGCCTGCCGGTCCGCCGGATCACCCTCTACCTGCTCGGCGGCGTGTCGGAGATCGAGAAGGAGCCGCCGACCCCCGGCAAGGAGTTCATGGTCGCCGCCGCCGGCCCGGCCCTGTCGCTCGGCCTGGCCGGGATCGGCCTGGCCGCCGACGTCTTCCTGATCAACGGCGGCGGCATCCCTGAGGTACTGATCTGGCAGCTCTGGCTGGCCAACCTCATCGTCGGCGTGTTCAACCTGCTGCCCGGGCTGCCGCTCGACGGCGGCCGGATGCTGCGCGCCGGCGTCTGGAAGCTGACCAGCAACGCCGGCTCCGGCACCATCGCCGCCGCCTGGGGCGGCAGGGTACTGGCCGTGCTGCTGGTGGTCGTGCCGATCGCCGCGCCGCTGATGAGCGGGCAGGAAGTGGACCTTCGCGACGTGCTGTGGCCGCTGGTGCTGGCCTCCTTCATCTGGCTCGGCGCCACCCAGTCGCTGCGCGTGGCCCGCATCCGCGCCAGGATCCCCCAGGTCAACGCCCGTACCCTGGCCCGCAGGGCGATCCCCGTCGTCGCCGAGACACCGCTGTCGGAGGCGCTGCGCCAGGCCGCCGAGAAGCGGGCCGGCGCCCTCGTCGTCGTCGATCATGAGGGCCGCCCCGTCGCGATCGTGCACGAAGCGTCCGTACAGGCCACTCCCGAGCACCGCCGCCCCTGGGTGAACGCCGGCTCCATGGCCAAGTCGCTGGAGCCGTCCATGGTGCTGGCCGCCGACCTGACGGGAGAGGCGCTCATCGACGCCATGCGCGAGTCCCCGGCCGGCGAATACCTGCTCGTGGAGCGCGGCGGCGAGATCTACGGCGTGCTCGCCACGGCCGACGTCAACCGCGTCTTCAGCGGCGTCTGATATGTCCCACTCGTATAACCGGCAGCCCCCGGCTAGTGTCGTGTCCAGTGATCAGGTGATTCCGGATCGCACCCGGCGGTTCGAGGATGAGACGGCTGGCCGATAGTGTTCTGTCCGGCCAGGTTTATTGCGGTCCACCGGTCCACCGGTTCACCGAATCGAGACGGGGGCGGCCGCGACGCCGCCTCGCCGTATGGGTATGCGTATGGCTGGTGGCCGGCACGGCAGTGCGGGTGCCGTGATAACGCCGGCTTCCGGGGAGGAGAATTGAGTGACCGAGCGCAGCGAGGGCACCGATGAGCGCAGCGCGGTCGTCATGAAGGAGGAGTCATGACGGGCCAGGGCTTCGGGGCGGTACGTCCGCTTCCCGGAGATGGGCTGGTCGCCTATCTGGGCGGGCTGTTGCTGGTGTGCGACGCGGCCGAGGCCGCGGCCGATGAACTGCTCAAGGCACTACGCGAGACGGCCGCCGCCGGGGGCGACGGCAGAGCGCTGGCCAGGCGCGCCGCTCAGGTGCTCGCGGCCAACATGACCGGCGACCCCGCCACCTGCGCGGTCGCGGGACCGGTCGACGGCGGCGTGGCCGTCCTGGTCAGCGGCTCCGCCTCGGCCACGGTCACCACGGCCTCCGGCGAGACCCGGCTGGCCGGCAGCGACTCGCTGACCTGGGCCGACCGGCTCATCAACGGGCCGGTCCAACGCGTCTCGCTGAGCCTGCCCGGCGGGGGCGAGCCGCATCCCGCGGTCAGCTTCGACGGCGGCGTGGTGCACGGCGGCGGGCTGATGGGCGACTTCGGTGAGGTCGCCGAGCGGCCCGCGGCGCAGTCCAGGCCGCTGACCAGCGAACTGCCCAACACCGCCCTGCACTTCGAGCCCGACCTGGTCGTGCCGCCTCCGGTGCAGATGGCCCCCTATCCGCTGTCGGGCAACGACCAGCCCGCCACCCCCTCGGCGGCCGGACCCTCGGGCCCTCAGCCTTTGTCAGGCCCGCAGCCGTTGTCGGGCCCCCAGCCCGCCTCAGGGCCGCAGCCGCCGCCTCCCGCGCTGGAGCAGCAGCCGCCGTTCCTGTCTGCGGTCCCGGACCCGCCGCCCCCGGCCGAGCAGCCGAGCGGGTTCCCCACCTACGACGAGCCCGCACCCGCGCACTCCGGCAACGGCACGATGCCCGAGTACGAGCAGCCCTCTTCCCCCTACGACCAGCCGCGTGAGCAGTACGACCAGCCACGCGAACATTTCGAGCAGCCCTCTTCCCCCTACGACCAGCCACGGGAGCACTTCGAACAGCCCCGCGAGCTGTTCGAGCAGCCGCCGCCTCCGCCCGCCCAGGAGGAGCACGGCGACCGGCAGCTCGTCTACGGCGTCGACTGCAAGAACGACCACTTCAACGACCCACGCGTGCCCTACTGCGCGGTCTGCGGCATCGCGCTCGTCCAGCGCACCCTCGTGCCGTACAAGGGGCCGCGGCCCCCGCTGGGCGTCCTCATCCTCGACGACGGCACCGCGCTGCCGCTGGAGAGCGACTACCTGCTGGGACGCGACCCCGAGCGCGCGCCGGAGGTGGCGGGCGGCACGGCCAGGCCCGCCAAGGTGACCAGCCCCGACGGGTCGGTCTCCCGCAGGCATCTGCGGGTGGCGCTCGACGGCTGGGACGTCAACCTCGTCGACCTGGGGTCGGTCAACGGCACCCAGATCCAGCCGCCCGGTGACCCCAACTTCTATGACATCCCGCCCAACGAGCCCGTCACCATCGTCCCGGGCACCACGGTCCGCGTCGGCGTCTCCCGCACGATGCGCTTCGAGGCCCACCGGGGATGAGCCCTTCGTCCTGAACCTTCCCGAATCTTGCTGAACGCCCGTACTCCTGGTGGGAGTGCGGGCGCTCTGCTGTGACCCGCCACCGTGCACCGCCCGCCGACGCGCAAGCCGCCGCCGTGCATTACCCGCCACCGGCCGTAGACGGAGCCGCCGCCGTGCGCCAATGGGCCTGTGCGCTAGGCCTCCGTGCGCCAATGGGCCCGTGCGCCGGGCCCCCGTGCGCCACCGCTGGCCGCCCAGGGCTGAGGGCCTTCAGGAGAGCCTTAAGGAAGGCGACGTCGGTCCTCTCGCCTTGGGGCTTCTCGCTCCTGGGCCCTCGCGTCTCTGGGGCTTCCCGCTCCTGGGACCTCTCCGGTCCCGGGGCTTCTCGTACCTGGGCCCTCGCGTCCTCAGCCCTATCCGCTTCGGCCGTGCCGTCTCGCTTTCGGTCGCGGATCTGGCTCATTTCCGGGCGGCCGACGCCGGTCGGCCAGGAGCGTGCCGGACGTCGCAAAGGGTGCGGTCAGGGGGTCGTCCGGGCGAGGCACGCGCTCTGGAGCTCGTACGGCTGAGGTGCGCGTTCAGGAGGTCGCACGGCTGAGGTGCGCGTTCAGGAGGTCGCACGGCTGAGGTGCGCGTTCAGGAGGCCGTCCGGCCGAGAGTGGGCGTTCACGAGGTCGTACGGGCGAGATAGGCGTTCACCAGGTCGTCGACCGGCAGTGACAGGTCGAGGGCGACGCCGCGTTCGTCGGGGCCGAGTGGTTCGAGGGCCGCGAACTGCGAGGTCACCAGTGACTCGGGCATGAAGTGCCCGGGCCGGTGCGTCACCCGCTTCCTGATCATGTCGATGTCGCCGTCGAGGTGCAGGAAGCTCACCTCGGGGGCGGCCTCCCGCAGCAGGTCGCGGTAGCGGCGCTTCAGCGCCGAGCACGCCATCACGGCCCCGGTGCCGGCGCGCTCGGCGAGCCAGGCGCCCACCGCGCGCAGCCACGGCAGCCGGTCGGCGTCGTCGAGCGGCATTCCGGCGGTCATCTTGGCGACGTTCGCGGGGCTGTGGAAGTCGTCGGCGTCGGCGAACCGCACCCCGAGGCGTTCGGCGAGCGCGGCACCGACGGTGGACTTGCCGCATCCCGTCACCCCCATCACGACGATGAGCTGCGGGCGGGGTGAGTCGTCCATGCGGGGCAACCTCTCGGGCTCGGATGCGCGTCAGACTAGACAGCTTGCGTCATATCAATCAAGCTGAGAAGTCGAATAAATCATACTTTTGAAGCATGTGAGGCGTGTGAGCAGGGGCGTCACGAACGAGAGTCTGCACCGCAGCGTGCTCGGCGAGCTGGGCGCCCTCGTGGTCGCGGGCGACTACGCCACCGGTCAGGTGCTCAGGATCGAGCAGCTGGAGGCCAGGTTCGGGGTGTCTCGTACGGTCGTGCGCGAGGCCGTACGAGTCCTGGAGTCGATGGGCCTGGTCAGCAGCCGCCGGCGCGTCGGCATCACGGTGTCGCCCAGGACCTCCTGGAATTTGTTCGACCCCCGCGTCATCCGCTGGCGGCTCGACAGCGGCGAACGCGCCTCGCTGCTCCGCTCCCTCGGCGAGCTCCGCCGCGGCGCCGAACCCGTCGCCGCCGCGCTCGCCGCCACCCATGCCACCCCCGAGCAGTGCGGCCGGTTGACGGAGGCGGTCATGCGGATGGCCGTCCACGGCAGGTCCGGCGACCTGGAGTCCTACCTGGCCGCCGACATCCTGTTCCACCGGACGCTGCTCGAAGCCTCGGGCAACGACATGCTCGGCGCGCTCACCACGGTGGTCACGGAGGTGCTGGCGGCTCGTACGCACCACCACCTGATGCCGGCCTTCCCGGAGCCGGCGGCGATCCGCCGGCACGCCGAGGTGGCCCAGGCGATCCAGGCCGGAGACCCCGCGGAGGCGCAACGTGCGATGGGTGACATCGTCGACGAGGCGACAAGCGCCATGCTCGGGCCAGACGTCTGACGCGCAGTGGTCGCGGAGCCGGCCGGCCACTGGGCGTCTCAGCAGAGGACGGGCTGACGCGCGCCGGTCACACAGCACAGCTGACACACGCCGGTCGGGGAGCGGCGGCTGACACGCGCCGGTGGCGGAGCGGCAACTGACGCGCTGTCAGCGGAGTGGTGCCGCTGATGCGTGATCGCGTCGGCGATGCGACATTGGCGTGGGCACACTCCTCGTTCCCTAGGGCGGCAAGATGTGAAATATGCCGACGATTACCGCGGTGCCCGGCGGTCGCTGCGGGTGTACGAACTAGGCGGTCCGCAAAGCCGCTTCCGCGGCAAGCAGGCCGGCTATTCGCCAGGTCACGCGCTGATCCGGGCCTCCGGGCCGCCGATCGCCGGGGAGAGCCCCTGAGCAGCGGGGTCGCGCGAGCCGCGACCCCGCCGCAGGCGTCCGGAAGGCCGCCTTCACCCGTTCTGTGGAAATCCCGTAATTTCCAAGTTTGGGCATAGAAAAGCGGCGAAGAATCTCCTGGAACCGCAGCACGGAAACGGCCGCCGCACCCATCGGACTCACCCGTAGGTCATTCGTATTCTTGCGATCCGGCCCGTACCGAACCCGGCCCGGCGGCACCCGTCATCCGCGGGAGAACGCCTGCACGCCGCGTAACAGCCGGATGGCCGCCTCCAGCCCGCTGGCGGCCTCCAGAGCCCGGCCCGAGGCAGTGGCGAAACGGCTCAGCAGGTGCTCCTCCCGCTCCCCGAAGCGGCGCCCCGCCACCCACAGGAACACGTGCTCCCTCGTGGCGAGCGGCACCGGCATGGCCAGGAAACCGGGCTCGCCCATCGACGCGTCCGGCACGATCAACAGCCGGACGGACCGCGTGGCGAGCGTCTTGAGCACCCCGGACTCCTGCAGCCACGGGCGTACCCGCAGCGGATCGACCGGGGGCGCGTGCACATTGACGGCCTGGGCGACCTCCCGTAGCGCGTCCACCCGTACGAATCCCGCGTAGGCCGTTCCGGTGACCGCCGCGGCGGTCCCGCTCAGCCTGTCGATCAGTCCCGCGGGGTCCAGGCAGGAGAACGAGGCGATGAGTTCGCGCATGGCGACGTCGACACGGTTGTAAGTCATCGCTGTATCCCTCAGAGGAGGGGGAAGTGAGATCGCGCAGTATGATCACGCGTATCTCAAGGGCGGTGACCCCGAGTCTCGCCGTCGCCGTGTCACTTGACCAGACCCCAACTGGAAATCGGGATTTCCGGTCAGCGGGGGCGCAGGCGGAGCCACTCCAGCTCGTCCGACCGGGTCCCGTCCTCCCTGGGGAACAGCTCGCGTTGCGTCGACTCCTGGACGAAGCCCGACCGCTCCAGCACCCGCTGCGAAGCCTTGTTGCCCACCTCGGTCCCGGCCACGATCCGGTGCAGCTGGGTGTTGGCGAAGGCCCAGTCCACCAGCAGCCGCACGGCCCGCGTCATGAACCCTCTGCCCCGGAACTCCGACCGCAGCGAATATCCGATCATGCCCTGCCCGATCAGCGGCACCACCTGCACCAGTTGCACGTGCCCCGCGAACCTCCCGGAGATGGCATCCTTGATCGCCAGCTCGATCCGCTGCCCAGACACCCACCAGTAGCCGGTGTAGCGGCAGCGCCGCTCGTTGTCCTCCAGCGTGGTACGCGGCCCGACCGCGTAGGCGGCCACACTCGGCTCCCGCATCATCGCGTGGAACTCGGGGGCGTCGGCCACCTCCATCGGTGTCAGCCGTACCACCCCGTCGCTCAGCTCGCCGCCGTCGAAGAACGGCAGGTAGGACTCGGCCGCCAGGCCGGAGTCGCGCCGGATCCGGGCGAACGTGATGATGTCGGTGCGGCGCCCGTCACGCCCGACCTTGGCGTCACGCCTGCGCCCCTCCTCCTGGAAACCGGCCTTGTAGGCGACTCGCAGGCTGGCGATGTTCTCCACGGCGGCGTGCAACTCCACGCGCTCGACGCCATGGTCGAACAGCCACTCGGTTACCGCCCGCGTCGCCCGGCTCACCACGCCCTTGCCGCGCGCCCACGGCGCGGCCAGGTAGCCGATCGCCGCCACGCCCCACGGATCGGGCGGCTGGACGCCGATGGCACCGACGTAGTGGCCGTTCTCGGTGATCGTGAACTCGGCGCCGCCGTCCGCCCACTTCGCCTCCGCCGCCCGCAGGTAGGCGCGCGCGTCCTGCAACGTGTACGGCGACGGCAGGGTGTACAGAAACCGGGCCGTCACCGGGTCGTCACACGCGCGTACGATCGCCTCGGCGTCGGAATCGGCGGGACGTCGCAACACCAGGGGACCGGTAGAGATCACCTCACGGGGGAACATCCCTCATAGATATCGCGCGTCAAGGCGTGCTCGAAAGCCCTATAACCTTGCCGACATGGGTTTCCGCAGGCATGGGCCGTTCCAGGCGGGGGATCAGGTGCAGCTCACCGACCCCAAGAACAAGCGCCACACGATCACGCTCAAAGAGGACGGCGTCTTCCACACGCACAAGGGCGCCATCCCCCACAGCGACCTGATCGGGCAGCCCGAAGGCTCCGTGGTGCGCTCCTCCGGCGGCACCCAATATCTCGCCTTCCGTCACCTGCTGCAGGACTACACTCTGGCCATGCCGCGCGGCGCCGCCGTGATCTACCCCAAGGACGCCGCGCAGATCGTTGGCATGGCCGACGTCTTCCCCGGCGCCCGGGTGATCGAGGCGGGGGTCGGCTCCGGCGCGCTGACCTGCTTCCTGCTGCGCGCCGTGGGCCCCGAAGGTCACGTCACCTCCTACGAGCGGCGTGAGGAGTTCGCCGACGTCGCGCGCAAGAACGTGGAGAAGTTCTACGGCGGCCCCATGGACGACACCTGGCGGCTCGTCGTCGGCGACCTGGTCGCCTCGATCGACGAGGTGGACGTCGACCGCGTCATCCTCGACATGCTCGCCCCCTGGGAGTGCGTCGACGCCGCCGCCAAGGCCCTCACACCGGGCGGCGTCATCTGCTGCTACGTGGCCACGACGACCCAGATGTCCAAGACTGTCGAGGCGATTCGCGATCACGGGAGTTTCACCGAGCCCCATGCGTGGGAGACCCTGGTTCGCGACTGGCATGTCGAAGGGCTCGCGGTAAGACCGGATCATCGGATGATCGGCCACACCGGTTTCCTCGTCAGCGCCCGTCGCATGGCGGACGGTGTGGCACCGCCACCACGCCGCCGACGACCGAAGGGGACCACTGAGGAACTATGACAATTTGGCCACGAGGGTGCGTTGGTGCGTGACACGGGAACAGATCGCCGTGTTCCTATGCTGCCAGTATTAAACGCACTATTAGGGATTATTCGCCGAACACTGAATGTCACACGACGAACACTGCCCGGCCAGGTTACGGAGGGGCCCGAGATAGGTAAGGTCCTTAGTAGTCGCCCTCGACTGGGAAGGAGGTGACGGGGCGTGGCAGCTCGCGATGATGCTGAGGCTCGAGCCGCGCAGCGCGAACGGGAGGTCGCTGATCTTTCAACACAGGTCTCCTTCCTCCAAGAGGAGATCACCGCGCTGAGGCGGAAGCTGGCCGAGTCACCCCGTCAGGCCAGAGTCCTTGAAGAGCGTCTCCACGAGGCGCAGGCGAACCTCGCGGCCGTCACCGGCCAGAACGAGCGCCTGGTCGCCACACTCAAGGAGGCCAGGGATCAGATCGTTGCCCTCAAGGAAGAAGTCGACCGGCTGGCACAACCGCCATCCGGGTTCGGCACCTTCCTGGAGGCCAGAGAAGACGGCACGATCGAGGTGTTCACCGGCGGCCGCAAGCTGCGGGTGAACGTCAGCCCCGCCGTCGACGTCGACTCGCTCCGGCGTGGCCAGGAGGTCATGCTGAACGAGGCGCTCAACGTGGTCGAAGCCCTCGGCTACGAAGAGGTCGGCGAGATCGTGATGCTCAAAGAGCTCCTCGACCAGGGGCAGCGCGCACTGGTCATCTCGCACGCGGACGAGGAGCGCGTCGTGCGTCTCGCCGAGTCACTGGTCGGGCAGCCGATCAGGGCGGGCGACTCGCTGTTGCTCGAACCCCGCTCGGGCTACGTCTACGAGCGGATTCCCAAGTCCGAAGTCGAAGAGCTCGTGCTCGAAGAGGTCCCCGACATCTCCTACGAGGAGATCGGTGGCCTGATGCGGCAGATCGAGCAGATCAGGGACGCCATCGAGCTGCCCTACCTGCACGCCGACCTGTTCCGCGAGCACAAGCTGCGCCCCCCCAAGGGCGTTCTGCTCTACGGCCCGCCCGGCTGCGGCAAGACGCTCATCGCCAAGGCCGTCGCCAACTCCCTGGCCAAGCAGGTCGCGGAGCGCACCGGCCAGGAAGGCAAGAGCTTCTTCCTCAACATCAAGGGCCCCGAGCTGCTCAACAAGTACGTCGGCGAGACCGAGCGGCACATCCGCCTGGTCTTCCAGCGGGCTCGCGAGAAGGCCTCAGAGGGCACCCCGGTGATCGTGTTCTTCGACGAGATGGACTCGATCTTCCGCACCCGAGGCTCCGGCGTCTCCTCGGACGTCGAGAACACCATCGTTCCCCAGCTCCTTTCGGAGATCGACGGTGTCGAGGGCCTGGAAAACGTCATCGTCATCGGCGCCTCCAACCGCGAGGACATGATCGACCCGGCGATCCTGCGGCCCGGCCGCCTGGACGTCAAGATCAAGATCGAGCGGCCCGACGCCGAAGCGGCGAAGGACATCTTCTCCAAGTACCTCATCTCCGAACTGCCGCTGCACCCCGACGACCTCGCCGAGCACAGCGGTTCCCGCGAGGGCACCATTCACGGCATGATCCAGAGCGTCGTGGAGCGCATGTACACCGAGAGCGAAGAGAACCGCTTCCTCGAGGTGACCTACGCCAACGGCGACAAGGAAGTCCTCTACTTCAAGGACTTCAACTCCGGCGCGATGATCCAGAACATCGTCGACCGGGGCAAGAAGATGGCCATCAAGCAGTTCCTCGAGAGCGGACAGAAGGGCCTGCGGGTGCAGCACCTGCTCACGGCCTGCGTGGACGAGTTCTCCGAGAACGAGGACCTGCCCAACACCACCAACCCGGACGACTGGGCGCGCATCTCCGGCAAGAAGGGCGAGCGGATCGTCTACATCCGCACGCTCGTGTCGGGCAAGCAGGGCGCGGAGGCGGGTCGCTCCATCGACACCGTCGCCAACACCGGCCAATACCTGTAAGAGGCTGCTGAGAAGGGCCGCGCGGATCTCCGCGCGGCCCCTTCTCATGCCGCCCCATCTTCTCCGCGTCGCCGAGGGACCCGTGTGAAAATTGGGACCAACGGAACCAAAGTGATCGTTGTGCCGTCCAACTGGGCGTGCAACCACCCAACCGGCCGAGGCGCTCATCCGGAGAAGGCCGGCTGGCCGAACTCGATCTGCTCAGGTTCGTCGCCGCCCTCGCGGTGCTGGCCTTCCACTACCTGATCGCGTTCGCCTCCGTCTGGGGAGACCGGCCCGCCGAGCTCTTCCCCGCCGTCGCCCCGTTCGCCGGGCTCGGCATCCTGGGCGTGGAGTTATTCTTCGTCATCAGCGGCTTCGTCATCCTCATGAGCGCGTGGGGGAGGGGGCTCGGCGCGTTCGCCCGGAGCAGGTTCGTCCGCCTCTACCCGGCCTACTGGCTCAGCCTCGCCGCCGTCGCCGCTCTCTACGGCCTCACCGGCATCAAGGTGCTCGACCCCAAGCTTTCGCCTGGCGAGTATCTGGTGAACGCCAGTATGTTCCAGCGGCTGTTCAAGGTCCTGGACGCCAGCGGCGTCTACTGGTCCCTCTGGGCCGAACTCCGCTTCTATCTCCTCATGGCCATCCTCGTGATCATCGGTGTCACCTACGGTCGCGTCCTGATCTTCGCCGGTGTCTGGCTGGCCGCCGCGCTCGGCGCCGAACTGCTCGGCAACGAGGTGCTCAACGAGATCGTCATGCCCCGCTACGCTCCCTACTTCGCCGCCGGCATGGCCCTCTATCTCATCCACAAACACCGCAACGCCGTGCTGCCCTGGCTCTACGTCGCCTGCGGCTACGTCCTGGCGGTGCACTCCGCGCTCGAACGCGTCCACGGCCGGATCAAGGTCGCCGGATTCAAGAGCATGCCCGTCAGCGACCTCAGCGTGATCATCACCATCACGGTCATCTTCGCCGCGATGTCGTTCGTCGCCCTCGGCGTGTTCCGGCTACGACCGTCCAGAACGCTCACAGCGCTCGGCGCGACGACCTACCCGCTCTACCTCTTCCACTCGGTCGTCGCCGTGGCTCTCATCCCCATCCTGGCCACCAGAATGGCCCCCTGGGCCACCGCCCTCACCACCACGCTCGCGGCCGTGCTCCTGTCCTACCTTGTCTACTCCCTCGCCGAACGCCCCATCCAGCGTCTTCTTAAGCCCCGCGCGCGTCCACAAACCCCCCCAGTTCCCGCCGTAAAGGTGGAAAAGACTGCGGTGCCATAACTCTGTGACCCTGGGGCACTGTGAAGGGCATAGGCTCGGGCATATAAACGGCGGATAGGCAGATCCGGACGAACAGAGGGTGTTGCATGACGGTGCGTCGGGTGATGGGCATCGAGACCGAGTACGGCATCTCCGTACCAGGTCAGCCAGGCGCCAACGCGATGGTCACCTCCTCGCAGGTGGTGAACGCCTACCTGGCGGCCTCCGCCGCCAGGGCGCGCAGGGCGAGGTGGGACTTCGAAGAGGAGAACCCGCTGCGCGACGCCCGCGGCTTCGACCTGGCCAGAGAGGTCGCCGACCCCAGCCAGCTCACCGACGAGGACCTCGGCCTCGCCAACGTCATTCTCACCAACGGCGCCAGGCTCTACGTCGACCACGCCCACCCCGAATACTCCACCCCCGAATGCACCAACCCGCGCGCCGCCGTCATCTGGGACAAGGCCGGCGAACGCGTCATGTACGACGCCGCCCAGCGGGCCTCCGCGATCCCGTCCAACGCGCCCATCCAGCTCTACAAGAACAACACCGACGCCAAGGGCGCCAGCTACGGCTGCCACGAGAACTACCTCATGCGGCGCGCCACCCCCTTCGCCGACATCGTCCGCCACCTCACCCCGTTCTTCGTCTCCCGCCAGGTCGTCGTGGGCGCGGGCAAGGTCGGCATCGGACAGGACTCGCGCGGCGAAGGCTTCCAGATCAGCCAGCGGGCCGACTTCTTCGAGGTCGAGGTGGGCCTGGAGACCACGCTCAAGCGGCCGATCATCAACACCAGGGACGAGCCGCACGCCGATCCGGAGAAGTACCGGCGGCTGCACGTGATCATCGGCGACGCCAACATGTCGGAAATTTCGACATACCTGAAGTTGGGCTCCACCGCCCTCGTCCTCGCCATGATCGAAGACGGCTTCCTCAGCCGCGACCTCGCCGTCGAGAACCCCGTACAAGCCCTGCGCGCGGTCTCCCACGACCCCACCTGCCGCTACGAGATCCCCCTGCGCGACGGCCGCAAGCTCACCGCCATCCAGCTGCAGATGGAATATCTCGAGCAGGCCCGCAAGTACGTCGAGGAACGCGGCACCGCCCAGGAAGAGATGAACAAGGACATTCTCGACCGCTGGGAATCCGTCCTCACCCGCCTGGCCGAAGACCCCATGCAGCTCTCTCGCGAACTCGACTGGGTCGCCAAACTCGAACTCCTCGAGGGCTACCGCACCCGCGACTCGCTCACCTGGTCCCACCCCCGGCTGCAACTCGTCGACCTGCAATACTCCGACATCCGCCCCGACCGCGGCCTCTACAACCGCCTCGTCGCCCGCGGACGCATGCAGCGCCTGGTCACCGAGGACGACGTCCAGCGCGCCGTCGAGAACCCACCCACGGACACCCGCGCCTACTTCCGCGGCCGCTGCCTGCGCCAATACAGCGAGTCCGTCGCGGCCGCCTCATGGGACTCGGTCATCTTCGACATCCCGGGCCGCGAATCCCTCCAGCGCGTACCGACCCTCGAACCACTGCGCGGCACCAAGGCCCACGTGGGCGAACTCTTCGACCGCTGCCGTACCGCCGCCGACCTGGTCGCCGCCCTCACCGGCGGAGACTAGCCGCCGTACGTCTCCGGGCCGGGCCGCCTCACGTCGCGCGCCCGGCCATGGGTGTTCTTCCAGCCCAAGACTTCCGGCTCCCAGACTTCCGGCGCCCGGGTTTCCCGGCCCCCGGAGGCGTCCGGTCAGAGCAGGCCGATGCCCAGCGTCAGCGTGCCCACCGCCAGCGCCGCGCCGCCCACCACCGTCAGCCCGATGAGCTTGCTCGGCTTGGTGTCGCTGGGACGGACCACCGACAGGAAGAAGCCGAGCGGCATGAGGATCGGGGCGGCCACGATGAGGATGCGGACCAGGCTCTTCAGGCCGTCCGAAAGATCCGCCTGATCCACGTAGAGCATCGCCACGAGGCTGAACAGCACCAGCACGCCCGCGTGAGCGTGGCCGGCCCGCCAGAGGCTGCGGCGCACCGGGTTGTCGTTGTAGCCGGGCACGTTCCGCATGAGGAACGTCAGCAGCGAGACACCGCCGAAGGCCACCGCCGGGACTGTGATGAGAAGCACACCTGCCGTGCTCAGGGACGAGGGGGACATCGAAACCTCCTGTGGGACAGGGGCCTCATTATTGGATAGGGGAACTATCTAGTCAAGTCGGCAAGATCGCGGGGCCTTGGGCGCGAAATGTCGCCCGGTTCGGGGAAGATATGCCTAGAGAGCAGTCCCCCAAGCGGAGGTAGGTAGGACATGGCAAGCAAGGACACGGGTGGCCAGAAGCAGGCCGGTCGGCGCGAGAGCGAGGTCGAGGAGACCGAGGCTTCGGCGGCGCCGGATGTGCAGGAGCGCCAGGAGAAGCTCACCGACGATGTCGACGCGATTCTGGACGAAATCGACGAAGTTCTCGAAGAGAACGCAGAGGAGTTCGTTAGGTCGTATGTGCAAAAAGGCGGACAGTAGGGGATAAAACGGACAAAAAGAGGGGGGAAGTGGGTGGAAGTGGGTGGTGTAACTAAGTGGTGCCCGGACTGTAAGGAGGTGAAGGGAGTTTCTGAGTTCGGGCTCAACAAGCGCATGAGTGATGGGCTTGCACGGTACTGCAGGGAATGCTTCAAGGTCCGCTCTCTTCGGAGCTACCGGAAGCGCAAGGCCGAGCAGGGGAAGACTGTTCGCGAGAAGGTCGAGGTTCCTGCTGGGCACAAGTACTGTCCGCGATGTGCGGAAGTTAAGGCGTTGGATGGCTTCGGGCGCAATCGTGCCAGCAACGATGGGTTGACCGATTACTGCAGGCCGTGTCACTCGCGTGTGATGCTGGAAAACAAGATCAAGAATCATGGCAGCCAGCGGAACTACATGCTCAAGCTCCGCTACGGCATCACCGAGGACGACTTCGAGCGCATGCTTGCCCAGCAGAATGGACTATGTGCCATCTGCCAGGTGGTTCCGGGCGTGTTTGTGGATCACTGTCACGCCAGCGGGCTGGTCCGCGGGATTCTCTGTTTCAACTGCAACAACGGTCTGGGGCATTTCGGTGACAACACCGTCCTGCTCGAGCTCGCGGCCCACTACCTCGACGGCGAAATCTTCTGGCCGGAGTTCGTGGTCCTGCCTGAGCAGCGGCGGAGTGAGATGCCCGTGGCGCCGACCAGGACCTACCACCTGTCCCAGCGTTATCGAATACGTCACGAGGACGTTGAGCGCATGATCGCCGATCAGCATGGATTGTGTGTCGTGTGCTGGGGTCGGCCGCCTGAGCATGTCGATCACTGCCACCGTACGGGCGATGTGCGCCACGCGCTCTGTCTGCCGTGTAACTCGGGCATCGGCCAGTTCAGAGACGACTCGGGCGTGGTGCGGCGCGCGTGGGCCTACATCGAGGCGACGGTCGAGTGGCAGGACATCGAGGATGCGTCTGAGGAGGAGATCCAGGAGTTCATCCGCGCCGATGAGGAGATGCGGTCCGAGTTCTATGAGCGAGCGGTCCGGGTCTGATCCGGTGGGGCGTATTCGACGGCCACGCCGAGGAGGCGGACCGGCCGGTTGAGGTCGAAGCGGTCGAGCACGGTGAGGGCGGCGCGGGACAGCTCGGCCGCGTCGGTGGTGGGTGAGGGGAGCTTCGACTGGCGGGTGCGGGTGAGGAAGGGCGCGAATCGCACCTTTACCGAGACGCGGACGATCACTCGTCCGGCGGCGGTCGCGTCTGAGGCGACCTGTCGGGCCAATGTGGCTATGTGGGTGAATATTTCGGTTCTGTCGGTGAGGTCGTGCGGGAAGGTGATTTCGCGGCTGTGCCCGCGGGCGACCCAGGGAGTGGTGACGACCTCGGCTTCGCCCTTGCCGAGGGCGAGATAGCGATACCAGGGGCCGTTGGTGGGGCCGAAGCGGCGGGCCAGGTCGGCGGGGTCGGCGGCGGCGAGCTGGGCGACCGTGTCGAGTCCTAGGTCGGCGAGCTTTTTGGCGATCTTGGCGCCGATGCCCCAGAGCGCGTCGGTGGGCCGGTCGTTCATGACCTCGGCCCAGTTGTCGCCGGTGAGACGGTAGATCCCGGCGGGTTTGGCGAAGGCGGAGGCGAGTTTGGCCTGGTGCTTGTTGTCGCCGATGCCGACGGAGCAGTACAGGGCGGTTTCGGCCAGGACGGCCTGCTGGAGGGCGGTGGCCAGCGCCTCGGGGTCGTCGGTCCGGGCGCCGATGAACGCCTCGTCCCAGCCCCAGATCTCCACCAGGACGGGAAACCCGCGCAGCGTGGCCATGACGCGCTCGGACGCGGCCTCGTAGGCGGGCGGGTCACTGGGCAGGAAGACGGCGTCAGGGCACCGTTTGAGCGCGGTGCGGAGCGGCATGCCGGAGTGGACGCCGTGTTCGCGGGCTTCGTAGGTGGCGGTGGCGGCGACGGTGCGCGGCTGGGTGGGGTCGCCGGAGCCGCCGACCACGACGGGTCTGCCGCGGAGTTCGGGGTGGCGCAGGATCTCGACGGCGGCGATGAACTGGTCGAGGTCGACATGCAGGACCCAGTCCTTGGTGGACATGTCTCTCAGAGTAGGACGTGCAGCACCCAGTCCCTGGTGGACGCGTCTCTCAGACGGGCCCCAGTCCCTGGTCGACGCGTCTCTCAGAGTTACGACCTCGAGCACGATTGGGAGTAGGACGGCCTTGCCTGAGGTGTTCGGGTGATGGGGGATCACCCCCCGTGACGTTCGGCGGCGCGGTCGGAGACCAGGGGACCGATGGCCCGGATGGTCTCCTCCAGATCGTCACGTTCTCCGGTCCAGCGCAGTAGGACGGCCCATTTCTTGCTTTCGGCGATGGCGTGCTCGACGCATATGCGTTCGGAGGACTGTTGGCGGCGGGCTTGCTCGAAGGCAGCGATGATCTCGGGCGGGGCGTCTTTGCCGGGTCTTTTCGGTGGGACGCTGACCTGGTCGGGGTGAGCGTTGTGCAGGCCGCGGTAGCCGCTGTCCATCTCCACCTGGACGTCGGCGTCCCGGCTTGCCGGCTTGGGACGGCGGACTTGGAGCTCGCTGCCGTCAATGCGCAGCTTGATCCCTTTGGAATGGGCGTAGGCCGACACATCGGCCAGGGTGTGCAGGCGCATTCTCTGCGGGGTGGCATAGCCGCGTCCGGCCAGCAACGGCCGCACTTGGCCGATGGTCGATGGTGGAGCGGTGCACGCCATACAACGCGGCCAAGGCAGTGACCGGCAGTCCGGTGCGCATGAACGCCAACGTCACCAGCGCCCGGTCGACGAAGACCAGCGTGGGCTTGGGACCCGCGATCTACTTGAGACAGATCCCGCCTCGACTGCCAAGATCAAGATCTGCCTGAAATGCTCAGTTGAGCAGCGAACATCGGCTCCAGGGCGTTCAACATAAGCGTTCTGCAGCGCTCCGTTCCGCCGGCAATCCTGCCCGCCATCGCCAGCGAGACGCAGCCGTGCAGGAAGGCCCAGATCGTGTCGACCGCGCCGGGGGGATCGGCCAACTCGGCGCCCCGCATCTGCGCGATGCCCTGCAACGCGAGGCGGAAGATACGAAAGGCGTTCTTGGCCTCCCGTGGGGTCTCGGCTGTGCCGAACGGCACCCCATCCATGCCGTTCATCGCCTGGTAGAGCTCCGGGGAGGCGAACGCGAACGCCCAGTACGCCTCGGCCATCGCGACCAGCCGCCCCTCAGGGGAGCCCTCCGCCGCCAGGCGCAGTTGCTCAGCGAGTTCGGCGAAGCCGAGCATCATCAGCTCGACCAGCAGATCCTCCTTATTGGAGAAGTGCTGGTACAGAATCGGCGCGCTGTATTCGAGCTTGCCGGCGATGCGGCGGATCGTGACTGCGTTCCAGCCTTCCTGGGAGGCGATGACCCGGGCTGCCTCCAGCAGTCGGGCGCGCATCTCCTCCCGCTCCCGCTCACGCCGCTTCTTGCTGGCGCTTGGTTCGGGCTGGGTCTTCGTCGTCACGATGCGTCCTCTCTCTTGACGCCGACATCCTATCGCCGGTCTAATTCCTAACAATGTTAGATCTATGAACATCGTTAGGGGAACAGCATGATCGTCGTGTTCGGCGGGACGGGCAGACTCGGCCGTCAGATTGTGGAACAACTCCGCCAGGAGGCAAAGGCAGTGCGCGTCGTCACCCGCGATCCGGCCACGGCGAACGCGGTCCAGGGCGTTGAGGTTGTCGCGGGCGACGTGCACGACCGGCGCACGCTGGTCCGAGCCGCGACCGGGGCCGAGGCGATCGTCTGCACCGTCCAGGGCGGCAACGGCAAGGGGAACAACGGCCCCAAGGGCATTGAGGGCGCCGGGATCCCCAGCCTCATCGGCGTCGCACGCGACACCGCGGTCGAGAACTTCGTCTACATCTCCTCCGCCAGCGCCCACGCCGACAGCCCCGTCGAGTTCTTCCGGCTCAAGTTCGAGGCCGAGTGCTTACTGCGCACCAGCGGCCTGCCGTACTCGATCCTGCGGCCCACCCACCTGATGGACACCTGGGTGGAGATGCTCACCGAGTCGATCACTAAGCAGGGGAAGGCCACCGTATTCGGCTCGGGCACCAACCCGGTCTCATGGGTAGCCGGCAAGGACGTCGCCAAGGTCGCCGCCGCGCTCGCCATGCGCCCCGGCGAAGGCTGGTCCGCCGACCTCGGCGGCCCCGAGGCGCTACCGCTCACGAAGGTCAACGAGCTCATCGCGGCCTCGCTGGGCCTGAAGATCAAGGGTGAGAACAAGATGCCAGTCGGGATGCTCCGCGTGATGAGCCCGCTGACCAGGCCGTTCAACGCGGTCCTCGCCCGACAGATGCAGATGGGGGCACTGCTGGACACCCGGCCGCAGATCGTCGACTCCAGCGCGGTCTGGGCCCGGTTCGGCGAGCCGCTGTCCCTGCCGACATGGCTGGAGATCAACCACCCGAGCGGCCGGGAACGACTCTGACGTTCTGCCGCCCTCGGCGCGTTCCCCGTCCACCCGCCGCAATTCAGGGAAACGACCATCACTTGAGTCAGCCTGTCAGCAGGTCCCGCCCACTACCTCTCTACACCAGCCCCGATCATCGTGCGAGAGGTCATTAGGACGTGCGGGACCCGGACCCCGGTGGACACCTCTCTCAGAGCAGGCGGCCGTCGCGGTAGAGGAGGGAGCGGCGGGGGAGTGCCCAGGCGGGGGCGCCGATGGGGGGTTCTTCGCCTTCGGGGACGACGGCCTGGATGAGGGCGTCGTCCGTCCCGAGGGTGACCAGGGTGCTGGTGCCGAGGTTCTCCAGGACGGAGACGGTGCCGGGGAAGGCGTCGGGGCGGGCTTGGAGCAGGAGTTCCAGATATTCGGGCCGCGCTCCGTACACGAGATCTCCGCCGGCGATGCCCGCGGGGGCGGGGAGGGTGGCGCCGGCGACGTGGAGGGTGCCGGAGGTGATCTGGCCGGGCAGCAGGTTCATGGGGGTGGAGCCGATGAAGGCGGCCACGAAGGGGGTGGCGGGGCGCTGGAACACCTCGGCGGGGGTGCCGACCTGGGTCATCCGGCCGTGGGACATGACGGCGATGCGGTCGGCCAGGGCGAGGGCCTCGGCCTGGTCGTGGGTGACGAAGACGGTAGTGACGGGCGAGCTCGCGCTGCAGGCGCTTGAGGAAGGTACGGGCGTCGAGACGGAGCCGGGCGTCGAGGTTGGACAGCGGCGGTGCGCAGGAGGGTGGTCTTGCCGCAGCCCGACGGGCCGAGCAGGGCGAAGAACTCGCCGTCGGCGATGGTGAGGTCGAGACCGTCGAGGGCGCGTACTCCGCCGGGGAACACCTTGGTGAGGCCGTGCAGCGAGATCACCGTTTGATCCCTCCGTGGAAGCGGAAGCCGTACCGCTGGGAGACGAACAGGTACATCGCCACCACCGGGAGCGAGTAGAGCAGTGAGAAGGTGGAGATGAGCTCGAGTCTGGGTGAGCCGCCCTCGGTGTAGAGGGTGTAGAGGATGACCGAGCCGGGGGCCTTGTCGGGGTCGCGCAGCAGGATGAACTGGAACAGGAATCCGCCCCACACGCTGGCCAGCGCCCAGACGGCGATGGTGGCCAGGCCGGGCCGTACGAGGGGGATCACGATGTGCCGCAGGATCTGCAGGGATGAGGCGCCGAAGACGCGCGCCGACTCCTCGTAGGTGGTCGGCGTCTCGTCCATGAAGTCCTTGAGGATGAAGATGGCGGCGGGCAGCAGGCCGCCGGAGACGACGAGGATGACGCCGAGGTGGGTGTCGATGAGGTCGAGCCTGGTGGCGAGTTCGAAGATGGGCACCATGGCGGCGGTGCCGGTGACGACGGACGACAGCAGCAGGAGCAGATAGAGCAGCACGTCGCGGCCGGGGACGCGGACCCTGGACAGGGCGTAGGCGGCGAGTGCGGCCAGGACGACGACGAGCGCGGCGGCGCCGCCGCCCTGGATGAGGGAGTTGCGGATGGAGCCGAGGGCGTAGGGGTTGTCCAGGATGGCGGCGAAGTTGCGCAGGGTGAAGTCCGGGATGGAGGTGGTGATCGCTGGGGTGGCGTCGAAGGGGGCGCTGGCCAGCCAGAGCATGGGCAGCGCGAAGAAGGCCAGGACGATGGCGATGAACATGGTGGCGGCGAGCCGTCCGATGGTGTGCCGGATCATGCCGGTGGCCTTCCCGCCGTGCGGCGCCGGCCGCGCAGCAGCCGCAGGTACGCCAGGGCGAAGACGAGGTTGATGAGCAGGATGAGGAAGGACACGGCGGCGCCCACGCCGAGTTCGCCGCCTTTGAGGGCGATGTTGTAGACGTAGACGGGCAGGATCTCCGAGCGTCCTTCCGGCCCGCCGCCGGTGAGGACGAACGGGGTGAAGTCGTTGAAGGTCCAGAGGCTGATCAGCAGCAGGTTGGTCAGCACGTGCCGCCGGATGAGCGGGAAGACGACGTCGCGCAGTTGCTGCGGCACGGAGGCGCCGGCCAGGCGGGCGGTCTCCAGGTGCGAGGGTGGCACGTTCTCCAGCGCGGCGGCGTACAGCATCATCGAGAAGGCGGTGCCGCGCCAGATGTTGAAGACGATGATGGACGGCAGCGGGTAGTCCAGCAGCCAGCCCAGGCCGGGCGTGCGCAGGAGCGCGTTGAGCGTGCCGTCGTCGCGGTCGAGCAGGGCGAACCAGAGGAAGCCGACGACCGTGCTGGGCAGGATCCACGACAGCAGTACGACGCCTTCGACGGCCCGTCGTAGCGGCCCGCGGCGCGTGCGCAGCAGCCAGGCGAGGGTGAAGCCGAGCCCGGCCTGGCCGAGGACGGCCGAGCCGCCGACGTAGACGACGGTGAGCCACAGCGAGCTGAGGAAGCGTGGGTCGGTCAGCGTGGTGATGTAGTTGTCCAGGCCGACGACCTGGGGGTCGGCGGCGGCCAGGCCGGTGAGGCGATAGTCGGTGAGCCCGAGGTAGATCGTCCAGAGGGCGGGGAAGACGAGGAAGACGGCGATGAGGACGAGGGCGGGCAGGATGAACCCGGCCGCTCGCGTCCTGCCGAGCCCCACCGCGTCAGTATCCATGGCGATCCTTCGGATCGCGGTTCGGTCGCTGGGATCCTGTGCCTTCCCTCGTCTCTCCGGTCGCTTCGCTCCCTGCGTTCCTCAGTCCAGGCCCAGGCGCTCCCTCACGGTTCATGGCGCTCTCACCCGGCGACGTGGTCCGCGCCGCCTACCAGTTCTTCCAGCTTGGTCTGGTAGGCGGCGGCCGCCTCGTCGGCGGTTTTGCCGCTGACGATCGCCGCGGTGGCCTCCTGGAGGGCGACGGAGACCTGGGGGTAGACGGCGAGGCCGGGGCGGTAGGCGGTGATGGGCAGCACCTTGTCGGCGATGTACTTCAGCATCGGGTCGGCGGTGAGGACCTCGCTGTTGACGTCGCCGCGGGAGCTGATCCGGGCCTGTCCGGCCAGCTGCGACTTGGTGGCCGCCGCGGAGTGCATGAACGCGAGCAGTTCCCAGGCCAGCTTGGGGTTCTTGGAGAAGGGGTTCAGCACTCGTACGGCGCCGCCCGACATGCTGGCGAAGTCCTGGCCGCGGATGGCGCCGCCGGGGTTCTTGGCGGGGATCTCGGCGTAGCCGACGGCCGAGTCGCGGTCGGCCATGGGGGCGACCCCGGCCTTCGGCTCGATGACGGATCGCCAGAAGTAGTCGCTCTCGGCCAGGATGCCGATCTTGCCGGCGGCGAACTGGGCGAAGGATTTGTCGCGGCCCTTGGCCTCCTGCTGCAGTTTGGGGTCGCTGAGCCCAGAGGCGTAGAGCCGCTGGTAGAAGCCGAGGACGTCCTTCATGGCCCGGGTGGCGCCGGTCCACTTGCCGTCGGCGTAGATCTCGGACCCGGCGGCGGCGAGGAGGGGGAGCACGCCCTGCATGGTGGTGGCCTCGCCCATCGCGGTGCCGGCGTTGATCTGGATGGGGGTGGGCACGCCCGCGGCCTTCAGCCTGCCGCCGGCCGTCAGGATGTCCTCCCAGCTCGTCGGCTGCCATGGGTCGGGCAGGCCGGCCTTCTTGAACAGGGTCTTGTTGTAGAACAGGACGCGCCCGTCGGTGCCCTGGGGCAGGCCGTACTTCTTGCCGTCGAAGACGCCGAGCCCCTGTACGGCCTGCGGGATCTGTGACCAGCCCTCCCAGGAGTCGACGGCGGGCCCGCCCAACTCGACCAGCGGCTTGATGTAGCCGGCCTGGGCGAACTCGCCGACCCAGATGCCGTCGAGGTCGATGACGTCGGCTCCGGCCTTGGACTTGAGGTCGAGCGCGATCTTGGTCTTGTACTGCTCGTCGTCGACCCCGCTGGGCTGGAAGAGCACCTTGACGTTGTGGTGGGTCTGCTCGAAGCCGGGGATCACCCATCGCTTGATCCAGTCGGCGGACTCGGAGTTCTTGCCGCCGGAGATGGAGTTGGCGGTGATGACGAGGGTGATGCCCTCCCCTCCTGCGGGCGCGCCGCTCCCGCAGGAGCAGAGGGACACGATGGCGAGAGCCGCGATCACCGCAGGTCGGCTGGGGAGTCGCATGTCGGCCTCCTGTTCAGGACGTGCAGACATACCGACAATCGCACGGCCTCTACTGGGCGTAAAGAAACGATCTGGTGACCGGTTCGCCGTGGGCTGATCGTGGGAAGTGCAGACAGCGACGCAACATGAGTAGGGTCCCCTTTAGGGACAGTGACGTTTGGGAGGGAGTCGCGTGGCATCGCACAGGGATCTGCCCGTCGGCTTGATGGACCAGCTTTTCCACAACACCGGAAGTTCCTCGTTCACCGAGTTCGTCGGTTCGCGCGCGCCAGGGCTGCTTCCGGTGCGTGGTGAGATTCTGGCCACGCCGATCGGCGACCAGGTTCCGCACGCGACCACGATCGTCGCCGCCACGTTCGCGGGTGGCGTGGTCATGGCGGGCGACCGGCGGGCGACGTCCGGCAACATCATTTCTCAGCGTGACGTGGAGAAGGTGTTCAGGACCGACGATTATTCGTGCATGGGCATCGCCGGCACGGCCAGCACGGGCATCGAGATGGCCAGGCTCTACCGGGTCGAGCTGGAGCACTACGAGAAGCTGGAGGGCCGCACGCTATCGGTCAACGGCAAGGCCAACCGGCTGGCCGCGATGATCCGCGGCAATCTCGGCATGGCGATGCAGGGGCTGGTGGTGGTGCCGCTGTTCGCCGCCTATGACGCGGAGCGCGACGGCGGGCGGATCTTCAGCTACGACGTGGCGGGCGGCCCCTACGAGCGTGACCGGTTCGACGCGATCGGTTCCGGTTCGATTTTCGCGCGGGGGGCGCTGAAGAAGCTCTACCGCGATGGGATGTCGGCGGACGACACGGTGATGGCGTTGATCCAGTCGCTGTACGACGCGGCGGACGACGATTCGGCCACCGGCGGGCCCGATGTGACGCGGAAGATCTGGCCGATCGTCTCGGTGATCGACGCCGACGGCTTCCGCCGGTTGTCGGACGACGAGGTGGCCGGCTACGTCGAGCAGATGCTCGAGCTGCGCCTCATCTCCCCTGACGGCCCCATCGCCCCGCTGCGCTAGAAAGGACCCCTTCCGTGTCCATGCCTTTTGGATATGCGTCCCCTGAGCAGATCATGCGGGACAAGGCCGACTACGCGCGCAAAGGCATCGCGCGGGGTCGCAGCGTCGTCGTGCTGCAGTACGAGGACGGCATCCTGTTCGTCGCGCCCAACCCGTCGCGGGCGCTGCACAAGGTCAGTGAGATCTACGACCGCATCGGGTTCGCGGCGGTGGGTCGTTACAACGAGTTCGAGGAGCTCCGGCTGGGCGGCATCCGCTACGCCGACATCAACGGCTACACCTACGACCGCTCCGATGTGACGGGTCGTGGGCTGGCCAACCTCTACGCCTCCAACCTGGGCCGCATCTTCACCGAGTCGATCAAGTCGCTCGAGGTGGAGGTCGTGGTGGCCGAGGTGGGTGACACGCCGGAGGGTGACGCGATCTACCGGCTGACGTTCGACGGGTCGGTCTTCGACGAGCACGGCTTCGCGGCGATGGGCGGCCAGGCGGAGGCGGTGGCGACGCGGCTGAAGGAGGGCTACCGCGAGGGCATGCCACTGGCCGCCGCGCTGGAGGTGGCGCTGATGGCGCTCACGGAGCCCGGTGGGGAACGCCCGCCGGTGGGGCAGCTGGAGGTGGCGGTGCTGGACCGCAACCGCGAGCACCGCAAGTTCCAGCGGCTCGCGGGGCCGCGCCTGGAGCGTCTCCTCGCCGCCACCCCGCCCGCTGCCACTCCGCCCGCCGCCGGCGGCTCTCCGCTCGAATCCGACGCCGGCTCCGACACCCCGCCTCCGACCGGTCCTGAGGGCGACGTCGACGACGGCTCGCCGCCGCTCTAGGCCACCGCCTCCGGGAGCGCGCGATGAGCCGATGGCCAACGCTCCGGGAGTGCGCGGCCGGCCATGGCCAATGATCCGATGGCCAACGCTCCGGCAGTGCGTGGCTCGGGTGCTCTGATCTCGTCTTGCTCGGGCGGGCGATCTTCGCCCGTCCGAGCTTTTTGTCGTACAGGGCCGGCGTCCGCCCGGCTGGACAGGGGATCGGGCGGACGCCGGCACGAGACGGCCCGCGAGTCCTGGGGAGTGTGACCTGGTTCACACGTATTTGGGCGAACCGTCGAGCGGGAACAAGGATCTCAGAAGGCGTGAAGAACCCGATGCGTACCCTCCTCGCCGGCGCCGCCGCCGCGACCGTCGTCCTTACGGCCGCCACCGCCGCGAACGCCGCCACCACGGGCCTGCCCAAGTTCAAGGCGCCCAAGACCTTCGGCACGACCTTCCAGGCCGACCCGAAGCACGACTTCACCAAGCACATCTCCCCCCGCCACGACGGCATCCTGCGTGGCCTGATCACGCACCTCAGCGGTGACACCGCCGAGTACACGCCGGTCAAGTGGAAGAAGGGCACCATGACGGAGGGGCAGTTCGTCACCCCGCCCGAGGGTGACTCGATGGCCTACTCCTCGCGGATCGCCAAGAACGTGGTGTTCCTGTCGGCGTTCGGCTGCAAGGTGGCCGAAGGCGACCTCACGGTCGGCAAGAAGGACGCTCTCGGCAGCAAGCGCTGCTCGCGGTCGGTCCTGATCAAGCGGCACAAGGGCAACGCCCACCCGTCGCTGATCACGGTCTACAAGGGCGAGATCGTCCAGGTCCAGGAGATCTACACCCCCTGACGCCCCAAGCGGCAGTACGAGCGGAAAATGACGCCGGTGTGACCATCCGGCGGGGCCGCCTCGCGAGACGGACGGAAGCCCGCGAGGGAAACACGGGGAAGATCTCTCCCGCTTGACGATCCGTGGGCATAGTGTGAGGTGATGGATCGTCGCATCTTCGGGCTGGAGAACGAGTACGGCGTGACCTGCACGTTCAGGGGACAGCGCAGGCTGTCCCCCGACGAGGTCGCGCGCTACCTGTTCCGGCGGGTCGTGTCCTGGGGCCGATCGAGCAACGTCTTCCTCCGCAACGGCGCACGTCTTTACCTCGACGTGGGCAGCCATCCTGAGTACGCAACACCCGAGTGTGACAACGTCATCGAACTCGTCACCCACGACAAGGCCGGCGAGCGCATCCTCGAGGGACTCCTCGTCGACGCCGAGAAGCGGCTGCGCGAAGAGGGCATCGCCGGTGACATCTACCTCTTCAAGAACAACACCGACTCCGCGGGAAACTCCTACGGCTGTCACGAGAACTACCTGGTCGGCAGGCACGGCGAGTTCGGCCGGCTGGCCGACGTGCTGATCCCGTTCCTGGTCACCCGGCAGATCATCTGCGGCGCGGGCAAGGTGCTGCAGACGCCGCGCGGCGCGGTCTACTGCGTGTCGCAGCGGGCCGAGCACATCTGGGAGGGCGTCTCCTCGGCGACGACCCGGTCCAGGCCGATCATCAACACGCGCGACGAGCCACACGCCGACGCCGAGCGGTTCCGCCGTCTGCACGTCATCGTCGGCGACTCGAACATGAGCGAGGCCACCATGCTGCTCAAGGTCGGCGCCACCGACCTGGTGCTGCGCATGATCGAGGCGGGCACGGTGATGCGCGACCTGTCGCTGGAGAACCCGATCAGGGCCATCCGCGAGGTGTCGCACGACATGACCGGGCGGCGCCGGGTGCGGCTGGCCAACGGCCGTGAGGCGTCGAGCCTGGAGATCCAGCAGGAATACCTGTCGAAGGCCAAGGACTTCGTCGACCGGCGGGGCGGCGACCCGATCGCGCGCCGGGTGCTGGAGCTGTGGGAGCGGACGCTGCACGCGGTCGAGACCGGCAACCTCGACCTGGTGGCGCGCGAGATCGACTGGGTGACGAAATACCAGCTCATCGAGCGTTACCGCAAGAAGTACGACCTGCCGCTGTCGTCGCCGAGGGTGGCGCAGCTCGACCTGGCCTATCACGACGTGCACCGCAAGCGCGGCCTGTTCTACCTGCTGCAGAAGCGCGGCTCGGTGGAGCGGGTGGCGTCCGACCTGAAGATCTTCGAGGCCAAGTCGGTGCCGCCGCAGACGACCAGGGCGCGGCTGCGGGGTGAGTTCATCCGGAAGGCGCAGGAGAAGCGGCGCGACTTCACCGTCGACTGGGTGCATCTCAAGCTGAACGACCAGGCGCAGCGCACGGTGCTGTGCAAGGACCCGTTCCGCAGCGTCGACGAGCGGGTGGACAAGCTCATCGCCGGAATGTAGCGACTGGTTTACCACGGCCCTACTTCGTTGTCGGATAGGGTGACGCGAATCTGACGTCTTTCCGAGGGAAATCCATGCGCCGCGCTCTGGCCGCTCTGGCCGCCGTGCCTTTGATCTTCTTCGCCGCCGCGTGCGGCGGCTCCGACTCGGGTGCCAACGGAGCCGCCGCCACCGCGAGCAGCGCTCCGGGCAAGGTGCAGGTCACCGGCAATGTGGGCGCCAAGCCCACGGTGACCTTCCCCGCCGGCTCGCCCGCCACCAAGTCCTCCTACGAGGTGCTGACCCCTGGCACGGGCCCGCAGGTGAAGAGCGGCGACAAGATCATCATCAACCTGACCGTCTACAACTGGGACGGCAAGCAGAACGCCTTCCAAGGCTCCTCCTACGACTCCAAGGCGCCGGAGACCATCGCGGTCGACCAGCAGCTGCCGCAGGTGCTGCAGGACGGCTTCTCCAAGGTCAAGCACGGCGGCCGGGTGCTGGCCGTGCTGGCCGCCGACGCCGCTCAGCAGCAGCAGGGCCAGCAGCCGCAGCCGACGAAGGTGTTCGTCGTGGACGTGGTCGGGGCGCCGCCCGCGGCGCTGAAGGCGGCCACCGGCAAGGAGGTCGGCGAGAGCATCAAGGGTGTCAAGGTCGTCAACCCGGGTGGTGACAAGGCGCCCGAGCTGACCACCAAGACCAAGGACAAGCCGTCCAAGGACCTCGTGGTCAAGACCGTGATCCAGGGCACCGGCGCGAAGGTCAAGGAAGGCCAGACCGTGGTCGCCCACTACACGGGCAAGATCTGGGGCACCGACAAGGTCTTCGACTCCAGCTGGACCAAGGGTGAGCCGGCCTCGTTCCCGCTCGCTAACGTGATCCAGGGCTGGCAGAAGGGCCTGGCCGGGGTTCCGGTCGGCAGCCGGGTCGTGATGAGCATCCCGCCGGACCTCGGTTACGGCAAGCAGGAGCAGAACGGCATCCCGGCCAACAGCACGCTGGTGTTCGTGGTGGACGTACTGTCGGCTTACTGACGGGTGATCTGATAACGCGGTAGCATCTCCGGGCCCGGCGACGACACCGTCGCCGGGCCGCCCGCTCGGGAGGGGTCCGATGCGCCGCCGTACCGCCGTGCTGCTGTTACCGCTGGCCCTGCTGACGGCCTGCACCGGCACCGAGACGGGCGATCCCGAGCTGAAGGTGGGCGGCCGGTTCGGCGCCAAGCCCACGATCGTCTTCCCGGCCGGCAAGCCGGCGGCGGGGCTGCAGGTGGACCAGCTCACCGAGGGCAAGGGCGCGCCGCTGGGCAAGGACGACGTGGCGATCGTCCAGTACACCGCGCACGTCTGGGACGGCGGGGAGAACCGGCTCGTCGACTCCAGCTTCAACCGCGGCGCCCCCGCCGCCTTCCCGGTCGGCCGGCTGATGCCCGGCCTGGACCTGGCGTTGCGGGGCCGCAAGGTGGGCAGCAGGGTGATCGCCGCCATCCCGCCGGCCGACGGCTTCGGCGCGAACCCGCCGCAGGGGGTCGGCTCGGGCGACGACCTGTTCTACGTGATCGACATCCTCGGCGCGCACCCGAAGAACGCCTCGGTCAAGGGGCGGGCCGGGTCGCTGGCGGGCGTGCGGGTGACCGGCGGCGCCCGGCCGGGGCTCTCGGTGCCCGCGACCGCGCCGCCCCGCCGGTTCGCCGCCAAGGTGCTGGCCAAGGGGACGGGCCGCCGGACGCGCGCGGGGCAGCTGCTGGTCACCCAGTACGAGGGGGCCGTCTGGGGGCAGCGGCGGATCTTCGACGCCACCTGGAGCACCGGGCAGCCGAAGGCGTTCACGATCGGCGACGGCAGTGTGATCAAGGGCTGGGACCGGGCGTTGGTGGGCGTCCCGGTCGGCAGCCGCGTGCTGATGATCGTCCCGCCCGCCTACGGCTATGGGCCCACGGGCCGGCCCGCCTTCGGCATCCGCGCCGCCGACACGCTGGTCTTCGTGGTGGACGTCCTGGCCGCCTACTGAGACGTCCTGGCGGCCTGCCGAGATGTCCTGACGGTCTGCTGTGATGGTCCTTGTCGTGTGCTGGAGCGAACGGGGCGGGGTCAGGGCGTCCAGACGTACGGCGTGGTCGTGGTCACCGTGTGGAAGCCCAGGCGTCCCAGGATCGGCCGGCTGTCGTCCGAGGCGTCCACCTGGAGATGGTCCACCCCGGCCGCCACGGCGAGCTGGGCGCGCCGGGCGACCAGCGCGCGGTAGATGCCGCGCCCCCGCCACTCCGGCAGCGTGGAGCCGCCCCAGAGCCCGGCGAAGCCGGTGCCGGGCATGTGCACCAGCCAGGCGGCCGACACGACCCGGCCGTCCGCCTCGGCCACCAGTACGGCGATGCCGCCGGGATCGGTCGTGACCCGCTGGATCAGGTCCTCGCCCAGCCAGCTCCAGTCCTCGCCCCAGACGGCCGACTCCATGGCGGCGATGGCCCGCAGGTCGGCGTCGGCGGTCACCTGCCGGATGGTCACGCCCGCGGTCAGGGGCGGCGCGTCCAGCATCTCCTTGGCGACGCCGACCAGCACCGTCTCCCGCTCCTCCGGCGCGAAGCCCGCGCGGACGAGCCGGTCCGGCAGGTCGGCGGGCAGATCGTGGGCGCGGGTCTTCCACTCCACGGCCTCGCCGCGGGCCGCGAAGTGGTCGCGCTGGCGGGCGATCAGCGCGTCCAGCCGGTCGCCTTCGACGCCGAGCACGGGCGGGCCCTCGACGAAGCCGCGGAACCTGCCGGTGACGCGCAGCAGCGGGCCGTCCATCTCGTACGCGAGCCCGTCGGCGGGGTGCTCCGGGACGCGCAACCTGGTGCGGTCGTAGGCGGTGAGAAGGGGGGAGGGTTCGCTCACGGGGAGAAGCCTAGGGGGTGCGGCCTGCGCCGGGAGATGGCGGTACGGCCGCCAGCGGGAGATGGCGGTGCGGTCCGCGGTGGAGAGGGGCGCCTAGACTCCCGCTGTGAGCGATGACGACCTCGAGGCCCTGGCGCTGCTGCACGATCCGGTGCGGCGCAGCCTGTACGAGGCTGTGGCGGGCAGCGGCGGCGACCTGGGCCGGGGAGAGGCGGCCGAGATCACCGGGGTGTCCAGGACGCTGGCCGGGCACCACCTGGACAAGCTCGTCGACGCCGGGCTGCTGGAGAGCGCCTTCAGACAGCAGGAGAAGAAGGGCCCAGGCAGCGGGCGGCCCGCGAAGGTCTACCGCAGGGCCGGGGGAGAGCGGTCGGTGAGTCTGCCGCCGCGTGACTACGTGGCGCTCGCCTCGGTGCTGGCCGAGGTCGTCGACTCCCTCGGCGCCGAGGAGGCGGCCGAGAAGGCGGCGCGCGCGGCGGGGGAGCGGCTGGGCCGGGGGCGCAGTGAGCCCGTCGAGGCGGTGCTGCGTGAGCGGGGTTACGAGCCCTACGCCGAAGGCGGCACGCTGCGGATGCGCAACTGCCCCTTCCACGTGCTGAGCCACGAGCAGCCGCTGCTCGTGTGCTCCATGAACCTGGCCCTGTGCCGGGGGGTGCTCGAAGGGCTCGGCGACGATCCCGGGCGGGCCCGGCTGGATCCGCGGCCGGGCGAGTGCTGCGTAACGCTTTCTAAAACAAAAGAAGATTGACATAGAAGGACGAGGGGTGGTGTGCTGAGCGTCATGCATCTAGCCGAGCTGAACATCGCCCACATGCGCGCCCCGATCGACAGCCCCGAGCTGGCCGAGTTCGTCGCCGCGCTGGAGCCCGTCAACACCCTCGCCGACGGCTATCCAGGATTCGTGTGGCGGATGAAGGAGAGCGACGAGGATCCGACCGCGACCCTCACGCACGACTACGGCGACCACCTGCTGCTCAACTTCTCGGTGTGGGAATCGCTCGACTCACTGTGGAACTTCGTCTACCGCAGCGCCCATCTGGACGTGCTGCGCCGCCGCAGGGAGTGGTTCCTGCGGATGGCCGAGCCGTACATGGTGATGTGGTGGATCCCCGAGGGTCACATCCCGACCCTCGCCGAGGGCATGGCGCGCCTGGAACGCCTCAAGGCCGAGGGACCCAGCCCCGAGGCGTTCACGTACAAGGACTCCTACGACAGCAGCGAGGCCGCGCACCTGCCCGCCGCGGCCGAGGCCAGGAAGTAGGCCAGATCCTCCTCCAGGGACCGGCCCATCGTCGAGAGCCTGACCGGCGAGTCGCGCAGCGCCTCGTGCAGGCCGCCGACCGGCACCGGCACCAGCTCGTGCCGGACGGCCAGCAGCTCGGACTGGTCCCTGACCCGCTCCCCGAACTCCCCGGGCAGCAGCGGCACCGCCACCCGCGCCGGAGCCAGCGCGACGCGGCCGTAGGCGGTCAGCGAGTGGTGCGAGACGCCGAGGTGGCGCTCGCGCAGGTCGCCCTCGCTCACCCGCAGCGCCGCCACCGGGCGCCCGCGCAGCACCGCGGCGGCGTTGACCGCCTCGCCCGCCGAGACGCCCGAGAAGCCCCACCGCGTGCCCGTGCCGAGGTTGCCGGGCCCCTGCGTGACGATCGCCACGTCGGCCTCCAGCACGTGCCTGGCGGCCAGCAGGCCGGTATGGACGGTCACCGCCTCGACGTCGCCGCCGAACGCCTGTCCCACCGTCACCACCCCGGCCAGCCAGTCGATCTCCCGCAACTTCGCGCAGGCCATCGAGAACCAGGCGGGCAGTGCGCCGCCGTCCTGCATCACGTAGGCGACGCGTACGCCCGGGCGCGCCTCGTACAGGCCGCACAGGATCGGCGCCAGGGCCGAGTGCAGGTCGGCGACCACCACCGGCATGCCGTCGACCGAGTCGGCCTCGCGCAGGACCTCGTGGAAGGGCGAGTCCTGCTCGTCGGCGCCGAGCACGGTGGCCTGCAACGGGGTGTAGCGGGCCTTCACCAGGTGCCCGGGTCCCTGCGGATCTTCCGGTAAACGGTTCGGGACTGCCACCACCATGGCGTAACCTCCCGTACCGAGACCCATCGCGAGTGCCGTCGTGTTGAGCAGGACCTCGTCGCCGGGTTCCGGACGGCCCACCAGGAGCGGATAGGCCAGTGCCCGGTACGTCCCGCCGGGTTCGACGCCCGGCTGGTGGTCCCCTCCGGAGACGGCGACGTCCAGTTCCATGGCTCCCGGCCACTCGCGCCGGATCCGCACGACCTCGCCCTTGCGCCATCTGATCACTCGGGCAGGGTAGCGTCGTTGAAGGAGGAGTGAGGCAGGATGTCGCGCCGCAAGACCGAGCGATTGCTGAACCTGGTGATCTGCCTGCTCGCCACCCGCCGCCCTTTGTCGGCCGAGCAGATCCGCCAGGCCGTCCCTGGCTATGACCGGGACGGCGACGAGGCGTTCCAGCGGATGTTCGAGCGCGACAAGAACGAGCTGCGCGAGATCGGCATCCCCATCGACGTGGTGCGCGACCCGTGGGAGGACGAGCCCGGCTACCGCATCGAGCGCCAGTCCTACGAGCTGCCGGAGATCACCCTGGAGGCCGACGAGGCCGCCGTGCTCGGCCTGGCCGCGCAGGTGTGGCAGCGCGCCAGCCTCGCCGAGGCCGCCTCCGGGGCGCTGCTCAAGCTGCGCGCGGGCGGCGTGGCCACCGACGAGACCATCGGCGCCGGAGCGCTGGAGCTGCGCCTGGACACCCGCGACCCGGCCTTCCCCGCGCTGTGGGACGCCGTACGCGACCGGCGCCTGGTGCGCTTCGACTACCGCAGCGCCGGCAGCGAGAGCGTGCGCAGCCGCACGGTCGAGCCCTGGGGTGTGGTCAGCCGCCGGGGCCGCTGGTACCTCGCCGGGTTCGACCGCGGCCGCGACGCGCCGCGCGCCTTCCGGCTCAGCCGCATCACCGGGCAGGTCGCCACCGTCGGCCGCCCCGGCTCGGTCGAGGTGCCGCCCGGCGTCGACCTGCGGGCCATGGTCGGCTTCCCCGAGGAGCCGGTCGAGGGGCGCACGGCCGTCATCCGCGTACGGGAGGGCGCCTGCGAGGGGCTGCGGCAGCTGTCCACGGCCGTGCGGGCGGGCTCGGACGGGTGGGATGAGGTCGAGCTGGGTTTCACCGACCCCGAACGGCTGGCCGGCTGGATGGCCAGCCTGGGCGCCGACGTCGAGGTGGTCGGGCCGCCCGACGCCCGCGAGGCCGTCATCCGCCGACTGAAGGGAGCGCTGGCGTGAGTGGATCCGCCGACCGGCTGCCGAGGCTGCTCGCGCTGGTGCCGTACCTGATGTCGCACCCGGGCGCGCAGCTCGGCGAGGTGGCCGGGGTGTTCGGGCTGAGCGAGAAGCAGCTCATCGACGACCTGCAGCTGGTGTGGATGTGCGGGCTGCCGGGCCACACGCCCGGCGACCTGATCGACGTGTCGTGGGACGGCGGCGAGATCCTCATCGACAACGCCGACACCATCGCCCGGCCGCTGCGGCTGGGCATCGACGAGGCCAGCGCGCTGCTGGTCGCGCTGCGCATGCTCGCCGCCATGCCGGAACTGGCCGAGGTGCCCGGCGACGCGCTGCCCCGGGTGGTCGCCAAGCTGGAGCGGGCCGCCGGGGAGGGCGCGGCGGCCGTCAGCAGCCAGGTCGCGGTCGACGTCGACGCCACCCCCGACGCGCTGCTGCGCGTGCGCGAGGGGCTGACCAGGCGGCGCCGCCTGTCGCTGCGCTACTACGTGCCGGGCCGCGACGAGGTGACGCCGCGCGAGGTCGACCCCATGCGGCTGGTCGTCGTCGACGGCCGCACCTACCTGGAGTGCTGGTGCTATCGGGCCGAGGCGATGCGGCTGTTCCGGTTGGACCGGATGCTCGGCGTCGACGTGCTCGAGGTGGCCGCCGACCCGCCCGCCGAGGCCGAGCCGATCGACGTGGCGCAGGGCGTGTTCCGGCCCTCGCCCACCGACGAGCTGGTCGAGCTGGAGGTGACCGCCGCCGGACGCTGGGTGGCCGAGTACTACCCGTGCGAGGAGGTCACCGAGCTGGGCGAGGGGCGGCTGCGGGTGGCGCTGCGGGCCCGCGACGAGGACTGGCTGCTCAAGCTGGCGCTGCGCCTCGGCGACACCGGCAGGGTGCTCTCGCCGCCCGCGATGGCCGAGCGGGTGCGGGAGGAGGCCGAGCGGGCTCTGAGCCGCTACGCTCACCGGACATGACCTGGATCTTCGTGGCGGCCGGGCTCGGCGTCGCCGGGCTGGCCGCGCTCGGGTTCGCGGGTGTACGACTCCTGTCCGCCGCGCGTAGTCTGAGCAGTGAAGTAGCCGAGGCGCGGGCCCAGCTCGAGCCGAGGCAGGCCAGATTGAGGCACCGGGGGGATGAGACCTACCCTCCGGCAGCGTACGATCGTGGCTGAAACAGCACTCGCTCAAAAAGGACGTTTCATGGGAAACCTCGGACCCACTGAGCTTCTGATCATTGCCGGCGTGCTCGTCCTGCTGTTCGGTGCTAAGAAGCTGCCGGAGATGGCCAGGGGCCTCGGCAGGTCGATGCGCATCTTCAAGTCGGAGACGGCCAAGCTGCGCGAAGACGACTACGACGACCGGCCGGCCACGGTCGAGACGGCGACGCAGACGACCGCCCAGCCGCAGCCCGCGCCTCCGCAGCCCATCCACGCCGCGCCCGCGCTGTCGGTGGAGGAGCAGGCTCGCCAGTTGGAGGAGCAGGCCGCCAAGCTGCGCGCCAGCGCCGACAAGAAAGCCTGACCCTGCCCCTCCTCGCACTCCTGGGACTGCTAGATGGCGCTGCTCAAGAAGTCGAGCGGAGAAGGTTCGGCCCGCGATCCCGAGGGCCGCATGCCGCTCATGGATCACCTGCGGGAGCTGCGTAACCGGCTGCTCATCGCGACGATCGCGGTGGTCGTCGGCATCGTCATCGGCTGGATCTTCTTCGACCCCGTGTGGGCGATCCTCAAGGCCCCTTACTGTGACACCGTCCAGTCGCAGCAGCTCGTCAAGGGCCACTGCAGTCTGGTCTACAGCGGCATCTTCCAGTCGTTCTTCATCACGCTGAAGGTGTCGGCGATGATCGGCCTGGTGCTGGCGTCGCCGGTCTGGCTGTACCAGATCTGGGCGTTCGTCACGCCCGCGCTCTATCGCAACGAGAAGCGCTACACGGTCGTGTTCCTGCTCCTGGCGATCCCGCTGTTCGCCCTGGGCGCGGTGCTGGCCTACATCATCATGCACACCAGCCTGGGCTTCCTGCTGGGCTTCTCGCTCGACGACACGGTCGCCACCATCGGGATCGACGACTATCTCGACTACGTCCTGATCATGATCGCCATCTTCGGGGTGTCGTTCGAGCTGCCGCTCTTCCTGGTGTTCCTCAACGTCATCGGGGCGCTGTCGCACGCGACGGTGGCCAAGCACCGGCGCATGGTCATCTTCATCATGTTCGTGTTCGGCGCGGTGATCACGCCGGGTGGCGATCCCTTCGCGATGATGGCCCTGGCCGCACCCATGATCGTCCTGTTCGCGGCGGCCGAGTTGTTCATGTACGTACGCGAGCGGCGACTGCCCGCCGGCGAGGACTTCTCCCACCTGTCCGACGACGAGGCGTCACCGCTGGAACAGGATTCCGAAGCGGACCGATAGGCGATAAGTTCCGGGCGTGGCCCCTCAACTCGTCCTGCTCGTCAACCCCGCCGCCCGAGGCGGCCGGACGGTGCGCCTGCTCGGACCCGTGGCCCGGCGCCTGCGGGCGGGCGGCGCCGAGGTGTCGGTGATCGTCGGTGACAGTGCGGCCGACGCGCTGGAGCGCGCCTGCGCCGCCGTGGCCGAGCGCCCCGACGCCCTGGTGGCCTTCGGCGGCGACGGCCTGGTCCACCTGGCCGTGCAGGCCGTCGCCGGGACGGACGTGCCGCTCGGCATCATCCCCGTGGGCACCGGCAACGACATCGCCACCGCCCTGGGCGTGCCGCGCAAGGACCCGATCGCGGCGGCCCGTACGGTGCTGCGCGGCCGCTCCCGCCTGATCGACGCCGCCCGCGTACGCGCGGGCCGGGCCGATGAGCTGTTCGCCGGGGTGGTGTGCTGCGGGTTCGACTCCCGGGTGAACGAGCGGGCCAACGGGCTCACCTGGCCGCCGGGGATGGCCAGATACCTGCTGGCCACCGTCCAGGAGCTGCGGCGCTTCCGGCCCATTCCCTTCCGCGTCACCTTCGACGACGGCGAGCCGATCGAGCGGGAGGCCATGCTGGTCGCGGTGGGCAACACCTCCTCCTACGGCGCCGGGATGCGGGTCTGCCCCGACGCCCGGCCGGACGACGGGCTGCTCGACGTGATGATCCTGGAGGCGGTGTCGACGGCCGAGTTCGTCCGGGTCTTCCCGAGCGTCTACCGGGGCTCGCACGTCTCTCACCAGGCCGTGTCCGTCAGGCGGGTGCGGAGCGTCCGGCTGGAGGCGCCCGGCGTGGTGGCCTACGCCGACGGGGAGCGGATCGGGCCGAGCCCGATCACGTGCGAGATCCAGCCAGGGGCGCTGCGGGTCATCACCTGAGATCTACAAGGTAAAGGCGCATGGGCCGTACCAGAGGTCAGACCCCGACCCGTTGCGGGGCGGGCGGGTCGGCGGGCAGCGGGGGGCTGGTCCTGAGGAACACGGCGAGCAGTACGGCGAGGGCCATCACGCCCGCCGCCGACAGGAACACCACGTGCACACCTGACAGCAGCGCGTCCACCACCCGCTCACGCGCCTGCGGCGGCACCGCCCTCGCCAGGCTCCCCGCCCGGGTTCCGGGCGGCAGGCGCGACTCGGTGGCCCGGTTCAGCGCGATGCCGAAGATGGCCGCGCCCAGCGCCGAGCCGAGCACCTGGACGAAGCGGATCGACGTGGTGGCCACGCCGAGCTGGGAACGCGGTGCCGAGTTCTGCACCAGCATGACGACGATGCCCAGCACCATGCCGAACCCGACGCCCATCACGAACAGGTCCAAGCGCAGCGTCCAGGCGGACGTGTCCGTCTCCAGGCGGCTCAGCAGCACCATCGCGGCCGTCACGCAGGCCATGCCCGCGATCAGGAACGGCTTGGTGTCGCGACCGCGCCCGATGAGCAGGCCGGAGATCGTGCCCGACACGACCATGCCGATCGCCATCGGGATGAGGTACAGCCCCGAGTCGGTGGCTTTGACGCCGGCCACCGCCTGCAGGTAGATGACCGTGTAGAAGATGCCGCCCGCCATGCCGAGGCCGGTCAGGAGCTGCAGCGGCAGGGCGATCCTGAGCGTCGGGTGGCGGAACATGGAGAAGGGCAGGATCGGCTCCGCCGCGGTGAGCTGGCGCCAGGCGAACGCGGCGAACAGCACCACGTCCAGGCCGGTGAGCGACAGGATCGTGGCCGAGTCCCAGGCATAGGTCTTGCCGCCCCACTCGACGACCAGCAGCAGCAGGCAGGCCGCCGCCGCGATCAGCGCCGCTCCCGGATAGTCGATGCGGTGGCGCAGCCCGCCGTCGCCGAGCCTGATCGCGATGGCGGCCGACACCAGGACGAACAGGCCGACCGGCAGGTTGAGGTAGAAGATCCAGCGCCAGGTGGCGTGGTCGGTGAACACGCCGCCCAGCAGCGGGCCCGCCACCAGGCCGAGTCCGGCGATGAGGCCGCCCGCGCCGCCCGCCGAGGCCCGCTGCTGGGGCGGGGTGAGGTGGGCGGCGACGATCATGGTGACGCTCATCAGGCCGCCGCCGCCGAGTCCCTGCACCGCGCGGAAGGCGATCAGCTGCCCCATGTCCTGAGCCAGCGCGCACAGCGCGGACCCGGCCAGGAACAGGCCCACGGCGCCCAGATAGACGTGCTTGGCGCCGTAGACGTCGCACAGCTTGCCATACAGCGGCAGGGCGGCGGTGGCGGCCAGGGAGTAGGCGGTCACCAGCCAGGGCAGCCGCTCCAGGCCGTGGACGGGGTCGAGCTCGCGGACGATCGACCAGGACGCGGTCGCGACGATGTTCTGGTCCAGCACGGCCAGGATGAGCGTGAGGAGCACGCCGACCATGGCGATCCGTTTCTGCGCTTCGGTCATATTCGTAGACTGGGTCAAAATTTAGACCTGGTCAACTCCGTTAGGATGGGCGCTGTGGAAGAGGGGTTGCGCGAGCGCAAGAAACGGGAGACCCGGCAGAAGATCCACAACACGGCGATGGAGCTGTTCACCCAGCGTGGATTCGCCGAGGTGTCGGTCCTGGAGATCGCCGAGCGCGCGGGAGTCTCCAAGATGACCGTCTTCAACTACTTCCCCACGAAAGAGGACATCGTCCTCGACGTGATGGGGGAGGGCTTCAACGACATCGCCCAGATGGTGAGCGGCCGGCGGCCGGGTGAGTCGCTGGTCGAGGGGGCGCGCCGCGAGTTCCTGGAGCGGCTGGCCCGCCACGCCCCCGAGACCGGGCTCGACGACGCTCCGGCCTACATGGCACAGCTGCAGCTGTTCAGGAAGACGCCCTCGCTGGCGGCCAGGCTGCTGATGTTCCACATCGCGGCCGAGGCGGCGATGACCGAGGCCATCGAGCGGGAGCGGCCCGGCGACCCGCGCGCGCCGTTCGCCGCCGGGCAGCTCTACGCGCTGCTGCGCACCCTGCAGGTGCAGAACAGCCGGCGCATCTACCTCGGGCAGAGCGCAGAGGAGGCATACCCCGACGCGGTCGCCGCAGCCAACGCCGGTTTCGACCTGCTGCGCGGGGGCCTGGGCGACTATCTGGCGGGCTAGCCGGGACGGACCGGAATAGCGATTTCGGTAGGGTGACGGGTATGACGAGTCCAGCGGAGCGGTACGCGGCCTTCCGCGAGAAATACGGGGACGACGGAGCCGCTCTCGGATCGTTCCGGGGCCTCTACGACTTCGAGCTCGACGACTTCCAGGTCGACGGCTGCCGCGCTCTGGAAGCGGGCGACGGGGTGCTGGTGGCCGCCCCCACCGGCTCCGGCAAGACGGTGGTCGGCGAGTTCGCCGTCCACCTGGCCCTGGAGCAGGGGCGCAAGTGCTTCTACACCACTCCGATCAAGGCGCTGTCCAACCAGAAGTACAACGACCTGGTCAAGCGCTACGGCACGGCCAAGGTCGGGCTGCTGACCGGCGACAACAGCGTCAACGGCGAGGCCCCGATCGTCGTCATGACGACCGAGGTGCTGCGCAACATGCTCTACGCCGGCTCGGCCACGCTGGGCGGGCTGGGCTACGTGGTCATGGACGAGGTCCACTACCTGGCCGATCGCTTCCGCGGCGCCGTCTGGGAAGAGGTCATCATCCACCTGCCCGAGTCGGTCCGGCTGGCGGCGCTGTCGGCGACGGTCAGCAACGCCGAGGAGTTCGGCGAGTGGCTGGGCGAGGTACGCGGCGACACCACGGTCATCGTCGACGAGCACCGGCCGGTGCCGCTGTGGCAGCACATGATGATCGGCAACCGCATCTACGACCTGTTCATGACCGACGACCTGACGCCGCGCATCAACCCCACGCTCATGCGGGTGACCCGCGACACCGAGCGGCTGACCGCCGGGCGCGGCCGGCGCGGCTACGGCCGGCCGCAGCGTTCGCGCCCGCCGGACCGCGCCCAGGTGATCGAGAAGCTCGACTCCGAGGCGCTGCTGCCCGCGATCACCTTCATCTTCTCCCGCGCCGGCTGCGACGCGGCCGTCCTGCAGTGCCTGCACGCCGGCATCCGGCTCACCGACGAGCGGGAGCGGCACGAGATCCGGCAGCTCGTCGACGAGCGCACCGCGCACCTGCCCGACGAGGACCTGTCCGTTCTCGGCTACCTGGAGTGGCGCGACTGCCTGGAGCGCGGCCTGGCCGCCCACCACGCGGGCATGCTGCCGGCCTTCAAGGAGGTCGTCGAGGAGCTGTTCACCCGCGGCCTGGTCAAGGCGGTCTTCGCCACCGAGACGCTGGCGCTCGGCATCAACATGCCCGCCCGCAGCGTGGTCATCGAGAAGCTCGACAAGTGGAACGGCGAGACGCACGCCGACCTCACCCCGGGCGAATACACCCAGCTCACCGGCCGGGCCGGGCGGCGGGGCATCGACGTCGAAGGCCACGCCGTGGTGCTCTGGCAGCCCGGAATGGATCCGTTGTCGGTCGCAGGGCTCGCGGGGACCCGCACCTATCCGCTGCGCTCCAGCTTCCAGCCCTCGTACAACATGGCCGTCAACCTGGTCGGCCAGTTCGGCCGCGAGCGCGCCCGCACGCTGCTGGAGGAGTCCTTCGCCCAGTTCCAGGCCGACCGGGCGGTCGTCGGGCTGGCCAAGCAGCTGCGCAAGCACGAGGAGGCGCTGGAGGGCTACCAGGAGGCGATGACCTGCCACCTGGGCGACTTCCCCGAGTACGCGGCGCTGCGCCGCCGCCTGACCGACCGCGAGGCCGAGCTGTCCAAGCAGCGCGGCGCCGCGCGCCGGGCCGCGGCCGTCAAGTCGCTGGAGGCGCTGCAGCCCGGCGACGTCATCCGCGTGCCGGGCGGGCGCCGGGCCGGGCTGGCGATCGTGCTCGACCCGGGCCGCAACCCGCGCGGCACCGGCCCCAGCCCGCTGGTCCTGACGATCGGCAAGCAGGTCAAGAAGCTCGACCCGGCCGACTTCCCCGTCCCGGTCGAGCCGATCGAGAAGCTGCGCATCCCGAAGAACTTCAACGGCCGCTCGCCGAAGGAGCGCGCCAACCTCGTCTCCACGCTGCTGGCCAAGATCGGCGACCGCGACCTGGGCAAGCCCACCAGGGCCCGCGACCACGCCGTCGAGGACGAGGAGATCAACGAGCTGCGCCGGCGGATCCGCCAGCACCCGTGCCACGGCTGCGACGAGCGGGAGGACCACGCCCGCTGGGCCGAGCGCTACCACAAGCTGCAGCGCGAGACCGAAGGGCTGCGGCGGCGCGTCGAGGGCCGCTCGCACGTCATCTCCCGCACCTTCGACCGGATCTGCTCGGTGCTGGAGCAGCTCGGCTACCTGCACGACGAGGCCGTCACCGACGAGGGCCGCCGCCTGGGCCGCCTCTACACCGAGCTCGACCTGCTCACCGCCGAGTGCCTGCGCAGCGGGCTGTGGGAGCAGCTGGATCCGGCGGAGCTGGCGGCGTGCGTGTCGGCGCTCGTCTTCGAGTCGCGCAACGCCGACGACGCCCGCCGCCCCAAGATCCCCGCCGGGCGGGCACAGGACGCGCTGACGGCCATGATGCGCCTCTGGGGTGAGCTGGAGGGCATCGAGTCCGACCACGGGCTGTCCACGATCCGCGAGCCCGACCTGGGGTTCGCGTGGGCGGCGTTCCGCTGGACCAAGGGGCACAGCCTCGACGCGGTGCTCATGGACGGCATCAACGGCAACGAGCTGGCGGCGGGTGACTTCGTGCGCTGGGTGAAGCAGCTGATGGACCTGCTCGGCCAGCTGGGGCACGCCGCTCCGCAGGGGAGCAAGATCAAGCAAACCGCCGCCAAAGCCATGGACGCCATGCGCCGGGGGGTGGTTGCGTATTCGTCCTTGTCTTGATGCGTTGCGTCTCCGTCTTGATCTGTTGCGGCTCTGTCTTCAGGTCTAAGGGCTGTTTTTCCCTGCTTTACGGCAGAGCACGGTGGGGCCCACCCGCCATACGGGGCGGGCCCCCGTCCAGGGGCACGCTCCTGCGGTTTACGGGGCCGGGCGCCGTGACGTGCGTCCTGTTGGCCAGGGCCTTCCTGGCCGACTGACCGTCCGGTCAAGGTGATGTAGTGGGCTGTATACGCAACGTCACCGTGTAGTCAGTTTCCCGGCGATTCGGTATGGACATGCCCAGGTCGAAGCGGGTTTTGACAAGCCGGAGGTCGCCATGTTCGCTCTCATCGCCGCGGTGCTGTTCCTGCTCGCGCTGATCTTCGAGATCGCCAACGTTGCCGTGGGCGGCGTGCTCACGGCCACCACCCTCAGCACCGCCGGACTGCTCTGCGTCGCGCTGCACCTGATGGGGCTGGGGGCAGCCTGGAAGCCCCTCAAGCGGTAGCCGGAACTCATTGGAGCCGCGTGCGGGCCTGGCCTCCCGTGCGCGGCTCCGTCGCGTCAGGGCACTGCTCTGTTACGCCAGGGCTCTGTTACGCCAGGGCTCTGTTACGCCAGGGCGAAGCGGACCTCGCGGGTGGCCGGGTCGGCCTGGGTCAGGCGTACTGAGACCTGCTCGCCCAGGGGGAGCGGGCCGTCGCAGCGGGCGATCACCGCCGGGTCGGCGATCTGGACCTGGCCGCCCTCGCGGCGCTCGTCGACGTCGATCACCATCGCGTCGAACGCCTGGCCGACACGGTCACGCAGCAGGAACGCCTCCACCAGGTCCACGCAGGCGCGCTCCACCGCGCCCGCGCGGCGGCCGGTCCCGGACATGATCTCCGGCAGGCCCGTCAGCGCCTCCGCCACGTCCTGCGGCACCGGCTCGCCCGCGGCGATCGCCAGGCAGATCTCCGTCGCGTAGCGGTCGACCAGGCGCCGCAGCGGCGCCGTGACGTGCGCGTACGGCGCGGCCACCGCGGCGTGCTCGGCCAGCTTCGGCGGCTCGCCGTTGAAGGCCACGTAGCCGGCGCCGCGCAGCAGCACCCTCGACTCGTGCAGGAACGCCGCCTGCTGCGGGTTCTTCGGATCCAGGTCGTGGACCACGTCGCCGTAGGAGGCGCCGCCGGGCCACGGGACGCCCAGCGCGTCGGCCACCCGGCGTACCTTGTCCAGGTCGCCGCTGCGCGGCGCCGGCAGCACGCGCAGCACGCCGATCTCCGCGTCGAGCATCATCGAGGCCGCCGCCATGCCGGTGAGCAGGGAGATCTGCGCGTTCCACGCCTCGGCGGGAAGCGGCAGCCGGTATTCGAGGCGGTAGCCGTCGCCGTCGGGCACCACCTCCTGCTCCGGGGTGGGCAGGGTGACGCCGCCGCGCTCGCGTTCGAGCTCCAGCCGCAGCCTGCCGATCTCGGCCAGCAGACCCAGCGCGCCGCCCGCGGTGTCGGTGTCGATGGCCGCCTGCACGTAGGCGTAGTCGAGCCGCTCGCGGCTGCGTACCAGGCCCCGTTGTACGTCGGCGCCGACCGTGCGGCCCTCCGCGTCCAGGTCGATCCGCCACACCGCGGCCGGGCGGGTCACGCCGGGCAGCAGGCTGGCCGCGTCCTCCGACAGCACCTTCGGGTGCAGTGGCACCTTGCTCGCGGGCAGGTAGACGGTCTCGCCCCGGGTGCGCGCCTCGGCGTCGATCGCGCCGCCCGGTCGTACGAACGCGCCGACGTCGGCGATCGCGTACCAGACGCGGTAGCCGCCGCGCAGCCGCTCCAGGTGGACGGCCTGGTCGAGGTCCATCGAGCCGAGCGGGTCGATGGTGACGAACGGCAGCTCCGTCATGTCCTTGCCGCCGAACCTGGGCACCGACGCCACCCAGTCGGCCTCGTCCAGCACGGCTCTCGGGAACTCGCCGGGCAGCCGCTGCTCCCGCCGGATCCGCTCGAACCCGTCGTCTAGGCGGGCGGGGACGTCGCTGGGTACCCGGATGTTCGTCACAAGGGCAACCTATCGTCACAAGCTCCTCGGCCTGCTCCGCATGAGCTCCCCAGCGTGGCGGTGGGGGCCTGACGCGCGGTCATGCCTGGCCGAGTGCCTCCAGCAGGCGGTTGAGGGGGCTGTCGAGGCCGTACTGGTCGGCCAGCCGTACGAGGGAGTCGGGGTCGCGGGGCTTCTGCGGGAGCGTCAGGTCGGCCTCGGGCAGCGGCGCGTCCGAGGCGACCGCCACCACGGCGGGGGCGACCCGCAGGTAGTCGCGGGCGGCGGCCAGCTTGGTGCGGCTGCCCGCCGGGAAGCCGTCCGTGGCGCCCCCGTCGAGGGCGTCGAGCAGCGCGCCGAGCGAGCCGAACCGGGTGATGAGCGCGGCCGCCGTCTTTTCGCCGACGCCCGCCACGCCCGGCAGGCCGTCACTGGGATCGCCGCGCAGGGTCGCGAAGTCGGCATAGGTACGGCCGGGAATGCCGTACTTGCCCGTCACGAACGCCTCGTCGACCGTCTGCAGGTTGCGGATGCCCCGCACGGTGTACAGGACGCGCACCGGGCGGGCGTCGTCGACCAGCTGGAACAGGTCGCGGTCGCCCGTCACGATGTCGACCGCCCCGCCGGCGCGGTGGGTCAGCGTGCCGATCACGTCGTCCGCCTCGTAGCCGGGCGCCTCCAGCCGGGCGATGCCGAGCGCGTCGAGCACCTGCTCGATGACCGCGATCTGCGGCACCAGCGCGTCGGGCACCTCCTCGACGTCGCCGTGGGCGACCCGGTGCGCCTTGTACGTCGGGATGGCGGCCACCCGGAAGGCGGGGCGCCAGTCGGCGTCCATCGTGGCGACCAGCTCGGTGGGGGAGTGGTGGCGCACCAGGGTGGCGATCATGTCGATGAGGCCGCGCACCGCGTTCACCGGCGAGCCGTCGGGCGCGGTGATCGACTCCGGGATGCCGTAGAAGGCGCGGAAGTACAGCGACGGGGTGTCGAGAAGCATCAGCACCCGCCTATGGTCGCACCTCCGCAGGTCGGCCGCCCACTCCCGGCCCGGACTCCCCAGTCCCGCTCAGCTCTCGCCCAGCCCCCCGCCCAGTCCCACCGCGAGCAGGCAGGCGTCGTCCTCCGGGTTGGGGCCGCCGATGCCGGCCAGCAGCCGGTCCAGCCCGGCGTCCAGGTCGCGGCCCGGCAGCTCGCAGGCCGCCGCCGTGGCCAGCGCCAGGCCCTCGTCGATGTCGCGGGTGCGCCGCTCCACCAGGCCGTCCGTGAACAGCAGCAGCACGTCCCCATCGCGCAGCCGCGTGGTGGCCAGGCCGTACGGCTGGTCGGTCGCGCCGAGCAGGACGCCCTTCGGCTGGCCCAGCGGGCCCGCCACGCCGTCGCGGACCAGGATCGGCGCCAGGTTGCCCGCCTGGCTCCAGGTGAAGACCCGGCTCGCGGTGTCGAGGTGCCCGATCACCGCGGTCGCCGTGGTCTCGTGCAGCCGGTGCATGACCAGCTCGTTCAGCCAGGCCAGCAGCCGGTTCGGCGGCTCGCCGGTCATCGTCAGGCCGATGAGGGCGTGGCGCAGCTGCGCCATGTGCGCGATGGCGGGCAGGCCGTGGCCCGAGACGTCGCCGATCGCCAGCAGCACTCGGCCGTCGGGCAGCGCCGCGGCCTCGAACCAGTCGCCGCCCAGGTTCGAGGTCTTCTCGGCCGGCACGTAACGGACCGCGATCCGGGTGCATGGCAGGTCGAGGCAGCCGACCGGCTTGGGCAGGATCGCCTCGCGCAGCGCCAGCATCACGTGGCGCTCCTCGGCCGCCTTCTCGCGGGCCTCCAGCAACTGACGGCGCGACTCGGACATGATGCGCTCGGCACGGCGGCGGCCGGTGATGTCCTGGACCACGCCGTGCACGCCCTCCGGCCCGCCGGGCGCCATCAGCGGCTCCAGCACGACGCGTACGTTGCGCAGCTCGCCGCCCCGCCGGATGCGGAACTCGGCCTGCACCGGCTCCACGCCCTGCACGACGCTCCACAGGAGCTGGTCGAGCGCGCCCAGGTCGCCGGGCTCGACGTGCGCCGCCAGGTCGGGCAGGCGGATCGGCCCGTCCTCCCGGTCCCGCCCGAAGATCAGGTAGACGTGGTCGGACCAGGTGGCCGTCCCGGTGTGGAGGTTCCATTCGGCCCAGCCCATGTTGCCGAGGCGTTCGGCGTGCGCCAGGCGTACGGCGAGCATCTCGGCGTCGCGCTCGGCCGCGGGCGGCTCCGCGAGTTGCCGGACCAGGTCGGCCGCACTCATCGGGCGGCGCTGGTGGCTACCCCAGACGTCGACCATGAGCCTCTCTCTCGAAACGCGGGTGGAAGGGGACAATTGACACCACAGTACGTGACCGTCTGTGGGCGGAGTGTAGCCATGGCTTACCGCGTTGTGAGAGCTTTTCGCGGATTTTAGGAGGAGCGGTCCGAGTAGATTGTGCCTGTGACGTCCTCAGACTTGTATCCCGTGTCCCGGCTGGCCGCCGTCCAGGAGGCCACCGCGAAGTCCGGCCTCGACGCCCTTTTGCTCACCCCTGGCCCCGACCTGCGCTACGTGAGCGGCTACGACGCCAAGCCGCTCGAACGGCTGACCTGCCTGGTGGTTCCCGCCGCCGGCGAGCCCTACATGATGGTGCCCCGGCTCGAACTGCCGGCCGCGCAGGCCTCGCCCGCCTCGCGGCTCGGCCTGGACTTCGTGGCGTGGGACGAGACCGACGACCCCTACCGCATCGCCGCCGCGCGGCTCGGCGGGGTGGCCAAGGTGGGGCTGGCCGACCGGATGTGGGCGATGGCGTCGCTGCGCTTCCGCGAGGTCATGCCGGAGGCCGAGCAGGTGCTGGCCGGGAGCGTGCTGCGCGAGCTGCGGATGCGCAAGTCCCCGGCCGAGGTGGCGGCGCTGCGCGAGGCGGGGGAGGCGATCGACTCGGTGCACCGGCGGGTGCCGGAGTTCCTGCGGGCCGGGCGCACCGAGCGTGAGGTCGGCCGGGACATCGCCGAGGCGATCCTGGCCGCCGGGCACGAGACGGTCGACTTCGTCATCGTCGCCTCGGGCCCCAACGGCGCCAGCCCGCACCACGAGGTGTCGGACCGGGTCATCCAGGCGGGCGAGCCGGTCGTGGTCGACATCGGCGGGCAGTTCCACAGCGGCTACTGCTCCGACTCCACCCGTACGTACTCCGTCGGCGCCCCGCCGGCCGACTTCGCCGAGTACTACGAGGTGCTGCGCCGCGCCCAGGACGCCGCCTGCGCCGCCGTACGTCCGGGCGTACCGTGCGAGTCGATCGACGCGGCGGCCCGCGACCTGATCGCCGAGGCGGGCTACGGCGACTACTTCATCCACCGCACCGGGCACGGGATCGGCGTGGAGACGCACGAGGAGCCGTACATCGTGTCCGGCAACGCCGAGCCGATGGAGCCGGGCTTCGCCTTCTCCGTCGAGCCGGGCATCTACCTGCCCGACCGGCATGGGGCGCGCATCGAGGACATCGTGGTGTGCACCGAGACCGGGGGCGAGCGGCTGAACGTCACCTCCCGGGAACTGGTGATCGTCTGACGGTCCCGTGACGCCTGCTCACCGGCCCCGTGGGCGGGCCGGTGAGCGGCGAGCGGGGCGCGCTCTTCAGGCGATGGTGAAGAATTCCAGCAGTTCCGGGGCGAGAGACTCAGGCGCCACGTTGTGGGTCTGGCCCTCCAGGATTCTGTGGACCGTACGGGGCACGGTTTCGGCGACCGCTCTTCCCGCCTCGGCCATCCACCGAGGGCTGTCCCCACCCGTCAGTACGAGCACGGGTTGCGCGATCGAGGCGAGGGCCTCGGCGGGCAGGGCGTTCCCCGGCCCCAGGACGGCGGCCTCGTACGCCAAGGTGTGGGCGATCTCCTCCAGCTGCGGCCAGGAGGGCTGGACACGCATCGCGGCCACCGCCTCGACGGGGACCTCGGCGGCCGCGACCATGAACAGTTCGATCGCCTCCGCGCGCCGGCCCCGCTTGACCAGGTCTTCCAGCCGAGCCGCGAAGTCGTACGGCAGACTGGGTGCGCTGTCGTCGACGTGGTACGGCGGCTCCCACACGGCGAGTTTCGCGATGGCCAGCCGCGGAGCGGCGGCCAGCGCCAGGGCGGCGCCCGAGGAGCCGCCGAACACCATGGCCGACCCGCCCGCCGCCTCGATGAGGGCGGCCAGGTCCTCGATCTCACGCTCGACGGCATAGGGGTGGGTGTCGCCGCTTTCGCCACGTCCGCGACGGTCGTAGTCGAACACGGTGAACCATGACCCCAGCGCCTCGGCCACACCGCGCAGGGTGGGGTGAGTCCGGTCGGTGAACGCGCCGTGGACCAGGATGACGGCCGGCCCGGTCCCGGACCGGCCGAACGCGATCGGCGTGCCGTCGGCCGAGGTGACCTCGCCGGTCACGGGATGGCTCATGGCAGGGCCCCTCAGCCCTCAGGGGTCGCCAGGCACAGAGCGGCCCAGTGGTGACCGTCGAGGTCGGCGAAGCCCCGCTGGTAGCGGCCCGCGACGTTCAGCGGCTCACCGACGGCGGTCGCACCCGCCGCCAGCGCCTTGTCGACCAGCTCGTCGACCTGCGCGGGGTTGTCGAGGCCCAGAACCATGATCACCTGTGTGCTCTTGGTCGGGTCGGCGACCTCCGTCCTGGCGTAGGAGGCGAACGTCGGCTCCGTCAGGAGCATGACCTGGGTCTGCTCACTGATCACCACGGACGCCATGTCATCGGTCGCCCCGAAGAAGGGGAAACCGAGCTCGCCGAAGAACGTCTTCGACCGGTCCAAGTCCTTGACCGGCAGGTTGACGAACAGAGTGGTGGACATCGCTGGGTCCTTTCCTCAGCACCGCGTCTTGCGAACAACTTCAGTCTGCTGATCAGGAGCCCGTGTCGCTTGGACCCTGGCGCCGTCCGATTGGCTTTCCGTGCCAGGGCTCTCAGCCGGCCTGTATGAGGCATGCGCGGCGATACTCGGCGGGCGGCAGCCCGTACGCGTGCCGAAACAAACGGCTGAAGTGGGCCGAGTCAGGCAGCCCCCATCTGGCCGCGATCACGCTCACCGAGGTGTCCCGGAGGGCGACGTCGGCCAGGTCCTTGCGGGACCGCTCAAGCCGCCGATGTCTGATCCAGGCGGCCACCGTGGTGTCCTGCGTCTCGAACAGCCGGTGCAACTGCCGCACGGACACATGGTGCGCGGCCGCGATGGTGGCGGGGTCGAGGCCGGGCTCGCCCAGGTGCTGTTCGATGAAGGTGTGGACGCGCAGCAGCAGCGTTCGTGATCGCGACTCCACCGTCAGCGTGTCGCTCTGCTCGGCGCGTTCGGCGACGGCCGTGGTGACCAAGTCCGTCACCACGGTGGACAGCCGCGCCGCGCTGGCCGGTTGATAGGTCTCCAGATCCAGCGCCACCCTGCGCAGCAGCGGTGCGGCGAGGGCACCTGTTCCGCCGTCCGTGGCGATCGGAACGGCCGTGAGCTTCGCGATGGAATCGACGGGCAGAGCCAGCATCTCCCGGGAAAAACTGAACACCGCCAGATGCACCGCCGAGTCATAGGCCAGCTCGTACGGCCGCGCGAAGTCGTAGATCGCGAACTCGCCGCGCCGAAGCTGCGCCTCCCGGCCGTCCTGCGCCAGAAGCGGCCGGCCCGACATGGCCAGCACCACTCGATAGAGCTCGGGGCTGTCGCGGCGGATCATGCCAGGCGTCCGGTGAACGCTGTGCGGCGTCGAGGTCTGGACGACGCCGACACCCACCGAACCGAGTTGCCCCGCGTCGATCGCGCCCCGCAGCGGCACGTCCGGATCCATCCGCATGTCGAGGGGACCGAGCGTGTCACAGATGATGCTCCGCCACTCGTCGTATCTGCGCGCGGCGGGCACGTCACGGGTACGAATCAGGACAGCCATCCCCACCGCCCTCTCCGTCGGCCAAACCCCGCCAATGCTAATGATGCCTTTCAGCGGCGGACAACGCTGACTGCTGCGCGCATCGGGCGGCTGGAAAGCGGTTACCGCCACTTCGCTGCAGGTTTGCGATGAAAAGAGGTGTATCAGAAGCCTCCGCGCGTGCTCTGGGAAGTCGAGGGGCAACGGAGGGAGAGGGGATGTTCGTCGGGAGAGCAACGGAGCTCGCCCTGGTGCGCGGGGAATTGCGCGCCGCGGGCAAGGGCGCCGTGCGGCGGATGGTCATAGAGGGGCCCGAGGGCATCGGGAAGACGGCGCTGCTCCGCCAGGCGCTCGGTGGAGAGGCGAATGTGCGGGTGCTGGCGGCGAGCGGGGACGAGGCCGAGCGGCACCTGCGGTACGGGATCGTCCGCCAGCTCGCCGACCAGCCGTGGTCCGTCCTGGACGGCACCGGGCCGGCGAGCACAGGACCGACAGCGACCGGACCAAGGGGGGCCGGATCGAGGGGGTCCGGGCTGGGGAGGGCCGGACTGCGGGAGGCTGGACTGCGGGGGATCGGGCTACCGGGGACCGGGCTGAGGAGCGCCAGGCTGAGGCGGAGCGGCTTGGCGGGTGCGGCGACCAGGAGTGCGGCGACCAGGGGCGCGGCGGCGCGGGACCTGTGGTCCGTGGGGGAGGCGCTGTGCGAGCTGGTCGGGCGTCTGCAGGCCGACGGGCCCGTCGTCGTGTTCGTGGACGACGCCCAGTGGGCCGACAGGGCGTCGCTGCGGGCGCTCGGCTACCTGCTGCGCCGCCTGCGCACCGGCCGCGTCCTCGTGGTGGTCAGCTGCCGTGGCACCGCCGCCGCGTGGCTGCCGGAGGGGCTGCGGCGGCTGCTGACCGGCGACGGCGGGCTCCGTCTCGTCCTCGACGGCCTGTCCGCCGCCGACCTGGCCGGGCTTACGCCGGACCCGCTGACCGAGCGCACCGCCCGGCGGCTGTGTGAGCACACCTCGGGCAACCCGCTGTACGCCCGCGAGCTGCTCGCCACCGTCGCGCCGACGACGCTGGCCGACCCGGGTGCCCGGCTGCCCGCTCCCGACGCCTACGCCCGGCCCTTCACTCGCCGCCTGCGCGCGTGCGGTGCGGAGACGCGCGCGCTCGTCGCCGCCTGCACCGTGCTCGGCGAGCCCCATCCCCTGCATGTGGTCGCCTCCGTGGCCGGGATCGTCGGCGAGCCGCTGGCCGCGCTTGAAGAGGCGGTCGACGCCGGGCTGCTCGACGAGCGCCCCGGACGCTTCGTCGCCTTCCCCGACCCGCTCGCCCAGGCCACTGTCTACGGCTCGCTCGGCGCGGGCACCCGCGCACGGCTGCACCTGGCCGCCGCCCGGCTCGTCGAGCACACCGGTACGGCCCTGCGTCATCGCGCCGCCGCGGCCGGTGGACCGGACGAGCAGCTTGCCGAGGAGCTGGCCAGGTACGCCGCCAAGGAGGCCCAGCACGGCCTCTGGCTCGACGCCGCCACCCATCTGGAGCTGGCCGCCGGGCTCTGCGAGTCCACGGCCCGGCGCGACGAGCTGCGTACCGCGGCGCTGAGGCACCTGCTGCTGGGCGGCGACGCCGTCCGCGCGGCCGAGCTGGCCGCGGTCCCCAACGCCGATCCGCGGCCCGCGCGCCGCTACATCCTGGGACGGCTCGCGCTGGCCGCCGGCCGGCTCGACGAGGCCGCCGACCTGCTCGCCGCCGCGTGGCGGAACCGCTCACCCCGCTTGGCCGCCGACACGGCCGAGCAGCTCGCCTGGCTGCACCTGGTCAGGGGGAATCGCGCCGCCGCGGCGACCTGGGCCCGCCTGGCGGCCGAGCAGCCGATCCAGAGCACGACCGGCCGGCCGTACGACGTGCTGGCCCTGAGCACGACCGGCCGGCCGCACGAGGTGCTGGCCCCGAGCGCGACCGGCCAGCTGTTCGACGTGCCGACCCTGAGTGCGACCGGCCGGCCGCACGATGTACCGGTGCCGAGCACGGGTGCCCTCGGTGGCGGACCTGCGGCAGAGGGCATCCAGGCGGCCGTCGGGTTTCTGCGGGAGGGCGAGGCGGGCGCGGCAGCCGACGTGCTGGTCAGGGCCGTCGTGGCGCGGGATGAGGCGGGGCTGCCGCACCACCGCCTGATCGGCGGCGCGCTGCTGGCCGTGGCCGAGCACTGCGAGGGGCGCTGGGCGGACGCGGTGACCAGGGCGGAGCGGGCGCTGGCCGAGGCGGAGGGGCTCGGCCAGCGCTGGCTGCTGCCCACCCTGCACGTCGTCTGCGTCGCCCCGCTGGCCGCGCTCGGTGAGCACGAACGGGCCCTCGCCCACGCCACCGCAGCCAGGGCCATCGCGCGCTGCCAGCGCAACGTGATGGGCGAGACCCAGGCGGACCTGGCGCTGGGTTTGCTCGGTGCCGGTGCTGGTGCTGGTGCCGCGCCGGCGGGCGCCGACGACCCGTTCGTCCCCGACCACCGGCCGCAGCTCATCGAGACCCTGGTCGCGGAGGGACGCCTGGACGAGGCCGAGGCCGAGCTCGCCACCCTGCCCGGCGACGGCGCGCGGGCGCGGGCGCGGCGGGCTCGGCTCTCCGGGCTGCTCTTGGCGGCCAGGAACGTTCCAGCGGAGGCCGAGGAGAGCTTCACCGCCGCCCTGAGCTTGCTGGAGGGCGCCGGCTGCCTGCTGGAGGAGGCCCGCGTCCTGCTGGACCTGGGCCGGTTAATGCGGCGTACCGGAAGACGCAGGGCGGCCGCCGCCCGGCTGCGGGCCGCCGAGGCCGTCTTCACCCGGCTGGGGGCCCGCCCACTCGTGGCCGGCTGCGCGCAGGAGCTGGAGGCGTGCGGCCTGGAACAGCAGGGCACCGTACGGCTGGGACTGACGCCTCAGGAGTACAGCACGGCCAGGCTCGTCTCCGACGGCCTGACCAACCGGCAGATCGCCCGGGAGCTGCTGATCAGCGTCAAGACCGTCGAGTATCACCTGGGCAAGATCTACACCAAGCTCGGCATCGGCTCCCGGGTCGCGCTCGCCGCCAAGCTGGCCGCGCTGGAGGAGAGCGCCTGACGCCCCCCGCTGAGGAGACCACGACGCCTGAGGCCACGACGCCTGAGGGGAACACGACGCCTGAGAAGGCCACGACGCCTGAGAAGGCCACGACGCCGCGCCGGAGGAGGGGACCGGCGCGGCGTCGTACATCTGGTTATATGCGCGTCCATGAGGTGACGATCGGCGCGCCTCCATCGGGGGTGACGCGGAGGCGGAGCGGGCCACGGACCAGACCGTCGGCGGTGAAGCGGCCCAGCTCGTCGGAGCGTACGAGAAGCACCTCGTCGGGCCGCTGGAGGCCGATCTCCGCGGGCCCCTCCGGCGACAGCCGCCCCACCAGGCGGGCCGCGGAGACCTCCAGCTCCACCGCCACGCCGCCCGCCTCGAACGTGAGCAGCCGCGGCTGCCCCGCCCCCCTGACGACCCTGGCCGAGGGCTCCTCGTCCCAGGAGTCGAAGGTGAGCGCGGCCAGCTCGGCGTCGAGCGTCCGCAGCGTGAACGCCTGCATGGCGTCCTCGAGCAATGCGGGCGGGACAGGGTCGAGCACCTCGGCGATCTCCCGAAGCTCGTCTTCCAGCTTGCCTTCCGGATCGCCTTCCAGGTCGGCTTCCAGCTGGTCTTCCAGGTCGAAGCTCTCATCGTTCATTCAGCTCACCTGCGTATTCCGGTCACTCCGCGCTCCGCCACCAGCGTGCGGAGTCGCTGGAGGCAGCGGGCCCTGATCGGGCCGATGCTGCCCACCGCGATGCCCAATCCTGACGCGATCTCCTGATAGGTGGGGCGCGGAGAGGCGATCAGCAGCCGCAGCAGGCGGCGGCAGCGATCCGGCATCTCCTCGAAGGCGGCCCACACCACCAGCGCGCGCTCGGCCTCGGCGACGGCCTCCTCCGCCTCCAGCATCAGGCGCTCGGGGGAGCGCTCGTCGATGTCCGCCCCCAGCAGCCCCATGTCGCTGATGGGCGTGGCCCGCCCGCTCGCACGGATCACCCGCAGCGCCTCGTGCCTGGCCGTACTGGCCAGCCAGGCCCCCACCTTGTCCGGGTCCCTGAGCCGGGTCAGGTTCTCCGCCAGCCGGAACCACGTCGTCTGGCAGACGTCCTGCGCGTCGGACGCGTTGACGAGATAGGCGCGCGCCACCGCCCACACCAGGCCGCTGAGGCGCTGGTAGAGCTCCTTCCAGGCACCGGAGTCCCCTTCCGCGGCTGCTCTGACGAGGGCTGCGGTCTCGTCCACGGCGGTCCTTCCCTGTCCTGGAACATCCTGGAGCATGATATTTCGTGAGACGCTCCAGAACAGGGAGTGGTTGAGTCATCGCAGAAAACCACTGAGATCGGGTATCGCCAGCTGTCCCGCGATGAGCTGCCCGGCCGCCTGCCGAGACGTCACCCCGGCTTCCGACATGCGCGCCGCGATGAGTCCGGCGATGAACGGCGTGGCGAACGACGTGCCGCTCCACTGCGCGATCCCGCTGAACTTGACCACGTCCCCCTCCGCCAGCGGCGCGACGCAGGTACAGCCCGGATACAGCGGGACGACCGGGTGGAAGCGGCAGGTGGTGTTGTGCGGGTAGTCGTACTCGTAGTCGCCCGAGGTATAGGCGTTGATCAGGCGCTCACCCGGCGCGTACACCGTCACCCAGTCGCCGTAGTTGCTGAAGCACGCCCGGCCGAGCCCGTCCTCGCGCAGCGCGCCCACCGAAAGGATCGCGTCGCCGGTGGTGTTCACCGCCTCCGCGGCGAACGCGGCCGGCCAGAAGGGGACGGTGTCGCCGTCGTTGCCGGCCGCGGCCACCAGCAGCGTCTCGGGGTGCGTGGCCAGCTCGTCGATGAAGTCGGCCAGGCCGAGCAGCGCCTGGGCGTCGTTCGTCCTGGTGCCCGCCGACAGTGACAGCACGTCGGGCCAGCCGTGGGTGTCGAGCGTCTGCAGCAGGAGCAGGCCCAGCTGGTCCTCCTCGACCGCGCCGCCGTACGGGAAGCCGTTGAGGACGCGTACGTCCGTACTGGGCGCCACGCAGCGCAGCACGCCCGCGATGAACGTGCCATGGCCGACGTACGGCTTGATGAAACCGTCGGCGTCCACCTCTTCGGCCAGGGTGGTGACGTCGCCGTCGACCATCGGGATGTTCGGCTGGCCGGAGCTCTGCGCCAGCCACTGGTGGTCGAGGTAGTCGTGCACCAGCCCGGTGTCGATCACCGTGACGTGCGCGTTCTCACCCCTGTCGCGGCCCGCGATCGGCGGCTTGAGCGGTTCGCCGCTGGGCACCGGCTCGTCGCCCGGGCACAGGTTGACGCCCGAGACCGTGACGAAGTGGACCAGCGTGCCGGGGATCTTGGCCTGCCTGAGCACGGCCAGGGCGCGGAAGACGTCCCGTGATCCGATGGACAGCCGGCGTACCGTGACCCGCCCCGCGTCCCGGTCCGGCGGCCAGACCACGCGGACCGGCTCCGCCGACGGGAGACTCGCCTGAATGCCCTGGATGGCACGTTCCACGTCAGGCGCGCGTACCAGGACGTGCTCGGCGAGATAGGCGAACTCCGGCAGGACGTCGGAGTCCGGGGTCGCGCCCTGCGGCCCGGCCACCGCCACCCTGCCCGACGGCAGCGCGTCGTTGAGGATCTCGAGCTGTTCCCAGAAACGCATGTCGCGTCCGTTGCGTGGTGTGCTCATCTTTCAGGACCTCCTCGATGGGTGACTGCGGGCCTGCCATGTATGAGCGGCGCACCCCCTTCCTGATACACGTGCCGCGTGGACGCCCGGATGACCCGCATCTACCATCGACTCCGTGTCTGGGGAAACGGCGAGGGATTCCCGGATTCCGGATGATCCGCACGATGTGCTGGCCATGGTGTTCGCGCGTCCGCGACAGGCCATGACGGCCGCCACCGCCATGCTCGCCGACGGCCGCGGGCCGTACGAGAGCTCGATAGCGCGTCAGGCGATCGGCATCCTGCGCCGCGAGTTCGGCGACCTCGACGCGGCGATCCGCGAGCTGCGGCAGGCGGTACGGCTGGCACGGCGCTCCGGCTCGGCCGACCGCGAGGCCGACGTGCTGGCCACGCTCGGCATCGCGCTCCTCCAGCACGGCCGCACCAGGCCCGGCCTGTCCGCCCTCGACACGGCCGCCGCCCTCTCTTTAGGCACCACCCGGGCGCGGGTACTGTTCCGGCGGGCCGGCGCCCGCTGGATCCTCGGCCGGCACGGCGAGGCGCTCGACGACCTCGAGATCGCCGCTCCGGCGCTGCTCGGCGCGGGCGACACCGTGTGGGCGGCCCGCGCGCTGACCCTGCGCGGGCACGTCCGGCTCGCGCGCGGCTCGGTCACCCTGGCGGAGGAGGACTTCCGGGTCGCGCAGCGGATGTTCGCCACCACCAGCCAGGAACACGACTCGGTCGTCGCCGTCCAGAACCGCGGCGTCGTCGCCTTCCGCGCGGGTGACCTGCCGCTCGCGCTGGACCTCCTCGACGAGGCCGACCGTGGCTTCCAGGCGCTCGGCACACCCATGTTCGACCTGGCCGCCGACCGGTGCGCGGTGCTGCTGGCGGCCGGGCTCGCGCGCGACGCCCTGGCGCAGGCCGACGGGGCCCTGCGGCACCTGGCCCGGCTGCGCGGGCAGGCGACCATGCGGGCCGAACTGCTGCTCCTCGCCGCCAGGGCGGCGCTGCTGTCCGGCGATCCGGGTACCGCCCGCGCGCGGGCGGGGGAGGCGCGCACCCTGTTCGCGGGGCAGCGGCGCGCCTGGTGGGCAGCGCATGCCCGGCTCATCCTGGTCCAGGCGGCCCTCGCGGAAGACACGGCCTTGGCCGGGGGCGTGATGCCTTCTGGTTCTGTGGTTGGGCGGGCGGTGTCTTCCGGTCCTGTGGTCGGGCGGGAGGCCGGAAGTGCGGTGTCTTCCGAGTCTGTGGTCGGGCAGGCGGTCGGGGGTGCGGCGCCCGCCAGGCCGCTGGCGGAGGCCAGGCGGGTGGCGGAGAGGAGGCGGTTGGCGGAGGCGCGGCGGCTGGCCGTCAAGCTGGCGGAGCTCGGGTCGCCTGAGGTGTGGCAGGCGCACCTGCTCGCGGGCCGTGCGGCGCTGGCGCTCGGCAGACGGCGGGCGGCCGATCAGCACCTGGCGCAGGCGGCGCGGGCCCGCCACCGCGGCTCCGCGACGGCCAGGGCGGGCGGCTGGCTGGCCGAGGCGCTGCGTGCGGAGGCGGCCGACCGGCCCCGGCGGTTGCTGCATGCCTGCCGGGCCGGGCTGGCGCTGATCGAGGAACACCGCCTCGCGTTCGGTTCGCCGGAGCTGCGGGCCCTGGCGACCGCCCACGGGGCCGAGCTGGTCACGCTCGCCCAGCGGCACTGGCTGCGCGCGGGGCGGCCCCGGAGGTTGCTCGACTGGACCGAACGATGGCGGGCGACCTCGCTGGCCGTGCCCCCCGTACGGCCGCCGGACGACCACTGGCTGCTCGCCCAGCTCGCCGCGCTGCGCGAGACCGACCATCTGCTCGGCCGGGCACGGTCCGAGGGCGCCTCGTCGGCGGCCACGCTGGAACGCGACCGGGACCGGCTGGAGGCACGGGTACGCGCCGCGACCCTGCGCGTGCGCGGCGTCGACGGTCGCGCTGACGGCCGCGCCGATGGTTGCGTCGACGGTTGCGATGACGGCCGCGAGGATGATCGCGGCGACGGGTCGGCCCCCGGCGGTGGGCGGCTCCTGACGGCGGTCGGCGGAGGAGAGCTCCTGGCGGCGATCGGTGGCGGCCGGTTGGTCGAGCTCGTGATCGTCGACGGTGTGTTGCACGCGCTGCTGTGCGGCGATGGGCGGGTACGCCGGTTCACGGTGGGATCGGCCGCGTCGGCCGTCACGGAGATCGAGTTCGCCCGCTCGAGACTGCGGCGGCTCGCGTACCAGAGCCGCGCCGACCCACGCGAACTCGCCCGCCTCGGAGCCCGACTGGAACGCGCCCTTCTGGGCCCTGTAGCGGGCCGCCTGAGCGACGGACGCTCGAGCGGCGAACGATCAGCCCTCGGGCGGCCGGATGGCCGGTCGTCAGTTCTCGGGCGGCAAGACGGCGCACGGTCAGTCCTCGGGCGGTCTGATAGCGAATGGTCAGTCCTGGAGCGGTCGGATGGCCAGTCGCCGGTCTTGGGGCCGTCAAATGGCGGACGGTCAGTCCTGGGGCGGTCGGATGGCCGGTCGCCAGACCTTGGGCGGTCCGGCGGTGGGTCGGCCCCTGCCGGGTCGCGAGCCTGTGAGCCGCTAATCGTGGTGCCGCCCGCGACGTTGCACGGGGCGCCGTGGGGGTTGCTGCCCGCGCTCCGGCGCCGGGCCTTCAGCGTGGCGCCGTCGGCGGCGGCCTGGTTGCGCGCCAGGTCGGTCGTCCCGCCCGCTGACGGGGGCGTGGTGCTCGTACGCGGCCCCGGCGTGGCGAACGCCGACGGCGAGGTACGCTCCATCGCCGCGCTGTACGCCGAAGCCGCAGAGCCAGCCGCTGGTCCGGCCCCAGGCCTCGCCATCGGACCTGCCACAGGCCCTGCCAGCGGGTCCGCCGCTGGTCCGGCCACCGGATCCGCCACCGGACCGACCACCGGCCCCGCCACCAGGTCTGTCACTGCGTCCTCCATCGGGTCCTCCACTGGGTCCGCCGGGCCGGTCACTGTGCTGGCCGATGGTTCGGCGACGGCTCAGGGGGTGCTGGGGGCCATCGACGGGTGTCATCTCGCGCATCTGGCGGCGCACGGGACGTTCCGGGCCGACAGCCCCTCCTTCTCCTCGCTGCTGCTGGACGACGGCCCCCTCACCGTGTACGACCTCGAACGGCTCCGCCGCGCCCCCTACCGGCTCGTGCTGTCGAGCTGCGACTCCGGGCAGGTGGCCGCGGTCGGGGCCGACGAGGTGCTCGGGCCGGCCACCGCGCTGCTCCACCTCGGTACGGCCGGCATCGTCGCGAGTGTCGTCCCGGTGAACGACGCGGCCGCCGTGCCCGTCATGGTGGCTCTGCACGACGGGCTACGGCGCGGGCTCGGCCTGGCGGAGGCGCTCAGTGAGGCCCGCGGCGACGACGTCTCGTTCATCGCGATCGGGGCGGGTTAAGGCGCGGGTTGAGGGGGCGGGTTGAGGCGCGGACTGAGGGGGCGGGTTGAGGAGGCTGAGGAGCAGGCCCACAAGTGGCGGAAAGGATGGCTGACAGAGCGGCCCGAACGGTGGATGCTGAACACGGTGGATGACGTGGGGGTGACAGTGCGGCGTGACTGTGGGGGTGCTGCGGCCGTGTCCTTACCTTGATCAAATGTGGATGATCATGTGAAAATTCGCCAGTAGCGGCAGAAATGCCGGTTTGGGGGGTCGTCGCCCATGATCCGCATGCCGATCGAGCGGCTCTAGGATGCCGGACGACGAGTTGAAAGAAGCGTACGAGCTGGGCTCGGCGTGCGCGCTCGCCGCGGAGTGCGGCCGGGATCTACGTCGTTGCGCCCAGATGTACGGCGGGCTGTTCCCACGGGCGGTCTTCGACTCCGACTTCTACACCGCGCTGGCGCTGACCGGCGCCTTCAGCGCCCCCTGGGCCACGTCCGAAGCGCTCAAGATCGTCAACCGGACGTCGCTCTGGGTGTCGGCCGTCGACCGCCTGGTGGACCACACGACGACGACGCGTTCTCAGGTGGAGGCGCTGATTCGCGACTGTCTGGACGTGGCCGACGGCGCGGCGCCGCGGGCCGCGGTCACCCGCTTCCTGGCCGACCTGCGCGACGAGCTGGCGACGGTCAAGGACTTCGAGGACCTCCACCCGCTCTGGCGCGACCAGCTGGCCGGCATGTTCGACGCGATGGCCAGGGCGTGGGTGTGGCGTGACACCCGGGCCGTCCCCACCTTGGCCCGTTACCTGGACAACGCCGACAGCCGGGGGTCCTGCTTCGTGGATCTGTCGCACTGGATCTACGCGGGCGACGAGTGGGACAGGCGCCATCTGGAGGAGCTGCGGGCCGTCAGCGCGCACGTGCAGCGCTATCTGCACCTGCTGGGCGACCTCGCCTCCTACCGCAGGGACGTCAGCTGGGGCGGCCTGAACGTGCTGATGCTCGGCGTCAGCCACGCCGAGGTCACGAACGCGATGGGGAAGCTGGCGCGCGAGGCGCTGGAACTGCTCAAGCCGGTACGCGAACGCAGTCCGCGCACGGCCGCCTACCTGCGGCGACAGATCGGGTTCAACGCCGGTTTGTACGGTATTTCCGGCTAGGCCCTCTGAAGCCGTTACGGTCTCGCAACCTCCCATGACAGGGGCCTTTACCCTTGGATGAACGGGATGCGAATAACTGGTCTAGATACGACAAACCGTGACATATTGATTCCCGAGGATGATTGTGGCTTGAGTGGAATATGTGGCGTTGCTAGGGTGTCTCGATGCCAGGCACGTGGCTCGACCTTTTCTCTGCGCCTTGACAGGTTCCACTGACCACGGCTCCTCGGGGCGGATTTGTGCATGCGCGGCACGGCCGCGGAGGGATGTACAGGCGGTGCTGGATGGACTTCGGTCGCTCTGATCGATGGCGGTTGCCGACCGCGATCAAGATTCTGATCGCGGGCGGGTTCGGCGTGGGCAAGACCACCATGGTGGGCGCGGTCTCCGAGACCCGTCCCCTGCGTACGGAAGAAGCGCTCACGCATATCGGCGTGGACATCGACGACCTGTCGGGCGTCGAGGCCAAGCCGACCACCACCGTGGCGATGGACTTCGGCCGGATCACGATCCGCGACGACTACATGCTGTACCTGTTCGGCACGCCCGGCCAGGAACGCTTCTGGTTCGTCTGGGACGAGCTGGCGATGGGCGCCCTCGGGGCGGTGGTGCTGGCCGACACACGGCGGCTGGCCGACTCCTTCCCGGCCATCGACTACTTCGAGCGGCGCGGGCAGCCGTTCGTGGTGGCGCTCAACTGCTTCGACGGCGCGCGCCCCTTCACGGTCGGCGAGGTACGGTCGGCGCTCGGCCTCGAACCGGAGATCCCGATCGTGCGCTGCGACGCCCGCAAGAAGGACTCCGGCCGGGAAGTGCTCATCACGCTGGTCGAGCACGCCATGCGCCAGGGAGCCACCCCGGTCGGGACCATGTCGTGACCATCACCGGCTACCTTTGACCGATGGAGGAGATCGACCGCCAGATCGTCACGCTGCTCGCCAGGGACGGCCGGATGAGCTTCACCGATCTGGCCAGGGAGACCGGGCTCTCGGTCTCGGCGGTGCACCAGCGGGTGCGCCGGCTGGAGAAACGCGGAGTCGTGCGCGGCTATGCCGCGATCATCGACTATGACGCGATCGGGCTGCCGATGACGGCGTTCGTGTCCATCAAGCCGATCGACCCTGCCGCCCCCGATGACGCGCCTGAGCGGCTGGCCCACCTGGCCGAGATCGAGGCATGCCACAGCGTGGCGGGCGACGAGAGCTACATCCTCAAGGTGCGCGTCGCCACGCCGCTGGCACTGGAGGAGCTGCTGCAGCACATCCGCGCGTCGGCGAACGTCTCCACACGCACCACCGTCGTGCTGAGCACCCCCTACGAGCACCGGCCGCCCGAGGTGGCGGGCGACGGCGCCGACGGTCCGGCGCCCGCTCCGGCTTCCCCTGCCTGACGACGGGCTGCCGGTCCTGGGCGGGCTCGCGCTGTCCGACGATGGGCCGCCAGACCCGGATGGCCTCGCCTCGTTCGACGACGGGCCCCCGCTGCAGCTAGCGGGATCTGTTCGGCATTGCCGAACTGCGCTACGGTGTGGGGCGTGGGAGAGACCATCCAGTCCGTCGAACGGGCCGCCGGCATACTGAGGCTGCTCGCCTCCGGCCCGCGCGAGCTGGGCGTGGCCGAGCTGGCCCGCGCGATGGGCCTGCCCAAGGGCACCCTGCACGGCATCCTGCGCACGCTCGTCCATGTCGGCTTCGTCGAGCAGGACGAAGCCACGGGCCGTTACCGGCTCGGCGGCACGCTGCTGCACCTGGGCAGCAGCTACCTCGACGTCAACGTGCTGCGCACCCGCTCGCTCAACTGGGCCGACGCGCTGGCCGGGCGCAGCAGGGAGAGCGTGTGGATCGGTACCGCGCACGAGGGCGGCGTCCTGGTGGTCCACCATGTGTTCAGGCCCGACGACAGCATGCAGGTCCTGCAGGTCGGCACCCTGCTGCCCGCGCACGCGACCGCGCTGGGCAAGGTCCTCCTGGCGTACGACCCGTACGGCGACGCGGGCGCGGCATTCCACGCGCCGTCCGCCCCGGAACCCACGGCATCACATCGTACGGCGTTCGCCACAGCGCCCAGCGCAACACCCGGCACACCGTCCGCCATAGCGCCCAGCGCAACACCCGGCATGCCGTCCGCCACAGCGCCCAGTGCGGCGGCAGGCGGCGAGCTCGCCGTCGAGGGGTTGGCCGCCTTCACGCCCAGGACCCTCACCCGCGCCGACGACCTGGCCAAGGAGCTGGAGCTGGTGCGCGGCCGGGGATGGGCCTGCGACGTGGAGGAGCTGGTCGAGGGCGAGGTCTCCATAGCCGCTCCCATCCGGGACGCGCGCGGCGTCACCGTCGGCGCCATCGGCGTCAGAGGCGCGGTCGAGCGGCTGGCCGAGGGCGGCGAGCCGAGCATCACGATCGTCTCCTACGTCCGCGACGCCGCCCGCGCCATCACCCGCGACCTGAGCCGGTGACGTGTTGACACGCCCGGCCCGACCGCAGCTAGGATTTGGCAACCGTTCGGTAATGCCGAACACATCGAAGTGAGGAAGCCGTGCCTGGACCGCATTACGTCGCCGCCATCGACCAGGGCACCACGTCGAGCAGGTGCATGGTGTTCGACCAGGACGGCCGGATCGTCTCGGTGGCGCAGCGGGAGCACCGGCAGATCTTCCCCCGGCCCGGCTGGGTCGAGCACGACGCCGCCGAGATCTGGGAGGCCGTCCAGGGCGTGGTGGCCGAGGCCGTCACCGGCAGCGGCATCGACTTCGGCCAGCTCGTCGCTCTCGGCATCACCAACCAGCGCGAGACCACCGTCCTGTGGGACCGCGACACCGGGCGGCCCGTGGCCAACGCGATCGTCTGGCAGGACACCCGTACCGACGCCCTGGTCCGGTCCCTGTCCGAGCACGAGCAGCTCTTCCGTGAGAGGGCCGGGCTGCCGCTGGCCACCTACTTCGCCGGGCCGAAGATCCGGTGGCTGCTCGACGAGACCCCTGGGCTGCGGGAGCGGGCCGAGCGCGGCGACGTGCTGTTCGGCACCGTCGACAGCTGGCTGATCTGGCGGCTGACCGGTCGCCACGTCACCGACGTCACCAACGCCAGCCGTACGATGCTGATGAACCTCCGCACCCTGAGCTGGGACGACGAGCTGCTCGCCGCGCTCGGCGTGCCACGCGCGATGCTGCCGGAGATCCGCCCCTCCGCCGAGGTCTACGGCACCACCGGCGACGGCGTGCCGGTGGCGGCGGCGCTGGGGGACCAGCAGGCGGCGCTGTTCGGCCAGACGTGCTTCGGGCCGGGCGAGACCAAGAGCACCTACGGCTCCGGCAGCTTCCTGCTGATGAACACCGGCACCGAGCCCGTCGCCTCCAAGCACGGGCTGCTCACCACCGTCGGTTATCAGATCGGCGACGCCCCCGCCACGTACGCGCTGGAGGGCTCGATCGCCGTCACCGGCTCGCTCGTGCAGTGGCTGCGCGACAACCTCGGCCTGATCTCCAGCGCCGCCGAGATCGAGACCCTGGCGGGCACCGTCGAGGACAACGGCGGCTGCTACTTCGTCCCGGCGTTCTCCGGCCTGTTCGCCCCGCACTGGCGCTCCGACGCGCGCGGGGTCATCGCCGGGCTGACCGGGTTCGTCACCAAGGGGCACATCGCGCGGGCCGTGCTGGAGGCGACCGCCTGGCAGACGCGCGAGGTGGTCGACGCGATGAACGCCGACGCCGGGCTCGCGCTCACCTCACTGCGCGCCGACGGCGGCATGACCGCCAACAACCTGCTCATGCAGATCCTGGCCGACGTGCTCGCGGTGCCCGTCGTACGCCCGATGGTGTCGGAGACCACCTGCCTGGGCGCCGCGTACGCGGCCGGGCTGGCCACCGGCTACTGGCCCGATACCGACAGCCTGCGGGCCAACTGGCACAAGGCGGCCGAGTGGCGGCCGAAGATCGGCCAGGACGTCCGCGACCGCGAATACCGCAACTGGCGCAAGGCCATCGACCGAAGCCTCGACTGGAGCACGCCATGACCACGACCGCCTCCCGCGCCGAGACCCGCGAGGAGCTGTCCAGGGGCACCTACGACCTGCTGGTCATCGGCGGCGGGATCCTCGGGACCTCCGTCACCTGGATGGCCGCCCAGGCGGGCCTGCGGGTCGCCATGGTCGACGGCGGCGACTTCGCCGGGGCCACCTCCAGCGCCTCCTCCAAGCTCGTCCACGGCGGCCTGCGCTACCTGCAGACGGGCAACGTCAAGCTGGTCGCCGAGAACCACCGCGAACGCCGGGCGCTGGCCGGCGACATCGCCCCCCACCTGGTCAAGCCGCTCTCCTTCGTGGTGCCGGTCTACCGGGGCGGCCCGCACGGCGCCGCCAAGCTGGGCGCGGGGGTGTTCCTCTACTCGGCGCTGTCGGTGTTCGGCGACGGGCTCGGCCGGGTCATCACCCCGCACCAGGCGCTGGCCAGGGTGCCCGCGCTCCGCTCCGAGGGGCTGCGCGCCGCCGCCGTCTACGGCGACCACCAGATGAACGACAGCCGGGTCGCGGTGATGACCGTGCGCGCCGCCGTCGACGCGGGCGCGGTCGTGCTCAACCACGCCGAGGTCGTCGGCCTGCGCGAGAGCGGCGGCACGGTCTCGGGGGCGGAGCTGCGCGACCGGCTCGACGGTACGGAGTTCGGCATCGGGGCCGGCCTCGTACTGAACGCCACCGGCCCGTGGGTGGACCACCTTCGTCGGATGGAGGACCCCGGGGCCGCGCCGAGCATCCGCCTGTCGAAGGGCGCCCACCTGGTCATGCGCCGCCACGAGCCGTGGAAGGCGGCCCTGACCACCCCGATCGACAAATACCGTGTGTCCTTCGCCATCCCGTGGGAGGACCACCTGCTGCTCGGCACCACCGACGAGGCCTACGAGGGCGAGCCCGCCGACGTGCGCGCCACCGACGCCGACGTGGCCCAGATCCTCGACGAGGCCGGGCACGCCGTACGCGAGTCGCAACTGCGGCGCGAGGACATCACCTACGCCTTCGCCGGGCTGCGCGTGCTGCCGGGCGGCCCCGGCGGCGTGTCGTCGGCCAAGCGGGAGACGGTGCTCAGCCGGGGCAAGGGCGGCATGCTGTCGGTGGCGGGCGGCAAGTGGACCACCTACCGGCACATCGGCAAGCTCGTCCTCGACATGCTCGCCCACCTGCCGGGCCACCCGCTCGGCGACGACCTCGCGGCCATCCTGCCCGCCATGCCGCTGCCCGGCCTGGCCAGCCCGGACGCGGTCGCGATGCGCCTGTGGACCGACCGCGAGCCCGGCACCCGGATGGACCCGCTGGTGGCCCGCCACCTCGCCTCGCACTACGGCTCGATCGCCTTCGACCTGGCCAGGCTCATCCGCGACACGCCCGCGCTGGGTGAGCGGATCCATCCGGACGGGCCGGACATCTGGGCGCAGGCGGTCTACGCGCGCGACCACGAGTGGGCGGCGACGGTCGACGACGTCGTACGGCGCCGCACCACCCTCACGGTCCGCGGCCTCGACACCCCGGAGGTCCGCACCCGCGTCGAGACACTTCTCACGGGCGGCCCGGTTCCCGCGTCCTGACCACCGCGAGGGCCCTCACCGCGAGGGCCCTCACCGCCAGGGCCGGTCGCTGTCCAGGCCCGCTCCCAAAGCGCCCACTGCCAAGGCGCGGCGGGTTCGCGGGCCCGTCAGGTCTGTTCGTAGCGGGCGCGCAGGCGGGTCTTGGCCAGGTCTGTCGCCCCCAGGTGCTCCAGGCCGTTGAGAGCGGCCCCGACGATCGGCGGGACGTCGGCGACCACCAGCTTGGCCCGCGGCGCCCTGGCGGCGAAGGAGGCGTCCAGGAGGGCCGTGAGGAGCGGGTCGCGGGCCCGGAGGATGCCGCCGCCCAGCACCACCTCCGTGGGCGTCTCCAGCAGGTCCAGGCGGCGCAGGCAGACCTCGGCCAGCACGGTGATCTCCTCCGCCTGGCGTTCCACCAGCGATCTGGCGATCGGGTCGCCCGCCGCGGCCGTGGCGAAGACGCCCGGCGTGAGCTCGTGCAGGCGGCCTTCGTCCAGGCGGCCGAAATGGAGCTCCAGGATCAGCTCCTCGACCGTGCGTACGCCGAAGTGCCGCGTGCACAGCTCCGCCAGCGTGGTCGCCGGACCGCGACCGTCCTCGGCGCGGGCGGCGTGCCACAGCGCCTCCTCCGCGACGCCCTGGCCGCCGCCCCAGTCACCGCTGAGGCGCCCGAGGGCGGGGAAGCGGGCCACCTCGCCGGTGGGGGAGACGCCGACCGCGTTGATGCCCGCACCGCACACCACGGCCACGCCCCAGGAGTTCGAGGCGCCCGCCCGGAGCAGGGCGAAGGTGTCGTTGCGGACGGAGATGTCCGGGCCGAAGCCCCGGCGGGCGAACTCGCGGGCCAGGGCCTCCTCCTCGACCGGCAGATCGGCCCCCGCCAGATAGGCCGCCACATGATCGAACCGGCCCACGACAACAGGCCGATCGGGAGAGCGGTCCGGGGAGGGGTCCGGGGGGCGATCAGCGGAACGGTCCGGGGAGGGGTCCGGCGAGCGATCAGCGGAACGGTCCGGGGAGGGGTCGGCGGAGTGGTCCGGCGAGCCGTCCGGGCCGATGGCGCCGTCCGGCGGCAGTTGCGCGAGCGCCTGCCGTACCGCCTCCTCCACCGCGTCCAGCGCCGCCGGAACCCCGTCGCTCTGCGGCGCGAACGGCCCCGCGCGGCCGGTGGCCAGCACGTCGCCGTCCTCCGTGACCAGCGCCACGTCGGTCTTGCTGTTGCCGCCGTCGACCGCGAGGACGAGCCTGCGGTGCTCCACTACCTCACCGTCCACGGAAGGTAGGCGTGGTTGGCCTCCAGCAGCAGGCCGGTCAGCTCCTCGGCGGTCGCGTCCTGCCCGATCAGGGGATGGGCCAGCAGGGCGTCGCGTACGCGGTCCGCGCCGCCATGCAGGGCCGCCTCGAGGGCGAGCGTCTCATAGGCGGACACGTGCGCGATCAGCCCCGCGAACAGCGGCTCGACCGGCGGCACCGGCAGCGGCGCGGCCCCGTCGGCGGTGACGTGCGCGGGCACCTCGATCACCGTCTCGTCGGCCAGGAAGGGGAGCGTGCCGTGGTTGCGGATGTTCACCACATGGGTGCCGGGACGGTCGCCGAGCAGGGAGGCGATCAGTGCGACCGCCGCCTCGGAGTAGTAGGCGCCGCCGCGCTCGCCCAGCAGCGCCGGCTTCTCGACGACCGACGGGTCGGCGTACATCTCCAGCAGCTTCGTCTCCATCGCCGCGACCTCGGCCGCGCGCGACGGCTTGGCCCGCTGTTCCTCCACGACCGCGTCATGATCGTAGAAATAGCGTAAATAGTACGACGGCACCACACCGAGCCGGCGGAGCAGCTCGGGGCGCCCCAGGCCGTCGGCCAGCGACTCCGCGTGCTCGGCGAGCAGCGACGGCAGCACGTCCTCGCCGTCCAGGTACACGGCCCGTTCCCAGGTCAGGTGGTTGAGCCCCACGTGGCCGAGCGAGATCCGCGACGGCGGCACGCCCAGCAGGCCGGCGACGTGGCGCTGGAAGCCGATCGCCACGTTGCACAGCCCGATCGCCCGGTGCCCGGCGTCCAGGAGCGCGCGGGTGACGATGCCGACCGGGTTGGTGAAGTCGACGATCCACGCCTGCGGCGCGTGCGTACGCACCTTCTCAGCGATCTCCAGCACGACCGGCACCGTGCGCAGCGCCTTGGCCAGCCCGCCCGCGCCGGTCGTCTCCTGCCCCACGCAGCCGCAGCGCAGCGGCAGCGTCTCGTCCACGTCGCGCGCCGCCTGCCCGCCCACACGCAGCTGGAACAGGACGACCTGGGCCCCCGACACGCCCTCCTCGACGGACGAGGTGGCCAGCACCCGGGCCGGATGCCCGGCATGTGCCAGCATGCGGCGCGAAATCCCAGAAACAACCTCAAGTCGCGATAAATCGGGATCTATGAGTGCGATTTCCGAGACCGGCAGCTCGTCGCGGAGCCGCGCGAACCCGTCGATCAGCTCGGGCGTGTACGTCGAGCCGCCCCCCACCACGGCCAGTTTCAACCCTTCACTCCCGTCAATGTCACGCCCTCGATGAAGACCTTCTGGGCGAAGAAGAACACGATGATCACCGGTGCCATGACGAGCAGCGTCGCCGCCATGGTCAAATTCCACTGCACGCTGTGCAGCGCCTTGAACGAGGCCAGCCCCACCGACAGGGTCCAGCTGTCGAGGTTGGTGGAGGCGTACAGCAGCGGCCCGTAGTAATCGTTCCAGCAGTAGAAGAACTGGAACAGCGCCACCGCCGCGATGCCCGGCCGGGCCATCGGCAGGATCACCCGGATGAGCGTCCTGAAGTCGGTGCAGCCGTCCACCCGCGCCGCGTCGGTGTACTCGCGCGGGATCGAGAGCAGGAACTGCCGCAGCAGGAAGATCGAGAACGCGTCGCCGAGCAGCATCGGCAGGATCAGCGGCAGCAGCGTCCCGGTCAGGTCCAGCCGCGCCCAGATCAGGTAGATCGGCACCGCGACCACCTGGGGCGGCAGCATCATCATGGTGATGACCAGCAGGAACGCCAGCCTGCGCCCCGGAAAGCGGAACCGGGCCAGCGCGTAGGCCACCGGGATCGACGACACCAGCGTGAACAGCGTGCCGGTCACCGCGTAGATCATCGTGTTGCGCAGCCACAGCAGGATCGGCGACTTGGCGAACACCTCGCCGAAGTTGCCCCAGTTCCAGCTGTGCGGCCATAGTTCGTCGGTGAGCGTCTGGTTGTCGCTCATCACCGCGGTCAGCAGGACGAAGACCAGCGGCCCGATGAACGCGATCCCCAGCGCGACGGCCGTCGCGTGCGTGGCGATCCAGTACAGCACCCTCCTGGTACGGCCACGCCGCTCCCGGGCGCGCCGCCCGGCGGCCCGCGTGGGGCGCGCCACCAGCGTGGCGGTCATTCGGCCACCTCCTCGAACCCGCGGAACTGGCGCAGCAGGATCAGCGTGAACACCATCGACGCCGCGAACAGCACCAGCGCCAGCACACAGGCGTAGCCCATCGCGTAGTCGCGGAAGCCCGTCTGGAACAGCCACTGCGGCAGCGTCAGCGTCGACATCTCCGGATAGCCGGGCACGAACGAGGTGCCCGGCGCGTCGGTGACACCCGCCGCGACCCGGGAGGCGATCATCGCCTGGGTGAAGTACTGCAGCGTGTAGATGACGCCGGTCACCGCCGAGAACATCAGCACGGGACGGATCGTCGGCAGCGTGATGCTGCGGAACTGCCGCCACGCCCCTGCCCCGTCGATGGCCGCCGCCTCGTACAGGTGCTTGGGCACGTCCAGCAGCGCCGCCAGGAAGATCACCATGACGTTGCCGACGCCCCACATGGCCAGCAACGTCAGCCCCGGCTTCGACCAGTCCTTGTCGCCGAACCAGTCGGGCCCGGAGATCCCCACCAGCGCGAGGATCCGGTTGACCGGGCCGGTGGCCGGGTTCAGCAGGAAGACGAACGCCACCGTCCCCGCCGTCACCGGCACCAGCGACGGCAGATAGAACACCGTGCGGAAGAACCCCACGCCCGCCTTCAGCTTCGTCACCAGCTGCGCCACGCCCAGGGCGAACAGCACCTGGGCGGGCACCATGACGACCACCAGCCAGGCCGTGTTCCCGATCGAGATCCAGGCCCGCTCGTCCTGCAGGAAGTAGCGGTAGTTGGCCAGGCCGTTGAACTTCAGCGAGAACAGGTCGTAGTTGAAGAAGGAGAAGTAGACGGTCGCCAGCAGCGGATAGGCGAAGAACACCCCGAACCCCACCAGCCACGGCGACAGCCACAACAGGGCACGGAACCCCTCCCGGCGCCTGAGCGGTACGCCCGCCACCTCAGCCGCCCGACAGCTTGAACTTGGCGTCGATGGTCTTGTCCACGCCCTTCAGCCCCGCGTCCAGGTCCTTGACCGAGCCCTTCTCCCACGAGGTGATGAACCCCTGCAGCGCCTCCTGGTTGAACACGCTGTTGACGTGCGCCGGGATCGTGCTCGTCTTCGGGTTGGCGAAGATGTCGAGGAAGGTCTGGAAGTGCTCGTCCTTCTTCAGCGCGGGCGACTCCAGCGCGGCCTTGGTGGTCGGCACGTTGCGGATCGCGTTGGCCAGCGTGACCAGCGCGTCGGTGTCGGTGGTCAGGTACTTCACCAGAGCCCAGGCGGCCTCGGGGTTCTTGGCGCCCTTCGGCACGCCGATCACGGTGCCCGCGGTGAAGCCGCTGCCGTACAGGTCGGGCTTGGCGTCGTCGACCGGCATGGGGGCGGTGCCGTAGTCGAGCTTCGGCGCCTCGTTGGCGATCATGGCCACCCGCCACTCGCCGTCGATGCCCATGGCGACCTTGCCCTGGTAGAAGGGGTGCTTGCCGGAGAACTCGTCGCCCAGGCTCTTGCGGAACTTGTCCAGGTTGGCGTAGCCGTACCAGTCGACGAGCTCCTTCTGCCAGTTCAGCAGCGTCTTCCAGGCGGGGTCGGAGCCGATCGCCGAGGTGCCGTCGGGGTTGGTCCACTTGGCGCCGACCATCGCGCCCCAGTGACCCGCGGTGTTCTCGTAGTACTGGCCGCTCGGGATGAACCCGGCGACCTTGATGGTGCCGTCGGGGTTGCGGACCGTGAGCTCCTTGGCCAGCTTGGTCAGCTCCGACAGCGTCTTGGGCGGCTGCTTGCCCTTCATCAGGGCCTTGTTGTAGTAGAGGCCGTACGCGTCGGTCAGCAGCGGCATCACGCACCGCTTGCCCTCGTACTGGGTGTAGTCGTTCACGACGGGCGGCAGGCCCGACAGGTCGACGCCGTCCTGCTTGATCACCGGGTTGAGGTCCTGGAACACGCCGCTCTTGCACCAGGTCGCCACCGAGTCGGTGGTGAAGGACGAGGCCACGTCCGGCGGGCGGCCACCGCGTACGGCCTGGGTGATCTGCTCGTCCTGTACGCCCTTGACCAGCTTGACCTTGATCTGCGGGTACTTCTTGTTGAACCCGGCGATGGCGTCGGTGAACGCCTTCACCTCCGAGTCCGCCGAGAACCCGTGCCACAGCTCGATGGAGGCGGCCGGCAGCGCGGTCGGCGCGGTGCCGCTGGGCTTGGACTGGGAGCCGAGAGCAGGACCGCCCTCTTTGCCCGCGGTACACGCGGCCAGAGTCAGGACGGCGAGCCCTGCGGCCGCCAAGGGGACGAAGCGCACGGGGGGTGCCTCCTCATGACGTTACTCATGTGGGTTGTGGAGCTCAGGGGGTTGGGACCGTAGAGCCGAAGACCTCGTCGCGGACGAGGTCGAGGGCGAGGTCGAGCGCGCCGGCGAGGACGGGGTTGCCTTCGACGGACGACAGGCGCAGCCGGGGCCGCGGGATGGTCAACGCGTGCAGCTCGTGCTCGACCAGCTCGCGCAGGGGTTCGCCGCCCGACAGCACCACGCCGCCGGTCAGCACGATGAGCCCGGGATCGATGACGGAGGTGATGGCGGCCAGGCCCACCGCCAGCCGCGCGGCGATGTCGCGCAGCCCCGCCCTCGCGTCGTCGGCCTTCTGGCCCGTCTGGTGGTCGTCCGCCGCGCGCACCGCGTTCGCGATGGCCTGGCGGAAGTCCGTGCCGCGCACGCCGTACGAGCGCAGCAGCTTCAGCACGGCCGGGCCGCCGGTGAGCGCCTGGTAGCCGTGGTTGGCGTAGCGTCCCGCCTCGCGGGCCGTCGGCGCGCCCGGGGTCGGCATGTAGCCGACCTCGCCCGCGCCGCCGGTGGCGCCCCGGTGCATCCGCCCGCCCAGCACGATGGCCGAGCCGATGCCCTCGTCGGCCCACAGCAGCACGAAGTCGGAGTCGCCGCGCGCGGCCCCGTGCGCCATCTCGGCCAGCGCGACCAGGTTGACGTTGTTCTCCACCGACACCGGCACGCCGAGTCCCTTGGCGAGTGTCGGCACCAGGTCGCCGATCTGCCAGCCCGGCATGTCCTTGGCGGTGGCGTAGCCGAGCCGGCCGGTGGACGGGTCGATCGCCGCCTGCACGCCGATCACCACCCGCCGCAGCGGGCCGGGGGAGCCCGCGCCGTCGAGGGCCGCGCGCAGCCTGGCGACCAGCTCGCCGCCCGGCCGGCGCGGGGTGGGCAGCGTGTACGAGCCCACGGTCGTGCCGGTGATGTCGGCGACCCTGGCCTCGATCCGGGCGGGGGTGACGTCCAGCGCGCCCACGTAGGCCGCCGCCGGGTTGATCCGGTAGACCTCCGCGGTACGGCCGGGCAGCCCCTCCCTGATGCCGTCGAGCACCACCAGACCCGCCTCCTGCAGACGGGACAGCAGTTGCGAGGCCGTCGGCTTCGACAGGCCGGTCAGGGTGCCGATCTCGGGGCGGGTCAGCGGGCCGCGCTCCAGGAGGGCCTGCAACGCCGCGCGATCATTGATGGCGCGGAGCAGACTGGGAGTACCTGGTACCGGACCGCTCAACTTTCACCCCTTGACCCGAAGTTAGGAAACTTTCCTAACTTGATGCGAACCTAAGAGGCCCGGAGGGTTTCGGTCAAGGGGTGAAACCAAGCCGTGACCGGATGCGGGCCGGGATGTCGCGCGGGAAGATGGGAGTGCCTCAACAGGCATGCTAATGTCGTCGTTTGTTGTAACAACAAGCAGAATGGCCCGGAGTGTCCCATTAACAACAATAATGGTCAGGCGGCAACTCGTCAAACAGAGCTCGCAAGGGAGCAGGAGTATGTCGCCCGCCTCTATGCCCGCCTCGACGCGTTGCGTGAACGCACCCAGAGCCAGCTGAAGGAGGTGCTCGGCGCCGGCGCCGTCGGTACGCAGCAGAACAGGTCGGAGCGCGACACGTTCGCCGGCATGTACGCCGCCCGGCTGGCCCGGCTCTGGGCGGTGGAGCGCGGGCTGGTGTTCGGCCGGCTCGATCACGTCGACGAGGGCAGGCTCTACATCGGCAAGCTCGGCATCACCGACGACGAGCAGGAGCGGTTGCTCATCGACTGGCGCGCGCCCGTGGCCCAGCCGTTCTACCGCGCCACCCCGGCCGCGCCCATGGGCCTCACCAGGAGGCGGCACCTGCAGACGAAGGGCCGCGCGGTCATCGGCGTCGACGACGACCTGCTCGACTTCGACACGCTGACCGACGAGGACCGCGCCACGCTCAACGGCGAGGCCGCGCTGCTGGCCGCCCTCGACGAGCGGCGCACCGGCCGGATGCGCGACATCGTCGCCACCATCCAGGCCGAGCAGGACCGCGTCATCCGCGCCGACCTCAACGGCGTGCTGGTCGTCCAGGGCGGTCCTGGCACCGGTAAGACCGTCGTGGCCCTGCACCGCGCCGCGTACCTCCTCTACACCCACAGGGAGCGCCTTGAGCGTCGCGGGGTGCTGATCCTCGGCCCCAACCTCACCTTCCTGCGCTACATCGAGCAGGTGCTGCCCTCGCTGGGCGAGACCGACGTGCTGCTGTCGACGGTCGGCGAGCTCTATCCCGGCCTGACGGCCACCGCCAGGGACCGGCCGGAGGTGGCCGCGATCAAGGGCGACCTCCGCATGGCCGAGGTGATCGAGCGGGCCGTACGCGACCGGCAGCGGGTGCCCCGCAAGCCCGTCGAGCTGAACCTGGGCCGCTACACCCTCACCATCGACCGCAACATGCTCGAATCGGCCAAGAACAAGGCCACCCGCTCGCGCCGGGCGCACAACCAGGCGCGCGCGGTGTTCGTCAGGTCGCTGCTCAACGCCCTGGCCAGGCAGGCGGCCAAGAAGCTCGGCAAGGGCCTCATCGACGACGACGAGCTGGCCGACCTGCGTGAGGAGCTGCGCACCGAACAGCCGGTCAAGACCGCCCTGAACAGGCTCTGGCCGTACCTGACCCCGCAGCGCCTGCTCCTCGGCCTGTACGGCGCGCCGGAGCGGCTCGACTACGCGGCCGCGGCCCTGACCCCGCAGGAGCGCGCGCTGCTGCGGCGTGAGGGAGGGGAGTGGACCGAGTCCGACGTGCCGCTGCTCGACGAGGCGGCCGAACTGCTCGGCGAGATCGACGAGCAGGTGCTGCGCGCCAGCGCCCTGCAGGCCGAGGAGGAGCTCGCCGCGGCCCGGCAGGCGGCCGAGCACGAGCGCGAGGCCGAGCTCGCCTACGCCCGCGAGGTGCTCGAACTGACGGGCCTGTCCGACGTCATGGAGGCCGAGCGCCTGGCCGAACGCCAGCGTGGCGAGGGGCCCTACCTCACCACCGCCGAGCGGGCCGCCGCCGACCGCGCCTGGGCCTACGGTCACGTGATCGTGGACGAGGCGCAGGAGCTGTCGGCCATGGCCTGGCGGGTGATCATGCGGCGGGTGCCCACCCGGTCGATGACGATCGTCGGCGACATCGCGCAGACCGGCTCGATGGCCGGGGCCCGCTCGTGGAACCAGGTGCTCGACCCCTACGTGGCGGGCCGTTGGCGCCAGGAGCGGCTCACCGTCAACTACCGCACGCCGGTGGAGCTCATGGAGGTCGCCGCCCGCGTGCTGGCCACCATCGACCCGGCGCTCGAGGCGCCCGCCTCGGTCCGCGACAGCGGCGCCGAGCCCTGGTCGGCGCCGCTGTCCCAGTTGCCGGAGCTGGTCAAGGCCGAGGTCGGGGAGGGCGGCAAGGTCGCCGTGGTCGTCCCCGACGCGCTGCTCGGCGAGCTCGGCAAGGTGATCTCCGACACGGTGGAGGGGGCCGCCGTGGTCTCCTCCCGCGCCACCCGGGGCACCGCGGCGCTCGACGCCCCCGTGGCCGTGCTCGGTGTGACCGATGCGAAGGGGCTGGAGTTCGATTCGGTCATCGTGGCCGAGCCGGACCTGATAGCCTCGCAGTCGCCGCGCGGCCTGAGTGACCTATATGTCGCTCTCACCCGGGCCACCCAGCGGCTCGGCGTCGTCCACGAGCGGCCGCTGTCAGCCCTCCTTTCGGGGGCGCTGGGCGGCTTGCCAAGCCGCGCGTCCGGGCCGACAAATGGGCATTAGATCGCTTTAATGCGACAACGCAAGCATGTCCTACCTGCGGAAACTTGATGTTTCTGCTGATCGGGACACGGTTGACATCTGAGGTGGAGTCGGTAGTTTGCTGCGCAGTCCAGCACGGGACTTGGCCGGTTGGCCGTCTCTGACATCGTCGGATCCTGCGTCCGTGACGGAGCGTGACTCCGTCCACACAGCCAGGTGCAGGGCCGTCGGTCCGTCGAGTCGGGGCACCCCAACCGGGCGGGGGGTTGGACCCGGGACGGGCCCGGGAGCCCAGTAGACAACGGAATTCCGCGCTCGCCGCCGACGAGACGGGTCCGGTCCGAAGGGTTTCCGGGCCCTCTTCCCTCTCGTGCGCAGGATCGCCATCAGCGCCGGGTGGTCCCGTCAGGTCACGGGATCACCCTGCCGCTCCTTTCGCCGCCGCTCCTTTCGCCGCCGCTCCTCGCCGTTCTCGCCGACCCCTATCCTGGGTCGTCCAGCGCCTGGGACCCCTATTTGCGGATCACCGGGTGCCGCGAGGGCCGAATCGCTGCCCGGGGGCGGTAGCGTTTTCGCAAGCAGGCGTGCGAACGGCGAGGAGAATCCCGCGTGGTGCAGGACAAGACGGGCCCACCGCCCACTGGCGGCGGAACCCCGCACACCCCTGACTCGACCACGCCCGAATCCGGCCCGCCCGTTCCGCCCGCGTCTCCGTCCGGCACGCCCGTGCCGGCCTCGGACGGGTCCGCGTCTCCGTCTGGTACGTCCGCTTCCGTCCCCGGTGGGTCCGCTTCCGTCCCCGATACGTCCGCTTCCGTCCCCGGTGGGTCCGTTCCCGTAGGGCGTGGGGTTCGGGAGTCCGGGCGGGTGCTCATGGCCCGGGTGGCCGCCGCTGTGGCCGGTGGGGGACTGCTGTTCCTCGCCTTTCCGCCCATCGACTGGTGGCCGGCCGCGCCGCTCGGCGTCGCGCTGATCGTCGCCGCCCTCTACCGCGTGCGCCCCCGGCGCGCCGCCTGGCTCGGCTATCTGGCCGCCGCCGTGTTCCTGTTCCCCACCCTGGCCTGGGTGCGCGCGATCGGCGACGACGTCTGGCTGATGCTGGTCGGCGTCGAGAGCCTGTTCTACGCCGTGATGGCCGCCCTGGCCGCGCTGGTGTTCCGCCTGCGGTTGTGGCCGCTGTGGTTCGGCGGGCTCTGGGTGGCCATGGAGTGGGCGCGCGGGCTGTTCCCCATCGGCGGCTTCCCCTGGGCGCGGCTGGCGTTCAGCCAGGGCGAGTCGCTGTTCACCGAGTACGCCGCGCTGGGCGGGGCGCCGCTCGTGTCGTTCGCCGTCGCGCTGTGCGGGGCCCTGCTCGCCTACACGCTGCTGCGGCGGCCTCCGGACGCCCGGCGTGTCACCGGGCGGCTCGTCCCGCTCTCGCTCGCTCTGGTCGTGCCCCTGCTGACCCTGGCCGTGCCGAGGCCGGGCGATGAGGGGCGGACGGTCAACATCGGCATCGTGCAGGGCAACGTGCCGGGCCGCGGTATGTACGTCATGGGCGACGAACCCGCCGTTGTCCTGAAAAATCATGCCAACGAGACCAAAAAGCTGGCGCAGGCCGTACGAGACGGGAAACTCGCCAAGCCCGACATCGTGGTCCTCCCCGAGAACTCCACCGACATCGACCCCTACCGCGACGCGACCGCCCGCCAGATCATCGACGACTCCGTGAAGGACGTCGGGGTGCCCACGCTGGTCGGCGCGGTCGTGGCGATCGGCGAGGAGAACCGCGCGACCCGCAGCCTGGTCTGGGACCCGGTGACCGGACCCGGCGCCTACTACGACAAGCAGCAACTGGTGCCGTTCGGCGAGTACACACCCTTCAAGGAGCTCGTGCTGGCCCTGTGGGAGCGGGCCGGTCTGGTGGGCAGGCAGTCGGTCCCGGGCACCAAGCCGGGCGACCTGAAGATGGGGCCGGTGACGATCGGCGCGGTCAACTGTTATGAGGTGGCCTACGACGGCACCGTGCGCGGGACCGTCAAGACGGGGGCCACGCCGCTGGTGGTGCAGACCAACAACGCCACCTACGCCGAGTCCAACCTGCCGCCGCAGCAGCTGGCCATGTCGAAGCTGCGGGCCGTCGAGCACAACAGGGCGGTCGTGACGGCGGCCACCACCGGCATCTCGGCGTACGTCACACCTGACGGTAAGGTCTCCTGGCAGACCCGCGAGCTCGTGGCGGACATGAACGTGGTGAAGGTGCCCGTGCGCACCCAGGCGACGGTCGCGACCCAGATCGGCGCGTTGCCAGAGTGGGCGCTGGCGTTGATGGGAGTGGCGGCCGCCGGGGTCGCCGCGTGGCGTGTCAGGCGCAAGGCGACCGGTGAGGAATGACTGATCATGGAGACTCTTGGCCGGATACTCATCGTCATACCGACCTACAACGAGCGCGACAACCTGCCGCTGATCACCGAGCGGGTGCGCACCGCCCTGCCGGACGCCCACGTGCTGGTGGTCGACGACAACAGCCCCGACGGCACCGGTGAGATCGCCGACAAGCTGGCCGACAAGGACGACCACGTCCACGTCCTGCACCGGGCGGGCAAGGAAGGGCTGGGCGCCGCCTACATCGCCGCGTTCCGCTGGGGCCTCGACGAGGGCTACAACGTGCTGGTGGAGATGGACGCCGACGGCTCCCACCAGCCCGAGGAGCTGCACAAGCTGCTGGAGGCGGTCTCCGACGGCGCCGACCTGTCGATCGGGTCGCGCTGGGTGCCCGGCGGCAAGGTGGTCAACTGGCCCGTCTCCCGCGAGCTCCTGTCCAGGGGCGCCAACATCTACACGCGGCTCATGCTCGGCATGTCCGTGCGCGACGCGACCGCCGGGTTCCGCGTCTATCGCGCCGCGACGCTGGAGAAGATCGGGCTGGCCGACGTCGAGTCGCAGGGCTACTGCTTCCAGGTCGACCTCACCCTGCGGACGACCAGGCACGGCCTGCGGGTGGTCGAGGTGCCGATCACGTTCGTGGAGCGGACCGTCGGCACGAGCAAGATGAGCAGCCGCGTCATGGCCGAGTCGTTCTGGCGCATCGCCGTCTGGGGGCTGTCCGGCCTGCCCGCCCGGCTGCGCGGCAAGCGCGGCTGAGAACCTGTGGCCACCCTCAGGTAGCGGCGGAACGGTTAGGGCGCGCCGGGCGTTGTCATTGTGTACACGGCCTTTAGGTACGTCGTGTGCGCGGTCCTTTGGGTACGCCTTCAGATACGTCGCGTAGATACGTCGCGGGCGCGGATTGGGGAAGACGATGCGGCTCCTGCTTTTCCTGGCCTTCCTGATCGTCCCGGTGCTGGAGATCTGGCTGCTGATCCAGGTCGGCTCGGTGATCGGCGGCTGGACGACCGTGGCCCTGCTCATCGCCGACAGCCTGCTGGGCGCGTGGCTGGTACGGCGTGAGGGGCGCAGGGCGTGGCGGGCGCTGCAGGACGCGCTGCAGTCCGGCCGGATGCCCGACAAGGAGCTCGCCGACGGCGGCCTGATCCTGGTGGGTGGCGCGCTGCTGCTGACGCCGGGGTTCCTGAGCGACGTCCTCGGGTTCCTGTGCGTGCTGCCGGTCACGCGGCCGGCGATGCGGCGCCTGGTGTCCTGGTTCTTCGACCGCCGGGTCAAGAAGATGGCGGCGGCCTCGCCGTACGCGCACCTCTTCTCGGCGCCGGGCGGCGGGCCCGTCGACGGACACGTCAACGCGCGCGGCGCCGGTGTGGTGCACGGCGAAGTGATCAGAGAAGACCGCGAGCCGTCCTGACCGCGAGCCGCCCTACGGCCGGTAAGGCTTGCTGACCGGCGAGCCCCACTGGCCGCGAGACGGGCCGTGAGCAAAAGAGACGGGCCCTGAGCAAACGAGACCGGCCCTGAGCAATGCGAAGCCCCCGGACAAGGTGTCCGGGGGCTTTCACCGTGAGAAGGTGTCAGGCGCTCTTTCGACGCTGGGCCCGCAGGACCGCCAGCCTCTCGTTGAGCACCTCTTCCAGGTCCTCGATGGACCGTCGCTCCAGGAGCATGTCCCAGTGCGTCCGCGGGGGCTTCGTCTTCTTCGACTCCGGCTGCTCGCCGTCGACCCGAACCGCGGTAGCGCCGCACATGCGGCACTCCCAGGTCGCGGGAATCTCGGCCTCGGCGGCAAGCGGAACCTCGAAGCGATGGCCCTTGGGACAGGTGTAGGACACGTCCTGGCGCGGGGCCAGATCCGTGTTACGGTCGTTCTCGTAGCTGGTTGCCCCGAGCCGGGTGCCACGAAGCGCGCGCTCGCCCATGTTTAAATGCCTCCTACAGGGCCCCCATCGTGAGGGGTCTGTCTCCCACGGTGTGTAACGCTTGGTACCGTGATGGGATTCCCCCCTGCGGGGTGATCCAATCGCTCTCTTCCCGAGGAGTTGCCCGCAACCGGGCTTCCGTCGGCGTTTTGGAGCTCCGGGCCACGTGAGGGCCATGGTGGTTCCTGAGACAGTTCGCGAATCGGTCTGACCGCAAGGCGCCCTTTGCTCGCTCCCTGTAATCCGGGACACGATCGGCCGGGTGGTGGTCGCGGGACGGTAGCGCCTGACGGTAGCCAAGGGACGCGGGCCCACAAGACCGCCCCGCCGGGGACGAGCGCCCACCGGCGGGGGACAGCGGGTCTAGCGCACGCCGTACAAGTGCTCGATGGCGAGCTGGTCCAGGTGCTCGAACGCGGCGCCGCGGGCGGCCAGCGCGTCGATGTCGGGGGTGAAGGAGCGCACGTCGCGCCAGCTCTCCCCGTCGGCGAGGGTCGGCACGGCCAGCTCGTCGAGCCGGGCCGCCGCCAGCGCCTCCCGCACCTCAGGGTCGGCGCGGAAGGCCCGCACCTTCTCCCGCAGGATCAGGTAGTTGCGCATGCACGCCGCCGCCGACACCCACACGCCCTCGTCGTCCTCGGTGCGCGGCGGCTTGAAGTCGAAGTGGATCGGGCCGGAGAAGCCGTTGGACTCCAGGACATCAACGGTCCAGAAGGCGCCCCGGGCGTTGCCGGCGCCGAAGCGGAAGTCCTGGTCGTAGCGCGGGCCGTTCTGCCCGTTCAGGTCGATGTGGAACAGCTTGCCGTGCCACAGCGCCTGCGCGATGCCGTGCGCGTAGTTGAGCCCGGCCATCTCCTCGTGGCCCACCTCGGGGTTGAGCCCGACCAGCTCCGGGTGCTCCAGCTCGTTGATGAACGCCAGCGCGTGGCCGATGGTGGGCAGCAGGATGTCGCCCCTCGGCTCGTTGGGCTTGGGCTCGATCGCGAACTTGAGGTCGTAGTTGTGGTCCAGCACGTACGAGCCGAGCACGTCGAAGGCTTCCTTGTAGCGGTCGAGCGCCGCCTGGACGTCCTTGGCCGCGCCGCTCTCCGCGCCTTCCCTGCCTCCCCAGCACACGTACACCTGCGCGCCCAGCTCGGCGGCCAGGTCGATGTTGTCCATCACCTTGCGCAGCGCGAAGCGGCGCACGTCGCGGTCGTTGGAGGTGAAGGCCCCGTCCTTGAAGATCGGGTGCGAGAACAGGTTGGTGGTCGCCGTGGTGACCACCAGGCCGGTCTCCTCCAGCGCCTTGCGGAAGGCGCCGACCCGCTCGTCGCGGTCATGGCCGTCGAAGTCGAACACGTCGTTGTCGTGGAAGTTCACCCCGTACGCGCCGATCTCGGCGAGCTTGCGCACGGCCCGGTCGGCGGGCATGGGCGCCCTGGTCGCCGGTCCGAACACATCGACTCCCGCCCAGCCGACGGTCCAGATGCCGAAGGAGAAGCGGTCCTCGGGGGTGGGCGTGTAGGGGTCTACGCTCATGATCGATCCTCTCGGTGGTGCTGCCAGCCGGCCGTACGGTCGCGCAGCTCGGCGTACTGGTCACGGACATGGGGAGTGGGTGGCCCGTCGTACTCCTGGACCGGCTGGGCCGTCCAGACGGGCGGTTCGGGCGTGCCGGCCAGCGCCCAGGCGGCCTGGCGGGCCGCGCCGAGCGCCACGTATTCGGCCGGCTCGGGGACGGCGACGGGCTTGCCGAAGATCTGGGGGGCGATGCGGCGCACCGCCTCGGACTTCGCGCCGCCGCCGATCAGCAGCACGCGGCGCGGTCGTACGCCCTGCGCGGTCAGGTGGTCGATGGCGTCGGCGAGGGAGGACAGCAGCCCCTCGACCGCCGCCCGCGCCAGGTTCTCGCGCGTGGCGTTGCGGGTGGTCAGGCCGGTGAGCGTGCCCGAGGCGTCCGGCCGGTTCGGGGTGCGCTCGCCGTCGAGATAGGGCAGCAGCGTGAGGCCGCCGGCGCCCGGCGGGGCGGCCAGCGCCAGCTCCGACAGCTCCGCCAGCGAGCAGCCGATCATCGAGGCCGCCGAGGAGAGGATCCTGGCCGCGTTGAGCGTGGCCAGCAGCGGCATGAAGCGCCCGGTCGCGTCCGCGAAACCGGCGACCATCCCCGACTCGTCGGCGGCGGGCACCTCGCTCACCGCGAACACCGTGCCCGAGGTCCCGATGGACACCGCGACGTCGCCGGGCCGCAGCCCGAGCCCGAGCGCCGCGCCCATGTTGTCGCCGGTGCCGGGCCCGATCGCGGCGCCGCCCGGCAGGTGCCCGACGATCTCGTTCGGCGCGGCCACACGGGGCAGCTCGACCTCGTGACCGATCGCGGCCGACACGAACTCGGGCAGATACTCTCCCGTCGCCGGGGACCAGTATCCAGTGCCCGAGGCGTCGCCCCGGTCGGTCGTGAAGGCCCGGCGCTCGCCCAGCCGCCAGGTCAGCCAGTCGTGGGGCAGCAGCACGGCCGCGGTGCGGGCGGCCGACTCCGGCTCGTGCTCGGCCAGCCAGCGGAGCTTGGTGACCGTGAACGAGGCCACGGGCACGCTGCCGGTCAGCTCGGCCCACCGGGCCGGGCCGCCCAGCTCGGCGGTCAGGCGGGTGGCCTGCGGCGCCGACCGCGTGTCGTTCCACAGCAGGGCGGGCCGCACCACCTCGCCGGAACCGTCGAGCGCGACCATGCCGTGCTGCTGGGCCGCCACCGCGACGGCCGCGGCCCGCTCCAGCAGGTGCCGCCCCTTGTCGAGCGCGCTCTCCCAATGGTGGGGATGGCACTCCGTGCCGTCGGGATGCGGGGCCGCGAACTCGTCGACCACTGTGCCGTCACCGGCCCGGCACAGCACGATCTTCGTCGACTGAGTCGAGGAGTCGACCCCGGCCACCAGTGCCTCTGTCACCAGGACTCCATATTAGTCAACTGTATGGATTAAATAGCCTAACAGACCAGCGAATCACCAGGAAGACCCATTAGTCTTAGATTGTGACAAAACCCAGGGAAGGGCCGCTCCGGCACGCCACCATGCGCGAACGCAATCTCGCCGTGGTGCTGGAGCAGGTCGTACGCTGCCAGCCGGTCACCCGTGCCCGGCTCGCCGAGCAGACCGGGTTCACCAAGACCACCGTCTCCAACCTGCTCGCGGTGCTCGAAGGCGCCGGGCTGGTCCAGGACGGCGCGCTGGTCCAGGGCGGCGAGCGCGGCCGGCCCGGGATCGCCGTCTCGGTCAACGGCGACGGCGCCGCCGCGCTCGGGCTGGAGATCAACGTCGACTACCTCGCCGCGTGCGTACTGGACCTGGGCCGGCGCACCCGCTACCACCAGCTCGTGACCTTCGACAACCGGGGGCGTGCGCCCGAGTCGGTGATCTCCTCGCTGGGGCGGCTGGCCGCCGAGGCCGTCGCCGCGGCCGCCGGGCAGGGCCTGGCGGTGGCGGGCGCGACGGTCGCCGTCCCCGGCCTGCTCGACCGGGAGAACGGCCTGGTCCGCCGCGCCCCGAACCTCGGCTGGACCGACGTCCCGGTCAGTGCCCTGCTCCGCGACGCGCTGCCCGACCTGCCGATCCCCGCCACCCACGACAATGAGGCCAACCTGGCCGCGCTGGCGGAGCTGTGGTTCGGCGACGGCGCGCGGCACGGCGGCTTCATCCACGTCTCGGGTGAGATCGGGATCGGCGCCGGCATCGTCATGGACGGTCAGGTGCTGCGCGGCACGCACGGGTTCGCCGGCGAGCTCGGCCACCTCGTCGTGGAGCCGGGCGGCGCGCCGTGCACCTGCGGCGGGCGCGGCTGCCTGGAGCAGATCGCCGGTCAGGACGCCATCCTGCGCGCCGCCGGGCTGCCCGCCGTCACGGCCACCACGGCGGCCAAGCCGGACGGCCCGATCAGGGAGCTCCTTGACCTGCTGGAGCGCTCGGACCAGCGGGCGCTGGCCGCGCTCGACGGCGCGGGCCGGGCACTCGGCGCCACCCTCGCCTCGGCCGTCAACCTGGTCGACCCCGGCGCGATCGTCCTCGGCGGCATCTTCTCGCCGCTGGCCTCATGGATCGGCCCGGCGGTCGAGGCCGCGCTGGGGGAGGGGAGCGGCTCGCTGCGTACCGCCGTACCGCCGGTGGTCGCCTCGGAGCTGGCGGGGAACGCCGCGGTGCTCGGCGCGGCCGGCGTGGTGATCGAACGCGTCATCGGCCACCCGGCCCTCCTGCTGTCCCCCTAGCGCCTTCACCGACGTAGCGCCCTTCACCGACGAGCGCTCACGCCGATGTCGCGCCCTTCACTGCTGGGCTCACCGATGGGCGGCCGCGGGCGTGCGAGTCGGGGAGCTCGGCGCCGTGGATCGTGCGCGCCACAGCGCGACGGCCAGCCAGAGGCCGCCGACGGCGATCAGCGCGCCGTGCGCGATCCGCAGCGAGTACGGCCCGAAGAACTGCGGGATGAACAGCGCGAACCCCACTGCGAACGGCACCCCGCTCCACCTGGCCAGCGTGCCGGACCGCCACACGGCCACCGCCGCCATGACCGCCCCCACGCCCAGCAGCGCGAGCCCGGCGGCGAACATGGTCACCGCCACCGGCCCGAACCGGAACTCCGCGGCCAGCTCCATCAGCGCCGGAGCGTGGTCGCGCAGCGACCGGCGGGCGATGACGTTCAGCCCGAAGTCCTCGGCGCCGTAGTAGGGCAGGGTGAGGCCCGCGCCGATCCACGTCACCGCCGCCGCCCGCAGCGACAGCCGGTCGCCCAGCACCTGGTGCAGTCCCAGGACGGCCAGCCCGGTGAGGATGAAGCCGATCATGGCGGCCAGGTGGCCGTATACCCACGCGCCCGACGCCATGGCGGCCGCGTCGTCGCCGGACGGCCGCACGGCCGGATAGATGAGGAACAGCACACCGCCGGCGGCGAAGGCCGCAGAGGTCAGCCGGGCGTTCATGGTCACTCCAAAGGGGAAGGGCATTGCTCTCTTGTGTGAGCAATGCTCTCCCTTTGGAGCGTTGATGTCAAGAGCGGTGCTCTCGCTTGGCGAGCAGGGGTACGAGGGTGCGGTCGCCGAGGCGGGTCATCGCGGCCAGTGGCTTCGTGGCCGCGCCGACCAGTAGCGGCAGGCCCGGCTTGCCCGTCGCCCTGGCCAGGGCGGGGCCGAGGGCGGCCATCATGGCGGTCAGACCCGGCAGCGGCCTGATCCACATGGTGATCTCCTTGATCAGGCCCTGGTCGTCGAGGTGCAGCAGGGCCGACTCCTCGATCTCCTGGCGGCCCAGGCGGGCGGTGGCGGCGAGCATGCGGGTTCGCTCGTCGCCCACGTCCGTGTGGTAGCGCAGATCGGACAGGGCGCTCATCGCCGCCGTGAACAGGTCGCGTACCTGCTCCTGGCCGTGGAAGGTCGCCGTGGCGCTGAGGGGGGAGTGGAAGATCACGTCCGGCGCCAGGGCGGACATGATCGCGTTGACGTTCTTCGCCTCGCCGGCCTCGCGGTAGGCGCGGGCAGGTGAGTCCTGAATGTGAACTGTCATGAGTTCACTTTATCAACCCACTATGCTGGGGTCGTGAACAGGTTCGGAGAGATGCACTGCTCCATCGCTCAGGCCGTCGGCGTGGTCGCCGAGCCGTGGACGCCGTTGATCCTGCGGGATCTGTTCCTGGGGGTGTGCCGGTTCGACGATCTCGCGGAGGATCTGGGCATCTCGCGCAACCTGCTGACGCGGCGGCTGGAGCGCCTGGTGGAGTCGGGGGTGGTGGAGCGGCGGCCCTATCAGGAACGGCCGGTGCGCTTCACGTACACGCTGACCGAGGCGGGTCGTGACATCGTGCCCGCGCTGTTCACGCTGATGGCCTGGGGGGACCGCTGGGCGACCCCGCCCGGCGGGCCGCCCGCGCTGCTGGTGCACTCCTGCGGCGAGCAGTTCACGCCGGTCGTGACGTGCCCGCACTGCGGGGGGCGGGCCGACGCGGACACGGTGCGGGCCGTAGGCGGCCCCGGCGCCGCTCAGGGGCCCGGCACGATGGTCCTCGCCGCCCCCGGCAGACGCGACGAGCTCGCCCCCGGCGGACGCGACGGGGCCGCCCCGCAAGACGGCGAGGCGGCCCCGTAAGACACGGCAAAGGCGTCAGATCCGCGCGGGCACCTCGTTGCCCGCGTCGCGGATGGCCTTCGGCAGGTTGACCATGGCCAGCAGGACGAAGCCGATCACGAAGAAGATGATCATCGAGATGATGGCGATCCGGTAGCTGTTGGTGAGCTGGATCGCGATCGTCACCGTCAGGGAGCCGATGAACGCCGACCCCTTGTCGCTGATCTGCAGCAGGCTGAAGTATTCGGCCTCCCGCCCCTTCGGGATCACCAGCGAGAACAGCGAGCGCGACAGCGCCTGGGTGCCGCCCAGCACGATCGAGATGGCGAACGCGAGCAGGTAGAACTGCAGGGCGGCCTTCTCCTGCAGGAAGTACGCGATCAGCACGATCACCGTCCACACCACCAGGCTGCCCAGCACCGTGTGCTTGGTGCCGAACCGGCGGGCCAGCCAGCCCATCAGCAGGGCGCCGAAGAACGCCACGAACTGCACCATGAGGATCGCGCTGATCTGCGTCTCCTTGCTCAGCTTGAGCGCCTCGGAGGCGAAGGCCGAGCTGTTGCCGATGACGGTCTGCACGCCGTCGTTGTAGACGAGGTAGGCCACCAGGAACAGCAGCGTCAGCGGATATTGGCGCAGCTCGCTCAGCGTACGGCCGAGCTGCCTGAAGCTGCCGCCGACAGAGCGCAGCGCCGTGCTCTCGTGGGCCGCGACCGGCCGGTTGCGGAGTCTCAGCAGGGGGACGATCGTGAAGATCGCCCACCACAGGCCCGCCGACATCATGCTGATCCGCACCGACATGCCCTCGTCCAGCCCGAAGCTCTCGTGCTTGAGGTAGAGGACCAGGTTGAGCGCGAGCAGCACGCCGCCGCCCAGGTAGCCGATCGCCCAGCCGCGCGAGGAGACGCGGTCGCGTTCCTCGGCGGTGGAGATCTGCGGCAGGAACGAGTCGTAGACCACCACGGACGAGCCGTAGGCCAGGTTGGCCAGGATGAACAGCACCCCGCCCAGCATGTAGCGGTCGCCCTCGAGGAAGTACAGGCCCACGGTGGCCAGCGCGCCCACGTAGGCGAAGCCGCCGAGCATCTCCTTCTTGCGCCCGGTGTGGTCGGCCAGCGCGCCCACGACCGGCAGGAAGAGGATCTGCAGCAGCACCGCCACGGTCAGCGTCAGCCCGAAGAAGGCGGCCGGTCTGATGTCGGCGCCCAGCACGTCCACGTAGCCCAGGCCCGGGTTGGCCTCGGCCAGCTTGTCGAAGTCGGTCGAGCAGGTGGCGGCCGCGATTGAGGGGAAGTCCTTGGCGCAGGCCGCGGTCCTGGCGACCGAGATGAGGTACGGGCTGAGGAAGACCGAGATGATCGTGGTGTAGAAGGCGGAGTTGGCCCAGTCGTAGACGTACCAGCCGCGTTGTTCGCGCCTGCGTGCCGAGGGAGAGTCGGCGGTGTCGTCGGGAGCCGCGGGGGGTGCGGGTACGGGCATGTGTCGTGTCGCTCCTATGCGGCCATGCGGCCCGGATGCCACAGGCCGCGACGCTCCAGCACGTCACGCAGGCCGGTGACGTTGTCGGTCATGACACCGTCGACGCCGAGGTCGAGCAGGTGCTCCATGCGGGCGGGGTCGTTGATCGTCCATACGTGCACCTGCATGCCGATGGCGTGCGCCGTACGGATGAGACGGCCGGTGGTGACGCGCAGGCCGCGGAAGCCCACCGGCACCTGCGCGCAGGGCACGCCCGCGCGCTTGAGCCGGGTCAGCAGCCGGCCGTAGCCGGAGGTGGACGCGGCGGCGCGCAGTGCGGCGACGCCGCGCGGGCCGAGCGCCGAGCAGACCTCCCGGCCGAGCGCGGCCCTGGCCAGCACCAGGCGCTCGTCGGAGAAGGAGGTCAGGCAGATCCGGTCGTAGGCCCCGGTGCGCCGGACCGCCTCGGCGAGCGGCGCGATCGCGGCGGCCTCCTTCACGTCGATGTTGAAGCGGATCTCCGGCCAGCCGCCGAGCAGATCCTCCAGCAGCGGGATCTCGTGCACACCCCCGATGCGCGCCCGCCTGACCGTGCTGTAGGGCAGCTCCGAGATGCGGCCGCGCCGGTCGGTGACCCGGTCGAGGGTGTGGTCGTGGAAGGCGAGCAGCACGCCGTCGGCCGTGGCGTGCGCGTCGGTCTCCAGGTAGCGATAGCCCAGCCGGACGGCCTGCTCGAAGGCCGCGACGGAGTTCTCGGCGCCCTCGGCGGCGCCCCCGCGATGCGCGAAGGCCAGCGGGCCCGGATGATCGAGAAACGCGAAGCGGCGGCTGAGCACGTCCTGAAGTATGCCTTCCGTGGGTGAAAAATAAGGTTACGAATCAGGGAGATTCTGCCATTCCTGGCGCCGGGCCTCGGCCAGCGCGATGGCGGCGGCCACTGAGACGTTGAACGAGCCGACCCGCCCGACCTGCGGGATGTAGCAGACCCCGTCGACGGCGTCGAGCAGGGCCGGTGAGCAGCCGTGGTCCTCGCTGCCGACCACCAGGCACACGTCGCGGCCCAGGTCGGCCTGGTGCAGGGGCACGGCCTCGGCGGTCAGTTCGATGGCCAGCACGGAGTAGCCGTCCTCGCGGGCGGCCTTCACGGCGTCGACGGCGGGGACCGGCTCGTGCCAGGTGACCAGCCGCTCGGTGCCGAGTGCCGTCTTGCCCGCCTTCGGGTTGGTCGGCGGGGTGGCGTTGCCCGCCAGCCAGATCTGGTCGACGCCGAACGCGGCGGCGCTGCGGAAGATCGAGCCGACGTTGAACGGGCCGGTGACCGACTCGAGGATCAGCGACAGCCGGTTCGAGGTGTTTCTGCGCCAGGTGCGGTTGAGCCGCTTGACGTCGGTGGGGCGCAGCTGCCTTCTCATCGGGTTACCTTCAGGATTCGGTAGGCGGCGCGGGAGGCCGCGCGGCCGGCCTGCCAGCCCTGCTCGCCGAGCCAGCGCTGCAGCGAGTCGGAGCCGAGGTGCTTCTGTACGACCAGGTAGGCGACGCCGTCGGGCGTCAGCCGGGTGAGCCAGCGGGTGAGCATCTCGTGCAGGGCGGGCTTGCCAATACGGATAGCGGGATTAGACCAGATAGCCCGAAATTTCACGTCATCGGGTACCTCGTCGATATGCAGCGACCTTACTTTGTCAAGGCGCGCGGCCTGGGCATTGCGCGCCGTGAGCTCCACGCTGCGCCGGTTCACATCCACGGCCCAGACGGTCGCGCCGGGCGCCCGCGAGGCCATGGTCAGCGCGATCGGGCCGTAGCCGCAGCCCAGGTCGAGCAGGTCGCCCTCCTGTGGCGGCGGCGGGACGCTCTCCAGCAGCACGCGGGTGCCGAGATCGACCCGCTCGGGCGAGAACACCCCCCGGTCGGTCTCCAATCGCAGGTGCAGGTCGGGCAGCACCAGGTCGACGGAGCCCGGCCGGCTCGCGGTCCGCGGCTGTTCGGAGAAGTAGTGGGCCACGTGCCAAAACGTTACGGGATCCGGGCACCGAACAGGACCGCGGCACCCGCCACCAGCAGTCCGGCCACGATGGCGGCCACGATGAACCACTGGGTGACCTCCTGGTCCACCAGCTTGAAGCCGAGCGAGGTGCCGATCTGCTCGTAGACGTCACGCAGCTCGCTGCCGGACTCCGCGGCGTAGGCCCGGCCGCTGGTGCCGTCGGACAGTGACTGCAGGGTCTGCTTGTTGACCGGCACGTTCACCGGCCGGCCATCGATGGAGACGGTGCCCTCCTGCGTGCCGTACGCGATGGTGGAGACCGGCACCCGGGCCTGCTGGGCGGCGTCGATGGCCTCGTTGACGCCCCGGCCCGAGGTGTTGTCGCCGTCGGACAGCAGCACGATCGCGGCCGGTGGCGGGTCGGTGGCGGCCTGCTGGTCGAAGGAGCGCACGGAGTCGAGCGAGTTGAACACCGCCTCGCCGATCGCGGTGCCCGGCCGGGTGGTCAGGTTGCCGATCGCGGTCACGACGGCCTGGTGGTCGGTGGTGGGGGCGATGACCACGTTGGCCGAGCGGGCGAAGGAGACCACGCCGACGTTGAAGCGGTCGGGCAGCTCCCTGGCGAACGCCTGGGCGGCCGCCTTGGCGGCGCTGATCCTGTTGGGCTGGACGTCGTCGGCGTCCATGGACAGCGACACGTCCAGCGCGATCATGATGGTGGCCCGGTCGCGCGGCACCTTCACCTGGTCGGCCGGCTTGGCCGCGCCGATGACCAGGAGCGACATCATGGCCAGGAACAGCAGCGGCGCCACGTGCCGCCGCCAGCCGGGGCCCGCGGGCGCGACCAGGTCGAGCAGCGCGAGGTTGGTGAAGCGCACGGTGTAGCGGCGCCGGGCGAACTGCGCCACGACGTATCCGACCACGAGCAGCGCCACCACCGCGAACAGCCACAACCACGCCGGCGACAGAAAGGTCACCCTGCCTCCTTTTTCGGCATAGGGCCATTGTCGCGCTGTTCGACGCTGGTCCTGCTACGCACGTGCCCTCCGATGGGCGAGATGGGTCATGCGCCGCTGGCGGAGGACGAACTGCGCGATGTCGAACACCCAGTCCCTGTCGGTCCGCAGCACCAGGTGCGCCACACCGGCGCGGCGCAGCGCGGCCTTGGTGCCTTCGCGTTGCAGTGCTGCGGCTTCGGCATAGTCTCGGCGTACTTTAGGGGAAAGGTGCACTTCGCGTACGTGCCCGCTCTCGGGGTCGGCGAACGCGACCCGGCCCACATCGGGGAGTTCGAGCTCGCGCGGATCGATGATCTCCACGGCCAGCACCTGGTGGCGGGCCGACAATCGCTTGATCGGCCGCTCCCAGGGCCGCTCGGCGCCGGGGTCGAGCTCGGGCTTGGCGTCGAGGAAATCCGACACGATCAGCCGCATGCCGCGCCGCCTGCGGGTGGCGGCCAGCACGTCGATGCCCTCCGCCAGGTCGGGCGCGTCGGGTACGGCCTGCCCGCGCGGCGCGTCCATCAGCGAGTGCAGCAGCCCGTACAGGGCGGGCCGCCCGGTGCGCGCCGGCATCCGGTGCACGAACTCGTCGTGCAGCACCAGCGCCCCGAACCGGTCGCCCATCCGGCTGGACAGGAACCCGATCGCGCCCACCGCGGCCACCACCAGGTCGCGCTTGTCGCTCTCGGCGGTGCCGAAGTCCATGCTGGGCGACAGATCGGCCAGCGCCCACGTCTCCAGCTCGCGGTCGGCGATCAGGTCGCGGACGTGCGGCACGGTCGTGCGGGCGGTGACCGCCCAGTCCATCCGGCGCACGTCGTCCTCGCCGGGCACGTAGACGCGGCTGTCGCCCGCCTCGCTGCCCGTTCCCGGCAGCAGCCCCAGGTGAGCGCCGTGCAGCAGCCCGTCGAGCCGCCGGGTCACCGTCAGCTCCAGCCGCCGCAGCGCCTGCTCGGCCGTCCTCATCGGCCGCGCTCCGTTTCCGTCATCGGTTCTGGTTCCAGACGACGAGGGGCGGCGGTACGGCGTGCAGGATCTGCCGGACGACCTGTTCGGGATCGACGCCGTCGGCCAGCGCGTCGAAGGTGAGCATCAGCCGGTGCGACATCACGTCGACGGCCACGTCCCGTACGTCGTCGGGCAGCAGGTAGTCACGGCCGCGCAGCAGGGCCAGGGCGCGCCCGGCGGAGACCAGGCCGAGCGTGGCGCGCGGGCTGACGCCGATCTCGATGGTGTCGGCCAGCTGGCCCAGCCCGTACTCGGCGGGCGATCGGGTGGACATGACCAGCCGTACGACATAGTCGGCGACGAGCTGGTGGACCGAGATCTGCTCGGCCGCCTCCTGCAGCGCCATCAGCCGCGTGGGGTCCAGCACGCGCTCGGGCGTCGGCGGGGTGACGCTCATGCGGTGCAGGATCTCCAGCTCCTCGTGTGCGCTCGGGTGCGGCACCCGTACGCGGAACAGGAACCGGTCGCGCTGCACCTCGGGCAGCGGGTAGACGCCTTCGGACTCGATCGGGTTCTGGGTGGCCAGCACGATGAACGGCTTGGGCAGCTGGTGCGTGACCCCGGCCAGCGTGACCTGGCGCTCGGCCATCACCTCCAGCAGCGCCGACTGAACCTTGGCGGGCGCCCGGTTGATCTCGTCGGCGAGCAGGAAGTTGACGAACACCGGACCCAGTTCGACGTCGAACTTCTCGTTGGAGGGATGGAACACGCGGGTGCCGACGATGTCGCTCGGCACCAGGTCCGGGGTGAACTGGATCCGGGCGAACGTGCCGCCCACCACCGTGGCCAAGGTGGACGCGGCGAGGGTCTTGGCGACGCCTGGCACGCCTTCCAGCAGGCAGTGACCGCGGGCCAGCAACGCGACGACCAGCCTCTCGACCATGTGGTCCTGGCCGACGATCACCCGCCGGACCTCGTCAAGGGTCTGACGCAGCACGGCCGCATCGGTTTCGTCTGGCAAATCTTCGGCGACGCTCATGACGCCATTCCACCAAACGTCCCGCAAACGTGCACGGCGCCGGTCTGTGCTTTCATGGCAAACGTGGCCAGTCCGCTGCAGTACGGAGATCCGCCCCGGCTGGGGCCGTTCGTGGTGCAGGCCCGCCTGCACTCGGCGCCGGCCGGTTTCGTCTACCTCGGGCAGGGGGCGGACGGGCGCGCCGTCTCCCTGGCCGTGCTGACCCGGGGCGCCGCCTTCGACGCCGCCGCGCGCGAACGGTTCGTGACCGTGATGCGCGAGGCCGCGCCCGCCGGCATGCGCGGCTGGCTCGGCCGGGCCACCAAGACGCGCGCCGCGGTGCTGGACGGCGCGCCGGAGGTTCTGGCGATGGAGACCGGCACGGCGCCCTGGGTAGCGGTGCCGTACGCGCCGGGCCGGCCGGGGGCCGAGTGGTTCCTGGAGCCGGTGATGGTCGGCGGCACCCTCATCGGCCAGGCGCACGGCCCGGACTTCGTGCCGTACTGGCTGACCGACCGCGCTCCCGCCCTGCCCGGCCAACCGCGCGGCCGCCGGCCGCTCACCGAGACCCGCCGGCGGGTGCTGCTGGCCGCGCTGGCGCTGGCCGTGCTGTTGCTGCTGGCCACGGTGATCGCGTTGCTGCTGATCATGGGCAGGGAGGACGCCGAGCCGCTGCCCAGGCCACTGCCGCCGACGAACTTCCAGCCGACGGCGCCCCCTACGCCGGCCTCGCCGGAGCCGCAGCAGCCGACGCCCAGCCAGACGCCGGCGCCGAGCAAGAGCGGGCAGGGCACGCCGGGGCCGTCGCCCGGCGAGGACACGGGAGACGGCTCGCCGCTCTGACCGCTGTTAAATGGTTTGAGCCTCACGTTACGTGAGGTTCTAGCGTCCGTGGGCATGGAATTCATCGTTCAAGACACGCTCACGCCCATGGCCGAGCTGCTGGCGCAGCCGCTGGAGCGGCGCACCGACCTGCTGCGCGAGCTGCTCGAGCCCATCCGCCAGGTCATCCCGGTGCCTGGCGACATCGTCGACATCCACCACCAGGGCAGCGGCTTCCGGGTGGACGCCGAGGACCCGCGGTATCTGCCCGCGCTCCACGCCATGATGGAGGCGGACGTCCTGGGGCAGATCGAGGGCGAGCTGCACCGGGCCGCCGATCGGCTGTCCCACCTCAAGCTGCCCGAGTCGTTGCGGGTGCTGTTCGTGCTGGGCGATCCCGGCAGCGAGCAGCTGATGAAGGTCACGGGCGGCTACTACGGGATGGGCAGCTCGCCTGGCCTGCTGTACCTGCTCGGCTGGCCGTCGGAGGAGATCATCGGCAGGATCGCGCACTGTGCCGTCCACGAGTTCCACCACCAGGCGCGCTACACCAACGTGCCGTGGCACCCGACGGTGGGGGAGCACGTGATCTCCGAAGGGCTGGCGGAGGCGTTCGTACGGGAGCTGTCGGGGGTCGAGGCCATGGGGCCGTGGTCGTCGATGGTCAGCGGCGAGGAGCTGGAGCGGGCCGACGAGAAGATCATGGCCGACTTCGACCTGGAGGGGATGCACCTCACGTCCGCGTACGTGCTGGGGGACACCACCGTGGCGCGGTTCGGGCAGGAGCCTCGCGGTATTCCGGACATGGCGGGATATGCGGTGGGGTTGCGGCTGGTGGACGCACACCTGGCCGCCACTGGGATGACGGTCGCGGAGAGCACGGCACTACCGCTGTCGCAGCTCGTACGGCGGGGCGAGGCTTCGTCTTAGCCGGGTGAGGCCAGATCTCGGCGGGATGATCTCAGCGGGGCGAGACGAAGCCCGACTCGTAGGCGGCGATCACGGCCTGGGTGCGGTCTCGCGCGCCCAGCTTCGTGAGCACGTTGCCGACGTGCGTCTTGACGGTCTCCTGGCTGACGACCAGCTCGGCGGCGATCTCGCCGTTGGACAGCCCCCTGGTCATCAGCCGCAGCACGTCACCCTCGCGGCCCGTCAGCCGCCCGATGCCGGGCACCGAGGCGGGCCGGGCGGCAGGGGACTGGCGGCCGGCCAGCGTCCGGATCGCCGCCGGGAACAGCAGCGACTCCCCGGCCGCCACCAGCTTGATCGCGTGGACCAGCTCGTCGGGCCTGGTCCGCTTGAGCAGGAACCCGCTGGCGCCCGCCCGCAACGCCTCGTAGACGTAGTCGTCGTTCTCGAACGTGGTGACCACCAGCACCTTGGGCGCCTCGTCCATGGCCACCAGGCGCCGGGTGGCCTGGATGCCGTCCACGGCGGGCATGCGTACGTCCATCAGGACCACGTCGGGCCGCTCGCGGCGCACCACGGGCACCACCGCGGCACCGTCACCGGCCTCGCCGACCACGCTCAGCCCCGGCTCGGCGTCGATGATGACCCGCAGACCGGCCCGGATGAGGTCCTCGTCGTCGGCGATCACGACCTTGAGCGTCACGAGCCCGCCCGCCGGAACGTCGCCCGCCGGGGCGCCGCCCGCCGGGGCGCCGACCGTGGCTGTGCCGATCGCCGGGACGCAGACCGTGGCGATGTCAACCATGAGGGTGTCGACCATGAGGGGGCCGACCATGGGGGTGTCACGGAACCGACCGTAGTGGCAGCCGGACGGACACGCGCCAGCCGCCCTCCACCGGTCCCGCCTCCAGATCGCCGCGCAGCAGCCGGACACGCTCCCCCATACCGGTCACACCCCGACCACCCGACCGGCCGCCGGATCCGGCGGCCGACCGGCTGTCCGGTTCCATGCCCGGCCGCTTGGTCTGCGCGCTTGACCGATGGGTCTGTCTGGTCTGTGCGCTTGACCGACCATCCAACCGGGCGCCGGTCGTGGCGGTCCCGTTGGTGATCTCCACTCTCAGGTCGTCGTCCTGTACGGCGACGGCCAGGCGTACCGGCCCCTGACCGTGTTTGATGGCGTTGGTCAGTGCTTCCTGGACGATCCGGTAGGCCTCCCTGGAGACCACGGCGGGCACGCCGGTCAGGTCGCCCACCTCGGGGCGCACGTCGGCGCCGGTGGCGGTGGCGAGGTCGCCGAGATCGGCCAGTGTCGCCTGCGGCGGCCCGGCCTCCGGGGGTGGGGAGCCGTCGCGCAGGACGCCGAGGACGTGGTCGAGATCGTCCAGGGCGGCGCGGGCCGACTGCTCGATGGCCGCCAGGGCCGTCCTGGCCGTCTCCGGGTCACGGTCGAGCACCCGCCCGGCCGCGGCGGCCTGGAGGGTGACGACGCTCAGGGCGTGACCGACGGAGTCGTGCAGTTCGCGCGCCAGGCGGTTGCGCTCGGCCAGCGTACGGGCCTGACGCTCGGCCGCGGCCAGTCGTTCGCCCGGGGTGGGGCCGAGCAGCGCGGGGGCCAGCCGGGCCAGCAGGGCGCCCCCACCGGCCGCGACCAGCACCACCGCGCCCAGCACGACCAGCCCGAGCAGCGGCCAGCCCAGTGCCGCCCAGCCCGGCTCGACGTCGAACCCCAGCAGGCGCGCGGGCCCGCCGACGAACGGCACCGCGAACGTGAAGACCGTGAACGGAATCCCGGCCAGCGTGAACCCGCTCGCCACGCCGCCGACTCCCAGGTGGAGGGTGTACCAGGCGGTCGTGCGCCACCGTTCCTCCCACGACCGGCGCGCCTGCCTGGGCGGCGTCTCCACGCCGACGCCGAGCAGCCCTTGAGCGGCGCTCACCTCCAGCGCCCGTACCGGCAGGAACAGCCCGGTCAGCGTCACCACCGGCAGCACCGCCACGAACACCCCGAGCTGGGCGGGCAGGAACATATTGACCGACTGGCCCTGGAGCAGGCCCGACGTCAGGACCCCGGCCATCATGTACGGCATCAGCAGCGCGCCGCCGAGGATCAGGCACGCCCATCGCCGGGGCAGGTTCCATCTCACACTCGCGATTGTATGTCGATGGTTATTCGCTCTCGGTGGAATGCGCCTTTAGAGAAATGCGCCCCCAGCGAAAAGGAGCTGGAATTCCGGCGGTCCGGGTCTAGCGTCGTTGAATAGTTCGAGAGAAAGGCGATTCCATGACGGAGACCCAGCGCGCGGCCTGGCCTGACCAGGTAAGCCAGCGCCTGCTGAAGGAGCGCATCCTTGTTCTCGGCCAGGAGGTCGACGACGAGATATGCAATCGGCTGTGCGGCGAGCTCCTTTTGCTGGCGGCTGAGGACCCGAATCGGGACATAACGCTTTACATCAATTCGCCCGGCGGATCGGTGACCGCGGGGATGGCTCTTTACGACATGATGCAGTTCGTCCCGTGCGACGTCGCGACGGTCGCGATGGGCTTCGCCGCCTCCATGGGGCAGCTGCTGCTGTGCGCCGGCGCCCCCGGCAAGCGCTACGCGCTGCCCAACGCGCGGATCGTCATGCACCAGCCGCTCGGCGGCATCGGCGGCTCGGCCAGCGACATCCAGATCCAGGCGGAGAGCCTGCTCTACACCAAGCGCAGGCTGGCCGAGATCATCGCCCAGCACACCGGCCGGCCGTTGGAGCAGATCCAGGCCGACTCCGACCGCGACCGCTGGTTCACCGCGCAGGAGGCGCTCGAATACGGATTCGTCGACCACCTGGCCGAGGGGATGAACTGACATGAGCGGACGTTACGTGCTGCCCTCGTTCACCGAGCGCACCTCTTACGGCATCAAGGAGATGAACCCGTACAACAAGCTGTTCGAGGACCGGGTCATCTTCGTGGGCACGCCGATCGACGACACCAGCGCCAATGACGTGATGGCGCAGCTGCTGACGCTGGAGTCGCTCGACCCCGACCAGGACATCAACATGTACATCAACTCGCCGGGCGGCTCGTTCACCGCCATGACGGCGATCTACGACACGATGCAGTTCGTCCGGCCGGAGATCCACACCGTCTGCATCGGCGAGGCGTCCTCGGCCGCCGCGGTCCTGCTGGCGGCGGGCACGCCCGGCAAGCGCGCCGCCCTGCCGCACGCCCGCATCCTGCTGCACCAGCCCGCCACCGAGGGCGGCCGGGGCCAGTCGAGCGACATGGAGATCCACGCCAGGGAGATCCTGCGCATGCGCGACCAGCAGGAGGCCATGCTGGCCCGGCACACGGGCAGGACGGAGCTGGAGGTCAGGAAGGACATCGAGCGGGACCGGATCTTCACCGCCGAGCAGGCACGCTCGTACCACCTGATCGACGACATCTACGCCTCCCGGAAACGGACACTGACCACCACCCGCTGAGGCGTGGAACCGGACGCTGGCAGCCACGCCCGCTGAAGCACGCAGTGGCCGCCGGCCGCCTCGGCCGGCCGATCACGGCCACGTCGGCCACCTCGGGGTGGCGGCCGAGCACCTCGGCCACCGAGGCGGGCCGCCGGCGGCTGCCTGCTGAAGTGCGGACGCGTGAAGTGCGGACGCGGCCACCGACGGCGAGGACGAGGACGCGCGGGGCGGCCTGCTTTGAGCCTGGTGTGTAGCGGCCGTCCCGCGCCCTTCGGGACCAAAGGGGCATCCCACCTGACCTACTGCGAAAGCAGGACATATACGCTTCTGGCGGTTATCGGGGGAAATCGGGGGAGTGGCGTGCCGCTGGAGCATGTGGTGTTGGTGTTGGTGGCTGCCCTGTGCGCGGGCTGGGTCGACGCCGTCGTGGGTGGTGGCGGGCTGGTGCAGTTGCCCGCGGTGATGGTGACGGGCATACCGCCCGTACAAGCGATGGCCACCAACAAGCTCTCCTCCGTCTTCGGCACCGCCTCGGCCGCCGTGACCTACGCGCGCACCACGAAGCTGGACCGGGCGGTCGCGCTGCCCGGCGTGGGGCTGGCCGTGGTCAGCGCCGGGCTGGGCGCCCTGGCCGCGGCCGCGATCTCGGCCGAGGTGCTGCGCCCCGCCGTGATGGCGGTGCTGGTCGGTGTGGCCGCCTTCGTGACGCTGCGTCCGGCTATGGGCTCGGTGCCGCAGCCCCATCTGCGGACGAACGGCCGCGTCGTGGCGGCGGTGACGATCGCGGGCGTGGGCATCGCCTTCTACGACGGCATCATGGGGCCGGGTACGGGGACCTTCCTGATCATCGCGTTCACCACGATCCTCGGGCTCGACTTCGTGTCGGCCTCCGCCTCGGCGAAGATCATCAATACCGGGACCAATCTGGGCGCGCTGTTCGTGTTCGGCTGGCAGGGTCACCTGCTGTGGGGGCTGGGCCTGGGGATGGCCGTCTGCAACGTGGCGGGCGCGCAGCTGGGCGCCCGCATGGCGCTCAAGCGCGGCACGGGCTTCGTCCGCGTCGTGCTGCTGTGCGTGGTGGTGGCCATGGTGATCAGGCTGGGCTGGCAGCAGTTCGGCTAGGACCCGACCGGCAACCGTCAACCGGTTCCGACCCGACCGGTTCCGACCCGACCGGTCCCGACCCGATCGTTTAGGATCCGACCGGCTCGGTCGTACGAGTGCGTAGCGCGGTCGCGGCCAGCGCCACGAACGCGGCCAGCAGCGCCGGTACGGCCAGTGCCCGCGGCAGCCCGGAGAGTTCGGCGATGCCCCCGATGAGCACCGGCCCGGACAGGAACCCCAGATAGCCGATGCTCGCCACCCTCGCCAGCGCCCGCCCCGCGAACGCCGGGTCACGATGCCCGGCGGCGGAGAACACCTGCGGCACGATGCACGACAACCCCGCCCCGAAGCACCCGAACCCGGCCACCGCCGCCACCGGATGCCCGATCGTCAGGGCCAGTCCCAGCCCGGCGGCGGCCAGCAGCCCGCACCCGCGCACCAGCGCCACCGGCCCGAAGCGGGCGGCCAGCCGGTCCCCGGCCAGGCGTCCCGCCGTCATCATGATGGAGAACGCCGCATATCCCGCCGCCGCGAACCCCGCGGACGCGGCCAGGTCCTCCCGCAGGTAGACCGAGCTCCAGTCGGCCGCCGCGCCCTCGCCCACCAGGCAGCAGAAAGCCAGCACGCCGAGGAAGAGGATGCCCTTGGGCAGCCCCGGGTGTACTCCGTCGGCCGAGATCACCGGGGCAGGGCGGGAGCGTAGCGCCCAGGCCGCCGCCCACGCGGCCAGGAGCGCGATCACCGCCCCGACGGACAGGAACGTGACGGCGGGGGAGAGCGCCAGGTGCGCGAACAGTCCGCCGGCCGCGGCGCCGGCGAACCCGCCGATGCTGAACACCGCGTGGAAGGACGACATGATCGGCCGTCCCCAGGCGCGTTCCACCTCCACCGCGTTGGCGTTCATCGAGACGTCCAGCACCCCGTGCACCACGCCGAACCCGAACAGCGCCGCGGCCAGCGTGCCCAGGTTCGCGGCGTAGGCGGGCAGGACGAGCACGACTCCCTGGAGCAGCGCGGCCGGGATCATGACGCGGCTGCTGCCGTAGCGGTCGACGAGGCGGCCGACCGCCTGCATGCCCACCACCGCTCCGGCGGCGATGGCCAGCAGCGCCAGGCTCAGCCGCCCGTCGCTCAGCCCGAGGTTCTCCTTGATGGCCGCAATCCGGGCCGTCCAGGTGCCCACGGCGGCCCCGGCGAGGAAGAACAGCAGATAAACGGCGACCCGGGCGCGGCTCACGGCGACTCCTGAGCGAGACGGGCGGTGACTCGGGCGCGGTTCAACGGCGACTCCTGGACGAGACGGACGGCTACTCGGGGCCGCTTCACTGGGACTCCTGTACGAGGCGGACGGCGACCCCGGCGGCCGCCAGGGCGTCGTGCTGCTCGCGCGGAATGCCGTCGTCGGTCACCACCACGTCGAGCCGCGAGATCGGGCAGACCGCGCCGAACGCCGTCCTGGCGAACTTGCCCGAGTCGCACGCCACGATCACCCGCCTGGCGGCGGCGATGGCGGCCTGCTTGACGGCCACCTCCGGCAGGTCGTGGGCGGTCAGCCCGTGCTCGGCGGACAGTCCGCAGCAGCCGATCACCGCCGTGTCGAAGCGCAGGGCCTTGATGGAGGTCTCGGTCAGGGGGCCCATGAAGTTCAGCTCGCCCTGCCGTACCTCTCCGCCGGGCAGCACCAGACGTACGCGCGGCGCCGCGGCCAGCAGTGACACCGACTGGAGCGCCAGCGGCAGCACGGTGAGCCGGCGGTCCAGCAGCGCCCGCGCCACTTCCAGCGCGGTCGTGCCACCGTCGAGCAGCACCGCCTCGCCGTCGGCGATCAGCCCGGCCACCTCGGCGCCGATCCGCTGCTTGGTCTCGACCGCCTCGCGCTCCCGCACCCCGAACGGCGGCTCCTCGCCGCGCAGCAGCAGCGACAGAGCGCCGCCTCTGACCCGGCGGAGTACGCCCTGCTGGGCCAGCTCGTCCAGATCGCGGCGGATCGTCATCTCCGACACGCCGTGCTCGGCGGCCAGCTCGGCGACCGAGACGCTGTCGTGGGTGCGGAGGGCGTTCATGATGGACATCACACGTTCCATGTGTTCATACAAACACGAATAATGTGCGCAATACAATGGGGGCCATGCGCGCCAGTCGTCTGCTCTCCCTCCTGCTGCTCCTGCAGGCGCGCGGCCGGATGACCGCCACCGACCTGGCCGCGGAACTGGAGGTGTCGGTCAGGACCGTCTATCGCGACGTCGAGGCGCTGTCGGCCGCCGGCGTTCCGGTCTACGCCGATCGCGGCCCGGCGGGCGGCTACCAACTGCTCGACGGCTACCGCACCCGGCTGACCGGGCTGACGGCAGAGGAGGCGTCGTCGCTGTTCCTGGCCGGCCTTCCCGGGCCCGCGGCCGAGCTGGGGCTGTCGGAGGTGGTGGCGAGCGCGGAGCTGAAACTGCTGGCCGCGCTGCCGCCCGAGCCGCGCTCGCACGCCTCCCGGATGCGCGAGCGCTTCCTGATGGACGTACCCGGCTGGTACCGCGACGCGGACGACGTGCCGCACCTCAGCGAGGTGGCCGCGGCGGTCTGGGAGCAGCGGCGGCTGCGGATGACCTACCGGCGCTGGGGCCAACAGGACGTCGAGCGGGAGGTGAACCCCTACGGGCTCGTGCTCAAGGGCGGCTCCTGGTACCTGATCGCCGCCCCCGACGGGCAGACGCCGCGCACCTACCGGGTGGCGCGCATTCTGACGCTGGAGACCCTGCCCGGCGGGTTCGACCGGCCCGAGGGCTTCGACCTCGGCGACTTCTGGCAGGACTATTCGCGCGAGTTCCGCGAACGCATGTACACCGCCGAGGCCGTCATCAAGGTCGCCCCCGGCACCGACAGCCTGCTCGCGTACACGATGGGCAACGACGTCGTCACCGCCGCGCTGGCCGAGGGCGGCGAGCCGGACGCGGAGGGCTGGCGCACGCTCACCGTACCGATCGAGTCGCTCACGCACGCCCGCTGGCTGCTGCTGCGGCTCGGGGCGAGCGTCGAGGTGCTCGAACCGCCCGAACTGCGCGCGCTGATGGCCGAGGCGATCGCGGAGCTCGGAAAAATCTACGGCTGAATCCGGGAGATTCTGCCACGATGCCCCACATGTATCTCATCGCATTCGTTGGCGCGTGCATCTTGGTGGCGATGGTTCCCGGGGTGAGTACCGCGATCATTCTCAGACAGACCCTGCGGGCCGGGCGCGGTTCCGGCCTGGCCGCCACCCTGGGCAACGAGGCCGGCATCCTGATCTGGGGGCTGGCCGCCGCGTTCGGCCTGTCGGCGCTGGTGCTGGCCTCGCAGGTGGCCTACGACGTGATGCGCGTCGCGGGCGCGGTGCTGCTGGTCGTGATGGGCGCGCAGTCGCTCTGGCAGGCCCGCCGCAAGGACGCGCCGCCGGTCGAGGTGGACGCGGTCAGCGGGCGGCGCAGGTCGTTCCTGGCCGGATTCGGGACCTGCCTGGCCAACCCGAAGGCGGCGGTGTTCGCGATGTCGTTCCTGCCGCAGTTCGTGCCGCGCGGGCAGAACGTCCCGCTCACCCTGGTCACGCTCGCCGTCGTCTGGGTGCTCGTGGACCTGCTCTGGTACGGCCTGCTCATCTGGACCGTCGCCAAGGCCAAGGCGTTTCTGGGCCGCCCGGCGGTCAGGCGGCGGTTGGAGCAGATCTCCGGCGTCGTCCTCATCGGCCTCGGCCTGAGGCTCGTCCTGGATTCGCGATGACGGGCCGCTGGACTACGTTAAGGGGATGACGAACGACCTGGCGACGCTGATGCGGCAGGCGCAGGACGAGGATCCGCTGCGGGCGCTGCAGGCCACCACTGCCTTGCGGCACGAACTCGAGCGCATGGAGGCGGTGCAGGTGCGCCGGGCCAGGGTGGCCGGGCTACCGTGGGCGCAGATCGCCAACGCGATCGGGGTGAGCAAGCAGGCCGTGCACAAGAAGTACGGCAGGGGCTAGCGTTCGGTTCCTCAGCGTGCGCGCCATTTGTCGAGGAGCTGGGGCAACTCCCGCTCCACGAACTCGAAGTAGTCGCGCATTCTGGCCAGGTTCGCGCCGGCCACGGTGCCGTCGCCGCCGACCGCCTCGACCGCGGCCGACGCCTCGCCGGTGATCTGCCGGAAGATCGGCATCTTGGTCAGCGTGAGCTCGTACCAGGCGTCGTCGGGCAGGCGGTAGACGTCGCGGCGGGATCCGGGCACCGGCTCGCGCACCACCAGGTGCATCTGCGTGAGCAGACGCACCGCGCCGGATATGGCGGCCGGGCTGACGCCGAGCCGCTCACCGAGCTCGGCGGCCGTCAGCGTCCGCTCCTCGGCCGCCATCATCGTGAACAGCACCCGCGCGGCCATGGGCGGCAAGCCCCAGTCGGAGAAGATCCGCGCCATCCGCTCGACCGTGTGGCGCACGGCCTCCTCGTCACGACTCACAGGCGGATTCTACGGGCTTCACAAACGGGCGAAACTTCCCGCGTGTTTGCGCAGGGTGAGGGCGGCGAGGATCACCCTCACCGCTTCCGGCCCCTCGTCGCAGCCGAATGCGGAGGGTGCGCCCGTCAGTCAGGGGCCTTCACGGTGGCGATGCCGAGCGTGCTGGTCATCGGGAGAATGCCCGCCTCGAAGACGGCTCCCAGGACGGGCTGGATGAGCTGAGCCAGCCGATCGGCGCGCTGCTCGCCCAGCTGCCGCCACGGCTCGGCGGCCAGGTCGTCGGTCATCCGCTCGACCTGGTCGCGCAGCGCCCGGCCCTGGTCGGTGGCCTGGCCCTCGGTGTCCACCAGGCCGCGCCCGGCCAGCCGGTCCTGGGCGGCGGCCCACTCGCTCTCGCTCCAGCCGCGCCCGGCGAAGTTGGCCACCGGGGCGCCGCCGACCGCGGCCAAGGAGACCAGCGACTCACACGGGTCCAGCTCCGCCGCCTGCAGTGCCACCAGGTGGCCGTCGCCGCGGTGCTCACGCAGCACGGTGGCGGCGTGCCAGAGCGCCAGGTGCGGCTCATCGGGCCAGGGCAGGTCCAGGTTGGCCGCGGCGAACGGCCGTCCGCCCACCGTCACGCTCTCCGCCACCCGCCGGGCCAGCTCGGCGGCCTCGCCGAGCGCCCCGACCCCGTCGCCGAGCAGGGTCCGATAGGTACGGTCCACGGCCCGATGGCGGGCGCGCAGCACCTCTGCGGGACTCGCGGTGTCCCAGACGGCCGGAACGTGTTCGGCGATCGTTCGCGGGCTGAAGCTGTAGTAGGTGGCGAAGGCCAGGTTCGTGCCCGCGCGGCCCAGCGGCGCGGTGCGGTAGGCGAAGTAGCTCGGCCAGCGCGACTCCACGTCGTAGCCGATCGCCGCCGCCTCCTCGAAGGCCTGCGGGGAGAAGTACAGCGCCGCGTGGATCGGCTCCAACTGGTGCCACATGCGCCGGGCGAGTCTGCCATCGATGGACATGCCGATTCCTCACTGTCTAGGTAAGCTATGACAGTGACGATAGACTCCTGGCGCATCACTGGTCAATCGCAAATAGACAGTTATGTTGGCCGGTGGGTGGAGCTCGCCGTCCTCCTGGTGAACGTACTGGCCGTGGGCGAGGCGCATGGGCGCGATCTTGAGCCGCCGACCGGCGGGGCCGCGCGCCGTGCCGCCGTACTCGATGCCACGGCCCGCCTCGAGCGGCCGCCCGCCGGGGCGCTGACCGCCGCCGACGCCGACCACCTGGCGGAGGTGGCCGCCGAGCTGCGGCCCGTCTTCGGCGGCGGTCCCGATTCCGTCGCGTCGCTCAACGCGCTGCTGGTACGGTACGCGGCCGTCGCCCACCTGAGCGGAGAGCCGCCCATGCTGGCCTTCCACCAGCCGGGAGCCTCACTGGTCGACGCGTGGGCCGCCGACATCGGCACGGCGCTGGCCATGGTGATCGGGGTGGGGCAGGGGGTACGGCTCCGGTCGTGCGAGGCGGAGGGGTGTTCGCTGGTCTTCTTCGACGTGACGCGTAACGCCTCGCGGCGGTTCTGCGGGCTGTCGTGCCAGAACCGCGCCAAGGCCAGCGCGTATCGCGCCCGGCGGCGGACCTAGGGTAGCCATGGTTTCCCGGGTGGTTCGTCACGCAACCGGGCTCCATCCGTGTGACGGTCCGTGGTGGCTGGTGCCCTTTTGGAGGGATACCCCCTTCGGGGGGTGGAGAGAGGGCGGTTCGTCGGGGCGGAGGTCCTATGGAGGGACATCCTCTTCGGGGGGTGGAAGAAGGTGGTCCCTCGGGGCAGAGGCCCATGGAAGGGCACCCCCTTCGGGGGAGGAAGAACGGAGCCAGGGCTGGGGGAGTGGCGGGCCAAGCGAGGGCTTGGCTTGGGGGGTAGGCAGGTGTGGCGGGGAGGCTACCGGCGGTTGAGGGCGAGAGGTAGCACGACGTGGTCCACGAGGCGCCGGGCCAGCTCGCTGTCGACGGGCTCGCCGCTCACCAGCGCGCGGAAGAACAGGACCGCCGGGCCCACCTGCCACAGCAGGTCGGTGTCGGCGCTGCGGGACAGCTCGCCCCTGGTCCAGGCCCGCTCGAACACCTCCAGCGTCAACCGGCGGCGCGTCGCGACGTAGTTCTGCTGCACTGCGCGCGCCAGGTCGGCGTTGTGCAGGATCTCCCCGACCAGCCCGGCGACGACGTCGCTCAGCCGGGCCAGCTCGCCCACCAGCGACTCCATCAGCCCGAGCAGATCGGCCCGCAGCTCACCCGTGTCGGGCGCCACCGGCGTGGTGGAGACGGCGTTGACGAATGCCGCGACCACCAATTCCGCCTTGGACGGCCAGCGCCGGTAGACGGTGTGCTTGCCCGCCTTCGCGCGTGCGGCCACGGCGTCGATGGTCAGCCGGTCGTAACCGGTTTCGCGCAGCACATCGAGCACGACGCCGAGCAGTTCGGCCTCGCGCGCCGGCCCGCCCCGCAAGGGCGTCACGGACATGACTTCAAGAGTAGGCGTCAGCGCTGCCAGACTGTCAGGTCCATAGTGATGTAGTTGCTGTCACCCTCGCTGACCTTCGTCACCTTGACCAGACCGATCGTGCTCTGGCCGAAGACGCACACCAGCCTGCCTTTGGCCTGGTCGGCTTCATAGCTGCTCATGTACTTGGTGTTGTCGACGCACGCCTGGTAGGTGCCGTTCTGGCCGGAGTCGAGCACGGCCATCTTGTCCGCGCGCAGGCCGATGGCGCTGTATTCGACGTCGCCCTCGTTCTCCTTCGGGTGAGTGGGGTCGTCGGTGAAGTTGACCCCGTAGTAGCGGGTCACGTCGATGCCCTTGTACGTGCCGAGCAGCGTCCCGGCTTTCGCCCCGGCCACCGAGCCTTCGGTCGCCGTGCCCACGGGACTCGGCGTGGTCTCATCGGTGTCGGGGGAGGGGCCGGTGGTGGCCGTAGTCGCCGGTGCCTGTTGGGTGACCGTGACGGTCGCGGCGGGCTGAGCGAGCGGAGTGCCGTCGGCTGCGCCCGGCATGATCAGCACGGCCGTGACGGCCGCCGCGACCACCGCGGCGGCCACGGCGGCGCCCGCCACGACGCCGAGCCCGAACGTGCGCCGCGTGCGGGCCGGGGGAGGCGAGGGCGGGGCCGCGTAGGCGGGCAGGGCGTGCGTGAGAGGCGGCGGCAGCCACTCGGGCCCAGGGCCGGGCTGCGCGTAGCGTTCGAGCTCGGCGACCAGGGCGCGTGGCGTCGGCCGGTGCGCGGGGTCCTTGGCCAGGCAGCGGGCGATCAGGTCGCGCAGCTCCGGTGGGCAGCCGTCGAGCTGCGGCTCGTCATGCACCACGCGATAGAGCACCGCCGGGTCGGGGCCTTCACCGAACGGCGTACGGCCGGTCGCCGCGAACAGCGCCAGACCTCCCAGCGCGAACACGTCGACCGGCGGCGCGGCAGGATGCCCGAGCGCCTGCTCGGGGGCCATGAACAGCGGCGTGCCGATGCGGATGCCCGTGCCGGTCAGCGGGGTCGCGTCGACGGCCTTGGCGATGCCGAAGTCGATGACGCGGGGACCCTCGGGGGACAGCAGTACGTTCGAGGGCTTGAGGTCGCGGTGCACCACCTGTACGGCGTGGATGGCCTGCAGCGCCTCCGCCACGCCGCAGACCATGGTCAGGACCGTGTGGGGCGGGAGCGGGCCGTGCTGGGCGACGGCCTTGTCCAGCGAGGGCCCGGGTACGTAGGCGGTGGCCAGCCAAGGCGTCCTGGAATGGGGATCGGCGTCGACGACCGGCGCGGTGTAGAGGCTCTGCACCCGCAGAACCGCGGCGACCTCCTGCTGGAACCGCCGCCGGAACTCGGGGTCGCCGGTGTATTCGGCACGGATCACCTTGACGGCCAGGCGCCTGCCGCTCTGGGTGCTGGCGAGGAAGACCTGCCCCATGCCACCGGCTCCCAGCCGCGCCACCAGGCGATAACCGCCGATCTCGGGAGGGTCTTCAGGGGCGAGGGGTGTGAAGGGGGGATTCACCATCGCACTTTACCATGCTAGTAAATCTACATTGTAAAGGCATATCGCCAACATCTCATCAACCCGATTCTGGGCGCGATCTCCTTCGAGCGGGTGCCGCGTCGGCTGCTGGGGCGGGTCAACGCGCTGGGAGACTCGCTGGCCTCGGCTGGGATTCCGCTGGGCCGGCTCATGGCCGCCGCCGGGCTGTCGCCGGTGCTGGTCGTGTGCGGGGCGGTCTACCAGAATGTGGGCCAGTGCTCCGGCGTTCCCGCCAGGGCGCGAGGGTACCCGGACCTTTCGGGTTTGTCTGCAGTTTCCCTCATACAGGTTGTTTCTGCTGCTCGATGTACTGCGTGAGTACGGTGAGCGGTGCCCCGCTGACTGGCCCGGCGAAATAGGAACCAGGCCAGAAATGTCCGCCCTAGAGGTATGTGCGGACGTGTGTGCTGTATTCCTTGCGAAGTATCCGGGCTGATACCCCTTTCAGCGAATTGACGAGTTTGGACAGGGCGACCTTGGGCGGGTGGTGGACCAGCAGGTGGACGTGGTCGTGTTCGCCGTTGAACTCGCGCAGTTCGGCCTCGAAGTTCGGCGCATACCTCGCGCATGAGTTCCTCGCGGCGGACCAGTATCCCGTCGGTGAACACCCCACGCCGGTACTTTGTCACGAACGCCAAATGGGCATGAAGGTTTATAGGCGACATGTCGCCCCCTTTTCAAATCGGTATTGGCATTCCATCGCGGTGACATAAACCAAACGATATGATCAGTGCGTGGAGAAGGTGAAGCGGACTCGTGCGCATGTGGCGCGCTTGGCGTTGGACAAGCGGCAGGCAGCTGTCTTGGACGGTCAAGCCCACACCGCGCGTGCCGTGTGGAACCTGCTGCATGAGTTCGCGACCTTCCGTCAGGGCCGCCTTGCGTCGCTGAAGGAGTGTGACGCGGCGATTCGGCGGGCCCGCCACGAGATCGAGTGGATGGGGCAGTTGCCCGCTCAGGCCGCGCAGGCCGTGCTGAAGACCTACCGGCAGGCGTGGGCGAACTTCTTCAACCCCGCCCACCCGGCCGAACGCCCGACGTTCAAGGGCCGGTTCGGATGCCGAATGGCCGTGGACGTCCCCCAGGCCCGCGACTTGCAGATCGCCAGGATCAACCGCAGGTGGGGTGCGGTGAACCTGCCCAAACTCGGGCGGCTGAAGTTCCGGTGGACCAAAGACCTGCCCGGCCTCACCAAGGGCGGACCAGCAGGGAGGATCACCGGGGCTCGACTGGTGAAAGACGCCCACGGGTGGACCATCGCCTTCCGTACCGAACTGCTCGTCTCCGCTCCCGTGCCGCACGCCGGGCCGAAGGCCGGCATGGACCGGGGCATCGCGGTCCCGCTGGCCTTGTCCACCGGGGAGCATCTTCGGCACGGCCCGTGGCTGTCTGGCGGGCAGCGTGAGCGGTTGTTGCGGTTGGAGCGCAAAAGCGCCCGTCAGCGTGCCAGCCGCGGCAAAGGCGACCCGGTGTCCAACCGGGAACGCCGCACCTACGACCAGATCGCCCGGCTCCGCGCGACAGCCAAGCGCCGAGTGGTCGACTGGCAGCATCAGAGCACGACCGACCTCGCGCGGCGGTTCAGCGCGATCGTGGTCGAAGATTTGAGAGTCACCAGCATGATGGCCTCGGCGTCCGGGACGGTGCAGGAGCCGGGGCGGGGCGTCGCTCAGAAGCGGGGCCTGAACCGGTCGATCGCGGATCAGGCGTGGGGCCGGACGGTGGAGTTGCTGACCTACAAGGCTGCCGACCGCGGCGGCCTGGTCGCCACGGTCGACCCGTACGGCACCAGCCAAGAGTGCCACCGCTGCCACACCACCACGAAAGGATCACGCGAGACGCAGTCGCGGTTCGCGTGCAAGAACCTGGCGTGCGGATGGATCGGCAACGCCGATACCAACGCCGCCCGAAACCAGCTTCATCGGTACAACTCCGCCGCCGGACGGGCGGTCACAGGACGTGGAGACTCCGCGATAGCGGGGCCTGCGAAGCGTCAAGCATCCTGTCCCACAGTCTCGCCCGCACCCGCGCTGCGAGCTGCTGCCTAAGCAGCACAGGAACCCTCCACACTTATGTGGAGGAGCACGTCAATTCCTCACCATCGGGCTGCTGATGACCCGGGTCGCGCCGTGAATGGCGGCAGATGGACCAATCTCGTGGCGCCGTACCCGCATCAGCGGAAAGCACCGGCACGGAGCGCAGCCTCACCTCAGCCCACATGGACGTCCCAGCGGGGGATGCCAGCCCCTGCGGTCTGTCCGGCGAGCACTAATCTGTGGACGTGTCCTCCTACCTCACCCTCAGCGCCGCCATCGAGCACGAGACGGAGGCCCGCCGCTCCCGTTTCGTCTGCGCGGTAGCCCCGGCGAGGACACCAGCGGAAGCCTCGGCCTTCATCGCCGAACGCCGCCACCTGCACCCGAGCGCCTCCCACAACTGCACGGCCTACGTGATCGGCGACGACCGGAAGGGCGACGACGACGGCGAACCAGGCGGCACGGCGGGCACCCCCATGCTCCAGGCCCTGACCGGCAGAGGCTTCAACGACGTGGTGGCGGTGGTGACCCGCTACTTCGGCGGCACCCTTCTGGGCGCCGGCGGCCTGGTCCGCGCCTACAGCTCCGCGGTGACGGAGACCCTGGACCAGGCGGTACCGATCCGCATGATCCCGGCGATGCTCTTCGAGGTGACAGTGGCCCACGACCAGGCGGGCCGCGTAGAGAACGACCTAAGGGCATCGAGACACCCCGTCAGGGAAGTGTCCTACGGCAGCAAGGTCGTCTTCACGGTGGCGGTGGCGGACGACGAGACGGCCACCTTCATGGACTGGCTGGCCACCCTGACGGCGGGGAGGGCTCAGGTGACACCGGGCAACAGAATCCACGTAGCCGGTTGAGAACAACGCCGTAACAGCAACCAGGAGCGTCATCCCTCGAGGGCGTACTGCATGACGCGGAACTTCGCTTGCGCCTCGGCGAGTTCGGAGCTCGGGTCGGAGTCGCCCATGATGCCGGCGCCCGCGAACAGCCGCGCCCGGCGCCCCCGGACGATCCCCGACCGCAGCGCGATCCCCCACTCCCCGTCCCCGTGCGCGTCGATCCACCCGACCGGACCCGCGTAGCCCGCGCGGTCCATCCCCTCCAGCTCCCGGATCACCTTGATGGCGGTGTCGGTGGGCGTGCCGCCCACGGCCGCGGTCGGGTGCATGGCGGCGACCACGTCGAGCACCGACGCGCCGTCGGCCAGGCGCCCGGTCACGTGGCTGGCCAGGTGCTGGACGTTGGGCAGCATGAGCAGTTCAGGCTCGTCGGGCGTCTGCAGCGACGAGCACAGCGGGGCGAGCGTCTCGCGTACGGACGCGATCGCGCACTCGTGCTCGTGCCGGTCCTTGGCCGAGGCGAACAGCGCCGCGCCGCGCGCCAGGTCGTCGGCCGGACCGGTGCCGCGGGGCGTGGTGCCGGCCAGGACGAGCGACTCGATCTCCTTGCCGGTGCGCCGGATGAGCAGCTCGGGGGTGGCGCCGACCAGGCCGGCGACGGAGAAGGTGTAGCAGTCGGGATAGCGCTGTGCGAGGCGGTCGAGCAGGAGGCGTACGTCGATCGGCCGCTCGGCCGTGGCGATCAGGTCGCGGGCCAGGACGACCTTCTCCAGCTCGCCCTCGCGGATGCGCCGGGTGGCCTGGGCGACGACATGCTCCCATTCGGGGGCGGACAGGCTGCCGTCGCCGTAGCTGATGCGGCCCGGATCGCGTACGGGAGTGAGGGGTTCGAGGCGCGCGTCGCCGATGGTGGTGAGCCAGGCGCGGCCGGCACGCCGGGCGAGCACGGCCTGCGGCACGACGAGGACGGAGCCGGCGGCGTTCTCGTCGAAGGTGAAGGAGCCGAAGGCGACGGGCCCGACGCCGGGCATGCCACCGGGGCCGTCGAAATAGCCGTCCATGTGGGCGTCGCCGAACAGGTCGGCGAGCCACCGGCTCGCCCAGGCGAACCGGTCGGGACCTGCGGGAACGGCCACCCGTGCGGCCTCACCCCAGCCGACGAGTCCTTCGCCGTGCCGGATCCAGGCATAGGGGGCGGCGGTCCGGGGCAGGGAGGCCAGCAGGTCACCGGGGTCACCTATGGGGGCGGTGCGAACCGGTAGCGGGCGGGTGGTTCCGAGCGCGACACTCACCCAGACACTCTATGCGGGAACTGAACACGTTCGACTGGGACCCCCGTGAATGACCGGTTACGGTCAATGAACCCAGATAAAGGGGGAACCCGCATGATATTCGGAGCATCCTCATCGGATCAGGACTGTCAAGCAGCGATATGAACACGGTCCCGAGATGGCAGATGTTGCCTTGACGACATAGTCGGCCTCCGCGCCCATCCCTACTTTGGGCCGCATGATCACTCGTCTCGCACCCCTCTTCGCCGCTGCCCTCGTTCTTCTCGGTTCCGGTACGGCACACGCGTCGTCCTCGGCGGAGCCTGTCCCAGAGGTCATGGCGGCGTTGGGAGACTCGATCTCGGCGGGGTTCAACGCGTGCGGCTGGTACGTCTCGTGCACCTCCCGCTCCTGGTCGGCGGGGGACAACGCCGAGGTGACCAGCCACTACCTGCGGCTGGCCGGGCTGAGCCGGACGATCACGGGGCACAACCGCAACTTCGCGGTGCCCGGGTCGACGAGCGCGGACCTGATGGGTCAGGTGAAGCAGGCGATCACCGCCAAGGCGACATACGTCACAATCCTTATCGGCGCTCAGGACGCCTGCAAGCCGGCGGAGAAGGACATGACGCCCGTAAGCGTCTACCGGCAGCGGCTCGACGCGGCTCTGGCGGAGTTGCGGGCCGGGGTGCCGGGGGTCAGGGTGTTCTTCGCCAGCATTCCCGACCTGCGCCGGTTGTGGCAGGTCGGCAAGAGCAACGCGCTGGCGCGCACGTTCTGGACGCTCGGCCGGATCTGCCCCACGATGCTGGCCTCCCCTTCGTCGGCCAAGCCCGCGGACGTGGCGCGGCGGGCCCGGGTGCGGGCGCGCGTGATGGCCTACAACCACGAGGCCGCCCAGGCGTGCGCGACGCTGGGAACCGCGTGCCGTACGGACGGGGGCGCGGTGTTCGCCTACCCGTTCACGCTCGACCACATCAGCAAGTGGGACTATTTCCACCCCAACCCCCAGGGGCAGCGGGCCCTGGCCCAGCTGACGTTCAAGAACGGCTTTGAGTGGATCGACGTGCTCTGAGCGGCGCTGGTCATCTGAGCGGCGGTCAGCGGCACTGGGCGAGCATGGCGTTCTTGTCCGCACGGGTGACGGGCAGGTCGTACTTGAGCGCGACCTGCGCGAAGCGGGTGACGTAGGCGCAGCGGATACGGTGTTGCGGCGGCAGCCAGCCCGCCGGCCCTGAGGCGTCCTTCTGCTCGTTGGCGGCACCGTAGACGGGCAGCAGGTTGAGCGGGTCGTTGGCGAAGTCCACGCGCTTGGACATCGACCAGCGCGGCGTGCCCATCCGCCAGCCGTAGGCGAGCGGGATGACGTGGTCGACCTGGATCTCGTCGGCGTGGTCCTTGCGCCAGTCGATGGTCCGGCCGGTGTAGGGGTCGGTCAGGACGAGGGAGACGACCTCGCAGCGGGAGCCCTGGCGATACTTGACGTCCTGGCCGTCGCGGGCGAGCAGGTCGTCGCGGGTGCGGCAGCCGTTGCGGGCGTACGGGACGCCGGTGGCGGTGTCGGCCCAGTTGTCGCCGTACCTGGTGCGCTCGTAGCCGGTCTTGGGGCCGCGGCCCTTGACCCGGAGCCGCTTGATGAGGGTGCGGGCGCTGGCCCGGTCGGCGTCGGTGGCGATGGGGGCGAGTCCTGGGCGGGTTCCGCTGGTGTTGGTGAGGGGGCTGGCCGCGGTGGCCGGGCTGGTCTTGGTGCCGCCGATGAGGGAGACGACCAGGACGCCCCCTGCCAGGAGGGCGACCGTTTCCTTTGTGCTCAAGTACGCCTCCGGGGATTCTTGGGCACAGGTTCTCTAGAGATCAATTCCCGACATTGTGGTGTTTGACACAGTGAGAGGTTTGAGGCGGCAGAGAGAGGGGTGTGTGGCGCGCGGTCCTGTTGATCCGGATGTGGATCTTCATGGGCGGTGGCCGTTTTCTCAGTTGCGGAGTAATGATGTAAGCAACTGAGAAGGGTGTCGTCATGGATGATTACTCTCGCGTCGTCTCCTCGGTGGCGGCCGAGCTGCTGCCGAGGGTGGCCAGTGTTCGGGCGGATCGGGGCAGCGGGTCGGCGGTGGTCTTCACGGCCGACGGGTTCCTGCTGACGAACGCGCACGTGGTGGGCTCCTCGAGGGCGGGCACGGTGGCGTTCGCCGACGGGTCGTCGGGTGAGTTCCTGGTGGTGGGGCGCGATCCGCTGTCGGATCTGGCGGTGATCAGGGCGCAGGTGCCCACGCCGGAGCCCGCCGTCCTGGGCGACAGCGACGAACTGGTGGTGGGACAGCTCGTGGTGGCGGTGGGCAGCCCGCTGGGGCTGGCCGGTTCGGTGACGGCCGGCGTGGTGTCGGGACTGGGACGGTCGTTACCGGCCCGGAGCGGTCAGGCCGTACGCCTCATCGAGGACGTGATCCAGACCGACGCGGCCCTAAACCCCGGCAACTCGGGAGGAGCGCTGGCCGACTCGCGGGCGCGGGTGGTCGGCGTCAACACGGCCGTGGCCGGCGTCGGGGTGGGGCTGGCCGTGCCGGTCAACAGCACGACGCGGGGGATCATCGCCACGCTGATCAAGGACGGCCGGGTACGGCGGGCCTACCTCGGACTGGTGACCTCGCCGGCGCCGCTGAGCGAGCCGCTCCGCCGGCGGACCGGGCAGGACAGCGCGCTGCGGGTGGTGGAGGTGATGCCCGGATCGCCCGCCGACCGGGCCGGCCTGCGGGCGGGGGATCTGGTGCTGAGCGCGGACCGCCATCCGGTGGGCGACGCGCAGAGCTTGCAGCGGCTGATGTTCGCCGAGGCGATCGGGCGGCCCCTGCCGATCACGGTCCACCGCAACGGGGCGCTGGTGGACGTCATCGCGGAGCCGGTCGAGCTGACGAGCCGCGCTTAGCCGGCCGTCAGGAGGACCACGGAGTCTGCGCGGGCTCGGCCGGCGCCGGTGCGGATTCCGCGGGTGCCGGTTCGGCCGACGCCGGTTCCGCGGGCGTGGGCGGCGTCGGCTTGACGTAGGTGCCGTTGCGGCGGGCCAGGAGCTCCTCGAACAGGGCGTCCCACTGCGCGCCGATGACGTCCACGTCGTACGTGCGCGCCGTCTCCAGCGCCCCGGCCGCCAGGCGGCGGCGCAGTTCCTCGTCCTCGATGACGCGCAGGAGCGAGGTGGCGAGGTTGGCGTTGGTACGCGGCTTGACCAGCAGCCCGTCGACCTCGTCGGTGATCATTTCCTTTGGCCCGTGCGGGCTGTTGAAGCTGACGATGGCCAGCCCCTTGGCCATGGCCTCCAGGATGGTCATCGGGAAGCCCTCGTGGCGCGAGCTGAGCACGAAGACGGACGCCTTCTCCAGCTCGGCGCCGACGTCGGAGGTGGCGCCGGGCAGCTCGATCTGGCCTTCGAGACCCGCGTCGATCACCTGCTGGCGCAGGTTGTCCTCCTGAGGGCCGGCGCCGTAGATGCGCAGCTTCCAGTCGGGGTGGGTCTTGGCGACCTCCTCCCAGGCGACGATGAGCCGGTGGAAGCCCTTGAGGCGGGTCAGTCTGCCGACGGCGATGACGACCTTGGAGTCGAGCTTGGCCACGTCGCCGGTCATCGGCGGCACGGCGTTGGGGATGCGGATCAGCCGCTTCGGCTTCTTGGGCAGGGCGGCGCGGTAGTCGCGCAGGTCGGCCTTGGTGAGGGTGGCCAGCGCGTCGAAGCGGCGGTAGCGCCACTTGATCAGCTCCTGCACCGCCTCCGGCTGGGTACGCAGCGCGACGTGCTCCTGGCCGATGGTGATGACGCTCGGCAGCGCTAACTGGGCCATCGCCAGGTTGAGGCCGGGCCTGGTGGAGATGAGGATCCCGGTGTCGAGCGAGCGGATGTAGCGGGCCAGCTTCAGGTCGGTCCACAGGTTGAAGCGGTGGAACGCCGACTCCTCCGGCGGGATGAGCTTGCTCGGCCGCTTCGACAGCATCGCGCGTACCGGGTCCGGGCCGGGGTTCAGCCGGTCGTCCAGGAAGCGGAACTTGACCCGCGGGTCGATCGGGAAGAAGGGCTCCTCGGCCTCCTTCAGGATGCTGACGATCTCCACGTCGTGGTTCTCGGCCAGATAACTGGCGAGGTTGAAGACGGTCCTGATCGTGCCGCCCATGCCGTACGCGTGCAGGATCAGGATTCTGACCTTGTCCGTGGACGGCGGCGGCGCTTTGCGCACCTTGCGGCGGTTGTAGCCCTTGTACAGCCGGACCATCGCCGACCTGCCCTTGCGTGCCAGTGCGCGCACCTGAGAAGTCCCCCTTGAACCGAGAGTGTCACTACACAAGTGGCCAATGGCGATGTGTGCGAATTCGCCACCGGCTTATTGTCCCGCTTCGGTGGAGTGTCCTGTCCATCCCCGAGGACTAACCCCACGCATGATCTATAGACGTTGCAAATCCTCTTAAGGTTGCATCCGTGGCCGATGTGTTGGATCCGGGGTGTGTGGGGGGTGTTCGGCCAGCAGCCCGAGTATCACGTCGATGGCCTTCTCGAGCTGGGTGTCCGTGCCCGCCGCGTAGTCCTGCGGGGTGATGTCGATCTCGATGTCCGGGTCGGTGCCGTAGTTCTCGACCTGCCAGCCGACGTCGTCGAAGGCGAAGGAGAACTCTGGCTGTGTGGTAACAGTGCCGTCGGCCAGCCGGTGCCGCGGCCAGATGCCGATGACCCCGCCCCAGGTTCGCTTGCCGACGAGCGGGCCGAGGCCGCGCAGCTTGAAGGTGTGGCTGAAGATGTCGCCGTCGGAGCCGGCCCATTCGTTGGTGATGGCGACCAGCGGACCGCGCGTCGACTCCGGCGGGTAGGGCTCGGGATCACCCCAGCGGGGATAGTCGTAGCCGAGTCTGCGGCGGGCCAGCTTCTCCAGCAGCAGCGCCGAGACGTTGCCGCCGCCGTTGAAGCGGACGTCGACGATGAGCGCGTCACGGTCGTGCTCGGCCAGGAAGCCGCGGTGGAACTCGGCGAACCCGTCGGTGCCCATATCGGGAATGTGTACGTATCCGACGCGGCCGTCCGAGCGCTGATGGCAACGGGCGCGGTTGAGGTTGACCCAGTCGCGGTAACGGGCGGGCCCTTCGTCGGCGATGGCGCGGACGACGGCGGTGAAGACGCGCTCGCCGCGCCGCAGGGTGAGCTCGACCTCCTCGTCGGCCTGGTTGACCAGGCGTTCGTTGGGGGTGGCGGTCTCGCCGATGGGGGCGCCGTTGATGGCCAGGACCGCGTCGCCCGGCCGTACGTCCAGGCCGATCCGGTTGAGCGGGGAGGTGGCCTCGGGGTTCCACGCGTCGCCGGTGACGATGGCGCCGATGTGGTAGACGCCGTCGCGATAGTCCCAGTCGACGCCGAGCTTGCCCTGCGTGTAGTCGGGGCCCGGCCGGTACTCGCCGCCGCTCTCGTAGGCGTGGCTGGTGGCCAGCTCCCCGTGGAGCTCCCACAGCAGGTCGGAGAACTCGCCGCGGGTGCTGACGCGTTCGACGAGCGGCAGGTAGCGCTCGTAGACGGCGTGCCAGTCGACGCCGGCCATGTCCTCGGTCCAGAAGTTCTCGAGCTGCAGGCGCCACGCCTCACGGAACATCTGCCGCCATTCCGTCGCCGGGCAGACCGACACCTTGATCCGGGACAGGTCGATCCACCCGGTTTCGCGGCCCGGGGTGTCGCCGTCGTCGTCGGGCGTCTCGGCGGCCTTCAGCACGCGCAGCCGGTCGCCCGCCCGGTACAGGAGCGTTTTGTGATCGCGGCCCAGCTCGAAGTCGCTGACGCCGCGGGCGAAGGTCTCGCGCTCACCCTTGGTGAAGTCGTACAGGTCCAGGATGCTCTCACCCTGCAGCGGGCTGCTGAGAATGAGCGCCTTGCCCGGCAGCCCGGCGACCCGCTCGTAGCGGCCTTCCGGCAGGGGGAACGCGGTGACGCGGCGGGCCAGGCCCTCGAGGTCGACGCGCAGCGGCTCGGGCTCGCCCTCCTCCTCTTCCTCTTCCTCCTCGTCCTTCGCTCCCAGGGGGCGGGGCTGCGGGACGAACGGGTCGGGGACGTCCCGACGCAGCGCGATGGCGTAGGGGCGGGTGCCGAGGGGGAAGCCGAGGTCGAACTGAAGCTGGTCGTAGACGGGGGAGAAGACCCGCTGGCCGATGAAGTAGAGATAGCGGCCGCGCGGGTCGAAGGCGGGGCGGGAGTCTTCGAGCAGGGGCTCGGTGGCGGCGACGGTCTGGCCGGTCGCGGGGTGGTGCAGCATGATCGCGGCGGTGTGGGCGTTCAGCGGGGTGGCGTACGCGAGCCAATGGCCGTCGTGCGACCAGGCGGGGTCCGCCGGCGGGCCGTGCGGGTTGGCCTCGACGAGTACGGCCCGCCCGGTGGCCAGATCGACGAGGTGCAGCTCGTCGCGGTGGTTGGTCACGGCGACGCGGTCATGGGCGGGATCGGGCACGAGCGCGGTGATCCGCCCGAGCCGGGCGATCTCCGGGGCGGCCGGGTCGCCGAGGATGACCAGCTGTTCCTCGTCACCGTCGTCACTGGCGGCGGCGATGAGGCGGCGGCCGTCGTTGAGGAAGGTCAGGAAGCGGTAGCGGACGCCGTCGGGCTCGCCGTGCTGCCGGACCGGACCTTCCCAACCGGCCATGGTGTACGCCTTGCCGCGCGCGGTGACGGCCAGGGCGCTGCCGTCGGGAGTGAGCGTGGCGCTCTCGAGGTAGTCGTCGGCCTCCACGAACCGGCGGTTGCGCTGGGTCCTGGAGCTGGCCAGCCGTACGTCGATCCGCTGGGGCGCGTCCTCCGGATCGAGCAGGTAGAGGTCGGCGCCCGCGTGGTAGACGAGGCGGTGGCCGTCACCGGACAGATTGCGCGCGTAGTAGTCGTCGTGGTGGGTGTGCTTGCGCAGGTCGTCGCCGTCCGGAGTGCAGGAGTAGACGTTGCCGACGCCCTCGTGGTCGGACAGGAAGCAGACGCGGTCACCGCTCCAGCACGGGGACGCCAGATTGCCGGGCAGCCGGATGAGCCGGCGGAAGCGGCCTTCGCCGTCGGGGTCGATCCACAGGTCGCCGACGGTGCCGCCGCGGTACCTCTTCCAGCGCGCGGGGTCGGCGGTGTTGCGGCCCAGGACGATCATGCCGCGGGGGCCGTGGGCGATGGAGTTCGCCGGTCCGTACGGCAGGCGGTGCGGCACGCCGCCCGGCGCGACCCGGTGCAGCCACTTGCGGCCCTCGAACGGCTGGCACTCGTCGCTGGCGTACAGGATGCGGCCCTCGGGGTCCCAGCCGGTCACGGTGCAGCGGGCTCCGTGATAGGTGACCCGCCGGGCCGCGCCCCCGTCGGCGGGCATGACGTACACCTCTTCCGGGCCCTCCTCGCGCCCGACGAAGGCGAGCTGGTCGCCGCGCGGCGAGATGCGCGGGTAACCGGCCTCGGCGAGCCCGGCGGTCAGACGGAAGGCGCGTCCCCCGAGGGCGGAGACCATCCACAGGTCGTCCTCGGCCGCGAAAACGACCACGTCCTGGAAGATAGAGGGGAAGCGCAGGTAGGCGGACATGTGTGCTCCGTGATCAGGCAGCCGGGACTCCGGCCGCGGCTGCCTGATCCTTTCACCGCGTCAAGCCATGTCCGGTTTCTTGGGCTCCTTCTTGGCGTCCTTGGCGTCCTTGTCCTGGCGGGCGGGCTTGATCGTCTGTTTCTTGGTCTTGCCGGTCTTGGCGGCCGGCTTCTTGTTCGTCTGTGCCATTGGTTCCCCCTGAACGGATGATGTGGGATTAGTACATCAACCGCCTTAGTACCCATTTCCGGAAGAAAACCGACATGTGAAGTAACTGTCGGCGGACGACTGGTGACATATCGTTACCTTCGGGCGGGACGATCACCGAAGGGCCGCGACCACCACACGCCCTCGCCATGCGACAGGCCGGGCAGCGCCAGCTCGAACTCGCGCACCGCCAGGGCCGGGATGTCACCGCTGACCAGCCACACCGCCTCCCGCGGCACGGCATCGGCCACCACGGCGCCCAGCGCCGCCAGCCGTACGGTCGCCGCGCTCAGCGACTCCGGCGGCACCTCCAGTTCGAAGCGGTGGCACGGCTCGTACACCCGGGTGCCCGCCTGGCGCAGCGCCCGCCGCAGCACGTTCGTCGTCCGCCCCCGGAAGTCGGCCGCCGTGGTGACCGGGCTGTCGTAACCGGTCCTGGTCAGCGTGACCAGGAGGTCGGTGACCGGCCAGCCGTGCGGGCCCTCGGACAGGGTGTCGCGTACGGTGTCCTCGATGGCCCGGTGGAAGGCCAGCGGCAGCGACCCCAGATCCACGCCCAGCCGGTATCCGACACCGGACCCGATCGCGGCGGGCTCCACCCGCAGGCCGACGGTGGCGACGAAGTCGTTGCGGCCGTGGCGGGCGATCTCCTCGACGACCTCCGCCCGGCGCGCGGGCCGTTCGAGATAGACGGGCCGGGTCGGCTCGAACACCGCCTCCACCCCGAACTCCCCGGCCAGCGTCTCGGCGATGACCTCCTTCTGCACCTCCCCATAGAGCAGGACCGACGTCTGGCCGCCGGGCAGGGCGCGGGTGCCGATCAGCGGATCCTGCTCGGCCAGGGCGGCGAGCGCGGCATGCAGCCGGCCCTCCTGCCCGGGAACCCGCGGCCTGACCACCGTCTCCAGACTGGGCGCAGGGAAGTGCCCACCCTTGGACGCGTCCTCTGGTGAGATGCCCAGGCGCCTGTCCGGCGCGGTGTCGAGGTGGTCGTCTGGTGGGGTGCCGACGCGGCTGCCTGATGGGGTGCTGAGCTGGTCGCTTGGTGGGAGGCCGAGGTGGTCGCCGACCCGGACCTCGGGCACGCCCCACACCTTCGCGATGTCCCCGGCCACCGCCTGCGACTCCGCCGACCCGGCCACGCGTACCGCGGTCGGCCGCCCACCGTACTCCTCCACCGTCCCGTCACGGCGCAGGCGATGGAAGGGCACCCGCTGCCGCGCCCGCAGCACGCCGGACCGCATCCGCAGATAGGCGACCTTCTCCCCGGCGGCGCCCCGCTCGATAGCGAACACGGTCGCTTTGAGCGCCTCACCCGACGCGGCCGTGCCTGACTTAGGCGAGCCCGCCACGGCTGTGCTCGCTCTGGGCGTGCCCGACCCGGCCGTGCCCGCTATGGCGGTGCCCGCTATGGCTGTGCTCGCTCCGGGCGTGTCCGGCATGGCCGTGGCGGGCAGCAGCCGGAACCCGTCGAGCAGATCGCCGACACCCCGCCCGGTCATCGCCGACCCGAACAGCACCGGATGCAGCACCCCGTCGGCGCACTGCCGGGCCATCGCCGCCCACACCCGCCGGCCACTCGGCGCCCGCCCCTCGACGAGCGACTCCAGGATGCCGTCGTCATGCTCGGCCAGCATCTCAGCCACCTCGCCGCCGACCGCCTCACCGCCAAGGAGGGAATCGCCGGAACCGTCCGCCTCGTCCGGGCCGATGATGCGGCGCGTGCGGGCATCCGGACCGCCGATCTCCTCGACGGTGTTCAAGGCGACGGTGTACGGCGAGAGCCATCGCCGGATGTCCTCCAGCAGCTCCCGCTCCCGGGCCCCGGCCCGGTCGATCTTGTTGACGAAGATCAGCGTAGGCACCCGCAGCCTGCGCAGCGTCTTCATCAGCAGCCGCGAGTGCGGCTGAACCCCTTCGACGGCCGACAGCACCAGCACGGCGCCGTCGAGCACGCCGAGCGCGCGTTCGACCTCGGCCACGAAGTCGGCGTGGCCGGGTGTGTCGATGAGGTTGACCCGTAGGTCGCCCACGGTGAAGGAGGCGACGGCGGTGCGGATGGTGATGCCGCGGCGCCGCTCGATGGCCCCGCTGTCGGTCTGTGTGCTGCCGTCGTCGACGCTGCCCAGCCGGTCGATCGTGCCGGTCTGGAACAGCAGCCGCTCGGTCAGGCTGGTCTTACCCGCGTCTACATGCGCGAGGATGCCGATGTTGAGGATGTACATGCGTGGTCGAAGCCTCGAGAACTCTCGTGCCAATGGGGCGCTGGGAGACTCGAAGGCACCGCATTACCTGCTCCTGCTGGTCGGCGTCAGAAACGGCCTCATGATGTCATCTGCGTCGGCCGCGCTGCCAATGATTATTCGCGGCTCACCCGCTCGCCGGCCCGGAGAGGCCGGAGAGGCCGAGCAGTCACAGGCCGGAGAGCCCAGAGCTGATCGCGCCCCACGGGCCGGAGAGGTCGAGGTGCCGCGCTGTCACAGGCCGGGGAGGCTGAGTTGCCGCGCCTGTGGTGCGGGCTCGGGGTGGGCCGGTGGAGCGGGCTCAGCACGAGGCGGGAGGCGGCGGGCTGAAGCCGCGGTCGCCCGGCCGACACCGTGGCGTCGGGCCAGCTCCTTGACCTGGTCGGTGATGCGCTGCTGGTAGGCCTGCGGCGCGTAGGCGCCCCTTCCGTACAGCTCCAGGTAGCGCGGCACGAGCCGGGGATGCTCACGCGACAGCCACTCCAGCCACCACTCGCGCGCCCCGGGCCGCAGGTGCAGGACGATGGGCGCGAGGTGGGTGGCGCCCGCCTGGGCGATCTCCTTGACCGTGCGTTCGAGCTGGTCGGGGGAGTCGGTGAGGTACGGCAGGATCGGCGCCATCAGCACACTGCAGGAGATGCCGTGGTCGTTGAGCGTGGCGCAGACCTCCAGTCGTCGGCGCGGAGCGGGGGTGCCGGGCTCGACGGAGCGCCACACATCGGGGTCGACGAAGCCGACCGACACGCTGGCGCTCACCTGGGTGACCTCGGCGGCCTCGGTCAGCAGGTCGAGGTCGCGCAGGATGAGCGTGCCCTTGGTGAGGATCGAGAACGGGTTGGCGGCGTCGCGCAGGGCGGCCAGGATGCCCCTCATCAGCTGGTAACGGCCCTCGGCCCTCTGGTAACAGTCGACGTTCGTGCCCATGGCGATGGGGCCGCCGTGCCAGCGCGGCGCCGCCAGCTCCTTGCGGGCCAGTTCGGCGGCGTTGACCTTGACCACGATCTTCGAGTCGAAATCGGCGCCGGCGTCGAGGTCGAGATATTGGTGGGTCTTGCGGGCAAAGCAGTAGACGCAGCGGTGGCCGCAGCCCCGATAGGGATTGATGGTGTGCTCGAACGGGACCCGGCTGGCCGCCGGCACCCGGTTGATGATCGAGCGGGCCTGGATCTCGTAGAAGGTCATCCCCTTGAACTCGGGAGTGTCGAACGTGCGGGTGACCGCGCCGCGGGCGAACAGCGGCACGGCCGGATCGTCCCGGCCGGAGTCGGCCAGGCGCAGGTTGTCCCAGCGCATCCCATGATTAGAACAAAGGTTCGACGAAGATCGCAAATGAAAAGAGGTGGCAATTACCTGCTTGGGCGGGGGCTAATGATCTTCATGGTTGGGCAGAAACCCGGCACAGAGCTTGCGTTCCGGAGGTGCACCCATGGCCTGGTCGCAGGACGAGGAGCGGATGCTGGCGCAGATCGAGCAGCACCTCGTCGACGACGATCCGCGACTTGTGGCGAGGTTGGAGTCGTTCAACGAGCGGGCTCGTCGCAGCGAGGAGAAGGTCGACGGGCAGTCCGGCCGCCGGCGCAGGCCGCGCCGCTCGACGGTCATCATCCTGATCAGCTGGCTGTTGATCGCCACTCTGGTCGCGACGCTACTGATCATGGTCCTGCGCCACGAGGCCGCCACGGCACTGGCGCTGGCCGCCTCGCTCTAACGCATCTCCCGAAATATCCGGCGTTTTGTGACGCCCGTGCGCCAGACGCCGTACGTCAGACGCCGTACGTCAGACGCGAGACGCCGTGCGCAGTGCGGTAGACGCCTGACGCAGTGTGTCGGATGCCAGACACCGTGTGCCGTGCCCGCAGGCCGTGATCTCGCCCGCTGGAGACACAAGTCCTATTGCTCCCGGAATACTCGCATGCGTATAGTCGCCCACGAATATTCGTCTACGAGGATGGTGTGGGTGGCGCAACGACGCCGGGTGGCCAATCTGCTGGCCCTCGCCGTGCTCACGGTGGTCGCGGAACGGCCGATGCATCCGTACGAGATGGCATCCGTCCTGCGGGCCCGTGGTAAAGACCGCGAGACGCCCATCAAGTGGGGCTCCTTCTACACAGTGGTACGCAATCTGGAGAAGCACGGTTTGATCAGGGCCACCCAGAGCGCCCGGCAAGGGGGCCGGCCCGAGCGGACCGTCTACCGCATCACCGCCGACGGCCGCGAGGAGGCCGAGGACTGGACGCGCGAGCTTCTGGGGACTCCTGAACGGGAGCCGACGGGGTTCGAGGCCGGGCTGTCGGTGATGGGCGGGCTCGACCCCGAAGAGGTCACCGCGCTGCTCCGGCGGCGGCTCGCCCTGCTTCGTGACCGGATCGCCGTCCAGCGCGAGACTCTGGAGGTCGAGCGCGGCGAGATCCCGCGGCTGTTCCTCATCGAGTCCGAATACGCCCTGGCCATGAGCATGGCCGAGGAGGCGTGGACCGGAGCGCTGCTGGCGGAGCTGACGATCGGCACGTTCCCCGGCATCGACCAGTGGCGGGTCTACCACCAGAACACCCGCCCCGCACCGGTCACGACTGGCCCCGCGACAAGGGGTCACGCGGACGAGATCGGCACGGCGGAAAGAGCCCGCCTGGACAGAGGCGGCCTGGCGGGCTGATCAGGTCACAGGTGGCGCAGGAAGGTGGCCGCCACCGGGGCCGCGACCTTGCCCCCGGTGCCGCCGCCCTCCACCACCACGGCGAAGGCCACGTCACCCTTGAACCCCATGAACCAGGCATGAGTCTTGAGCTTGTCGCCGGTGCCGTACTCCGCCGTGCCCGTCTTGCCGAGCGTGCCAGAGGGCAGCCCGGACGCCTTGGCGGTGCCCTTGGAGACGACGGCGGCCATCATGGCGTGCAGGTTGGTTTTGACGCCCTCGGGCAGCGGCTGTTCGGCCGCCTTCTGCTTCAGGTCGGGCACCAGCGTGGGCGGCCGCCAGGTGCCGTCGGCGATGGCCGCCGCGACCGAGGCCATCGACAGCGGACTGGCCGTGATCCTGGCCTGCCCGAACGATTCGGCGGCCAGTTCGGCGTCCGACTCCGCCTTGGGGAAGCTCGCCTTGGTGGCCGACACCCCGATGTTCAGCGGCTGGTTGAATCCGACGTCCTCAGCCGTCTTGAGCAGCTTGTCGGCGCTCAGGCGCGTCTCGGCGAGCGGCGCGAACGTGGTGTTGCACGAGTGCGCGAAGGAGTCGAGGAACGACAGCGACCCGAACTCCTCCTTCTCCGAGTTGCGGATCTTCAACCCGCCCACCGTCGCGTACATCGGGCAGGTCACCTTGTCCTCGGGCGACATCCCGGCCGCCAGCAGCCCGATCGCGGTGACGGCCTTGAACGTCGAGCCCGGCGGGTATCGGCCGTCGAGCGCCCGGTTGAAGCCGCCCTGGTTGTTGACCACGGCCAGGATCTCGCCGGTGCTCGGCTTGATCGCGACCATCGAGGTGGGCTTCTTGACGTCCTTGACGGCGGCGACCGCCGCGGCCTGCGCGCGCGGGTCGAGCGTCGTCTTCACATCCTCGCCCTCGCTGCCCTCGATCGTCTGCAGCGTCTTGTCGCCGACCTTGATCTCGGTCGCCGGGGTGCCGGCCAGCTGCTTCTGGAACGTCGCCTGCAGCCCGTCCCGGCCGATGGCCTGGCCGACCTGGTAGGAGGAGCCGAGCTTGGCCACGTCCTTCTTGGTCGCCTTCTCGAGGTAGCCGACGAGCTGTTGCACCGACCCGCCGGCCGAGCCGTCGTCGATGCGGCCGCCGTCGGCGTCGGTGATCTTCGCCCGGTCGGGCCAGCGCGTCTTGAGCGCGAACGTGGCGCCGGCGGTCAGCGACGGGTGCAGGGTCTTGGGCGTCCAGTCGACCTTCCAGGCGCGATCGGCCACCTTCAGGTCGATCTGTCCCTCGTAGGTCCAGTCGCCGATGTTCTTCAGCTTCAAGGTCGTGGTGTACGGCACGTGGGCCCTGTCGTCGCCGGACTTGGTGACGGTGCCGAGCTTGACCGAGGTCGACTCGACCGCGAGGCCGGTGCGCATCTGGTCGTACGCCGTCAGTTGCTGCGGCGCGGCCAGCGTGGCGCTCATGGCCGCCTTGTCACCCGACTGCCAGGCGGCGGCGAAGAGCCGCGCCGTCTCGGCGGGTGTGCCTCTCGTATGAAGCACGTAGTACGCGCCACCGGCAGCGGCCCCCGCCGCCAGCACGGTGACGCAGGACACGATCGCGATGGTGCGGCCACGCGCCACTGGTCAGCCCCCATGGTCATCGACAGGTTGCAGAGCTTAGCGACAAATTAGGACATATTGCTGGCAGCTTTGAAGCTCGACGCATAGGTCGGCACGTACTCCTGGCCGGACAGCTCCCGGATCGCGGCCATGATCTCGTCGGTCACCCGGCGGCGGTCGCGGGCCTTGCTGTGGTCGCCCTCGAACCGCATCGGCGCGCCGATCGTGATGCCGATCCTGGCCGGGCGCGGCACCTTGGCGCCGACCGGCAGCACGCGTTCGGTGCCGCTGAGGGCCACCGGCAGCACGGGCGCGCCCGTCTTGAGCGCCAGCCAGGCCACGCCGATCTTGCCGCGGTAGAGGCGGCCGTCGGGGGAGCGGGTGCCCTCGGGGTGGATGCCGAACAACTCGCCGCGGTCCAGCAGGTCGGCGGCGGCGTCCAGCATCTCCTGCGCGGCGTGCGCGCTGTCGCGGTCGGTGGGCAGGCTGCCGCCCAGGCGCATGAACCAGCCGGAGACCGGGTTGCCGGAGAAGTATTCCTTCTTGGCGGCGAACGTCACGTGCCGCGGCAGGAGCGCGGGCAGCAGGTAGGAGTCGAGCACCGACAAGTGGTTGGCGGCGAGAATCGCCGGTCCCGTCCTCGGCACGTGCGCCGCGCCGGAGATGTGCGGGCGGCACATCGCATGGGCGATCGGCGTAGCGGCGAACTTGACCACTTCATATAGCAACGGGCTCTCCTGGATGATCGGCGGTCCGGCCACCCACCCTAGAGCAGGCGCCCCGGCCGGAACCGGGGCGCCTGAAAAGCCTAAGGCCGATGTGGCGGTCGCCTCCTCGGCGAGATGCACAACACGGCTCCAGCCGAACGGTATTCCGTGAAGGCGGTAATTTGCGGCCCGGGGGACACAGACCACATCGGCCATTCGATGCTAACGGACATCCGGCGGCACGTATTCCACCGGCCTAAAAGAAACGGTCAGGTTCTGGTCCAGTGTGGCTGGGCGACGTCGAAGACCCGCAGCTCACGGCCACGCAGAGCGACCTCCGCGAACTGCCACAAAATCGCCCCCGTCGGCGCGTGGACGACGATCGAGGGCCCCAGCGGCATCTGCAGCAGCCCGCCGCGCCAGCGCGGCACCCCCGGCGCCAGGAACCGCTCCAGCGGCACCGCGTGCACCGAGGCCACCTCGTGCGCGTCGGCGACCGGCCGCTGCTCCCCGCCGAAGGCCACCACCGGCGTGATGACGAACCCCGAGTCGGTGACGAAGTCGTCGAGCAGCCCCGCCACCTCGACACCGGTGACGGCCGTCTCCTCGGCCAGCTCCCGCAGCGCCGCCTCGACCGGCTGCTCGCCGTCGTCGAGCCGCCCGCCCGGCAGCGCCCACTGCCCGGGATTGCGTCCGCGCGGCGCCCGCCTGATGAGGATCGTGTACGGCAGGCCGGCCGGATCCTTGAGCACGCACACCGTCACGGCGGCCCGGCGCACCCCCTCGGCCGGCGGCACCTCCCGGCGGTCGAAGGCGGTCAGGCGGGTGGCGACCAGCTCACGCAACTCATCGATCGGAGGAAGCACCAGCACAGGATCTCACGCCCGCTATATCCACCTATGTCATTCGAGACAGCGCTTGCCGGGCGTCCAGAAGGTGTCATTCGAGACGGCGCTTGCCGGGCGTCCGGAAGGTGTCAGTCGAGTCCGCGCTTGCCGGGCGTCCAGAAGGGCTTCGTCCGGACGTCCCCGCGCTGCCAGCCCCGTTCGCGTACGAGATGCGCGCGGACGGCCTGGATCGTCCGGGCCTCCCCGGCGAGGTAGGCCACCCCGGGCTCGTCCGGCAGGTCGAGCTTCCTGACGGCCTCCACCAGCAGCTCGGAGTTCGCGGCGGACGCTCCGTCGCGGCAGACCCGGGTGAGCTCGCGCGGCAGGTCCAGATGGTCACCGGGCCCATCGGCCTCCACGGCCCCGAACACCGTCTCGCCCAGCGGCAGCGCGCGCAGCATCGCGCCGAACGCGACCGACGCCGTCTCCTCCCCGGCGAACAGATGGTAGGGCGCGGGGCGTACCACGAGGCTGCCTTCCGGCTTGGTGAAGGCGATCTCCTGGCCGGGGTGGGCGTTCCTGATCCAGGTCGTGCCCGGTCCGTCGCCGCCGTGGTCGAAGCCGATCAGCTCGATGGTCTGCCAGCTGGGGTCGTGGTGCCAGATCGAGTACGTACGCAGGGCGTCGGTGATCTCGCCCCGTAACCACGTACGGGCGGCGAAGATGTCGTTGACCGCCAGCCGGACGTGCTGGCCGGGGGTCCACTTCAGCTCGCTCAGGGCCTCGCCGCCGATCCTGACCTTCCGCATGCGCGGCGTCACCTGCTCGGTCTCCAACACCTCCCCGACGACGAACAGCCGGTCGCGCAGCGCGCGGGTGATGGTCGTCTTCATTTCCAACTCCTTGCTGAGTGCGGACGCGGGCTTAGTGCGTACGGGCTGCGCGTCTACGCGCTAAGCGCGTACGGGCCGCTGCGCGCGTACGGGCTAAGTGCGTGCGGGCTGTGTGTGTACGGGCTGTGTGCGTACGGGCTGAGCGAGAACGCGCGGGCGGGCTGTGTGCGGACCTGTGGCCGGGCTGAGCGCGGACCTGTGAAGCTGAGCGCGGATGGTCAGCGGCGGCGGGGGTCCAGCTGCTCGATCCGGCGGCGGGCCTCGATGAAGATCGTCTGGATCTCGTCGACCACCCGGGGATCGCCGTGCGCGTGGGCGAGCGTCTTGACCGCGGCCTTCACCAGGCGCAGGGCCGGGCCGATGATCTCGGCCGCCTCGGGCTCGCGGAACATCCCCCATTCGCCCCGGCTGGCCGCCCGCGCCCAGAGCCGGTCGATCTCCTCGGCCTGCTCACCGACCACGCTCTGGCCCGCCTCGGTGATGTGGTGCACCTTGCGGCCCTCGTCCGCCTCGACCCGGACGAGGCCCTCGTCCTCCAGCATCTGCAGCGTCGGGTAGATGGAGCCCGCGCTGGGCTCGTACGTCCCGTTGAACCGGTCGGCGAGGCGGTTCATCACCTGATAGCCGTGGCCGGGCTGCTCGGCGAGCAGGGCCAGGATCGCCAGGCGCAGCTCACCGGGCCCGAAGAAGCGCCCGGTCGGCCCGAGACCGCCTCCGCCGGGCGCGCGGCGTGCGTTCATCATGGCTCGGATGCTATATCGAACGATATAACGAAGTAAACCTCAGCTCCGCGTCAAGGCCAGCCCCTGTGCGTCGTGGCGGACGGGTGGGGGGCACGCTGCTGTGGTCGCAGTGGACCGCGTAAGCCTCAGCTCCGCGTCAAGGCCAGCCCCCGTGCGTCGTGGCGGGCGGTGAGGGTCACGCCGCTGTGGTCGCAGCGAACCGACTGCAGCAGGGGAGTGTTGGACAGGACGGTGACACCGGGGTCCGCCCAGCGCGCGGCCGTGGCCGCCGCGTCCGCGCCGGGCAGGACCAGGCACGCGTACGTGGCGTCGGCCGGCCGCGGGCCGTGGTCGAAGCCGACGGTGAACACCTCGGCGGCCAGCGTCGCGGTGGACCCGGTCGCGGTGATGTCCGCCCAACTGCCGCTCCGGCGCTCCACCCGCGCCGAAAGGGGCTCCCGGTCGGACAGCGGCAGGTAACCGATCTGCCCCTGATGCACGAAGGACCCGGTCGTCCCCGGCCCGGTGGCGAACGGGCCGGTCGTCAACGGGCCGGTTGCCAGGCGCTGGTCGATCGTCGTCACCACCCTGTACGCGGCCGACGGCGCGGTGATCCCGGCCCCCAGCGCGACGAAGACGTCGTCGAAGCAGAACCACGCCTTCCAGCCGTCCGTGATCCGGTCGGTCCCCGCAAGGCGCATCACGGCCACGCCGTGGCGGCCGTCCGTCCAGCCGCCGACGTCCGGTGACGCGCCGTGCCGGTCGTTGGGACGGGGGAGGAGCGCCGCCGGGTCGGGGGGTTGCTCGGCGGTCACACCGGGCAGGCGCGCCCAGTCCCACAGTGGGATGACCCCCCGGTAGCTGTCCTCCGGCCCGTCGCCGACCCGGATGGGGGCGACGCCGTCGCCGAGGTGGCGGCCACGCAGGTTCTCGCCGTTCATGCTCTCGGTGGGCGCGGTACGGGTGGACGACATGCGCACCGACACCGACCAGCCGGGCCGCCGGTGCACGAGGTAGTCGGAACGTGGGTAATAACGACACCCAACGGGCCCGGCAGCGGGTCGTGCGGCCTCGGTCCTGGCAGCGGGCTGTACGCCTTCGGTCCCGGTAGGGAGCCGTGACGCCTTGGACCCGGCACTGGACCCGGGAGCGGGTCCCGCAGTGGCCCCGGGAGTGGAGCTGGGAGCGGGCTCCGCAGTGGTCCCGGCAGTGCGTTCCGCGGTCGGCTGTTCGGCCTCGGCCAGGCGTTGTTCGAACGCCGCCAGTTCGGCCTGCCGGGGCGCGCCGGACGCGCGCAGGCGGCGGATCGCGGTTCGCAGGTCGGGGGTGGGTCGGTGGGCGTCCGCCCGGGTGATGTTGCGGCCCATGGTGGTGAAGTCGAAGGCGCCCCCGTGTATCGCCCACTGCAGGCCCTCCAGCAGGAAGTCGGTGAAGAAGCCCACCTCGGTGCCGCCGAACGCCCACGGTGTGCCGTACACCACATAGATCCACAAGCCCAGGTCGGCGGCCAGCGCGAAGCCGTAGCCGCCGGAGTAGAGCTGCGCGCCGTGCTGGTGGAAGCTGAAGTCGTCCTGGATGCCCTCGCCGTGGGTCGGCCGCAGGGTCGTCGCCATCCGCGCGACCGCCGAGGAGACCAGGTCGGCGTCGTCCACCAGCAGGCCGTGGCGCAGGACGACCGCCTGGGTCCAGACGAGGTTCTGGCCGGTCATCTCCCCATGGCCCGCGCAGCCCGCGAGCCAGGTGCCCCAGGCCGTGCGCTCGGCCGGGTCGAGCCGGTCGGCGAGTAGCAGGAGGGCGTCTCCGGCCAGTTGGGGAGCGGCGATCTCGTTGTACCACCAGTTGGCGCTGCGCGGCCCGCGGCGGCGCCAGGCGTCCAGGGCGGTGAGCGCGCTGGGATGGTGCTGCGGGGAGAGCGCCAGGGAGAGGGCCCTGGACAGGTGTTCCAGCGGTGCCCAGTTCCGGCCGTCGCCCCGGTCGGCGTAGTCGAGGTCCGGCCAAGTGCCATCAGTCCCGAGCCGGTTCACCAGAGGAGTGGGCCCGTCGGCGCCGGGACCGGCCGGTGGGTTGGCGACAAGGCTGGTCGGGAGGCCGGGGATGGGGCCGGTTAGAAGGGCCGGGTCGGCCAGGCCGGTGGCCGCGCCGACTGCGGTGGTGCCGGAGGCGGTGTCCAGCAGTTCGTGCCGCAGCCGGCCCCTGGCCGTTTCGAGGGCCGTGGCGACGGCCGTTTCGAGATCTGGCATGTCGCTCCTCAATCGTGGCGCAGCAGGGCGAAGGCGCGGTCGGTGCGGTGTACGGCCTCCGGCTCTACTTCCGCCAGCGCGCGCCCGTCGGCCAGGGACTGCCAGTTGTACCTGGCCAGTACCCGGTGCGCGGCCAGCACCTGCGCCGCCAGCAGCGAGGCGGTGAGGGCGTCGGGGATCTCCGGGGCCTCCGCGAGCGCGGCGGTCAGGGCGTCCTCATCCATCGACATGTGATGCAGCAGGCGGGCGGCCACGCTGGGCGTGCCGAACACCATGCGGCGAAAGGCGATCACCTCTGGCTGGTCGTTCAGCCCGGTGACCGGGTCGTGCCGGGCCAGGGCGTCGAGGAAGTGCCGGTGCAGCGCCGTCAGCGGATGCTCGCCGGCCGTGCGCTGCCGCACCACCCGCGCGAACTCGCCCTGGTGGTCGCTGATGCGGTGCAGGACGAGGTCCTCCTTGGCCGGGAAGTACTTGAACAGTGTCGGCTTCGACACCCGCGCGGCGGCGGCGATCTCGGTGACGGGGACCTCGTCGAAACCACGCGCCAGGAAGAGCGAGATGGCCGCCGTGGAGATGGCCTCGCGCACGTGTTCCCTCTGCAACTGCCGAAGTCCTGTCATGTGGTCACTCTACCAAAGTGTTAACCTGGTAAAAGTATTAACCGAGTTAACTGGAGGTGGAATGACCACGCTCGACGAGGAGAGGCGATACGTCGAACAGTGCGGAGCCGGGCTGCGCAGGATGCTCGACGCGGCACGGGACAACGTGATCGTCGGCGAGAGCGTGGCGGGCGACCGCTACAGCGCCGAACGGCTCGGCCGCCACCTCAAGAGCCTGGCCAAGGAGCTGAGCGAGGAGCCCGAGGGCCCGCCGTTCTTCGGACGGCTCGACTTCGGCGGCGATTCCGCCGAGCACCGGGGGCGCAGCTACCACATCGGCCGGCGGCACATCACCGGCGAGCACGGCGGCCCGCCGGTGGTCATCGACTGGCGGGCGCCCGTCTCGCGGGCGTTCTACCGGGCCAGCGCCCGCGACCCGCTGGGCGTCGAGGTACGCCGCCGATTCGGCTGGGCCGGCACCACGCTCACGTCGTTCGAGGACGAACGGCTCGCCCAAGGCCAGGAGACCGAGAGCCGGATCCTGGCCGCCGAGATCGAACGGCCGCGCGTCGGCCCGATGCGCGACATCGTCGCCACCATCCAGCCCGAGCAGGACGACCTGGTCCGTGCCGGGCTGGAGGAGTCGATCTGCGTGCAGGGCGCACCTGGCACCGGCAAGACGGCCGTTGGCCTGCACCGGGCGGCGTTCCTGCTGTACGCGCACCGGCAGCGGCTGGAGCGCTCGGGGGTGCTGGTGCTGGGTCCCAACCGGGCCTTCCTCGGATACATCTCGGCGGTGCTGCCCGCGCTGGGCGAGGTCGACGTCGAGCAGACCACGCTGGAGCGGCTGCTGGGCACGGTCGCGGTCACGGCCACGGACAGCCCGGCCGCCGCGCTGGTCAAGCACGACGCGCGGATGGCCGAGGTTTTGCGCAAGGCCCTGTACGGGCGCATCGGCAAACCGGTCGAACCCGTCTCCGTCGCCGACGGCTCCTACCGGTGGCGGGTCGGCGAGGACGAACTGCGCCGCATCGTCGACGACACGCGGCGCGAGGCCATGCCGTACGCGATCGGGCGTGAACGGGTGCGCGCCCGGATCACCGAGCTGATGCGGCGCCAGGCCGAGCTGCGCGGTCACACGGGCAACGCCGTCTGGACGCGCAAGATCGGCAAGGCGCTCACGCCGTTCCTGGACGAGATCTGGCCGGCCGTACGCCCCGAGGAGCTTCTGTGCGCGCTGCTGAGCGACCCGGAACCGGCCGCCCCGATCCTGACGGCCGACGAGCGGGCGGCCATCACCTGGGCCCGGCCGCCGCGCGGCTACAAGAGCGCCAAGTGGTCCGAGGCCGACCTGGTGCTGCTCGACGAGATCGCCGGGCTGCTGGAACGGCCGCGCGGCTACGGCCACGTCATCGTGGACGAGGCGCAGGACCTGTCGCCGATGCAGTGCAGGGCGGTGGCCAGGCGCAGCGAGCACGGCTCGATCACCGTGCTCGGCGACCTGGCGCAGGGCACTACGCCATGGGCGGCCGTCTCCTGGCCGCGGCACCTGGAACTGCTCGGCAAGCCGGAGGCCGGGATCGTCGCGCTGACGACCGGGTTCCGGGTGCCCGCGGTGGTGGTCGGCCCGGCCAACCGGCTGCTGGCGGCGCTCGAGGTGGACGTGCCCGCCACCACGTCGTACCGCACCGACGGCAGGCTGCTCGTCACCGAGGTGATCGAGCTGGAGAAGGGGGTCGTCGCGGCCGCCCGTGAGGCGCTGACCTTCGAGGGGTCGATCGGCGTCATCGCGGCCGACGCCGACGCCGGCCCGCTCACCGACGCCCTCTGGAACGGCGGCCTCGACATCGGCGAGCGGCTGAGCGTGGTGCCCGCCTCGATGGCCAAGGGCCTGGAGTACGACCACGTGGTGCTGGCCGAGCCCGCCGCCATCGTCGAGGCCGAGGCGCGCGGCCTCAACCGCCTGTACGTCGCGCTCACCCGCGCGGTCTCCCGGCTGGATGTGGTGCACTCCCGGCCGCTACCTCTCGATGTCTTTACAGCCCCCGAAATCACCTGAATTACCAGATGTCGTAGCCTGATCCGCTCGACAGGACGACCGACACGGTGTGTGATGGCCTCACGTCAGGAACGGGCCGCCGACTTGGTTGTGTTCTCGAGAGGAGCCCAGATCGTGACCTCCCCCCAGGATCAGCCCCCGGGCGACGATCCGTCCCGCCGTGAGGCCCAGTGGGCGCAGCAGCCGCCCCCCGGGCCGCCGCCTCCGCCCCCCTACGAGCAGGCGCCGTACGCGCAGTCCGGCCAGAAGTCGGCCGGGCAGTTGCTGTCGATCATCGCGTTCGTCTGCGCGGCGATATCCCTGCTGTTCATCCCTATTCTGTTCGGCCTGGCCGGGATCGGGCTGGGCATCGCGGGCCACACGCGCGGCGAGACGCTGGGCAAGTGGGCCGCGGTCACCTCGGGTGTGGCGATGATCCTCGGCATGGTCATCGGCTACATCGTGGTGTCCAACATGAACACCTGATCCCGCCGTCCCCTGCCTGCCGCCCGGCCAGGACGGTGGGCAGGGACAGCACCTGGAAGGTTCAGCGGAGCGGTCGCGCGGCCGGCAGGCGGAGCCGGTCGACGGCCTCGCGGCGGGTCTTCTCCGGGCGGCGGTCGTAGCGGGCCGTGGTCGCCGGTGACGAGTGGCCGACCAGCGCCTGGGCGGTGGCCAGGTCGACGCCCGCGTCCAGCAACTCGCCGATGAAGGTGCGACGGAAGTCGTGCGCCGTACGCCGGGCCGCCCCCGCCTCGCCCAGCCGCCTGGCCAGGATGTCGGCGATGCCCTGCCCGGTCAGCCCGACGGGGCGGCCCTCGCGCATCCGTACGCGGCCCATCCTGCTGATCGGGCTGAACAACGCGCCCGCCTCGTCGCCCCGCACCGCCAGCCACCGCTCGACCAGCCCGATCGCGTCGGTCGTCAGGTAGACCATCCGCTCCTTGTCGCGCTTGCCGCGGACCCGGAGCGAGCGGGCGCCAGGGTCGTAGTCGGACAGCGACAGGCCGCCGATCTCGGCGCGACGGCAGCCGGTGGAGTAGAGCACCGCGATCAGTGCCGCATCACGGATCCCGGCGGGTGAGTCGTCGCAGGCCGACAGGGCCGCCCCCACGACCTCCGGTGGCACGTGGTGACCGGTGGGCAGGCGGCTCTGGCGTACCGGAGCCAGGTCGGAGGCGCGCGCGTAGTCCTCCGCGCTGCTCTGCCCGAGCCGCCACGCCTCCTTCAGCACCCGGCGCAGCGCCACCAGGTGCTTGTTGACGTAGGCCGCCGACCAGCCTTGATCGGTCAGCAGGGTGCGAATGCGTACCGTGTGCTCGTAACGCAGCAGATGCCATGGCTGGCCCGCGCCGCTGGCCGCCTCGTCGCCGGTGAGCAGGCGGGCCAGCCGGTCGAGGCAGCCGCGCATCGTGCGGCGCGACTCGGGGCTGGTCAGCGAGTCGAGATAGACGTGATAGGGGTCGCGGGCCGGCTCGACGAGCGTGGTCGGCGGGCCCGGTACGGCGGGCAGGCTCACCCGGCGATCTTAGCCCCGGGATCACTCTTCGAGGCGGGTCACGGCCTTCAGCAGGCGGTCGACGTCAGAATGGTCGTTGTAGTGCACCAGGCCGACCCGCACCGCGCTGCCGGAGTCGCGGATGCCCAGCGCGCCGGTCAGCTCCCAGGCGTAGTTGTGACCGTTCCACACGTTCACGCGGCGCGCGGCCAGCGCCTCCGCGACCTCGCGAGGGGTGCGCCCGGCGACGGTGAAGTAGGCGGTCGAGGTACGCCTGGCGGGCTTGCCGTACAACGTGACGTGCGGCATCGCCTCCAGGCCCGCGATCAGCACGGCGAACAGCTCCTGCTCGTACACCTCGGCCGCGGACAGCGAGGTGAGCAGCCGCTCCCTGCGCGTCCCCGTGCCGGGGACCATGGTGGCCAGGTGGTTCACCGCGGCAGTCACGCCGGCCAGATCGGCGAAGGGGGACGTGCCCCACTCGAAGCGATCCGGCACGGTGTCGGGGGAGGAGGCCAGCTTGTCCGGTCTGATCGTCTCCAGCAGCGCCGGATCGGCGATGACCGCGCCGATGTGCGGGCCCGACCACTTGTAGGCGCTGGTGGCGTAGAAGTCGGCGCCCAGCTCCGCGATGTCTACGGGGCCGTGCGCGGTGGCGTGCACGCCGTCCACGTAGGTCAGCGCCCCCGCCGCGTGTGCCAGCGTGGTGATCGCGGTAACGTCCGGGCGGGTGCCCAGCACGTTGCTCGCGGCGGTCACCGCCACCAGCTTGGTACGCTCGCCGATCAGGTTCGTGTACTGCTCCACCGGCAGCTCCCCGGTCGCCGGGTCCACCTCGGCCCAGCGGATCGTCGCCCCGGCGCGCGTGGCGAGCTGTATCCAGGGCCGTACGTTGGCGTCGTGGTCGAGCCGCGAGACCACCACCTCGTCGCCGGGGCCCCAGCCCAGGGCCAGCGCGCCGGCCAGGCGATAGGTCAGCGTCGTCATGTTCGGCCCGAGGATCACCCCGTCCGGCAGGCCGCCGACCAGGTCGGCCACGGCCGCGCGGCAGGCCGCCACGATCTCGTCGGCGCGGTGGCTGGCCTCGAAGGCGCCGCCCGCGTTGCCGATACCCGTACGGTAGGCGCTCACGATGGCGTCGATCACCGACTGCGGGACCTGAGTGCCCGCCGCGCCGTCGAGATAGGCGTGGCCGTCGTCCAGCGCGGGATAGGTCGCGCGTACCGATTGAACAGGGAATTTAGCGACCGGAAATTTAGTGGCAAAGGGCATGATGTGTTCATGCTCACCCTGAGAGAGCTCAACCGGGCCACCTTGGCGCGGCAGCATCTTTTGCGCCGCCACCAGGGCGGCGTGGCCGCCGTCGTGCACCGCCTGGCCGGGCTGCAGGCGCAGGAGCCGCGCCCGCCGTACCTGGGACTGTGGACCCGGGTCGACGGGTTCGCCCGCGCCGACCTGCACGCGGCGCTGCGCGCGCGGACGCTCGTGCGCGCCACCATGATGCGCGCCACCCTGCACCTGGTGACCGCGGCGGACTTCGCCGAGTTCCGGCCCCTGTTACAGCCGCTGCTCGCCGCCGCGGCGCGCCGCTTCCCGGAGGTCGACTTCGCCGCCGTCGCGGTAGCGGCGGAGCGGCTGCTGGCCGAGGGGCCGCACACGTTCAACGAACTGCGGCCGAGGCTGGAGAGGGAGTTCCCGGGCGCCTACGACCGGGCGCTCGGCTACGCGGTGCGCATGATGGTCCCGTTGATCATGGTGCCGACCGAGGACCGGTGGAGCTTCCCGCGCGAGGCCGCCTTCGCCCTGCCGGGCATCGAGCTCGCCGCGGAGCCGGACATCGGGACGCTCGTCGAGCGGTACCTGGCCGCGTTCGGCCCGGCCACCGCCGCCGACATGCAGACGTGGTCGGGGCTGAGCGGGCTCAAGGCCGTGCTGAACGGCATGCGCGACCGGCTGGAGGTGCTGGTGGACGAGCGCGGCCGGGAGCTGTTCGACCTGCCCGAGGCGCCCAGGCCGGAGGAGGACGTGCCGGCGCCGGTCAGGTTCCTGCCCGACTTCGACAATCTGATGCTCGGCCACGCCGACCGTACCCGCGTGCTGGCCGAGGAGCACCGCGGCGAGGTCGTCACCAAGAACCTGCGCGTCCGCGCCACCTACCTGGTCGACGGCTTCGTGGCCGGGACCTGGCAGATCAGGCGCACGGGTAAGAAGGCCAAGCTGCTCCTCACGCCCTTCACCCCGGTGCCGACCGAGGCGCTGGAGGAGGAGGCGATGGCCCTGCTGGCCTTCGCCGAGCCGGACGCGGAGGCCCGCTCACTTGAAGTAATGAGCTGATTCTGATTTGTTCGGGGCGGAGGTATGAGCCATGCCGCAGCTGACCGCCCTGGATGCCCAGTTTCTCCATTTCGAGACGGCGACGAACATCGCCAACATCGCCGGCCTGGCCATCCTGGACGGCGATCTCAACCGCGCCGACCTCCAGGCCCTGCTGGAACGGCGCCTGCCGTACGTGCCCGCGTTGCGGCGCAAGCTCGCGTTCGTGCCCCTCGGGCTGGACCACCCCTACTGGGTGCAGGAGGACGACCTCGACCTCGACTATCACGTACGGGAGATCGGGCTGCCGCCGCCCGGCGACGACCGGCAGCTGGCCGACCAGGTGTCCCGGCTGCACGCCCGCCGCCTGGACCGCCGCCGGCCGCTGTGGGAGATCTACCTGATCCACGGCCTGTCCGGCGGCCGCATGGGGCTCTACACCAAGATCCATCACGCGGCCGTGGACGGCATCGGCGGCGCCGACGTACTGGCCGCCCTCCTCGACGTGGGCCCCATACCCGCGCCGGCGCCCGCGGTCGCGCCCGAGCGCGACTCGGAGCCGCCGGGAGCGGCCGAGATGGTCCTGCGCGGGCTCGCCAGGCTGGCCGGCAATCCGGCGCAGGCGGTGCGCTTCGCCGCCCGGGCGATGCCGCACCTGGACGAGATCCCCGTCGTGTCGTCGCTGCCGGGCAGCCGGATGGTGTCGGGGCTGGCCCGCCGGGTCGCCGGCTCCGGGCAGGCCCCGGAACTGCCGTCGCTGCCCGCGCCCAAGACGCCGTTCAGCGGGCCGGTCTCCGAGCATCGGCGCTTCGCGTTCGTCTCCTTGCCGCTGGAGGAGATCAAGCAGGTGCGCAAGGCGTTCGGGGTGACGGTGAACGACGTGGTGATGGCCGTGTGCGCGGGCGCGCTGCGCCGGTGGCTGGCCGCGCACGGCGGCGTCCCGCGTCAGCCGCTGATCGCCGGGGTGCCGTTCTCGCTGCGGGAGGCGGGGACGGGTGGCAACCAGGTGACGTTCATGACGGCGCCGCTGGCCGTCCACCTCGAGGATCCCGTGGCGCGGCTGCAGCAGGTGCGGCTCGCCATGCAGCGGATCAAGGACAGGTTCTCGCTGGCGCCCGCGCGGTGGCTGCGCGAGCTGAGCGAGTCGATGCCCGCCGCCCTCATGGGGCTGGCGTCCAGATCGGCGTTCGGCCTGGTCGGGCAGACCGCGCCGCCCATCAACGTGGCCATCTCGAACGTACCGGGCCCGCAGTTCCCCCTGTACGTGTGCGGCGCCCGGCTGCTCACCCACTACCCGGTCTCGGTGATCACCGACGTGAGCGGCGGGGTGAACATCACCGCCTTCTCCTACGACGGCTCCCTGGACATCGGCGTGGTCACCGACCGGGAGATGGTGCCCGACGCGTGGGAGCTCGCCGACGATCTGCGCGGGGCGCTGGACGAACTGCTCAACGCGGAACGGAACCTGCCGCAATAGCGCACGCTGCCCCGTTTTCTACCGGCGGCTTTTACCGGTCGCCGGGCGGGCGCCGAGCATGGCCGGGCAGCGGGTAGCGTGGAAGACGATGGTGGGACTGAGGCCGGACACGCGTCTCGTCGCCTTAACGAGTATGGCGGCGAGTTCACTCTCGCCCTGCCCCGCGCGGCCACGGCGAACCTCTTACGACGGACAGGTGCCGAATCACCCGCGCGCGGGAAGTAACCGATGATGGCCATCTTCGCCCCCCGGGCCGCGGTCGTCCAGCCGGACCCGCGCATCAGGAGCAGCCGGACAGCGTGGTCGGCGACGACCCGTTGCGTCTCCCGCTCCCTCGCCCCCGAGGGACTTCTTGGTCCGAGATCGATATTCGCCAGTCGAACGACCCGAGCGAGGAGAGTGTCTTGTCCCAAGCAGCAGAGGTTCTCGAGCTAGACGAAAACATCGCCGACGGCGCCCCCGTCGCCGGCGCTGACTCGGTCAAGGCGTACCTGAAGGAGATCGGGCGGGTGCCGCTGCTCACCGCCGAGCAGGAGATCGACCTCGCCAAGCGGATCGAGGCGGGACTGTTCGCCGCCGAGCGCCTCAGCACGGAGGCCGATCTGCCCGGTCAGCTCCGCGCCGACCTCGAATGGATCGCCTGCGACGGCCTGCGGGCCAAGGAACGCATGCTGGAGGCCAACCTGCGCTTGGTGGTGTCGATCGCCAAGCGCTACACCGGCCGCGGCATGCTCTTCCTCGACCTGATCCAGGAGGGCAACCTCGGGCTGATCCGTACGATCGAAAAGTTCGACTACCGGCTCGGGTTCAAGTTCTCCACCTATGCCACGTGGTGGATCAAGCAGGCCATCACCCGGGCGATGGCCGACCAGGCGCGGACGATCCGCATCCCGGTCCACATGGTCGAGATGATCAACAAGGTGGCGCGGGCGCAGCGGCGGCTGTCCGGCGAGCTCGGCCGCGAGCCCACGCCCGAGGAGATCGCCGTCGAGACCGAGCTGCCCATCGACCGGGTCGCCGAGGTGCAGGGCTACGGCCGCGAGCCGATCTCCCTGCACACGCCGCTGGGCGAGGAGGGCGACAGCGAGTTCGGCGACCTCATCGAGGACACCGAGGCCGTCTCCCCGGCCGACGCGGTCTCGTTCACCCTGCTCCAGCAGCAACTGCGGGCCCTGCTCGACGAGCTGTCCGAGCGCGAGGCGGGCGTCATCTCCATGCGGTACGGCCTGAACGACGGCAAGCCGATGACCCTCGACGAGATCGGCAGGATCTACGGCGTGACCCGCGAGCGGATCCGGCAGATCGAGGCCAAGACCATGTCCAAGCTCCGCCACCCGTCGAGGGCTCTGGCGCTGCGCGAATACCTCAGCTAGGACGGGTGGCCCGTACCCCGGCCAGGACGGGCGGCTCAGCTGGGACGGGCGGTCAGCCACGTCCGGTCGGGGGTCAGGAAGCGGTCCACGACCAGCCCGGACTCGGCCAGAGCCGTGGTGAGCTGGTCGTCGCTGAGCGGCCGCTCGACGATCGACTGGGTCCAGAGTCGGCCGTCGGTCTCGTACCTCAGGGTGAGATTCACCAGATCCCGCCCTGACGGGGCGAACTCGGTGATCGTGGTGGTGAACCCGGACCGCCCGAAGGTCGTCCCCACTGACCAGGTGGCGCGTACGTCCAGCGGAATCCACTGGATCACCACCACGCCGTCGTCACGCACGTGGCGGCGGCAGCAGTCGAGGAAGCGCCGCCTGGTCGAGACCAGCGGCACATGAATGAGCAGCGAGGCCAGCAGCACGGCGTCGAAGCGCCGCTCAAGCGCGAGGTCCTCGATCCGCGCGTGTACCCGCTCGGCGCCCTCGACCCTGGCCAGCATCTCGGCCGACTCGTCGACGGCCACCACGTCGTAGCCGAGGGCGGTGAGGGCATGCGTGACCCGGCCCGTGCCCGCGCCCAGTTCGAGGATCGACCCGCCCGCGGGGACGCCCCGCTGAATGATCTCCGGTTCGCCCGCGGCGTCGATCGCGGCGTAGAACTCCACCGGTGAGCCGTCGGAGGTGAACACCCCCGGTCCAGTACCCGTGTTCATAACCGCACTGTAGATCGGAAAGGCGGCCCACCGGGGTAATTCCCATTTCCGCTTCATCCTGTTGAATTCCTGTGAACTCCGTGACGCCGGATGCAATTGACGAACAACATCGGTTGGTTCATGCTGGGCGGTGTTGGCGGCCAACGGCCCCGGGATTCCGCGGCCGACCTGCTATTCCGTGACTAAGCTGCCACGTCCTGTGCCGTTCTCTTTACCATGCGCTTTGTCCGGAGGTGTAATGGAAATCGAGAGCACCATAAAGAAGATTCTGGCGACCGAATTGTTCGTCGAGACGCCGGCCGAGGAAATCAGCGACCACGAGAGCCTGCGCGACATCTACGGGCTCGATTCTCTGGGATTCACCGAACTCCGCGTGCAATGTGAGGACATCTTCGATGTCCGCGTCTCCGACGAGGACTTCGTACCCGAGAACTTCCGTACCATCGCCGCCCTCGCCGCGCTCATCCGGCGTCTGCAGGGCGGCGGGACGTGAACCACGCGGGCCTGACCGCCGCGTCGCCGTCCCACAGCCTGCACCTGGATCACTACGGTGGCAGCCGGCTTCCGTTCGTCTCGGTCGGCGGCCGGGGCGTGCGGCTGCGGCTGGCCGAGCGCGGCGGCGCCGGGGAGCCGTTCGAGGTCATCGACGCCTCCGGCGGGTACGCCAGCGCCTGCCTCGGGGCCGGGCACCCGGCCGTGCTGCGCGCGTTGACGCGCGCGGCGACGGATCTCGGGTACGCGACGGACGAGATCGAGGTCGCCGAACGCACCCGCCTCCTCGCCGCGACGCTCGGCCCCGGCGGGCTGTGGCGCGACCACTTCCCACCGGGCGAATACCACGCGGCCGGCCGCAACTCCGGCTCCGAGGGCATGGAATTGGCCGTGCGGCTGGTCCTGGAGTCGAGATACGACCATCGACGGACGCGGCCCGACCCGGAGCGGGGCGGCCGCGATCTCGTGCTCGCCTTCCAGGGCGCGTGGCACGGATGGACGGGCGCGCTCACGCCGCTGCTCAACCGGCGCCACTTCCGCGCCGGGCTCCCGGGGATGGCCGCCGACGGCCAGTACGGGCTGACGGTGGAGCACCTTCCGTTCGGTGTCCCGGAGCCGTTACGCGAGTTCTTCGACCGCCACGGAGAGCGCCTGCTGGCCGTGGTCGTCGAGCCGGTCCAGGGTGACGCGGGCCTGCTGGTCCCCCCGCCCGGCTACCTGCGGACCCTGGCCGCGCTCGCCGCCGAGCATGGGGCGTTGCTGGTGGCCGACGAGGTCCTCACGTTCGCCAAGACCGGCCGGTTCTTCGCCATGGCGGACGAGGACGGCCCGATTCCCACCGATATCACCGTCATCGGCAAGAGCCTCGGCATGGGCGTGCTGTCCACCTCGATGGTGATCGCCAGGCGGTCGCTGTCCGTACGGCCGTCCGGTGCCGTGGCCACCTCCGACCTGCGTCCGCTGACCTGCGCGGTGATCCACGACGGCCTGCGGCTGATCGAGGAGGAGAAGCTGCTCGAACGCTCGGCCGAGCTCGGCGCGCGGCTGACCGCGCTCCTCGGCCGGGAGGTGCTCGACCGCTTCCCCGAGACCTACCGCGGGCTGCGGGGTACGGGGCTGCTGCAAGGGCTGGAGCTCACGGAGGACGCGGCGGACCGGCTGCGCGAGCTGCGGTCGCACATCATCAGGGCGGGCTGCTACATCGAGTTCATGGCCGGGGCGGGGCGCCGCTCCCACGGCCTGCCGTACGTCTTCCCCACCATGCGCGTGGCGCCACCCCTGGTCACCAGCCCAGCCGAGGTGGAGGAGCTGGTCGCCGCGATTCGGCGGGGAACGGCGACGTTCCTCGGTACGGCGGCTCGGTGAGCGGGCCGATGAGCGCCTCGGTGAGTGGGCCGCGGCCGCTTCGCCGCCGTGTCGAGCACGTGGACACCGACGCCGCGGGGGTGGTCCACTTCACCCGCTACGCCTCGCTCATCGAGACCGCGCTGCTGGAGGACCTGGAGGCGATGGGCGTCGGCACCCGCCTGATGAGCGAGCACCAGCTGCAGCCGGCCGTGACCGAACTACGCATGCGCTACGGAGCCGCCGCCCGTTTCCCCGACCGGATCGAGGTACGCGCCGACGTCGACCATGTGGGCGGGGCCTCATGGCGGGTCTCCGGCACGGTACGCCGCCTGCCCGATCCTCCGGACGACGGGGCCGGGCCGCTGCTCGCCTCGGGCACGCTCGTGCTGTGCCTGGTCAACGCGGCCGACGGCCGTCCGGCGCCGCTGCCCGCCGCCTTACGCGCCGCGCTGCGCGCCCAGCTGAGCGAAGAGAGGGCCGATGGCCGAGACGGGTGACTCGACCCTGGGATTCACGGAGATCAAGCAGTGGCTGCGGCACCGCCACCCCATGATCTACATCGATCGGGTGCTCGACTACGTGCCGGGAGAGTACCTGCGCAGCATGCTGTCGGTGTCCGGCACCATGGACGCCATCGCCGGGCACTTCCCCGAGCGGGGCATCTACCCCGGCAGCCACCTGGTCCAGGCCATCGCCCAGTCGGGCATCATCCTCTACCAGATGAGCACGTCGAAGCTGGCCGACGACGAACTCACGCTCATCGGCTCGGCGCACAGCCGCTTCCACCGCATCGTGGTGGTCGGAGACCAGGTGATCTTCGACGTGCGCAGCGACAGGATCATCGGCAACACCTTCCACTTCTCCTGCCGGGCGACCGTGGAGGGCGAACGGGTGGCGGCCTTCCGCGGCTCCCTCATCCGGGTCACGGTCGAGCAGCTCGGGCGGCGGCTGTGGTGAACGTCTGGGTCACCGGCATGGCCTGGTCCACCGCCCTGGGCGACAGCCTGGCCGGGGTGTGGCAGCGGCTGCTCGACGGGGACGACGGGTTCCGGGAGGTACCGTCGGAGCACCGGCTGCGCAACCCGCTCGCCGCGACCCTGGCCGACCCGTCGCCGGAGCTGAAGCCGTCATCACGGCAGCGGGCCCTGGCGGAGAGCACACTGTCGCGCGCACTCGCCGATGCCGGGCTCACGCCCCGCTCGTTGGACGTCGGCGGGCCGTCCGGGGTCGTCCCTGGCGCGGTGGTGGACCCGTACCCCGTGCTGGGCACCAGTTTCGGGGCGCATCTGGACGACGAGGACGGGGATCTGTACCAGTGGGCGGTCGACGTCGCCGCTGCCGTGGGGCTGCGGCTGCCGCCCGTCGCCGTCAGTACGGCCTGTTCGTCCGGGTCCGACGCGATCGCGGTCGGCGCCGAGGTGGTGCGGTCGGGAGCCGCCGAGGTGAGCGTGTGCGGCGCGGCCGACGTGGTCACCCCGGCCAAGCGGCTCGCGCACACCGTACTGGGCACGATGTCGCCCACCCGGCTGCGCGCGTTCGATCGCCGGGCCGACGGGACGCTGCTGGGGGAGGGCGCGGGATTCGTCGTACTCGAACGCGAGGAGTCCGCCCGCGCCCGAGGCGCCGAGCCGTACGCGGTGCTGGCCGGAACAGGGGTGGCCAACGACGGAGCGGGCATGACGGCGCCCGACCCGGCCGGCAGCGGAGTCGGCCTCTCCGTGCGGCGCTGCCTGGCCGCCTCCGGGATCGCCCCGGAAGACATCGCCGTGATCAACGCCCACGGGTCCGGTACACCTGTCAACGACGCCGCCGAGTCGGCCGCCTTGACCGGGCTGTTCGCGGGGTGCGCGGCGCCGCCTGTGGTGTTCGCGACCAAGGGGGCGCTGGGGCACACCCTCGGCGCCACCGGCGTGCTGGAGGCCATCGCGGTGGTGCTGGCGCTGCACTACGGCACGGTGCCGCCGGTCGCGGGCCTGGAAGAGGTGCTGGAGGGGTTCCCCCTTCCGGTCCCCGCCGGTCGGCCTGGCGGGCTGCGGCCCGGGGCGGGGCTCAGCCTGACGCTCGGCTTCGGCGGGTTCATCACGAGCCTGGCCTTCACCCGGGGAGCGCGGCATGTACGGTGATCGCCCCGGCCTGGCCACCCTGGCGCACGGGCTGTGCGAGACCGGCGACCTGGCGGCGGCCGGGCGCCGGACCGCCTCCTTCTACGCCGACCCGGCGGCCTGGCTCGTGGTGGCCGCGGTCGAGGCGGCGCTGGCCGGGGCACCGGAGGCGGTGCGTCGGCGGGTGGCCGAGATCGGCGCCCTGGCCGTCAGCGACCACGGGACCCGCCCCACCATGCGCTCAGTCGCCGACACGGCCGCCCGGGGCCGCGTCTCTCCGCTACGCTTCGCCGGCGCTAACCCCGGCTCGCTCGCCGGCTTGCTCTGCATCACGCTCGGCTTCCGCGGCCCCAGCCTGCTGGTGTGCATGCCGCCGGAGCGCGCGGGGCCCGTCGTGGCGCTGATCGCGGCCGGCTGGCTGGCGACGGGCCAGTGCCGCTACGTCGCCGTCGCCGAGCACAGCGAGAACAACGGTCACCACACCGTCGCCGCCCGCATCCTGGCCCCGGCAGCAGATCGCCACAACGCCGCCGCGCGGGCGCGAGCAGCGAGGCGCGGCGATGCCGATGGCCAGATCCCAGGTCCGGGATGAGCGCCGACGACCTTGGCCCGACGCTCGGCGAGGTGGAGACCTACCTTGCCGAGCGAGCCGTTGACGTCGACGGCGGTGACGGTGACGGTCGCGACGGCGGTGGCGGCGCAGAGCCTGGCTCGGCGACGCCCGTCGCGGCCCTCGCCGAGGTGTTCGCCGAGCTGACCGATCGGCTGGGGAACGTGGTGGTTCTCGCTCTGCCGAGCGGGACGGCGCTGCTGCGGTATCTGTTCGGCGCGCTCCACGGCGGAGCGGTGCCCGTCGCCGTCCCGCCCGCCATGCCCGCGGGTCGCCTGGTGGAGGTCGCCCGTCGTCTCGGCGCGCGCCTGCTGGTCACCCCGTACGGCAGGGCTGTTCCCGGTACGGCGGTCAGGCGCTTCGGCCGTACCGCTGTCGCCCCGCTCCCCGGTCCCTGGCAGTACCACGAGCCCGGCCACGTGATCATCCTGACCTCCGGGACCTCCGGTATCTTCAGCGGCTGCCTCCACCGGGCCTCGTCCCTGTTCCGGAACGCCGCCAGGCACGCCGGGGCGGTTGGGCTGCGGAGCGACGACACGATGCTGGTCACGCTGCCGCTGAACTTCTCCTACGCCCTGGTTGCCCAGGCGCTGGCGGGCCTGGTCACCGGTGCCCGCCTGGTGGTCACCGGGCCGCCGTTCAGCCCGCGGGGCTACCTCGACGCCGTACGCCGCCACGGCGTGACAAGCTCCTCGCTGACCCCCTTCCTCCTGCGGAACCTGGTGCCCGGTGCGCCGCCCCGGGGCCTGCGCATGCTCACCGTGGGCGGCGACGCCCTGCCGTCGGAGGAGGTCACCGCGCTGGTGCGGGCGCGGAGCGACCTGGAGGTGTACATCACGTACGGCCTGACGGAGGCGGGACCACGGGTCAGCACCCTGGCCGCGCATCTCGAACCCGCCCACCGGCACGGCTCGGTCGGCCGCCCACTGCCCGGCGTCGGGGTGTCCCTGCGGAACGTACGCGACGGGGTGGGGGAGTTGCTGGTGACCTCCGACACCGTGCTCGTGCGGCGGGTCGGCGCCACCGACGGCCGTACCGCTCCAGGGGAGGTCGCCACTGAGGGCCGCGCTCTCGACCGCCATACCGCTCCCGGGCAGATCGCCACTGAGGGCCGCGCTCCTGACCCCCATACCGCTTCGGCGCAGATCGCCACCGGGGATCTGTTCCGTCTCGACTCGGATGGCTATCTCTACTTCGGCGGCCGCATGGGGGACTCCTGCGTCGTGGACGGGGTCAAGGTGTCGCTGCCGTCGGTACGCCGCCTGGCCATGGGGCTGCCCGGAGTCGTGGCCGCGACCACCCGCCTGTGCCCCGGCCGCCGGACTGGGCACGCCAGTGACGATGGGCAGGGCACGCACGCGGGCGAGCACGGGCGCGGCACGTACGCGGGCGACGATCGGCGCAGCAGGTACGCGGGCGACGACGAGCACACCGAGCACGACGGGCAGCGGTTCGTCCTGGAGCTGTACATGCGCGACGCCACCGATGACGCGGTACGGCGCGTCCGGGCCGAGCTGCACCGCTTCCTGCTCCGCGCCGAACGCCCCTGCCGGATCCGGGGCATCCCCGCCCAGGAGACCGCTTACAAGTGAGCCGGCGGCCTACAAGGAAAACGGTCGCCTACAAGCGGGACGGATCATCGTCGATGTAGGCGGCCAGTTCGCGCACGGTGGGATGCTCGAAGACGGCCCGGACGGGTATCTCCACCCCGAACTCCCCGATCACCGCCGCCGCGATCCGGACGGCCATGAGCGAGTGGCCCTTCAGCTCGAAGAAGTCGTCATCGGCGCCCAGTTCCTCGCGCTCGAGCACCTCACGCCAGATCGCGGCCAGCCGCCGCTCGGTCTCGGTCTCGAACGCCCCCCGGGAGCCGGTTCCCGAGGTGAGCGTGTTCGGGTCCGGCAGCCGGTTCCGGTCGATCTTCCCGGTCGCGGTGAGGGGGAGCTTGTCGAGCATGACGTACGCGGCGGGCACCATGTACGCGGGCAGGACGGATGCCACATGGCGATGCAGGCCCCGCACATCCACCTTCGCCGCCGAGACCGGCTCCAGATAGGCGGCGGGATGCACGGTGCCCTGCTCGTCGCTGAAGACGCCGACGGCGGCCTGCGCCACGCCCGGCTCGGCCCGCAGCACGGCCTCGATCTCGGCCAGTTCGACACGGGCGCCCCGGATCTTGACCTGATGGTCGCGGCGGCCGAGGAACACCAGCGCGCCGTCGGGCCGCCTGCGCGCCAGGTCCCCGGTCCGGTACGTACGCAGGCCGGACTCGTCCATCGCCGAGAAGACCGCGGCGGTCTCCGCGGGCCGTCCCAGGTAACCGCGGGCCAGGAACCGGGTCCTGATCCAGACTTCACCCTCGTCATCGGAGGCATCCGATGCATCCGAAGCATCGGATACATCTGACGCATCGGACACATCCGAAGCATTCCACGCATCCGAAGCGTTGTCGGCTCCGCGCAGCAGGGTCTCCACCCCCGGGATGTCGCGGCCGATGGGGATGTCCCCGGCGCAGTCCGGTTCGACCAGGTGGAACGTCGCCACGGTCGTCTCGGCCGGGCCGTACATGTTGTAGACCGCCGTTCGCGGGAAATGGGCGCGTACCTGGTCCACGGTGGAGCTGTGCAACGGCTCCCCGTACAGGCTGACCGCCCGCATCCCGAGGTCGGGCGGCTCGCCCGCGCTCTCCCGGGCCAGCAGCAGGCGGCGGATGAGCGTGGGCACGCAGAACACGTGCGTCACCTCGCGGCCGTCCAGCCACGGCAGGAGCTCGGCGCCGTCGGGCTTCACCGTGGGCGGCGGGATGACGATCGCGGCGCCGGCGTCCAGGGCGCTGAGGATCTCCAGGTAGGCGGCGTCATAGCTGAGGCGGGCCAGCTGCAGCATGTGGGATCCGCGACGCAGCCCCGTCTCCGAGGCGAGCCAGCGGGCGAAGTGCAGGAGGTTCCCGCTGCGCTGGACGATGCCCTTGGGCCGGCCCGTGGAGCCCGAGGTGTAGACCAGGCAGCTGGTGTCCTGTGGCACCGTCTCCGCTCGCGGCCCGGACGGCGCGGCCGAGACGACCGCCGCCTCGTCGCCCTGAACGGTCACCACCGCGGGAGGCGACCCTGCCGCTCGGTTGCCCTGGACGGTCACCCCTGCTGGAGGCGACCCTGCCGCTCGGTTGCCCTGGACGGTCACCCCTGCTGGAGGCGACCCTGCGGCCCCTTCCGCGCCGTTCGGCGTCGTCACCAGGCCCGTCGGGTGACAGTCCTCCAGGATCGCGCGGTGGCGGGCGGCGGGCTGGTCCTCGTCGAGCCAGACGAAGGCGACGCCGGCGGTGAACGCGGCCAGCATCGCGGCGATGCCGGTCGCGCCGTCGGGCAGCGCCATCGCCACCACGTCGCCCGGACGCAGGCCCGCCGCCACCAGCGCCTCGCGGTAGCGTTCCATCCGCGTGGACAAACCGTGGTAGGTCAGGACGCCCTCGGCGGACACGACCGCCGGGCTGCCGGGGGCCTGGGCGGCGTGCTCCGCGACCCGTCGGCCGATCTCCGCGTCGAACATCATTCTCCCTCGGCGATGAGTCCCGCGGCGGCGACGCGGGTGATCTCTTGGACGACGAAAGCCTCTCCTTGCCGTACGACGAAGTGGCCGGTGGGCACCGACCCGACCGAGCAGGCGCCAGTGGTGTAGCGGCGCCACGCGGTGACGTCGTCCGGCGACAATGCCGGGTCCTCGGCGCCCACCAGGACGCGGACCGGACAGGTGAGCCGCGGCTCCACGGATGCCGCGTACCCCTGCAGGAGCCGCAGATCCACCCGCAGATCCCGGAGCACGAGCGCCTCAGCCGCCGGATCGTCCAGCGCCGCGCCCACACCCCCATCGCCGTCACGCAGGTACGACAGCAGGGCCCGATCCGCGCCGTTCGCGGCGTAGAGGTCGAGCGTCTCCGCCCAGCGATGCGGTGGCGCCGACGAGATGAACAGGCAGGCCGTGGGGGGCGTACCCGGCGCCGCCCTGGCCGTCTCGAAGGCGAGCAGGGCGCCCAGGCTCTGGCCCACCATCATGTACGGCGGCGCCACGTCCGTGAGCGCGGCCGCGATCCGGGCGGTGAACGTCGCGAGATCGGCCACGGGGGGTCCGGACCGGTCGCCAGGCCGGGGCATCCGTACGGCCAGGACCTCGACGTCGTCGGGCAGCGCGCGGGCGAGGGAGGCGTACGACAGCGCGTCACCGCCGGCGTGCGGGAAGCAGACCGCGCGCAGTGCCGCGCCGGGTCTGCGGCGCGGCGTCCAGAAACAGGCCGCCGCCGCTGACGTGCTCACGAAGCCTCTCCCGGTGGTTCGGCGGCCACGAAGAACACCATCGGCTCGCCCGGAACCGGCGCGACCGGGCCAGACACATTCGGGCCCGGTGCGGTCGGGTCGGGTGCGTCCAGGTCCGTTGCGGTCGAGCCGGGTGCGGTCGCGCCCGTTGAGGTCAGGTCCGGTGCGGTCAGCTCCGGTGCGTTCGGGGCCGGTGTGGTCAGATCCAGTACGTTCAGGGACGGGGCTTCGGCGGGGGAGGGCTCGCCGTTCCAGAGGAAGGTGCCGGGCACCAGGAAGCCGGGCAGCCGCCGGCGGAGCCGGGCGCGCAGTTCGGGCCGGGCCGGGCGGGTAGCACCGGGCACGGCGGTGAGGCGGGCTGTGAGCTCGCCGCCGTCTCCCATCGACACCTCGGCCGCCGCGACCGACGGTTCGTCGAGCAGCGCCCGCTCGATCACCTCGGCCGACACCCGGCAGCCACGCACCACGAGTTCGGCGTCCGTACGCCCCAGAACATCCAACCCGCCGACGGCCCCCATGCGGCCGAGCAGCCCCGTGGGCGTCTCGTCGAGCCAGACCTCGCCCGGCACCCCGTACGGCAACGACACCCCATGCTCGTCGCGGACCGACACCCGAACCTGCCGCGCACCCCCGCCGAGCAGCGCGTACGCCCCGGACACGGGCTGCTCGGGGTCGCCGCACAGCAGTCGCAGCACCCGCACGTAGTCATCGGCCAGCCCCGTGACCGTCTCCTCGTCGAACAGGTCGGCGTTGAAGGAGACCTCCATGACCATGTCGTCGTCGGCCTGGTCCAGGAGGTGGACCTCCAGGTCGAAGCGGGTGGCGGGCTGCGAGACGTCCCGGCCCCAGAGCCGGGCGCCGAGGTCGCCCCAGCGCGTCTCGGTGCCGTACGCCGGAGTGACCAGCATCTGGAAGATCACCTGGACCAGCGGGATGTAGGAGGGGTCGCGCCGCAGGGACAGCCGGTCGACCAGGACGTCGAAGGGCAGCAGGTCGTTGTCGTAGGCGTCGAACAGCGCCTCGCGGGCCGCGGCGAGCACCGCGAGGAAGCTCGGATCCCCGGACAGATCCATCCGTACCGGCAGCGTGCCCACGAAGAAGCCCACCGTCCCGGCGAACTCCGGCCGCGAACGCCCGGCCACGACCACGCCGATCACCAGGTCGCTCGTGCGGGAGTAGCGGGCGAGCAGGACGGCGAAGGCGGCGTAGGCGACGGTGTACGGCGTGACCCGGTGCGCCGCGGCGAAAGACCGCAGCGTGGCGGTCACGTCCACCGGCACGGGCCTGACGAGCAGGCCGCCGCGGAAGTCCTGGATCCTCGGCCGCGGCCGGTCGGCGGGCAGCGTGACGAGTTCGGGCGCGCCCGCCAGCCGCCGCCGCCAGTACGCGAGCACCCGCTCGGCCGCGGGGGAGCCGGCCAGCTCCTCCTGCCGGCGGGCGTACTCGAGGTAGCCGGCCGGCGGCGGGCCGAGGGGCCGGCCCGCGTACAGCAGCCCGAGCTCTTCGTCGATGATCGGCACCGACCAGCCGTCGATCACGATGTGATGCACGCACAGCAGGAGCACGTGCAGCTCGGGCGTGACGCGCAGGAGGTGGGCCCGGATCAGGTCGTCCCGCGCGAGGTCGAACGGCCGCGCCGACCACAGCCGGGCGAACTCCGTCGCCGCCGCGTCCCAACCAGGCTCGCCCGCGAGATCGGCCGCCGTCGACTCCAAGCCGAGATCGGTGCTGGGCAGCTCGACGTCGAAGGGGGTGCCGCTCACCACCGCGCGGGCCACCCCGCCGTCGGCGGGGAACCTCATGCGTAACGCGACGTGCCGGTCGGCCAGCGCGCCGAGGGCTCGGCGCAGCGCCGCCACGTCCAGCGGCCCGCGCAGCTCGTAGCCCCGGAAGACGTTGTACTGCGGCGAATCCGGCGCGAGCTGCTGGAGAAACCACAGCCGTTGCTGTGCGGGCGACGGCATCGGCTCGTGTTCTTCCGGCATCGTCTCCTCACCTGTGAGAGAGGCGAAGTGGCTGGTGTACCGGAGATCTCTGCAAGGAGGCTCTATCAGCCCTCCGGGCTTGTCAAGCGGCCGGTCGGCGCAGCCCCTCCAGGCAGATCTGGATGATCGGCTCGGCCAGCTCCGCCGCCGGTAGCCCGGGATCCACCAGGCACTGCAGCAGGCAGCCCTCGATGGTCCCCACGATGACGGTCGCGTGGCGCTCGTCCAGGCCCTCACGCAGCACGCCTTCCTTCGCGGCCTGGCGCAGGAGCTCGGTGATCACGGCCCGCGCGTCGCCGTAGACGGCCGCCATGTCCACCAGCGACCCCTCCGCGTCACGGGAGGCCGCCCACAGGTCGACCATGATCCGGGCGGGCTCGCGCCGCGCGGTCAGCACGCCGAGCACCTCGCGTACCATCTCGGCCAGCCGCTCCAGCGCCGGCCCGCACCCGTTGAGCGCCCGGTCGAAGATGGCGGCCGACATGGTCCGGTAGCCTTCGAAGGCGGCTTCCAGCAGCGCGTCCCTGCTGTCGTAATAGAGATAGACGCTGCCCTTGGCGATGCCCGCCTCGGCGGCGATGTCGTCGATGCGGGTGGCGGCGAAGCCCTTGCGGGCGAACACCCGCACCGCCGCGGTGAGGATCTCTTTGCGTCGCGCGGCCTTGTCGACCGTCCTGGGGGACATATGATCATTATGACTGACCAGTCAGTCAATATCCAAATCGGGATGCGGTCTGTCCGTTTCCCCATCTAGGGTGCTGACAGTGAGAGACGTACGGCTGCTGCCCAAAGCCCACCTGCACGTTCACCTGGAGAGCACGGTACGCCCCGAGACCTCGCGCGAGTTCGGCGGGCCGTCCGGGCGGGGCGGGCCGTTCGCGACGTTCCGGGAGTTCGCCGACCATCGGGCGCTGGTGCGCGGGCGGCTGCTCACGGCCGAGCACTTCCGGCGGGTGGCGCTGGAATTCTGCGAGGACGAGGCGGCCCAGGGCACGCGCTACGCGGAGGTGTCCTTCACCGCGGCCTCGCACGGCGAACGGCTCGGCGCGCCGGAGATGCCGCTGGAGGCGGTGCTGGACGGGCTGGCCGAGGGGTCGCGCCGCTACGGGATCGAGTGCCGGGTGCTGCTCGACCACTCCCGGCGGCGCTCCGTCGACCGGCTCTGGCAGACGTTGCGGCTGGCCACCCGTTACGAGGCGGTCGTCGGCATCGGGCTGGCGGGCGACGAGAGCCACCCGGTGGCCCCGTTCGCGGAGGTGCTCGACGCGGCGCGCGACGCCGGGGTGCGCCTGGTGCACCACGCGGGGGAGTTCGGCGGGCCGGACAGCATCCGCGAGGCGCTCGCCATCGGGCACGCCGAGCGGATCGGGCACGGCGTCCGCGTCCTGGAGGACGAGGCGGTGGTCGCCGAGGTGCGGGAGCGCGGGGTGCCGCTGGAGGTCTGTCCCACGTCGAACGTCCTGCTCGGCGTTGTCCCCAGCCTGGCCGAGCATCCACTGCGGCGGCTGAGCGCGGCGGGGCTGGCGGTCACGCTCAACACCGACGGCGAGACCGACCTGGCCGGCGAGTACGCGCTGGCGCGGGAGGTCTTCGGGTACGACGACGCGGAACTGGCCGGGTTCGCCCGGGCCTCGATCGACGCCTCGTTCGCCGAGGAGGAGCTCAAGGCGGAGTTGCGGGCGGGGGTGGACGCCTGGCTGGCGGACCCGGACTCGGACCCGGACTCGGCTTCGGCTTCGGCCTCGGGTCGATAACCCGCCGCGCTCGCTGACGCTGAGGAGGGGTGCGCTGACCGTCGGGGGTGCGGTCAGCGCTCGGCGTCCCCGATCAGTCCGAGTGGCTGTCCTTGGTCACCGTGCCGTCGGTCGCGTCAACCGTCATGTCCTGCTTGGACCCGTTGGGCGGAACCACGTCCACCTCCCAGACGATCTTGTCCCGGTGGCTGTCCAGGTTGATCTCGGTGATGCGGCCCCCCGGCACGGCCGCCAGGATCTTGGCCGCCGCCTGCGCGTAGTCGATCTTGGCGGCCTTGACGCGGTCGAGGTATCGGGCCTTGTCGCCGGCGTTCTCGTCGTCCTCCGCCCTTGGGCCGCTGACGACCTTGGCCTTGTCCGATTCGACGTCCATCTGGTGTTCGACGCCCTTGTCGTCGACGACCTGCACCTCCCAGAGGCCGCCGTTCTCCTCGGTCTCCATCGAGACGAGCGTCGAGCCGGGCACGGCCTTCATCGCGGCCTGCCCCACCTCCTCCAGCTTCTTCTTCTGCGAGTCGGCTTGGGCGCCGTACTTGGGCGTCTCGGTGGCGGCGATGTACGGCGTGGGAGGAGCGCCGAACGGCTCGGTCATTTGACGGGCGTCGCCCCCGCAGGCGGTCGCTGTAAGCAGCGCCGCGCCGGCCAGAGCGCCCCCGATGATCGTTTTAGTCATATGGCGACACTTATCATTTCCGCAGGTCGAACGGTGTGAACGACATGACCGACGCCGCGGCGCGGACTTGGCTGTCCGGCCCGCCGTGTCCGATAGTGGGCGCCATGGCTCCTTCCTTGATCGTCGCCATCGTGGGCGACTTCGACCCGACATTCCCTACGCACGCGGCCACGAACGACGCGCTGCGTCACGCCTCGGCCGAGCTGGGGATCGAGATCGAGATCCAGTGGCAGGCGACCGAGCCGCTGGAACGGGATCTGTCGGCCGTACGCGCCGCCGACGCCTTGTTGTGCGCGCCCGGCAGCCCGTACCGCAGCCTGACCGGGGCCGTCGCCGCCCTGCGTCACGGCCGCGAGCAGGGCGTCCGACGCTGGGCACCTGCGGCGGCTTCCAGCACATGGTGATCGAGTACGCCCGCCACGTGCTCGGGTTCGAGGACGCCCAGCACGGTGAGTACGACCCCTACGCCTCGGAGCTGTTCGTCTCCGCGCTGACCTGCTCGCTCGCCGGCAAGACCATGCCCGTCAGCCTCGTGGAGGGCTCGCGGGCAGCCGAGTTGTACGGCCTCACGGAGGTCGAGGAGCAGTACTACTGCGACTTCGGCCTGGAGCCCGGCCATCGGCGAACCCTGCACGACGGAGGATTCCGGGTGACAGGCGTCGATGAGGAGCAGGAGGCGCGGGTGCTGGAGCTTCCCGGACATCCCTTCTACGTGGCGACGCTGTTCGTGCCGCAGGCCCGATCGACACCGGAACAGCCGCATCCGCTGGTCACCGGGCTGCTGCGGGCGGCTCTTCAGAGCAGGGGCTGAGGGAGGACCTACCCGACCGTGTGATGTGCGAGCGGGTGCGGTCCGACCAGCATGGAGGAGATCGCGGGCCCGTACCCGGAGGGAAGGAACCGTCAGATGACCGAGGAGCGACCCGAGCTGCCGCGCGAGGAATGGCGCCAGTTCTTCGACAACCTGTCAAGGCAGTACGAAGGCTCGGACGTGACCGTCGAGGTGCTGAGCCGGACGTTCGGCGATCTCATGCAGGCCGAGAAGCTCCCGCTCGCCTATCTCGAGTACGACGACAAGGATGACATCTTCACCGTGGCGATAGGCGGGCGGGACGGGCGGTATCCGGTGGTGCTCGCTCACCTCATCCAGCGGCCGCAGACGATATTCGCCGATACCGTGGCGCCCGACATGCCCCGGGCCTTCGACATCGTGGACGCGGAAGGCACGCAGACGATCATCATGCTCCACGATCCCGCGGTGTGGAGCGGCGCGCCGACCTTGTGACCTCAGCTCAGCGCCCCGTCGGCGCGCCGCATGATCGAGGCGATGGCGGCCGGGTGCGTGAGGTGCGGGTGGTGACCGGTGCCCGGGATGGTCGTGACGGTGGCCGGGCCTGGGTCGGCGATCAGCGGATCCAGCTGCCCGGCAACGAGGTGGACCGGGACCGACACCGTCTCGCTGAGCAGGGCTTGGAGAGCGGCGCGTTCGGCGGGCTGGTTCGCGTCCCGGAGCAGGCGGGCCGTACGGTGGGCGACGCCAGGCCGGTGCAGCTGGGTGGCGGCGCTCGCCACGGCCCGGCGGGCTTCGTCCGAGGAAGTGCCATCGCCGAGGAGCGAGGTCGCGAGACGGTCGGCGGAGATCCTCTTGAGGAGCGGCGTGGCGAGCGCCGGTGTGCGGAGCGGTCTCGGGGCCGCCTCCTGGAGGAAATAGGGGGAGACGAGGACCAGGGCACTGAGGCGATCGGGATGGGCGGCGGCGTAGCGGAGCGCCGGTGCGGCGGCCGCGGAGTGGGCGACGATCACGGGCCGGGTCCGTACGGGCGCCAGCAGATCGGTGAGCCAGGCCAGCGGGGTGGCCGAGGTGGGGGCCGAGCGGCCGAGTCCCGGCAGGTCGGCGACGAGGGCGGGTGCTCCGTCCAGTTCGCCGAGCACGCCCTGCCAGGACTCGCCGTCGAGGGGGAGTCCGTGCAGGAGTACGAAGCCGGGCGAGGTCCTGTCCCCGGCGACGTAGGTACGTGATCCGCCGACATCGTGGAAGCCGCCGGGAAGCACGGCCGGAGCCGTCCCGAACCGGTCCGCCACCAGCCGATCGGCCCAGCGGCGCAGCGCGGTCTCGACAGGCGGCTGCCGGAGCCCGGCCGCCTCGGCGACCCGCTCGGCTGAGGCGGTGTCGTAACGGTCCTCGGTCAGGAAGGCCAGGGTCTCGGGGTTGGCTCCGGTCAGCGCGGCCGGGAGGCGGCGAATCAGGGACACGGGCACGAGGGTTTTCGGCGCGCGTACACCCAGGTGGGCCGCGAGCAGGCGCACCAGTTCGGGCAGGTTCGGGGTGTTCTCGTCGAGCACCCAGTGCAGGCCGCCGGGCTTCGGGTCGTGCTCGGGGATCGCGGCCATGAACGACGCGAAGTGATCCACGGTCTCCACGGGCACGAACGTGCGGGCGGTTCCCGGTAGCGCGGGAAGTCGGCCGTTCCACAGGTCGCGGACCACCTCGGCCAGGCCGATGTACTGCCCGGCCTCGCCCGTGGTCGAGTGACCGATCACGGTGCTTGGATTCACCACGGTCAGTGGGACCCCCAACTGCTCCGCGACGACTCGTACGGCGGCGTCCGCCTCGGTCTTGGAGCCTTCATAGGCCCCTTGGCCTCGGTAGAGCTCCGCCAGCTCGGCTTCCGGGAGCGGGTACCGCTCTCGCGGGCCCAGCCCGACCCGGTAGCCCGACACGTGGATCAGCCTGCGCAGGCCGGGCCGGGTCGCGGCCCAGCGCAGCACGTTGAGGGCGCCCTCGACGTTGACCGTCCTGGCCTCCTCGCGCCCCAGCCCGAACCGGTAGACGGCGGCGGCGTTGACGACATCCCGTACCCCGGCGAGCCGCTCGTCGTCCACCGCGCTCAACCCCAGACCCGGACCGCCCGTGAGATCACCGGCCACGACCATGAGCCGCTCGACGTCCGCGCCATGACCTTGCAGCCAGGCTGGCAACTCGCCTCCGCCACCCGCACCCGTACGGTCCCGAGTCGGTTCGCGGATGACGGCCGCGACCGTGCGGCCCTGTTCCAGCAGGCGCAGCACCGTCCACCTGCCGATGAAGCCGGTCGCCCCGAACACCACCGCGTCCGGCTCGCTCCCCGAAGTCTCGCCCATCTCACATTCCTCTCTAGACCGATCTACATAATCTGTGGACAACAAAAAACGCCCGACCTCCAGCGAAAAGGATCAGGCGGTGTCGAGCAGTTTGGCGATACGTCGGCTGGTCTGTTCGATAGGGGTCCGGCTGCGACCGGCGCGGGCCAGCACGAGCGCGCCCTCGATCAGGGCGAGCACCGTAGCCGCGAGCTCATCCGCCTCGGCCGTGTCATGACCATCGGCCCGGAGGGCGTCGGCCAGCGCCCGCTGCCAGCCCGCGTAGATGTCCCCGCAGATCGGCTGCAGGACGTCGTTGGTCGCGGCGACCTCCAGGGCCACCGTCGCCACCGGGCACCCCTTGGCGTAGTCGGCGGCCACCATCCTGTCGGCCAGCGCCGCCATCAGCGCCCTGACAAGATCGCGGGAGCTGGGCGCCGTCGAGGCCAGCTCGACCACGATGCCGTCGACCTCGCGCCCGGCGGCGGCCAGGGCCTCGCTGACCAGCTGGTCCTTGCCGCCGGGAAAGTGGTGATAGAGCGACCCTCGAGGAGCTCCCGCCACCGCGAGCACCTCATTGAGCCCGGTGCCGTGGTAGCCCTTGGCCTCCACCAGCGTCCGAGCCGCCTCGATCAGCCGCGCCCGCGTCTCATCACCCTTGACCGCCACGCCACCGAGAATAGACCGATCTGCATAATTCGCAAATCATCCCATGCCGACGATGGTCTTCACGATGTCGCGCGGCGGGTCGGCCAGCCCGCGTGCCACGGCCTGGGACAACGGAACGGTCTGCGTCGGCAGCCGATCGACCCGGATCTGCCCGCCGTGCAGCAGAGCGACCGCGGCCCGCAGGTCGGTGTCCCATCGGTGGGAGGCCGACCCCACGACCCGCTTCTCGCCCAGCACCACGTCCAGGGTGGGAAAGGCGGCCGGGTCCGGCGACACGCCGAGCAGGACCACGCTCCCGCCGCGCCGGCACAGCGACAGCGCGCTCTCCACCGCGGCCGCCGGCCCCGCGCTCTCCACCACCGCGTCGGCGCCGCGCCCATCGGTCAACTCGCGTACGGCTTCGAGGGCGGCCTCCGGCGCCACGCCGACCAGGCCGAACGACCGGGCCAGCGCGCGGCGGCCCGCATCCGGGTCGACCGCGACGACCGTCGCCGCGCCCCGGCACCTGGCCACCTCGGCGACCAGCAGGCCGACGGCCCCGGCGCCGACGACCGCGACCACGGCCCCGGACACGTCGCCGGCCTTGTCGAGCGCGCGGACGGCGACCGCCGCCGGCTCGGCGAAGACCGCGACGGCGGGGGGCAGGCCATCGGGCAGCGGGACACAGCGCGCGGCCGGCGCCACCAGGTATTCGGCCAGGCCGCCGTCGTCCTGCAACCCGAGCGCCGCGCCACGCTCGCACAGCGGGTACTCGCCGCGGGTACACCACCAGCAGTGGCCGCAGCCCAGCACGACGTCCGGCACGACCGCGGTGCCGGGGGCGAGGCTCACGCCGGGGCCGGCCTCCGCCACCACGCCGACGACCTCGTGCCCCAGGGTGAGCGGCGCGGTCCGGCCGGTCAGCGGGTGCGGTTCGACCGGCACCACGACCGGCCCGAACCGGTATTCCTCGATGTCACTGCCGCACAGGCCGCACAGCGTGACCGCGATCAGGACCTGGCCGGGACCCGGCGCGGGCACCTCGGTCTCGACCAGCCGCACGTCGCCGCGCCCGTACCAGCGCAGCGCCGCCATCCGCCCCCTGCTCGCGGCCGGTTCGCCGACCACGCTCACGGCCGGGTCCCGGACAGGCGGGTGGTGACGTCGGCGCGTTCGGTGAGACCGGGGGCGAGCTCCACCCCCAGCCCCGGTCGTCCCTCCAGGCTCACCCAGCCATCCTCCACCAGCGGCAGGCCGGTCGCCAGCTCTTGGTACCAGGTGTGCTGGAACGCCCGTACGCTCTCCTGGATCAGCGTGTTGGGCTGGCTCAGGGCGAGATGGACGCACGCCGCGAAGGAGATCGGGCCGGTGCAGTCGTGCGGCGCGAAGGGGATGTCGTACGAGTCGGCCAGCGCGGCGATCTTGCGAGCCTCCGTGAGCCCGCCCGCCCAGCCCATGTCGATGATCGCGACCCGGATCGCCGATCGCTCCAGTAGCGCGCGGAAGGACCGCTGCCCGGTCAGCGTCTCGCCGGTGGCCAGCGGCGCGGACGTCGACGCCTGCAGCGTCGCGTAGGAGTCGTGGCTGTCGGCTCGCAACGGGTCCTCCACCCAAAACGGATCGAACCGCTCCAGCTCGCGCACCAGCCCGACGGCCGCGTACAGGCTCCACAGCCCGTGCAACTCGACCATGACCTCCATCTCGGGCACGGCGTTCTTGATCTCGTCGAGCACCCGCAGACCGGCGCGCAGGTCCGCCCGGTCCAGCCGCATGCCGCCGGTACGCTCGGCCGCCTGGTCGAAGGGCCACACCTTCATGGCGCGGAAACCCTCCTCCCACAGGGACTTGGCCAGCTCCGCCGGCCGCTCCAGGAAGCCCCGCAGATCGTCGTACGCCGACGCCGCCGCCAGCCCCCAGTTGGACACGGCCTGGCGCGGCTCGTTCTTGATGTAAGAGGAGCCGGCGCAGGTGTTGTAGACGGGGAGGCGGTCGTGGAAAGGCCCGCCGAGCAGGCCGGACACCGGCTGCCCCGTGGTCTTGCCCAGCAGGTCCCACACGGCGAGGTCGACCGCGCCGTTGCCGCGCGTCTCCACGCCGCTGCCCTGGAAGCCGACATGGCCGGTGAGCAGCCGGCGCAGCCGCTCCGGGCCGGGCACCGGCGCGCCGACGAGGAGGGGTGCGACGGTCTCGTGCAGGTAGGCCTCGACCGCCTCGGCCCCGAAGAACGACTCGCCGAGGCCGGCGTGCCCGTCGTCGGTGTGCAGTCGCACCAGCAGCACGTTGGGCTGAATCGAACAGCGGATGGTCTCCAGTCCGCTCACGACGGCTCGGGTACTCATGATTCCAGGACCGTATCTGGTAAGACCAGTAATCCGCAAGAAACAAATCACTCCCTTGACAGTGGCGCTACTGCCAGCAAAGCTCTAGCAATCTGGTAAGACCACAGTCCGGACGGATGTTGAGAACTATGACGTTGACCGGCAGACCTCTGGCGATCACCATGTGGGACTTCTCCTGGCTCGAACGGCGCTGGGACGGCGCCGGGTACGAGGACTGGGACCGCGCGCTGGACGAGCTCGTCGAGCGCGGCTACGACGCGGTGCGCATCGACGCCTTCCCCCACCTGGTGGCGGCCGATCCGCGGCGGACCTGGCGCCTGCTGCCCGTCTGGCACTTCGAGCAGTGGGGCGCGACCGAGCCGGTGTCCGTGCGGGTGCTGCCCGAGCTGCTGGAGTTCATCCAGGCGTGCGCGAGCAGGGGTCTGCGGGTGGCGCTGTCCTCCTGGTTCCGCCGGGACGAGCTCGACACCCGGTCCCGGATCCGGACCGCCGCCGACCTGGCCGCCGTCTGGGACCTCACGCTCACGGCCATCGAGGACGCCGGTCTGGCCGACGCGATCTACTTCGTCGACCTGGTGAACGAGTGGCCGCTGGCGATGTGGGCGCCCTTCCTGTACGGCAACGACGCGGACGCCGCCGCGCTGTCCCGAGCGGACGAGCGGGTACGAAGCTGGACGCGCGAGGCGATCGGCACCCTGCGCGCCAAGCATCCGCGCCACCGCTACACGCTGTCCTTCGCCACCGAGACCACCGGCGCCGACGGTGAGGACCTCACCGAGCTGGACCTGCTCGAACCACACGTGTGGATGACGCCGCAGGCCACCGGCTTCTACGACGAGATCGGCTACGACCTGGAGCACTCCCAGTTCGACCCGCGCGCCTACGAGCCGCTGTCCGGCCCGGCCGAACGCCTGTACCGGGCCGACCCGGGGCGGTGGGCCGGCGGCCTCACCGACCACATCCAGCGCGTCGCCGAGTGGTCGCGGTCGGCCGGCAAGCCGCTGGTTACGACCGAGTGCTGGGCCATCGTCAACTACAAGGACGGGCCGGGCCGGGACTGGGGCTGGATCAAGGAGCTGTGCGAGGTCGGGGTACGCGCCGCGCTGGCCACCGGCCGCTGGGAGGCGCTGTCGACCAGCAACTTCTGCGGGCCGCAGTTCGCCGGAATGTGGCGTGACGTGGCCTGGCACCGCGGCATGACCGACGCCATACACGCGGGGGCAACCGAATTCACCGCCGTTCCGTGAACGGCCTTCTCCGTGAGCGGCCCTCTCTCTCCGAGCGGCCCCTTCCCTGAGCGGCCCCTTCCCTGAGCGGTCTCACCCCACAACGGCTCGTGTCCTGAGAGGAACGAACACATGAGTGCCATCCCCCGTCGAGACCTCCTGCGCGGCGCCGCCCTGCTCACGCTCGGTGGCGCGGCGAGCCAGCTCACCCTGACCGGGTGCGGGTCGTCCGAGGAGCAGGCCGGCTCCAGCAAGACCGGGCCACAGGGCCAGGTCGTCGTCTGGATGCACGAGGAGCCCGCCAACACCAAGTACTTCAACGCCAAGATCGCCGAGTACCAGAAGCAGTTCCCGAAGGTGTCGATCAAGCCGCTGTACGTCCCGATCGCCAACCTCGACACCAAGCTCTCCACGGCGTTCACCACGGGCGCGCCGCCCGACCTGATCAAGGTCGGCGCCTGGACCCTCGCCGAGCGGGCCTCGAAGCAGCAGCTCGCGCCGTTGCCGCCGGCGGAGTTCGGCGCCGCGTCCATCGACGCGCTCAAGGGGAAGTTCGAGGCCAACGCGTTCGCCGCGCTGACCTACGAGGAGCAGGTCTACGGCACGCCGATCGACTTCAACTCGGTCCACCTGTGGTATCGGCGCGACCGCTTCGAGAAGGCGGGGCTCGACCCCGACAAGCCCCCCACCACCTGGGAGCAGGTCGCCGAGTTCAGTCAGAAGCTCACCAACGCCGACGCCTCCCAGGTCGGGCTCCAGTGGCAGCTCGCCGACAACATCTGGGCGATGCTGAACTTCATCCCGCTGATCCGCGGACTGGGCGGGCAGATCATCGACGAGAGCTCCCGGCGCGGCACGCTGAACACGCCGGAGGGCATCAAGGCGCTCGAATACTACGGCAGCCTCGGCAACCCGAAGCTGAGCGACCCGGTCGGCGCGTTCGGCCTGTTCGCCAAGGGCACCTCGGCCATGCTGATGTCCGGCCGGTTCACCTCGAGCCTCATCCCGGCCATCAACCCCAACGCGAAGCTCGGCCAGACCTTCGACAGCGCCCTCGTGCCCAGCTGGGAGGGGAAGGAGAAAGTGGCCGCCGGCTACTCCTGGGGATGGTTTGTCGCCAAAAAGGCGAAAAATCCGTACACGGCGTGGCATTTCATTAACTGGCTGCTTAACGGGGACAACGTCAACCAGCAGCTGGCCGCCACCGGCCTGGTCACGCCGACGGCCGGCTGGCAGAAGCTGCCCGCCGCGAGTGACAAGGCCAGCCAGCAGCTGGAGCAGCAGATCCCGTACACCGACTTCGGCCCGGTGCTCCCGCAATGGACCGAGACGATCAAGGCGCTGCTCGACGCGCTCGAATCGGTGATCCACAAGCAGGCGCCCGCCCAGCAGGCCGCGACCGCCTTCGACGCCGCGGTGGGACGGATCCTCAAGTGATCGGCAGCAAGGCCCGCACCATGAGCGCGGTCGAGGCCCGCGCCGGCGCGGGCCTCGCCGCCCCGGCGATCGTGTACTTCGTGCTGTTCTGGGCGTTGCCCGCGCTCGCCGCCCTGTACCTGAGCTTCACCTCGTACGACCTCTCCGGCACCCCGCAGTGGGTCGGGCTCGACAACTACCGCGAGATGGTGACGAGCGACGAGTTCTGGAGCAGCGTGTGGGTGACGCTGCTGTACACGGTCTTCGCGGTGGGCCCGACGATCGTGATCGCGCTGGTCGTGGCCGTGCCGCTGGCCAAACCCGGCAGGTTCCGTGCCTGGCTGCGCGGGCTGGTCTTCATTCCCGCGGTGATGCCGCTGGTCGGCGCCACCGTACTGTGGCAGGTGATCTACTCGACCGGCGGCCTGGCCGACGCGCTCGCCGGCGCGGCCGGGGCCGGCCCCCGGCCCTGGCTCACCGACTCCGACTACGCCATCTGGGCGCTGCTCGTGATGGTCATCTGGAAGTACGTCGGCCTGTACGTGATCATCTTCGTCGCCGGGCTGCAGGCCCTGCCCGCCAACGTCTTCGAGGCCGCGGCCATCGACGGCGCCCGCACGCTGCGTACCTTCTTCCTGGTCACCGTGCCGCTGCTGCGCCGGACCTTCACCTTCGTGATCGTCGTGGCGGTCACCGGGGCCATGCAGTCCTTCGTGCCCGCCTACTTGCTCACCAAGGGCGGACCGGTCAACGCCACCCAGGTGCTGCCCCTGTACCTCTACAACAACGCGTTCTCCTTCTCCCGCTTCGGCTACGCCTCCGCGATCGCGATCGTGCTGCTGGTCGTGCTGCTGGTGTTCGCCTTCACCCAGTTCACGTTGGTCAGGAGTGACGAGGAATGAGCGGACGAATGAGAATCGGCCGGTCGCTCAGCGCCGTGGCCCTCATCGGCTTCGTGGCGCTGATGCTGCTCCCGCTCTACTCCATGATCGTGCTCGCGTCGGCGCCGGACGACACCGACCTGTCCGGGCTGCGGTTCACCGGTTTCGCGCTGTTCGGCAACATCGGCGAGATCATGTCCGACGGCCGGTTCCCGCGCTACCTGATGAACAGCGTCCTGATCGCGTCGGCGGTCTCCGTGCTCGACGTGGCGATCTCGGCCGCCGCCGGGTACGCGCTGGCCCGGCTGCGCTTCCCCGGCCGGGCCGCCCTGCTCAACCTGGTGGTCGTCGCGCTGTCCCTGACCCCGGCGATCGTCATGATCCCGGTGTTCGTCATGCTCAGCGAGATCGGCTGGCTCAACAGTTACCAAGGGCTGATCGCGCCGTTCGCCGCCAGCGCGCTGGGCGTCTTCCTGGTGCGGCAGTTCGCGCTGGGCATCCCCGTGCAGATGCTGCACGCCGCGCGGGTGGACGGCGCCAGTGAGCTGCGCATCTTTCTCCGCATCGCCGTACCGCTGCTGCGGCCGGCGCTGCTCACCGTGCTGCTGCTGCAGTTCCTCGCCCAGTGGGACAACCTGATCTGGCCCTTGATCGCGGCCAGTGAGCAGGACCTGTGGACGCTGCCGCTGGCGCTGTCGTCCTTCGAGGGGGAACACGGGATCGTCTACCACCTCCAGACCGCGGCGGCGCTCATCTCGATCCTGCCTCCGCTCGTCCTGTTCTCCTTCCTGCAGCGTTACTACGTCTCAGGTCTCACCCTCGGAGGGGTCAAACGATGACCGACGGCATCCGCGTCGAGCGGGTCACCAAGCGCTACGGCAACCAGGTGCTGTTCGCCGACATCGACCTGCACGTACGGGACGGGGAGTTCCTGGTGATCGTCGGCCCGTCCGGCTGCGGGAAGTCCACGCTCATGCGCATCGTCGCCGGCATCGAGCCGGTCAGCGCCGGCCGGGTGACGGTGGGCGGGCGGGACGTCACCCACGCTCACCCCGGCGACCGCGGGATCGGCATGGTCTTCCAGGACTACGCCCTGTACCCGCATCTGAGCGTCGAGGGCAACCTGGCGTTCGGGCTGCGCGCCCACCACGTGCCGAAGGAGGTCATCCGTCAGCGGGTGGCCGACACCGGTCAGGCCCTCGGGCTCACCGACCAACTCAAGAAGAAGCCCGGTCAGCTCTCCGGCGGCCAGCGGCAGCGGGTCGCGCTCGGCCGCGCCATGATCAGGGAGCCGGCCGCGTACCTGATGGACGAGCCGCTGTCCAACCTGGACGCCGCGTTGCGCGTGCAGATGCGGGCCGAGCTGATCGAGTTTCACCGCCGCACCCGGGGCACCGTCCTGTACGTGACGCACGACCAGGTCGAGGCCATGACCATGGGAGATCGGGTCGCGGTGCTCAACGAGGGCGAGTTCGCGCAGATCGGCACCCCGGCCGAGATCTACGAGAAGCCGGCCAGCGTGTTCGTCGCCACGTTCCTCGGCAGCCCCCGGATGAACCTGCTCGACGCCACCGTACGCCCGGCCGACGCGCACATGGAGCTGACCAGCGGCGAGCTGAGCTGGCGGCTGCCGCGCGAGGGATTGCCCGCGGACCTGCCCGAGTCGGTGCGGATCGGCTTCCGGCCCGAGTCGGTACGGCTGCCCGTCGACACCGGTACTCCAGCCTATGAGCTGGCGGCGACCGTGTCGTACCGAGAGAACCTCGGCAACGAGAGCATCTTCCACCTCCGCGACAGCACCGGACGGACCATCATCGCCCGCCTGCCGCCCCGCAGCGGGCCGCGCGACGGCGAACACGCGACCTTCCAGGTGCCGCTCGCCGATCTTCATCTCTTCGGCCCTGATGGGCGGGCGTGCTGGCACGGCACCGAACTCGCCGACGACGGCCAGCCGCTACCGTGGTCGGCATGACCGCTGGGCGGGGGAGAAAACCGTCGACGACGAACCTCGGCACACTCATCGCCGTACTCGAGAACCGGATCCTGACCGGACAGTGGGCACCCGGTGCCCGGCTGCCGTCCGAACGCGATCTGGCGGCCGAGTTCACCGTCAGCCGCCCCGTCATCCGGGAGACGCTGAAGGCCCTGCAGGAGCGCGGGCTGGTCGAGGTCTCGCCGCAGCGCGGCAGCTTCGTCCGCCAGTACACGGCCGAGAACCTGATGCGGCCGATGAACCTCGCGGCCCGCGCGGCGGGCGTCACGGCCCGGCAGCTCATGCGGGCCCGCGTCATGCTGGAGACCGAGGCCGCCGGCCTGGCCGCGACCAACGCCACCAAGCAGGACCGGACCGACCTGCTGCGGATCCACCAGCTGTTCGCCCAGCCGGGCAACGTGCACGCCAGGGCACGCGTCGACCTCACCTTCCACGAGACCATCGCGCGGGCCTCCGGCAACCCGGTGATCCACATGATGTTCACCGCGATCCAGGACCTCACCTACGGCCTGATGCTGCGCAGCCTCAGCGACCGCGAGGTACGCGCCGCCGGTGAGCCCCTGCACACCGTGATCCTGGAACACATCCTCGACCGCGATCCCGACGGGGCCCGCGAGGCGATGCGACGGCACCTCGACATCGCCGGAGACCTCTATGGGCCGGACATGGACACGAGCCTGGCCGAGGTCATCGAACACCAGCTCGCGGCGCCCTCGGCCGAGCTTTTGGCCGACGACAACGTGACGGCGGACTCCACACCCGCCTGACACGTCACCATGGCACCGCCGTGTGGAGATGATGTAGGAGACCAGCGCCGGGGCTGCGCGCCGCGCTGGAGCATGCCTGCGCCGAAGCGGCCTGGCCCCCGACGTACGCGCCGAGACCGACGACCTGGCCCTGCTGGCCGAATTGGTCGAGCACGGCTTCGGCATCGCCGTCATGCCGCGCTCGGCCGCCCGGCGTCTGGGCCCGCGTCTGGTCACGCTCCCCCTGCGCCACCCCGCCCCGGGCCGCCCTCTGACGCTGATCTGGCGCCGGGACCACGTCACCGCCCAAGCCTCCCGTCACCGGCCATCGGTAGGGCAGACCGGCCGCCGCGCGGCCCAGCACACCCCGGTGCCTGTACGGGCTTGTACGGATGATTCGGCCAGGGCTTCACCGGCCACCGCGTTCTCGTCAGCGTGGTTCCGGCAACCACCCGTCGCGGAGCGCATGGGCTTCGCGCGAGCAGAGAGGGGAACCCCGTTGTCCAGACTCGTCAAGGTCGCGTCCGCCGTGGCGGCGCTGTCCGGAGTTCTCGCGCTGACGGTCACGGCGGCCCAGGCCGTGGCCAGCTCCCAAACAGGCACACAGACCAGCGCGCAGTATTTCACCGGCGAGAGCGGCCCCTGGACCGCCCAGACCATCGGCGCCTGGGGGAACATCCCGACGGCGTCCGTCAACATCACCGTGCCCACGGGGACGACGCGGTTCGTCGACGCCCGCTTCACCGCCGAGTCCGTCTGCGTCGGCACAGCCGGCGCATGGTGTTCCGCGCGCATCGTCGTGGTCAACTCCGCCGGGACGACCACCGAGCTGCAGCCGGTCGCGGGCACGGACTACAAGTTCGACAGCCCCGACGGCGCCGAGGAGGCGCATGCCCTCGAGCGTTTCTCCCCCTCTCTGGGCCCCGGCACCTACACGGTCCGGGTGCAGGCCCTGCGCATGTCGGGCATCAGTCAGTTCATCCTCGACGACTACGCGTTCACGGTCGGTCTCGTCGAGCCCTGAGGCGGGCTGGGAAGCTGCCGGGACATGACCCCGTTCGTCCCGGTCACGGGCAGGGGGGACGGTAGGGCAGACCGGGCATCCGGCGGGCCCATTCCGCCGGGCTGATCACAGGGTAGGCGAGCGCGCATGCCTGCCGGGCGGCGCGGCCGGGGTCGGTCTCCCAGAGACGGACGGTCGCGTCGACGCCGCCGGTGGCCAGCGTGCGGCCGTCCGGGCTGAACGCGGCGGCGTACACCCGGTCGGTGTGGCCGCTCAGCGTGACCGTGGCGTCCGGCTGGCCGGCACGCGTGAGGTCCCACAGGTGCACGGTGCCGTCGAAGCCGGCGGAGGCCAGCAGTTGGCCCCCCGGGTGGAAGGTCACGGCGGCGACGGCGCTGGTGTGGCCGATCAACGGCACGGGCGGCCGCCGGGCGGGCCGGGCGGCGATGTCGTGGAGCAGGACCACGCCGTCGGCGCCCGCCGAGGCCAGCCGGCGGCCGTCCGGGCTGAACGCCACGTCGTTGACGGCGTTGCGGTGGCCGGTCAGAGTGGCGGTGACGGCCGGGTGGCGGGTGTCGGTGACGTCCCACAGCCGTACGGTGCGGTCGGCGCCTCCGGTGGCCAGGGTGCGGCCGTCGGGCGAGAAGGCCACCGCGAGGACCGTGTCGCCGTGCCCGGTGACCGTCGCCAGCGGCCGCGGGTGTCGCGGATCGGCGACGTCCCACGTGCGCAGGGTGCGGTCAGCGCCCACGGTGGCCAGGGTCCGCCCGGACGGATCGAAGGCGGCCGAGTACACGTTGTCGGTGTGGGCCTTGATGGTGGAGAGTGGGCTGGCGCGCCGGCCGTCGCGCACCTGCCAGAGCCGGACGGTGAAGTCGAGGCCGGCGGTGGCGAGTACCTTGCCGTCCGGTCGCCACACCGCCCGGACGATGCCATCGGTGTGGCCGACCAGGACGGCCCGTGGCGTGGGCGGGCGCCCGGGGGCCAGGCTCCACAGCCGCGCTGTCCGGCCGGCCCCCGTGACCAGGGTGCGGCCGTCGGGGCTGATGGCGACCGTGTAGACGGTGCCGTCTTGCCCGCCGATCAGCGGCGCCCGCAGGTCCCACAGCCGGATGCTTCCGTCTCTGGAGGTGGTGGCGAGCGTTTCACCGGAGGGCTGGAATTCTGCGGCGAGGACCGTGTCGGCGTGCCCGGTCAGGGTCAGGGGGATGCTCGCGGGCCGCTGGAGGTCCCACAGCCGTACGGTCATGTCGTAGCCGCCGCTGGCGAGGCGCCGGCCGTCCGGGCTGAACGCCAGCGCCGCGACGCCGTTGGTGTGTCCGGTGAGGGTGCCGATCGGCTTCGGCGCCCGCGGGTGGGCGACGTCCCACAGCCGTACCGTGTTGTCGAAGCCGGCGGTGGCGAGCGTGCGGCCGTCCGGGCTGAACCGCGCGGCCAGGATCGCGGCGGTGTGGCCTTCGAGGTCGGCCAGGCGCCGGGGACGGCGCGGGTCGGCGACGTCCCACAGACGCGCGGTGTTCCCGGGCCCGGCGGTGGCCAGGACGTCCGCGGCGGGGGCGAAGACCGCCGTGGTCATCGTGCCGGGCTCGACGGGCAACTCGGCGGCCAGGTGCGGACGCGAGGGGTCGGACACGTCCCACAACCTCGGAACGCCGTCATGGCCCGCCGTCGCCAGGGTGCGGCCGCTCGGGCTGAACGACACGTGCCGGATGCCCTGGGCGTGGCCGGTCAGCACGGCCAGCGGGCGCGGCGCGCGCGGGTCGGCCACGTCCCACAGCCGGACCGTGCGATCGTCACCGGCCGTGGCCAGCACGCGGCCGCCGGGGGCGAACGCCACCGCCAGCACCGCCCCGAGGTGGCCGCGGAGCACCGCCAGAGCCCGCGGACGATGCGGACGGCGCACGTCCCACAGGCGCGTTGTCTGGTCGGTGCTCGCCGTGGCCAGCAGGCGCCCGCCGGGCTGGAACGCGGCCCCGTAGACGGCGTTCTCGTGGCCGGTCAGCAGGGTCGCCGGCATTCCGGCCACCGCGCTGAGCAGGCCGCCTCTGGCCTCGGCGGTGGGGAGCAGCCGGTAGGCGGCCAGGGCGAGCTGCGCGGCCAGGCCCGGGTCGGTGACGCGCAGTGCGCCGGTGTCCGTCGCCGTCTTCCGCGAGAGCGCCTGGTCGCGCTGGTACGTGGCGGTGCGCTCCGCGTCGGCGGCGGCACGCTGCGCGCGTACCGCCACACCGGACGCGACCAGGGCCAGAACCAGCAGGGCCGCGAGCGTGGCGACGGCCTGGTGCAACCGGCGGGTCCGGCGCCGGGACTGGCGAACGCCCGCCTCCAGGAACTCCCGCGCGTCCGCCGGGAGCCGCCCGCCATAGCCGGCGGCCCACTCCTGCGCCGCGACCAGGCGCCCGCCGCGATACAGCGCGTCGGGGTCGCGATGGAGGCGTGCCCAGGCCGCGGCGTCGGCGGCAAGCCGGCGCGCGACGACCAGCCCGGCACGGTCGGCGTCCACCCAGGACCGCAGCAGCGGCCAGGCGCGCAGCAGGGCCTCATGGCTGATCTCGACAGTGTCCTCGCCCGCGGTAATGAGCCGCCGCGCGACGAACCGGTCGAGTACCTCCTCCATCTCGGCCGCCTCCTCGCCGTCGCAGCCGTCGAGCAGCTCGGCCACGGTGGCCCTGCGCCGGGTGTCGGCGGCATCGGGCGCGACATGCACCAGGTGCAGGAAGAGGCGGCGGGCCAGTTCGCGGCGGCGGCCGATGAGCCCGTCGTGGACGGCGTCCGCGCTGGCCGCCACCGCACCCTCGATGCCGCCCACCGCGTGGTAGGCGGCCACGGTCAGGCTCCGGCCCTGACCCTGGCGCCAGGTGGTGTACAGGGCGTGCGACAGCAGCGGGAGCACGCCGACCTCGTGCGCCCCGCCGTCCGCGGCGACACCCCCGGACGGGGCGACCTGCCGCAGCAGCAGCTCGACCAGGCCGTCCTCGATCTCGACGCCGGCACGCCTGGCCGGCTCCACGATGGCCTCGCGCAGTTCGGCCTCCTCCATCGGGCCGACGGCGAGCTGGCCGTCCTGCGCGAGCGCGACCAACTCCGGATGCCGCAACGCCGCCGCGTAGAAGTCGGCACGCAGCCCCAGCAGCACGAGCGCGCCGCCGGGCGGCGCGGCCGCGGCACGCACGGCGGCGATGAAACCGCGCCGCTCCGCCTCGTCCCCGCACTCGGTGAACACCTCCTCGAACTGGTCCACCACCAGCACCAGCGGCCGATCGCCGGCCCCGGCCCGGCCGGCGTACCGGGCGGCGGCCCCGGGATCCTCGCGGACGACCGCGGCGATCTCGCCCGCCGGCACGTCGGCCAGGGCCGCCAGCCGGGCGGCCAACTCGGCCACCGGCCGCGCACCGGGGACGGTCACGACCATCGGCCAGTGCGCGGAATCGGGCAGGGCGCCATCGCGGAGGGCCGCGACCACGCCGGCCCGCAGCAGGGAGGACTTGCCCGACCCGGAGGGCCCCACTACCAGCCGCACGCCTCCGCCCGCCGCCCTCATCCCGGCCACCTGCTCGAGCAGCCGGCCGGTCAGCGCGCGCCGCCCGAAGAACCAGCCCGCGTCCTCCGGCTGGAAGGCGGCCAGCCCCCGATACGGCTCGGGACCGGCGACGCGGCGGCCGGGAGCCCGCCGTACCCGCCGCCAGGCGGCCAGCCACGCGCCGGCCTCCGCCGGATCGGCCACCCCGCACACTTCCAGCACCCGTACCAGCAGGTCACGCGACGACGTGGCCGGTAGTCCGCGGCCCGCGAACCAGTCGCCGAGGGTGCTGTGCGCGCCGTACGCGCCGGCCTTGGTCGCCACTTGCCGTACGGTCAGACCAGCCCGCTCGCGCAGCGACGAGAGCTCGCGCGCGAACTCCTGGCGGGTGGCGATCCTGCCCGGATCAGAACGGCCCGGATCGGCGTCGGCGGACTCGGACACACGGCCTCCTCTGCAGTCATGCGGCTACGCGCCATCGGCCGGCGCCACCTTTATGTCGCTGGCTGATCACAACTGGTTACAGCCGCCCTGTACGGGCTTGTACGGATGATTCGGCGGCCGTTGCGGAGCGGGGGCATGACGCCTCACGGTCGGCATATCGGCGGCCGGTATCCGGAGCCGACCACCCTCACTCCTGGTCCCGGACAAGTCAGTCGAACATTCACGGAGGGTCCACGCCAATGACAGCATCGACTTCCGCTCACGGCCGGCTCGACGTGCGGCGAATACGGCGGCGAGCGGCATCGTTCATCGCATCCGCGCTGATCGTCGCGGCCGTTCTCCCCGCCGACGCGGCCCGCGCCTTCGCGGACGTCGCCGTGAACCTGCAACTGCGCGGCGCCTACGGCTCTGTGAGCATCCGCGTCAACGGATCACCGACCGGCACCTGCTCCGTCTCGAACTGCCAGTACATGGTGCCCGTCGGATCAACCGTGCGATTGACCCCCGACGGAGACATCACTTCCTGGGGTCCCGGGCCCTGCCAGTACGTGTTCGGCACCCAGCCCTGCAGCTTCGCGGCGCTGTCGAACACCAGTTTCCAGGTGGTCTTCCTCGGCTAGGACGTTCCCTTCCCGGCCTTTTCGCAGTCCACCTTTCGATGGATCCTCACGCGAGCAGCCGGCTGTCGGCCTCAGCGTGACACCGACGGCGATGAGATCGGTCAACGTCAAGCGTGGCCGCCCACGGTGATCGGGCCGAGCGTCAGCTGCGGCTCGCCCTCCAGGATCTGTCCGGTGAGCGCCACCTGCTCGTCGAGTTCGCGCAGCTGGGCGGGGGTGAGCTCGCGCAGCGACTCCACCGTGAAGGCCAACCGGCGGCCGGACCGCCGCTGGTGCCACACCCCCGCCACCTGCCCGTCCACGAGCAGCACCGGGAAGTTGCCCGCCTGGCCGCCGTTCAGCGCCCGCGCGGCGGCCGGGCCCGGGTATAGCAGCTCGCGCGGCCTCCCGGCCACGACATAGGCATCGAAGTACGGCAGCAGCCGTACACCCCTCGGCGGCTCGTCCGGTACCTCGGTGTCACCGGCCGCCACCCAGGCCGGAACACCATCGAACAGCACCTGCTCCGGCCCGGCCGCCGCGAAGCCCGCGGCCGCCCACTTGACCGGCGCCCCGATCCACTTGGCGAACTGCTCGGGCGTGGCGGGACCGTACGCCCTCAGATAGGCGTTGACCAGCTCAACCAGACAGTCGTCGACCGGCTTGACTGTGTGGCAATCCGTGGGCGGGGCGATATAGGTGACCTTGCGCCCCCTCGCCGGGCCGAACACGAACGACCCCCGGTGCGCCGCCGTCGCCATGGCCTGCCGCCAGCGCGGCCACATGGTCTGGAAGGCCGGCATGACGAGGTCTCCGGCCCACGGTCCCGTGGTGGCCACGACCGCGTCGCTCAGCTCGTCGATCGTCAGGGCCGCTCCGGTCATCAGCACCTCGCGGATCGCCTCCACGACCTGGTCGGTCTGCGCGGAGGTCAGGCGTACGTCGTGGGCGAACACCGAGTGCGCGACCGGTAGCGTCGACAGGGCTCCCACCCACACCGGCAGGTCGCGGGCGGGCAGCAGGTGTACGGTGCCGCGCGGGCCGTGCGTCTTGACCAGAGTGCGCTCGCCCCACAGCGCCTCGCGCACCCCGGCGCGCGTGACGCCCTCCAGGCGAAGGCCGATCGACAGCTCGGCCGCCGACATCACCTGGGCATGGGCGCCGCACATGGCGGCGACCACGTTTGCCGGAGTGGCGTCCTTCGCGGGGGCGGCCAGGCCGTGCCGCTCCAAACGCCTGGCGCTGACCTGGGACCACGACATCTTCATCATGAGACCGACCCTAGGGAGGAATGCGGCAAGATTCGTTCCGCGTTTCGGGCGGTCGCCGGGCCGTTTGGTTCCGCTTTACGAGCGGGCTCAGGGCCGGTGGGCGCGGACGATGAGGTCGGCGGCTTCGGCGGCGATGGCGTGCCGTCGTGCGGCTGGCAGGGGCAGCATGCCGTACGCCGTCTCGACCCGCGCGTCGGTGATCACCAGGTGCAGGAACTGGCGGGCCGCCCTGGCCGGATCCGGCACCCGCAGCCTGCCGTCACCGTCGCAGGCGCGCAGGTAGTCCCCGACGTCGCTGTCCAGCGACGAGGAACTCGCCCGCCAGGTGCGCTGCAGCTCCGGATGGTGACCCACCTCCGCGATGGTCAGCCGGTGCAGCGCCGCCACTCGCGGCGACAGAGCGATGTCCAGCGTCCGCTCCCCGAGCGCGGTCAGGTCCGCTCCCGGATCGCCGGTGAGGGCTACGGCCTGGCCCGGCGTGCCTCCCATCGCTGACCTTGCCTCCTGGATGGTGGCGAGGAAGAGCTGTTCCTTGTCGCCGAAGTGGCCGTAGACGGTCTGTTTGCCCACGCCCGCCGCCGCGGCGATCGCGTCGACGCTCGCACGGGCGTAGCCCAGGTCGGTGAAGACCTGGATGGCGGCGTCGAGGATGGCCCGGCGCTTGGCCGGTGAGCGTCGCGGGCCGTGGTCGGCCATGGCTTGTCCCCACTTTCGTCGAATAGGTACTAGTCTACGAGACTAGACGGTCTAGTCTAGTTTGGAGGGCGCATGGACGCCGATGTTGTGGTGGTCGGAGCCGGACCTGTGGGTTTGCTGCTCGCCGCCGAGTTACGGCTGGCCGGGGTAACGCCGCTGGTGCTCGACCGGCTCGCCCGGCCGACGAGCGAGCCGAAGGCACGCGGAATCGGGCCGCTGGCCGCGGAGGCGCTGCGCCGCCGCGGGCTGGGGGACGACCTGGCGAAGTTCCAGGAACAGGGGCTCGCCGACAAGGCACGCGACCACGGAAGTGAGAAAGGGCACTTCGCCCAGATCCACAAGATCGACCCCGACCTCCAGGAGGAACCCGAGCGGATCGGCGCGCTGATCTGGCAGCCGGACCTGGAACGGATCCTGACCGAGCACCTGGCCTCGCTCGGCGTCACGGTCCGGCGCGAACACGAGGCGACGGACCTGGACCAGGACGACTCCGGCGTCACCTTGACCGTACGGACGCCGGAGGGGGAGCGGCGCGTCCGCGCGGCGTACGTGGCGGGCTGCGACGGCGGCCGATCGACCGTACGGAAGCTGGCCGGGTTCGACTTCCCCGGCACCGCCCCCACGAGCGTCGTACGGCGGCTGATCGGCGACATCTCGGGCATGGAGCGGCTGCCCGCGCCGGGCTGGCAGCCGGCGGGGATGTTCATGAGCGCGCCCGGCATGGTGGCGACGGTCGAGCACGACGGCTTCCCCGAGGACCGCGACGTGCCGCTGACCGGGGAGGAGATGCGCGACAGCCTGCTCAGGGTGACGGGCGTGGAGGTTGAGGTGACAGCGGTCCGCGACACCCTGCGCTTCACCGACGTCGCCCGTCAGGCGGCTACCTACCGGCTCGGCCGGGTCCTGCTCGCGGGCGACGCCGCCCACGTCCACTCTCCCAACGGCGGCCAGGGACTGAACCTGGGGCTGATGGACGCGGTCAACCTGGGCTGGAAGCTGGCCGCCACGGTCACCGGGCGCGCACCGGACGGCCTGCTCGACACCTACACCGCCGAACGTCACCCCGTAGGCGCCGCCGTCCTGCACAACACCCGCGCCCAGTCGGCGCTGCTGCGACCCGGAGCGCACGCGGCGGCCATGCGCGACATCGTGTCGGACCTGCTCGACCTGCCGGAGGTCAACCGCTACTTCGGGCGGCTGCTGAACGGGCTCGGCACCCGCTACGACCTCCCGTACCCGGCAACCCATCCCCTGGCCGGCCGCCCCTGCCCCGACCTGCGGCTCACGCTGCCTTCCGGCGGCACGCGGGCCCTCGCCGAGCTCGCCACGTCGGGCCGGCCGCTGCTCGTCCACGCGCCGTCGCAGCCCGAGATCGCGCAGGCGGCGGCCGCTTGGCGAGGCGCGCTGGATATCGTCGAGGCGACCGTCGAGGACCGTGACGGCCTGTCGGCCGCCTTCGTCCGCCCCGACGGCACGGTCGCCTGGGCGTCCGGCCCCGGCCCGGCCGACACCACCACCCTGATGGCGGCCTTCCACGCTTGGCTGCCGCCTGCCTGACGCCTCAAGCGGCGGGTCGCTATGGGGCATGGTCGGTGGTCCGTATGGCGTGACGCCTTCTGCCCGGCGGTCGGCGAGGCATGGCCGATCGCCGAGCATCCAGAATTTCTTGACAACAACTTTTTTCGGTGCCATCGTTTCACCATGTACGAAGTGGCGGTGATCGAAGACCCCGCGGCAGCCGAGGCGTCGCTCGACCCGATGCGGTCGAAGCTGCTGGCCGAGCTGGTCGAGCCCGGCTCGGCCACGTCGCTGGCGGCCAGGGTCGGCCTGGCCAGGCAGAAGGTCAACTACCATCTGCGCACGCTGGAGCGGCACGGGCTGGTCGAGCTGGTGGAGGAGCGCAAGAAGGGTAACGTCACCGAGCGGGTGATGCAGGCCACGGCCGCCTCCTTCGTGATCTCCCCGGTCGCGCTGGCCGCGGTGCAGCCCGATCCCGAGAAGGCGCCCGATCGGCTGTCGGCCCGCTGGCTGCTCGCCGTCGCCGCTCAGCTGGTCCGCGACGTCGGGACGCTCATCACCGGCGCCACCGAGGCTCGCAAGCGGGTGGCGACGTTCGCGATCGACGGCGAGGTACGGTTCGCCTCGGCGGCCGACCGCGCGGCCTTCGCCGAGGAACTGGCCGACGCCGTGACCGCGTTGGTGAGCAAATACCACGACGAGACGGCCGAGGGCGGTCGCGACCACCGGTTGGTCGTCGCCGTGCACCCGTCGCTGAAGGAGCGCTGAGGTGGGACATTCCTTCGAGCTTCCCCAGGAGGCCGAGGTCGGGGCGACCCCCGAGGAGGTGTGGGCGGCCATCGCGACCGGCCCCGGCATCGACTCGTGGTTCATGGGCCGCAACGAGGTGGCCGACGGCGTCGTGCGTACCGCCTTCGGCCAGTACATCCCCGAATCGACCGTGACCGCCGAGGAGCCGCCCGCCCGGTTCGCGCACACCAGCGCGACGGCGGAGGACGGCCGGTTCGTCGCCTACGAGTTCCTCGTCGAGGGGCGCGATCAGGGCAGCACCACGCTGCGCATGGTGACCAGCGGCTTCCTGCCGGGCGACGACTGGGAGGCCGAGTTCGAGGCCATGTCCAGAGGGCTGGAGATGTTCTTCGCCACCCTGGTCGCCTACCTGACACATTTCCGCGGCCGGACCGCCACGCCCGTCACCGAGTTCGGGCCGCCCGTCGCCGACTGGCCGCGCGCCTGGGAGATCCTGTACGACGCGCTCGGCACCCCGGGCCACGCCAAGCCGGGCGACACCGTACGGTTCGCGCCCGCCGGGCTCCCCCCGATCGAAGGCGTCGTCTACTACGCCAACGCCCAGACGCTCGGTGTTCGGACCCCGGACGCGCTCTACCGGTTCCTGCAGGGGTTCGGCGGCTCGATGGTCGCCGCGCACCACCTTTTCGCCGGCCCCGGCGACCAAGGACCGGCCTGGCACGCCTGGCTCGATCATCTTTTCGCCGAGCGAAAAGCCTGAACAAGGTCACAGCCCACGTAGAGGACCTGTCGTCGGGCGCCGCCCTGGCCCTGCGCGGCGGGGGAGGCGGTGCCCGGCGAGCGGAGTTCATTCCACCTACGGCGGTCGCGTGACGCTCAGTCCAGTGCGGCCACGTGCTCGGCCAGCGCGGCCGCCAGGGTCCGCTCGCAGGTGGCGGCGTCGTCGGCGGCCCAGCACACGTAGCCGTCGGGCCGCAGCAGCAGGGCGGCCGCGCCCAGGTCGTCCGCGCACTTGGCCCGTACGAGATCGACCCGCGCGGGCAGCCGGAACTCGGCGGGGACGATCCCGGCCAGGTCGAGCAGGACCGCGTGCCCGGCGCCGAACAGCCCGGACAGCCGGGTCGACGCCGAGCCGACGAGCAAGTCGGCGTCCGGCACCCGCTGCCCGGCCAGCGGATGCTCGCCGCCGAGGTCGTAGCCCAGCGACAGGCCGGACATCAGGCCCGCCATGTGGCGGTTGGCGTCCGGCAGCCGCAGCAGGTCGCTGAAGATCTCGCGCAGCGCGGCCACGTCCGCGCTGGGCCGAGGCATGCTCAGTACGCGCTGAGCGGACGTGTGGTGCAGCACCTGGGCGGCCACCGGATGCCGTTCGGCCTGGTAGCGGTCCAGGAGGCCTTCGGGCGCCCGGCCCTGGAGGGTCGCGGCCAGCCGCCAGCCGAGGTTGATCGCGTCCTGCACGCCGAGGTTCAGGCCCTGCCCGCCGAACGGCGGGTGGATGTGCGCGGCGTCGCCCGCGAACAGCACGCGCCCCGCCCGGTAGTCCGCCAGCTGCCGCGTCGCGTCGGTGAAGCGCGAGGAGTTGTCCACCGCGCGCAGCACGGTCTCCTCGCCGTAGACGGCCCGTAGCGCGGTGGCGACCTCCTCCTCCGTGACCGGCGCGTCGCGGTCGTAGTGTCCCTGCTCCTCGCTGCCGAACGTCAGCCGGTAACGCTCGCCACCGATGGGAACCAGCATCGCCCAGTAGCCGCCGCCCTCGCGGACCAGGCTGCTCATGTGGCCCAGCGCCGTGGGGACCGACGCCGACGTGGCGGACAGCCGGACGTCGGCCAGCACCGCCACGAACGTCCCGTCCCGGCCGGGGAAGGGCAGGCCCAGCAGCTTGCGTACGGTGCTCCGCCCGCCGTCGCACGCCACCAGGTAGTCGGCCCTGAACCGCCGCTCACCGGTGCTCACCGTCACCCCGTCGCCGTCCTGCTCGACCGCGGTGACCCCCGCGTCGCGCAGGACGCGCGCGCCCCGGGCGGTCGCGGCCTCCTCCAGGACCTCCTCGATCTCCCACTGAGGAACCGCGATCGGGTACGGATGCCGGGTCCGCCACGGCTCGCAGTCCAGCGGCACCGGCAGGGCCGCGAAATGGCCACCGATCGGTTCGCGTACCAGAGCCCGGCTCAGCAGCGGCTCCACCAGCCCGCGCAGCTCCAGCAGCTCCAGTGTGCGGGGCTGGACGGCGCCGCCCTTCATCTGCTCGATGCGCTGGGGCAGCTTCTCCAGCACGAGCGTGTCGACCCCGGCCAGCGCCAGCTCGTACGCCAGCATCAGGCCGGTCGGCCCGGCACCCGCGATGACCACCTCGAAGTCCTTCATGACCCGCCCTCTTCCCGTGGTTTGATCGTCTGAGTGCGAATATATACCCAGTGCAGAAAAAGTCCAAGTGCAGATTTCTGGTAAGGTGACGAGCGTGACGAACGAGCCCGGACTGCGCGAGCGTAAGAAGCAGCGGACACACGCCGCGATCTCCGAGGCGGCGATCGAGCTGTTCCTGCGGCACGGGTACGACCAGGTGTCGGTGGCCCAGGTGGCGGAGGCGGCCGAGGTGTCCAGGCGCACGCTGTTCGCCTACTTTCCGGCCAAGGAAGATCTCGTGGTGCAGCGGTTCGCCGACCACGAGACGGAGAGCGCCCGGGTGGTCGAGTCCCGCGCGGCGGACGTCACACCGCTGGAGGCGCTGCGGGTGCACTACCTCGACGCGCTGGCCAGGCGTGATCCGGCCAGCGGGCTCAACGACATACCCGCGATCGTGGCGCTCTACCGGATGGTCTTCGAGACCTCGTCGCTGGCGGCCCGGATGCACCGGTTCCAGGCGGCGGCCGAGCAGGCACTCGCCAATGCGCTGCGGGAGACGGCGGGCGTCGATGAGCTCAGCGCCCGCGTGGCGGCCGTCCAGATCCAGGCGGTCCACTGGACGCTGACGATTGACAACGCCATGCGGCTGGCGGGCGGCGAGAGCGCGGACGAGCGCTACCCGGGCGCGGTGAGCGACGCCGAGCGGGCATACGCCCTGCTGGCCAACGGGCTGGGCCACCTGGGCGCGCCAGACCGGGCCTGAGCCCCCTGGGCGCCGCCGTTCGGCGAATCGGGGAGCGGCGTGGAGAGCGGTCGCCGGTCGGTGAATCGAGGAGCGACGTACCGGGTGAACCGGGTCATGGGTGGCTGCCGTTCGGTAACGGCAGCCACCGTTGTTCGTTACGCCGCGAGGGCGTTCTCCAGGAGTGGCCGGTGGCGCAGCATCCACGCCGCCGCCCGCGCCTGCCAGGCCAGGGCCCACAGCGGGTCCGGGTCCGTACTCTCGGGCGTGATCCGCGACTTGACCGCCACGAACGCGCAGTCACGGATGGCGAACTCGATCATCCGCGTGACGAAGACGGTCCCGTGTTCCGATGGCTGATGATCGCATCGGGCGCGGAGCTGTGGAACGGCCACCGCTGCCACACCGCGTCCGGCGGCGGCCGGAACCCGGCCGTCGCGTCGTGGAGTTCGCGCAGCAGGCGGCCCGCCTGCCACACGCCCTCGTCGGACCAGGCGTGCGGATGGACGAAGTCGCCGTCGATGTAGGTCACGGCGTCTCGTCCCTCCTCGTCGTAACCGTCGCCGACCAGGCGGGGGCTCCCGCTGAAGCCCGCGTTCTCCAGGTGCAGCAGCAGCGCGTGGACGCTGTCCGTCCACGGCCCGGCCGGGCGCAGCACGACGTCGCCGTGCCGGACCACCGGCGTGGGATTGCCCTCGGCGCCCAGCAGGGGCTCGAAGGATGGTTGGGAAGACACTCTTGCTCCTCGTGATCGTGATGGAAGATCACTCCAACGCGAGGAGCCCGGTACGCCTCAGGCGACCTCTCGCGTCGAAGTGTGAGCCGAGACTTCGCCGAGGACCTTGGTGGCCATGTGCCACACCTCCTGCCGGATCGCGGGGTACCGTCCTGGCCGACGCTGCCACAGCCGGGGAGGGCTGAGCAACGCATTTGTCCGCCGGTGCGGAGAAGCCCGGCGGGCGTGGCAATTCGGGTCGTGACCGCTTTCGGTCGGCATCGGGTTTGGACCGGTATCGGGTTTAGGCCGGTATCGTCGTCAGGCGTCGGGCCGATGATCTAGGGGGATCCGTGACCGAGCCGAGCCTGCTGTGCGTGCACGCGCATCCTGACGACGAGGCGTTGTGGACCGGTGGAACGCTTGCCCGGTTCGCCGACGCGGGCGCCAGGACGGGCGTCGTCACCTGCACGTGGACCGAGGGCACGCGCCGGGTCGCCGAGCTGGCGCGCTCGCTGGAGATCCTCGGCGCGGGCGAGCCGCGGCTGCTCGGGTACGCCGATGGCAACGCCGGGCTGTCGGCGCCGGGCGCCGCCCGCTTCGTCGACGCGCCGCTGGACGAGGCGGTCGGGCGGCTGGTCGGGCACATCCGAGACTTCCGGCCCGATGTGGTGATCACCTATGACGGGTACGGCGGTTACGGCCATCCGGATCATGTCCACACGCACCGGGTGACCCTGGCGGCCGTCGAAGCCGCCGGGTACGACCAGCTCTATCCCACCGCCGGCCCAGCGTGGCGGCCGGGTGCGCTCTATCTGGTGACCCTGCCCCGGTCGATCGTACGGTCCGCCTGGGAGGACCTCTTCGGAGCCGCGCCCGGCGGCGACCAGACGCTTCCCGGGATACCCGACGACGAGATCACCGCCACCGTGGACGTCCAGCCATGGGTGGAGCGCAAGTGGGCGGCGGTGCGGGCGCACGAGTCGGAGATCGAGCGCGGCGCGTCGATGGGGCTGCTGACCGCGCTGCCCGAGGCGACACGCGACCGGCTGCTCGCCACCGAGTGGTACACCGGCGGCGACCCGAAGCTCAGCCTGCTGGTCTGACGCCCGCGCGAGCGATGGCCGCCTCGATCCCGTCGAGGACCACGGTGAGCCCGGCGGCGAAGGCCGGTCGCGCCTTGTCTTCCAGGTATGTCGTGGCCTGCCCGGACCGCGGGGTTTCACGGGACGGTGGGGGAGGCGGGTCGTCGGTCTCGATCCAGGCGACCATCGGGAATCGTTCGGCGAAACCGGGGGCGACCTCTTCGAGCAGGGCCGATCGGGCGTACCACCACTCCTCGTCGGACACCCCGGTCGCCGCCGGCGCCTGCCGTGACTCCGCGACCGTCCTGGCCGCGCCCCGGACGAAGTCGGTCAGCAGCGAGACGACGCCCCGCAGCGGTCCGGCGCGCAGCCCGGTCGCGCGCAGGACGCCCACCATCGTCTCCATCATCACGAACTCGTTGGGCCCCAGCACCGGCCGCGCCTGCGACACCTGCAGCACCCACGGATGACGTACGTAGAACGCCCGGACGTCCTCGGCCCACGACGTCACGGCCGCCCGCCAGCCCGGTCCGAGGTCGTAGCCGGTGGGCAGCTCGGCCAGGGCGCGGTCGTGCATCAGGTCGATCAGCTCGCTCTTGCTGGGCACGTACGTGTAGAGGGCCATCGCCGTACGGCCGAGGCGTTCGCCCACCGCGCGCATGGACAGGGCCGCCATGCCCTGCTCGTCGGCGACCGCGATCGCGGCGTCCACGATCATGTCCACGCTCAGCCCCGGCTTGGGGCCGGGACCGGTGCGCGGCTCCGGCCCCGTCGCCCGCCACAGCAGGGCCATTGAGCGGCGCGCGTCTCCCTGGCCGGCGAAGACCACCACCTGACAACCCCCTGCGGACGCGATAATCCCTAACGCCATAATCTCCTTACGCCATAAGGATATCAGCGGTGATCGCCGAAGCGCGGAACGGTGCGCGGTGGCTGCCGGGGCAGGCTGATCAGGCGCAGGCCGGCCGACACCATGGTCCAGCCGAGCGCCGTCACGCCGGCCGCCCACCTGGGCGGGAGCTCACGCCGGCAGTCTCGGAGCAGGCGCCACCTGGTGGCCTCGGCCCGTAACTCGGCGGCCCTGTGGCGTTCGGTGTAGAGGTGCATGTCGGGGTGCATGTGCCGACCTCCTGGAAGTCTCGGGGGCCATGACGCTCAGGCCCGGAACGGGAATCCGAAGAACTGCAGGGCGACGTGCTCGCGCCCCTCGGTGTCGCCCGCCGCCTCGGCGGCTTTGCCGCGCGCCCACCACTTCTCGGCGACCGCGTCCATCTCCTGGCCGAGCAGTCGCAGCTCCTCGGCGGTGAGCGAGGCCAGGTATTCGCTGGCGAACGCGGCGCCGCGCCACTCGGCGGGCCAGGCGGGCTGCTCGTCGAGGTAGCGCTGGTACATCTCGTCCTGGAGCCGGGAGGCCACGCGGGACAGGGCGGTGCGGGCGGCGACGATCTCCGGGCCCTCCTCCGGGGCCGGGGCCCGGGCGCTGACGTGCTGCGCGGCGATTTGCCACCAGCGCTCCCTGCCGTCGCCGGTCTGCGGCGCGGCCTCTTCGATGAGGCCGTGCGCGGCGAGTTTGCGCAGGTGGTAGCTGACCAGGGAGACGGCCTCGTCGACCTGGTCGGCCAACTGGGAGGCGGTCGCCGTGTCCGCCACGATCAGAGCCCGGTAGAGCTTCAACCGCAGTGGGTGCGTGAACGCCTTGAGCTCGTCGAGATCGCTGAGGCGGCGGGTCTCGTGCTTGGCCATGGCTCCACCCTAGAAGCGAAAGAAAAATTGCGCAAATAAAGTTGCGCATAACAAGCCATCGCCCAGAGGGCCGTGGGTGGTTCGGGGGCCCACTGCACCGTGGTGGGTTCGAGGGCCGACTATCGCGGGCCCAGTCGCGGGCCGGCATGGCCAATCGCCTCGACCGGCTGGAGGCGGCGGGGCTGGTCGAGCGGCGTCTCGACCCGGCCGACCGGCGCAGCTTCCGCATCGCGCTCACCGAGGAGGGGCGGCGGGTCATCGACGCCCCGCTCACCGAGCACGCCGCCAACCTGGCCCGGCTGGCCGCCGGCCTGCCGCCGGACGACGCGACCGAGCTCACCCGCATCCTGCGCGGCCTGCTGACCCCACCCGGATAGAGCCGCCCGCCTGGAGTTCCTGTGTGGCCATTGACATAAAAACCCTCTTTTCCTACTGTTTATGTAGGCATTCAAGGGAGGCGCGATGTCCCACTCCACTCACCCGAACCTCCGCGACCAGTGACGCGCAAGCGGATCCATCTCGCGGCCCACTTCCCCGGCGTGAACAACACCACGGTCTGGGCCGACCCCCGCTCCGGCAGCCAGATCGACTTCGCCTCGTTCGCCCACCTGGCCAGGACGGCCGAGCGGGGCAAGTTCGACTTCTTCTTCCTGGCCGAAGGGTTGCGGCTGCGCGAGCTCAAAGGCCGCATCCACGACCTCGACGTGGTCGGCCGCCCCGAGGCGCTCACCGTGCTGAGCGCGCTCGCCGCCGTCACCGAGCGCCTCGGGCTCGCGGGCACCGTCAACGCCACCTTCAACGAGCCGTACGAACTGGCCAGGCGCCTGTCCACGCTGGACCACCTCAGCGACGGCCGGGCCGCCTGGAACGTGGTGACCACCTCCGACGCCTTCACCGGCGAGAACTTCCGGCGCGGCGGCTACCTCGACCGCGCCGACCGCTACACCCGCGCCGCCGAGTTCGTCCGCCTCTCGCGCGAGCTCTGGGACTCCTGGCAGCCGGGCGCGCACCTCGTCGACAAGAGCCAGGCCCAGTTCGTCCGCCCCGCCGCCATCGGAACCGTCCACCACGAGGGCCCGCACTTCACCGTCGAAGGGCAGTTCACCCTGCCGCGCGGCCCTCAGGGGCATCCCGTCATCATCCAGGCGGGGGACTCCGACGAGGGCAGGGAGTTCGCCGCCGCCACGGCCGACGTGATCTTCAGCCGCCACGGCACGCTGGAGGACGGCCGGGCCTTCTACGCCGACGTCAAAGGCCGCCTGGCGCGCTATCACCGGGAGCCGGACCAGCTGAAGATCATGCCCGCGGCCACGTACGCGCTGGGCGACACCGAGGAGGAGGCCGCCGAGAACGCGGCCGCCATCCGCCGCCAGCAGGTCGGCCCGCAGACCGCGACCGCCTTCATCGAGCAGGTGTGGGGTCGTGACATGTCGGCCTACGACCCGGACGGGCCGCTGCCGGACGTCGAGCCCGACCTGTCGGAGGGCGTCTCGCAGGGGCGGGTGCCGTTCGGCGACCGGGCGGCGGTGGCCGCCAAATGGCGGGCGCTGGCCGAGGAGAAGAAGCTGACGATCCGCGAGCTGGTGATCGAGGTGACCGGGCGGCAGACGTTCGTCGGGACTCCGGCGGGCGTGGCCCGGCAGATCGACGAGCATGTGCAGGCGGACGCGGCGGACGGGTTCATCCTGGTGCCGCATCTGACGCCCGGCGGGCTCGACGAGTTCGTGGACCGCGTGGTGCCGCTGCTGCAGGAACGCGGCGCCTTCCGTACCGACTACACCGGCACCACGCTGCGCGAGCACCTGGAGCTGCCGTGACAGCGAGCACCGTGACAGCGAGCACCGTGACCATGCCCACCAGAAGGATGGTGCCCCAGTGACCCTGCATCTCGCCGTCGCGCTGGACGGCGCCGGCTGGCATCCCGCCGCCTGGCGCGAGGCGTCCGCGCGGCCTGAGGCGATCTTCTCGGCCCGCTACTGGGCGGCGCTCGTGGCCGAGGCCGAGCGGGGGCTGCTCGACTTCGTCACGATCGAGGACTCGCTCAGCCTCCAGTCGACCCTGCCGGACGGGCCCGACGCGCGGGCCGACCAGGTGCGCGGACGCTTCGACGCGGTACTGCTGGCCGCCCGGCTGGCGCCGCTCACCAGCCGGATCGGGCTGGTGCCGACGGCCACGACCACGCACACCGAGCCGTTCCACGTGGCGATCGGCATCGCCACGCTCGACCACATCAGCGGCGGCCGAGCCGGGTGGCGGCCGCAGATCTCGGTCAGAAGCACCGAGGCGGCGCATTTCGGGCGCCGCCCGTTCCCCCGGCTGGACGGGCCCGTCTCGATCGATGACGAGCACGTCCGGGCGCTGTTCGAGGAGGCCGCCGACGCGGTCGAGGTCGTACGGCGGCTCTGGGACAGCTGGGAGGACGACGCGGAGATCCGCGACCTGCCGACCGGCCGTTTCATCGACCGGGACAAGCTTCACTACATCGACTTCGCCGGGCGGTTCTTCTCGGTGCGCGGGCCGTCGATCACGCCTCGGCCGCCGCAGGGCCAACCGGTGGTCACGGCGCTCGCCCACGCCCGCCTGCCGTACGAGTTCGCCGCGGGCGGCGCCGACGTCGTGTACGTCACGCCGCACTCCGCAGACCAGGCACGCGCCATCGTCGAGGAGGTCAGGGAGCTGTCGGCGGAGCTGCGGGTCTTCGCCGACCTGGTGGTGTTCCTGGGCGATGACGCGGCGGAGCGCAAGGCCCGCCTCGACGGGCTCGACGGGGCCGAGCTGCGCTCCGATGCCGCGATCTTCACCGGTACCCCGGAGGAGCTGGCGGAGCTGCTGCTCCAGTGGCGGCGGGCCGGGATCGAGGGGTTCCGGCTGCGTCCCGGCGCGCTGCCGTACGACCTGGAGGCGATCACCCGGGGGCTGACGGCGGAGCTGCGCGGGCGCGGGGCGTTCAGGCGCTCGTACGAGGCCACGACGCTGCGCGGGCTGCTCGGCCTGCCGCGCCCGGCCAGCCGCTACGCGGAGGTGTCATGAAATTTCTGGCCATCACGTTAATCGTCCATAACGACCAGCGGTCGCACACCGAGCGGTTCCGCGAGGTCGTCGACAACGCGGTGCTGGCCGAGGAACTGGGCTTCGACGGGTTCGGGGTGGGGGAGCGGCACGAGCGGCCGTTCATCTCCTCCTCGCCGCCGGTGGTGCTGAGCCACATCGCGGCCAAGACGTCCAGGATCCGGCTGTTCACCGCGGTCACCACGCTGAGCCTGCTCGATCCCGTACGAGCCTTCGAGGACTACGCCACGCTCGACCACCTCTCCGACGGCAGGCTGGAGCTGATCATCGGCAAGGGGAACGGGGCGGCGCAGGCGCAACTCTTCCACGTCACCGCCGAGGACCAGTGGGACCGCAACCGCGAGGGGTACGACCTGTTCCGCCGCCTCTGGCGGGAGGACAAGGTCACCTGGGCGGGCCGGTTCCGTCCCGCGCTGACCGAGGCCGAGACCTGGCCCCGGCCGCTCCAGCGGGCGATCAGGGTCTGGCACGGCAGCGCCACCAGCAAGGAGTCGGTGGACCTGGCCGCCTACTACGGCGACCCGCTGTTCTCCGCGAACGTCACCAACCCCATCGAGCCGTACGCCGACCTGATCGACTACTACCGGAAGCAGTGGGTCCGTTACGGGCACGACCCGGCCGACGCGCTGGTCGGGGCGGGGACGGCGGGCTACTACGCGGCCCGCACCTCGCAGGAGGCGATCGAGACCTACCGGCCGATCTTCGACGCCCGGCTGGCGCTGTTCGCCAAGCTCGGGATCGAGCCGGTCTTCGCCACGCTGGAGGACGCCATCGAACGCAGCTCGATCCTGGTCGGCAGCCCGCAGCAGATCATCGACAAGGTCCTGCGCTATCACCAGCGGTTCGGGCACGAGGTCATGCACCTGCACGCCGACGCCGACGGGCTCACGCCCAAGCAGCACCGGGACGCGCTGGAGCTGTTCCAGGCGGAGATCGCGCCCGTACTGCGCCAGGAGATCCCCAGCAGGCCGTTCCCCGGAGGTGCCGCGTGACCCTGTCCATCCTCGACCTCGCCCCCATCCCCTCCGGCGGCACCGCGCGTGACGCGCTGCTCAACACCCTCGACCTGGCCCGGCGGGCCGAGACGTTCGGTTATCGCCGCTACTGGCTGGCCGAGCACCATTTCGCCCCCGGCGTGGCCAGCTCGGCCCCGGCCGTGCTCATCGGCCTGGTGGCGGCGGCCACCGAGCGGATCAGGGTCGGATCGGGAGCCGTGCAGCTCGGGCATCAGACGCCGTTGTCGGTGGTGGAGCAGTTCGGGCTGATCGACGCGCTGTATCCGGGCCGGATCGACCTCGGCATCGGCCGCTCCGGCCAACGCCGCGCCGAACTCGCCGCCGAGGCCGCCCCGGCCAAGCCCGCGCCCGCCACCCTGGCGAAGCCCTCACCTCACGGGGAGGCGGGGCGGGTCGTCGATGGGCTGCTCATTCCGCCGCCGTTCGACTGGTCCAGGCTCGCCGCCCACCCGCAGCTGGCCTTCCACGCCTCGCTGCTCCAGCAGCCCGGCGCTCAGACGCCCGACTTCGCCGAGCAGATCGACGACGTCATCGCGTTCCTGAACGGCGACCACCAAGCGCACGCCGTCCCCGGCGAGGGGGCGGAGGTGGAGCTGTGGATCCTCGGCAGCAGCGGCGGCCAGAGCGCCCAGGTGGCGGGCGAACGCGGGCTGCCGTTCGCGGCCAACTACCACGTCAGCCCGTCCAGCGTGCTCGAAGCCGTCGAGGGCTACCGGAAGGCGTTCAAGCCGTCGAAGGCCCTGGCCGAGCCGTATGTGATCGTGTCGGCCGACGTCGTCGTGGCCGACGATGACGCGACCGCGCGCGAGCTGGCCAAGCCGTACGGGCTGTGGGTACGCAGCATCAGGACCGGGGCGGGCGCCAGGACGTACCCGACACCGGAGGAAGCCGACGCGCACGTCTGGAGCGCCGAGGACCTGGCGCTGGTGAAGGACCGGATCGACACGCGGTTCGTCGGCACGCCCGAGGCCGTCGCCGAGCGGCTGCGCGTGCTGCGGCGGGTGACGGGCGCCGACGAGCTGCTGGTCACGACCATCACCCACGACCACGCCGCCCGCGTACGCTCCTACGAGCTGCTGGCCGACGCCTGGGACGGCCGCGCATGAAGCGGACCCTGGTCGTCCTCATGCTCGCCCTGGCCGCCTGCGGTTCCCAGCCGTCCGCCCAGCAGGCCCAGAGCACCACCCTGACCTGGGCGATCGAGACGCAGCCCATCACCCTGAACCCGCAGCAGTGGGCGCAGAACAAGGTCAGGCTGCTGGTGTTCAACCAGTTCGACGCGCTGCTGTCCCGCGGTCGCGACGGTTCGTTCCAGCCGTGGCTGGCGAAGTCATGGAAGGTCTCGGCCGACGGGCTGACCTACACCTTCGAGCTGCGCGACGACGTGACCTTCCACGACGGCACGAAGTTCGACGCGGCGGCGGTCAAGGCCAACCTGGAGCAGTTCCTGGTGCCGGGCTACAACGCGGCGGTCGCGGCGATCCAGCTGGCCGCCTTGGACAAGGCCGAGGTGGTCTCGCCCACCACGGTGAAGGTCACGCTCAAGAAGCCCGACGGGCTGTTCCTCGACTTCCTGTCCTCGCCGTACGGCGGGCAGGTCTCGCCCAAGTCGCTGAAGACGGCCAAGAACCTCAAGTTCGGCGGCACCGACCTGGTGGGCACCGGGCCGTTCATCCTCGACCGGTACGTACAGGGCCAGGAGCTCCACTACCACCGCAACCCCGCCTACAAGTGGGCGCCGCCGAGCGCCGGGCACCAGGGGCCCGCCTACCTCTCCGAGATCACCTACCGCTTCCTGCCCGAGGCCGCGGTCCGCGTCGGCGCGCTCACCTCCGGCCAGGTGCAGGTCATCGAGGGCGTCCCCGCGACCGACGTGAACCTGATCAAGAAGGAGCACGCCTTCCAGACCGCGCTCAACTCGGGCACCTCCTTCATCTACTACTTCAACGTCTCGCATGCCCCGTTCGACGACCAGCGCGTACGGCAGGCCTTCCGCGAGGCCGTGGACGTCGACGCCGTCCTCGCCTCCGTCTACCAGGGCACCGCCACCAGGGCGTGGAGCATCGTCGGCAAGGCGAGCCCGTTCTACGACCCGTCGCTGGAGCACACCTTCGGCGGCGACACCGCCAAGGCCAACGCGCTGCTCGACGAGGCCGGCTGGCGGCAGCGCGACAGTGAGGGCTTCAGGGTCAAGGACGGCAAGCGGCTCACCGTACGCAGCGTTTCCGCGGCGCCGTACGTCAGGGACCGCCGCGACATCCTCGCCCAGGCCATCCAGGCCCAGGTCAAGCAGAGCGCGGGCATCGACTTCCAGGTGAAGATCGTCGACCAGGGCACGGCGCAGAAGGCCGTGGACGAGAACCAGTACGAGATCTTCGAGAACTCCCGCGGCGACTCCGACGTCGGCGCCGCGCTCAACCTCATCCTGCCGAGCAAGGGGGCCATCAACCGCACCCACTTCTCCGACCCCCAGGTGGACAAGTGGCTGACCCGGGCGTCCACCACCGCCGACCAGGCACTCCGCAAGGACCTCTACACGCGGGTGCAGCGCGCGGTGGTGACGGAGAAGGCCGTCGCCTTCCCGATCTACGTGCCCGCCGACCAGCTGGCCGCCCAGAACAGCGTGCGCGGTCTCGGCTTCGACCCGGGCTCGGGGACGCCGCGCAACGCCTATGACGTCCAGGTCGGCACATGATCAAACGTCTGGGCACCGGGCTGGCCGTGCTCTGGGCCGCCGCCACCTCCTCCTACGTCGCGCTGCTCCTCGCCCCGGGCGACACCATCGACATCCTGATCGGCGACGGCGCCGACACCCCGGAGATCCGGGCCAGGATCGTCGCCGAATGGGGGCTCGACCGTCCCGAGGTGGTCCAATACCTGTCCTACCTGTGGCGGCTGCTGCACGGCGACCTCGGCCGCTCCTACCAGCTCCAGCGCGGTGTCGGCGAGATCCTCGCCGCTCAGGTGGGCCCGACGCTCCAGCTCACGCTCGCCGCCGCGGCGAGTGGGGTGACACTCGCCGGGGTCATCGCGCTGGCCACCGCGGGCCGGGGCCGCTGGTCGCGCGGTACGGCCTCGGCCGTCGAGCTGGTGTCGGTCTCGGTGCCGCCGTTCCTCATCGGGATCGTGCTGCTGTCGGTGTTCTCGTTCACGTTCGGCTGGTTCCCGGTCTCCGGCGCCTCGGGGCCGCAGGCGCTCGTCCTGCCCGCGCTGGCGCTCGGCCTGCCGATCGCCGGCGTGCTCGGGCAGGTGCTGCGCGGCGGGCTCGAACGCGCGCTGGAGCAGCCGTTCGCGGTCACGGCCAGGGCGCGCGGGCTGACCGAGCGGGCCCTGGTCGCCAGGCACGCGCTCAGGCACGCGCTGATCCCGGCCGTGACGCTGGCCGGGTGGTTCACCGGCACGCTGCTCGGCGGGACGGTGATCACCGAGGTGCTGTTCGGCCGCCCGGGGCTCGGCCAGGTCGCGATGCAGGCCGTCACGGGCCGGGACATGCCGGTCGTGATGGCCGTGGTGCTGCTGTCGGCGATCGCGTACGTGACCATCAGCACGCTGCTCGACCTGGCCTACCGCGCCATCGACCCCAGGATCGGGGGCTGAGCGTGCCGGCCAGGATCCTCGTACCCGTTGTCTTCCTGATCCTGCTGGCGCTGGCCGTCGCCGTGCCCGGCCTGCTCACCGGCGTGGACCCGCTGTCGGCCGACCCGCTGCGCGCGCTGACCCCGCCCGGCGGGGCGCACTGGTTCGGCAGCGACCACCTCGGCAGGGACGTGCTGTCCAGGGTGGTGTACGGCGCCCGGCACTCGCTCAGCATCGGCGTCTCGGCCACCGCCGTGGCCGTGACCTCCGGCATCCTGCTCGGCCTGGCCGCCGGGCTGTCGCCCAAATGGCTGGACGAGGCGCTGGCCCGCTCGTTCGACGTGCTGTCGACCCTGCCCGAGCTGCTGCTGGCGCTGCTCGTCATCGCGATCACCGGCCCCGGCACCGGGAGCGTGATCTTCGCGATCGCCGTCGCGCAGATCCCCAACTACGCCCGGGTGATCCGGGCCCAGGCCTTCGTGGTCCGCCACGCCGGGTACGTCGAGCAGGCCGTGACCTTCGGCCGCTCCCGCGCGGTCATCACCGCCCAGCACGTGCTGCCGAACGTACTGGGCCCGATCCCGGTGCTGGCCACCATCGGGCTCGGCCAGGCCGTCATCGGCGCGTCGGGGCTCAGCTTCCTCGGCATGGGACCCCAGCCGCCGGCCGCAGAGTGGGGCGCCATGCTCGCCGAGGCCCGCAACTACCTGCGCGTCGCCTGGTGGGAGGCGCTGTTCCCGGGCGTCGCGATCACCTTGACCGTCGTCTGCCTGACCGTGCTGGGCCGGCGGCTGCAGCGCCGCTTCGAGGGAAGGACGCCATGACCACGTTCCAGGAAGAGCACGCGGAGACCGGCCGCGCGCCCGTCTCGGACATTCCGCTGGTGTCCGTGGCGGATCTGCGGGTGAGCTTCGGCGGGACCGAGGTGGTGCGCGGCGTCTCGCTGTCGGTCGCGGCGGGGGAGTGCGTGGCGATCGTCGGCGAGTCCGGCTCCGGCAAGAGCGTCACCGCCCGGTCGCTGCTCGGCCTGGCCGGGCCGGGCTCCCAGGTCGAGGCCCGGACGTTCGACCTGTCCGGCAGGGACGCCCGCGCCTTCCGCCCGGCCGACTGGCGGCGGCTGCGCGGCGGGTTCGCCGGGCTGGTGCTGCAGGACGCGCTGGTCTCGCTCGATCCGCTGCGTACCGTGGCCGCCGAGATCGGCGAGGTGCTGACCGTACACGAGGTCGTTCCCCGCGCCCGGCGCCCGGAACGGGTGCTGGAGCTGCTCGACGCGGTCGGCGTCCCCGACCCGGCCGCCCGCGCCCGTCAGCACCCGCACCAGCTGTCCGGCGGGCTGCGGCAGCGGGTGCTGATCGCCTCGGCCATCGCCGCCGAGCCCAAGCTGATCATCGCGGACGAGCCCACCACCGCGCTCGACGTCACCGTACAGGCCCAGATCCTGCGGCTGCTCGCCGAGCGCAAGGCCGCCGGGACGGCACTGCTGCTGATCAGCCACGACCTCGCCGTGGTCGCCTCGATCGCCGACCGGATCCTGGTCATGAAGGACGGCCGGGTGGTCGAGGAGGGGCCCGTCCGGAGCGTGCTGTCGGCGCCCGCGCACGACTACACCCGCTCGCTGCTCGCCGCCGTCCCCTCCGCCGCCTCCAGGGGCACCCGCCTGTCGGGCGGCCCGCCGCTCCCGCGCCGCGCCCCGAACCCGTCCGCCCAGGTCCTCGCCGCCACCGCCCTGACCAGGTCGTACGGACCGCGCCGGGTCGTGGACGACGTCTCCTTCACCCTGCACGAAGGCGAGACGCTCGGCATCGTCGGCGAGTCCGGCTCCGGCAAGACCACGCTCGCCAGGCTCGTCCTCGGCCTGCTCGAACCCGAGACGGGACGGGTGAGCCTGCACCAGCGGCAGTGGAGCGGGCTGCCGGAACGCAAGCGGCGCCCGATGCGGCAGCGCGTCCAGCTCATCTCCCAGAACCCGCTCGACTCCTTCGATCCCCGCCACACCGTCGGCCGCCTGGTCGCCGAGCCGCTCGCCCTGCCCCGCCGTGAACGCCGGGCGCGGGCGCTGGACCTGCTGGAGCGCGTCGGCCTGCCCGCCGCGTACGCCGACCGCCACCCCAGAGAGCTGTCCGGCGGCCAGCGCCAGCGCGTCGCCATCGCCAGGGCCCTCGCCCCCCGCCCCGACGTGCTGGTCTGCGACGAACCCGTCTCGGCGCTCGACGTCTCCATCCAGGCCCAGGTGCTCGACCTGCTCGCCGAGATCCAGGCCGAGTACGGCACCGCCCTGCTGTTCATCTCCCACGACCTCGGCGTCGTCCACCACGTGAGCGACCGGGTGCTCGTCATGAAGGACGGCCGGGTGGTGGAGGAGGGCGCGGTCGAGCAGGTGTTCCAGCGGCCCCGACACCCCTACACCCGCGCCCTGGTGGACGCCGTGCCCCGCCTCGGGTAGTGGAAGGTGGAGTGTGCCGGCTCGGCCTGCCTCAGGCCGACGGTGGTCATCGCCGGGTGCCGGCCGTACTGGCGTACTCGAACGGTTCGTGAGCTCAGTCCAGCTGGATCACCGACAGCCAGTTGCCCGCCGGGTCCTTGAACCAGGCGATCAGCGGGCCGCTCACCCGGTTGACGCCCTTGTCGTCGGTGCCCTCCAGCCGCTCGAAGACCACGCCGCGCGCCACCAGCTCGTCCACGGCTTTGTCGATGTCACTGACCGGGAAGTTGAGTATCGTGAACGTCGCCGGCGTGTGATCCTTTTTCGGGTAGACGATCGTGTCGCGGTCGCCCGCGATGTGCAGTGTGAGGATCCCGTGGTCCTCGGAGACGCGCAGGCCGAGCGTTTCGCCGTAGAACCGCTTGGCGGCCGGGATGTCGTCGGTGGAGAAGCCGCTGAAGGCTCTGGTGTTCTCGAACATGATGGTTTCCTTCCGTCACAGGGGACGTAGAACCCGGGCCGCCGAATTCGACACGTTTCGAGGGGGAAATTTTGGACGGGCTGCTGCGAGAGCTGGCGCCGCAAGTCCTCGGCGCGGTCGTCCGGCGCTACGGCGACTTCGACCTGTGCGAGGACGCCGTGCAGGAGGCTCTGCTCGCGGCCGCCGTCCAGTGGCCCGACGAGGGTGTGCCCGCCAATCCCAAGGGCTGGCTGATCACTGTCGCCGCCCGCAGACGGATCGAGCTGTGGCGCAGCGAGTCCGCCCGGCGGCGCAGGGAGGAGTCCGCCGCCGCCCTGGCACCGCCGGAGCCGGACCCCTCGCCCACCGTGGACGACACGCTCACACTCCTGCTGCTCTGCTGCCATCCCGCGCTCACCACGGTCTCCCAGGTGGCGCTGACACTGCGCGCCGTCGGCGGGCTGACCACCGCCGAGATCGCCCGCGCGCTGCTGGTGCCCGAGCCGACCGTGGCGCAGCGCATCAGCCGCGCCAAGCAGCGCATCAAGAGCAGCGGCGCCGAGTTCACGCTGCCCCCGGAGGACGAGCAGGCCGAGCGGCTGGCCGCGGTGCTGCACGTGCTGTACCTGATCTTCAACGAGGGCTACACCGCCAGCTCCGGCGGGACGTTGCACCGCGTGGAGCTGTCCAGCGAGGCCATCCGCCTGACCCGGCAGCTCCACGACCGCCTGCCCGGCGACGGTGAGGTGGCCGCGCTGCTCGCCCTGATGCTGCTCACCGACGCCCGCCGCCCGGCCCGCACCCGGCCCGACGGCGAACTGGTGCCGCTGGCCGAGCAGGACCGCGGCGAATGGGACGCCGAGGCCATCGCCGAAGGAGTCCAGCTGATCACCAAGACGCTGGCCGCCGCGCCGCTCGGCCCCTACCAGGTGCAGGCGGCCATCGCGGCCGTGCACGACGAGGCGCCGCGGGCCGAGGACACCGACTGGCGGCAGATCCTCGCCCTGTACGACCTGCTCGACGGCATCGCGCCCGGACCCATGGTCACGCTCAACCGGATCGTCGCCGTCGCCATGGTCCACGGGCCGCTTGCCGGGCTGGAGGGGCTGGCGAAGGCGGAGACCGATCCGGCGCTCGCCGGGCATCATCGGGTGCCGGCCGTACGCGCGCATCTGCTGGACCTCGCGGGCGACCGGGAGGCGGCGCGCACCCAGTACGAGCTGGCCGCCCGCCGCACGCTCAGCCTCCCCGAACAGCGCTATCTGGAGTCACGCGCCGCCCGGCTCTGACCGGCCTCGCCTCAGCCGTCGAGGTGGCGCAGGATGGCCAGCACCCGTCTGCTGTAGGCGGGGGTCACCGGCAGGTCGAGCTTGTCGAAGATGGCGTTGACGTGCTTCTCCACCGTGCTCAGGGAGACGTGGAGGTTCGTGGCGATCGCGGCGTTGGTGAAGCCCTCGGCGAGCTGCCGCAGCACCTGCGACTCGCGTTCGCTGAGCGTACGCAGCGGGTCCACGCGGGTGGTGCGGGCGAGGAGCTGCCTGACCACTTCGGGGTCGATGACGGTGCCGCCCGCGCGGATCCGCTCCAGGGAACCCAGGAAGTCCGCCACCTCCGACACGCGGTCCTTCAGCAGGTAGCCCATGCCCTCGGTGGCCTCGGCGAGCAGCTTGGCCGCGTACGTCTTCTCCACGTACTGCGACAGGACCAGCACACCCACCGAGGGCCAGCGCGCGCGGATCTCCAGCGCCGCGCGCAGGCCCTCGTCGGAATGGGTGGGCGGCATCCGCACGTCCACCACCGCGACCTCCGGCCGGTGCTCGGCCACCGCCTCGATCAGGGACTCCGCGTCGCCGATCGCGGCCACGACCTCGTGCCCGGCCTCCTCCAGCAGCCTGATCAGGCCCTCACGCAGCAGTACGGCGTCGTCGGCGAGGATCAGCCGCACGATGCCGCCTTCGGGAGGGTCGCGCAGATCCTGGTGCCGCCGCCGGGCGGGCTGTCGACCTCGAACCGGCCGTCGAGCGCCATCACCCGCCTGGCCAGCCCCGACAGTCCGCCGCCCGCCGGGTCGGCGCCGCCGCGGCCGTCGTCGGAGATCACCACGCGGACCGCCCGCTCGTCCTCGCTCAGCACGACCAGGATGTCCCGCGCCCGCGCGTGCTTGACCGCGTTGGTGATCGCCTCCCTGGCCACGAAGTACAGGGCGGTCTCCACCTCCGAGACGGGCCGTCCGGCCAGGCCGTAGTCGACGGTCACCGGCACGCACGAACGTTCGGCGACACCGGCCAGCGCCGTGCGCAGGCCCAGCTCGTCGAGCGCGGTCGGGTAGATCCGCCACGCCACGCTGCGCAGCTCGTCGAGCAGTTGCCGGGACTCGGCGTACGCCTGGTCCACCAGCTCGGCCGCCCCGGCGGGGCTGTGCCGGGCCCGCCCGAGCAGCATGGCCAGCGCCACGCCGCGCTGCTGCACGCCGTCGTGCAGGTCCCGCTCGATCCTGCGCCGCTCGTCGTCGACCACCCGCACGATGCCGGACCGGCTGACGGTCAGCTCGGCGATGCGCCGCCGCATCAGCTCCTGCGGCCCGGGACCGAGGAAGCGTACGGCCAGCCGCCGCTCGGTCGCCACCAGCAGGCGGCACCAGAACCCGCCCAGGGCCAGCATCAGCACCCCGCAGGCCAGGCCGACCGCCCAGCTGTGCATCGACAGCTTGATGCCCGGCAGGTCCAGCGCCACCGGCGCGTAGTCGCCGGAGAACAGCACCCACGTGCTGCCGCCCAGGAACAGCAGGGCCAGGAACAGCAGCGCCAGCGCGAGATAGCCCCCGAGCACGCCGACCAGGGCACGCAGCGCGAGATAGCCGTGACCGGACGCGGCCCCGTCGGTCTCCTGCCCGAACCAGGCGGCCAGCCGGGCCCGTTCGAGCGCCACCATTCCCGGCGCCCACCTGTTCCGGTACGGCCAGGCGAAGGTCCACAGGGCGAGGGCGGCGGCTCCGGTGACCAGCCCGGCCAGCACTCCGGTGAGCTGCCTGAAAACAATGCCTGCCACGGACGCGAAGTCTAGGCGCTGCGGCGGTCCGGCGGCGTGGCACGCCCGGCGAGCAGGCGTGGGGCGCCGGTCAGGCGTCGACTTGTCCGTGCCGCCGGTCAGGTGTTGACTTGTCCGTGCTGCGCCGGTCAGGCGTCGACGGGCAGGCGGCGGGCGGCCACGCCCGCCCAGCCGAGGCCCAGCGCGGTGATCAGGAGCACTCCCGCGGCCCCCGCGCCCGCCGCCACCAGCCCGGCCGCGCCCGGGATGAGGATCTGCCCGGTACGGTTGCCCGCGAGCCGGAGCGACATCGCCCGCCCCCGCAGACCGGGGGGCGCGGACTCGGCGAGCCACGACATGGTCATCGGCTGTCCCACCCCGAGCCCGAACCCCAGGACGAGCAGCACGCAGGCCAGCAGCCACAGCGGCATCGGCAGCGGCGTGAGCGCCATGGCCAGGGCCGCCGCGACGGTGCCGGCGACCAGGAGGCGCCGTCTGCCGAAGGCGTGCGAGAGGCGGCCGAGGAAGAAGCGCGACCCCATGGAGGCCACGCCGCGGATCGCCAGCAGGACGCCCACCACGCCTGAGGCGAGCCCTTGCTCGGCGCCCAGCGCCGGCAGGTAGACGAGCGTGATGTCGACCGCGGCCAGCACCACGCAGCTGGTCACGAGCGCGTGCGCGAGACCCGGCAGCCGCAGCAGCGAGCGCACCCCCGTGGCTTCGCCGCCGGCCCGCGCGGTGGCCCGCGGACTGCCGGTCAGCAGCGCCGACAGCCCGACGAGCGCGGCGGCGAGCCCGCAGGTCCACAGGTAGATCCGGCCGGTGTCCGGGATGGCGTGGGCGCCGCCGAACACGATGATCAAAATCGGGCCCATGGCCTGCCCGAGCGAGGCGGCGAAGGTGTAGTGCCCGAAGGCGGTGTCGTGGCGGCCACGCTCGGTCATGTTGGCCACCATCGCCTGCTGGGCGATGACACAGCCGAGATGCCCAGTGCCGAGCAGGACGCCGCCGGCGATCAGCCCGGGGATCGTGTGGCCGAAGGCGAGGAAGGCGGCGCAGGCGGTCGTGAGCAGGATCGCGCCCGCCACGGCCATGCGCCGCTCGCCGTACCGGTCGGCCGCCTGACCGGCGGGGATGGCCAGGAGGAGCGGCGCGACGGCGAAGCTGGCGCCCAGCACGCCCAGCCACGCCGCTGAGACGTGCAGCTCGATCGCCCCGTACGACATGGTCGGCCGCAGCACGAACGTCACCACCTGCGTTCCCACTGAGTGGGCCAGCAGCAGGGCCATCTGATTACGCCGATGCCAGGTGATCACGCACTCCAGCCGGTCGCGCGCCTTCTCCACGGCCACCTGTACGTCACGGCCTCAACCTATCGCAACAACCCCATAAGGCGAGAAAGGGCGAAATGTCGGATAAAACGCCATCGGTGGGAACAGGCCTTCCGGTGGCATCTGGCCGGGCCGTGGTCTACCGCTACGTCAAGGGGCGGTTCATGAGGGAGGTCAGCTGGTGAATGTCGTGGCGGGCCCGCAGGGCCGCGATCGCCTCTTGATCGGGTGGCTGGGTGGCGGCTATTAGATCGGCGAGTTCGCGGAGGTAGTGCTCGTGGCCGGACGGGGAGACGAGGAAGAGCATTCGCGCAGGCTTGGGGCCGGGGTTGAAGAAGGCGTGCGGGCAGCCGGCGGGTACGAACATGACGCTCCCCGGACCGCCTCTGAACACCGGCGTGCCGGTGTCCGACTCCCACGTCCGCCAGTCGCCGTCGGCCTTCTCGCGTGGATGGAAGGCGAGCAGGTCGAGCTCCCCGTCGAGGATGTAGAAGACCTCCTCGGCCGCATGATGCAGATGCGCCCCGACGTCGAATCCCGGTGCGATGTCCGCCTCGAACATGGACCAGCGGTTCGACCGCTCCGCACCTAACTTGACCGTCATGCCGGCGGTCTGGATCCGGTGTCCGGCGCCAGGCCCGAGCAGCAGTCCATCGGTCGGGTTCGGGTCGTTCATGGCTTCCATCCGGTTGCCTCCAGCCAGTTCTCCAGCGTCATCAGGCCCGGGTGGGCGGCCCGTAGCGCTGGGAAGTCGGGTTCGTCGTCGTCGCGGTCGCCGAGCCAGGCGAACATCCCGGCCACCTGCTCGTCGAAGGCCCGCACCTGCTCGATGGGCACCTGATGGAAGCGGCTGGGCAGGCCGCCGGCCCGGCCGAAGGCCTCGGCGATCGCCTGAGCGGACAGGCAGTCCCCGGCGATCTCGAGTTTCCGGTCGATGAACTCGTCGGGCTGGTCGAACGCGATCGCGGCGAAAGCCCCGATGTCCTGCGTCGCGATCAGCCGTACCCGCGTCTCTGGCCGTACGGCGAGGTTGACCGCCAGCTCGTCGCCGTCCACGACCGGGCGGGTGAGGGAGGTGAAGTTCTCCATGAACATGACAGGCCGCAGCACGGTGGCCGGTAGCCCGAGCGAGTCGACGCGTTCCTCGATGCGGGCCTTGCTGTCGTAGTAAGGGATGCCGCTCACCAGGCCGGCGCCGCTGATCGAGCTGTAGACGAGATGCCCGACGCCGGACTTCTTGGCGATCTCCGCCACCGCCTTGCCACGCCGTTCCTCGGCGATCACTCCTTCAGGGGTCACCTTGGGCCCGGTGAGCATGGTCAGCACCAGGAAGACGCCGTACGCGCCGTCCATCGCCGCCCGAAGCGACGCCGCGTCGTCCAGGTCGCCGGTGACGAGGGTGGCTCCCGCCGCCTGCAGCGTTTCAGCGCCCGGCGAGCCGGGATTCCGCACCAGGGCGCGCACCTCCCAGCCACGATCGAGCAGCTGGCGCGCGGCCGCGCCACCCTGCTGGCCGGTGGCCCCGATCACCAGCACCGGTCCCTTCTGCTGTGCCATATGCCCTCCTTCGCCCGAAAGTGACAATGATCAGGCTAACGACGAAGAGGCGGCCGATCCTGGTACAGATACTGCTAACCTGCCGGTCGGTTCACCGTCCACGGGAGCTGTGTGGAAAGCGGCCACGACAACGGACAGGCGGCGCGGCGCGCCGAGCTGGGTGCCTTTCTGCGCGCCCGGCGAGCCCGGCTGCGGCCGGGAGACGTGGGGCTGCCGGAAGACGGCATACCGGGGCGACGCCGGACCGCCGGCCTCCGGCGCGAAGAGGTCGCCGAGCTGTCCGGCGTCGGTGTCACCTGGTACACCTGGCTGGAGCAGGGCCGGAACATCTCCACGTCGGCCCAGGTGATCGACGCGCTGGCCCGCGCGCTCCTGCTCGGCCCGGACCACCACCGGCACCTTCGGTACCTCGCCGGTCTCGCCGCCCCGGACCGGGAAACCCCCTCCGATGACGTACGTCCGCGACTGCGCCGCTTGGTCGACGCCGTGGCTCCGAACATCGCCTCCATTTATGACGGCCATTTCGACTACCTGGTGTGGAACCGGGCGTACGCGCTAGTCCGCCACGATCCAGATAGGTTTCCCGCCGATCGGCGAAACCTGCTGTGGATGATGTTCACCGACGAGGAGAACCGGGCCCGCATGACCCGATGGGAGCCGGCGGCGCGGGCCGTCCTCAGCCAATTCCGGGCCATGGTGGGGCAGCGTCCGGACGACCCACGGTTCGCCGACATCGTGGCCGGATTGACCGCGGCGAGTTCGGAGTTCCGGGAATGGTGGCACGAATACCCGATCCGCTCCTTCAGACCCGCGACGATCGAACTCGATCACCCCGAGGCCGGGCGGATCGAACTGGAGATGTTCCAGGTCCGTTTGGTCGAGCGCCCCGACCTGGTGATGGTCGTACAGGTGCCGGCGAGTCACGCGATGCTCCAGCGGGTCACCTCCATGCTCGAAGCCCCATGATCTCCGTGGCGGGCGCGAGGGATCAGCCCTTGTAGTTGAAGATCTGGCGCAGCGTGTGTTGCACGGTGACCAGGTCCTTCTGATCTTCCATGACCTGGTCGATCGACTTGTACGCTTCCGGGTGCTCGTCCACCAGCGCCCCGGCGCGGTCGGCGTTCCAGACGCGGCTGCCCATCGCCTCGGTGAGCGAGGCGGCGGTGAGCTTCTTGCGCGCCTCGGTGCGGGACATGCGCCGTCCCGCACCATGGGAGCAGGAGTTGTAGGAAGCGGCGCTGCCCAGGCCGGTCACGATGTAGGAGCGGGTACCCATGGAGCCGGGGATGATTCCCTCGTCCCCGCTGGCCGCCTTGATCGCACCCTTCCGGGTGATCCACATGTCGCGGCCGTGGTGGCGTTCCATCTGGGTGAAATTGTGATGGGCGTTGATCGTGCGCAGCGCGGCACCATGACCGACGACCTGGAACAGGGAGGCGACCAGCACCTCGGCCATGCGGGCGCGTGAGGCCATGGCGTAGCGCTGGGCCCACAGCATGTCCTCGATGTAGGCGGTGAACTGCGGCGTGCCCTGCACGAGGTAGGCCAGATCCGGGTCGGCCAGCTCGATGAACCACTGCTTCATCAGCTTCTTCGCCTGCGTGATGTGCATGGTGGCGAGCTGGTTGCCGATGCCGCGCGAGCCGGAGTGCAGCACCGTCCACACACGGTCGCGCTCGTCCAGGCAGACCTCGACGAAGTGGTTGCCGGAGCCGAGCGTCCCGAACTGCGCGATGACCGTGTGCTCCTGCTTGCCCGTCAGCGAGGTGCCGGGTGTGCCGATCGCGTTGAGCGAGGCGTCGGTGGACGGGTCGTCATGGCCCTGGCCGACGCCGGCCGGGATGCGCTGCTCGATGAGCGGCATGAGCGCGGCCAGGGTGTCGGGCAGGTCCGCGGCGGTCAGGTCGGTCTCGGTGGCGACCATGCCGCAGCCGATGTCCACGCCCACGGCCGAGGGGATGATGGCGCCCTGGGTCGGGATGACGGAGCCGACGGTGGCGCCCATTCCGACATGGGCGTCCGGCATCAGCGCGACGTGGCTGGGGACGAAGGGCAGGCGGGCGGCGCGGGCGGCTTGTTCGATGGCGTCCGGCTCGATGTCGCTCGCCCATGAGATGAGTCCGGGTGCTACCCGCTGCGGCATGAGGGGCTGCCTTTCTGGTCGATGATCTCGTAGCAGCGTATTCGACGGGAGTGCGGTGATCGCTACTGGTTTGTTGGGCGGCGAGCCACCACGGAGAGGACGGAGCTCCGCCAACCGCGCTCGGGGCGGTCGGCTGTGGCACCTTGGGCGGTGGTGGGCGAAGGTTCCCGCCATCGGAGGAGTGATCACTATGCGGCATCTCGGCATCCTCGCCCACAGCACCGAAGGGGCGGCCCTGTGCTTCCTGGCCTACTGCCAGGAGGGGTTTCGCCGGGTGGGCCGGCACGAGCATCCCGACGTGACCCTCGACTACATCGCCTTCGGCTACAGCATGCCCGCCTGGGACGCGGGCGACCACGACTCGATCAGGGCCACGCTGGCCGTCAGCGTCGGGCGCCTCGCCCGCGCCGGGGCCGACTTCTTCGCCTGCCCGGACAACACCGCCCACCTGGCGCTCGAACGGCCCGGCGAGGACCTCGCCCTGCCCGGCCTGCACATCGCCGAGGTGGTCGCCGACCAGGCCGTTCGTGAGGGGCGGACGAAGGTCGGTGTCCTGGGTACGGCGTACACGATGGACGGCCGGCTCTATCCGGAGGCGCTCGCCGCGCGTGGGATCGCGGCGGAGGTGCCGGATCCGGACGACCGGCGGATCATCAACGAGATCATCTTCGCCGAGCTCGTGAGCGGGGTGTTCACCGAGGAGTCGCGGCGGGAGTACGTCCGCGTCATCTCGCGGCTCGCGGAGCGGGGGTGTGACGCCGTGGCGCTCGTCTGCACCGAGATCCCGCTCCTGGTGACACCCGAGGCGTCGCCGCTGCCGACCCTCGACTCCACCCGCCTCATGGCCGTCGCCGCGTACGAGGTCGCGGCCGGTCACCGGCCGCTGCCCACCTGGCGTGGCGGGGTTTCGGCCACTCCCCGGAGCTGACCGGTCTTTGTCAGGTAGGCAGAGGAGAAGTCCGAGAAGGGCATGATGCTGTCGGACAGATTTGCTCCGAAAAGCTCGGCTCCGGCGAGGAACACGCCGTACATCCTGGCTCGCGGCAGGTAGGCGTCGCTCAGGTCGGCGTCGCCGAGCCGGGCGTGTGACAGGTCGATCCACTCCTGCTTCGGGTGGGCCGGACGGACCCGGCCCAGCACGGTGAGCATGGCCCGAACATCTCTGGCCTGCCCGTAGTTCTTCTTGGTCGACGTGCGGCCGTTTCCCACGACATAGCTGGCGAGAACGTCAACGGTCGTCTGCCGGTAGTCGGGGACATCCCTGCCGATGTTCTCGAGGGCGTAGGCGGCGCCGATCCGCACCTCCATGCTCGCGCTGCCGAGTTGTTCGACGGCCTTGGTGAATCGGTCGGTGACCTGGCCCTTCTGCGCGACTTCGAGGCCCTTCCTGGCGATCAGCAACTCCTCACGGGAGGCCTCGACCGATTTCGCGGTCTGCGCCAGTCCCTGCGCCGTCAGCAGCAGTCCGCCCAGCACGGCGATGGTCGCCGGGATCTGCAGCAGGGTGGTGACGAACTGGCGCCGGCTGTCTTGGGCCGCGCGGTGCAGCTCAGCGCGTTCTATGGGTTGGAGAGTGGCGAATTCCGCCCGGGATAATGGAGCGGTCGCCCGTTCTTCGGGACGCCAACGGAACCACGTCATGAGCGGATCGTGCGCTCAGGTCCGCCCGTTGGCGAGAGTAGACCCCTACTCAAGTTGAGCGGTGACGACGCTCGCGGGCGAATGTTGTGGCATCCCTCCATGCGTGTCCCGGGACGTTGTGGTGTGAGATCAGATCCGCACCTACGAGAAGTTCCACGCACCCACGAGAAGCACCTATGAGAAGTGGAGGCGGCGACATGCCGAGGCTCACCGGGGGAAAGGGTTTCCCCACCGGCGACATCGCCCGGATCAGCGTCTTCGCGGCGCTGATCGCCGCGCTCGGCCTGCCGGGCACCCTGAACCTGTTCGGCAACGCGGTCCCGATCACGCTGCAGACGTTCGGCGTCATGCTGGCGGGCACGATCCTGGGCTCGTGGCGGGCCGCCCTGGCCGTCGCCGTACTGCTCGTGCTGGTGGCCGTCGGCCTGCCGTTGCTGGCGGGCGGGCGTGGCGGGCTGGGCGTGTTCGCGGGGCCGTCGGCCGGGTACCTGATCGGCTGGCTGCCCGGCGCGGCCGTGACCGGCTGGATCGTCGAACGCGGCGGCCATCGCCCCGGCATCGTACGGCTGGTGGTGGCCTGTGTGGTCGGCGGCATCGGGGTGATCTACCTGATCGGTCTGCCCGTGCAGGCGGCTGTCACCGGCGTCCCGCTGGGCCGGACGGCGCTGCTCAGCGCCACGTTGTTCCTGCCCGGTGACCTGATCAAGGCGGTGCTGGCGGCGATTGTGACGAAAGGTACTCAACGGGCATACCCTGACGCGGTCCCGGCCGTGCATCGCGAACGGCTCCGCGCCAGCAAGGAGGGCTGAACCGGTCATGCCGGTCGCCGCACAGGTATTGCGCCACGCTTCCGACCACCCGCACCGTCTCGCGGTGTGCGGCCCGGCGGGCGAACTGAGCTACGCCGAGCTCGCCCGGCGCGTCCGCGACACCGCGGCGCACCTGACCGCGCCGGGCTTGGCTCGCGGGGCGCTGGTCGCGATCAGTCTGGCCGACCCGGTGGACCAGCTCATCGCCGCACTGGCGACGGACCTGGCGGGGGGTACGCCACTGCTGTGCGACCCGGCCTGGGACGAACGCGTACGGGCCGCGATCCCCGCGGACCGCCACCTCGACAGCCTCCCGCCCGCTGGGGCGAACGACGTTCTGTCACCCGCCGAGGCGGGCGCGGGGTCATCCGCTGAGACGGGCACGCTGGTTTCTCATGCGGCGGCGTGGCCGCAGCCGGAGGACGGCGATCGGGCCTGGGCGTGTTTCAGTTCCGGGAGCACCGGCCGTCCCCGGGCCGTGGTGCGCACGCGCGCGTCCTGGACCGCGTCGTTCCCGTGGGTGAGCGAGCTGGCCGGGATCGGGCCCGGCGACGTCGTCCTGGTGCCAGGACCCCTGGGCTCCTCCCTGTACGGCTTCGCGGCCGTGCACGCGCTGGCCGTCGGCGCCACGGCTCTGGTGCCGGGCCGCTGGTCGCCCGGCGCCCTGGGCGAGCAGCTCAGCCGGGCGACCGTGGCCCACCTGGTGCCGCATTGCCTGCCGGCCGTACTGGACGCATTGGAAGAGGGCGCCCCGCTGCGGACCGTCGTGATCGGCGGGGCGGCGCTGCCGGCCGGGCTGCGGGAGCGGGCGGCGGACGTCGGCGTACGGGTGGTGTCCTACTACGGCGCGACCGAGCTGTCCTTCGTGGCCGCCGACGCCGACGGCGCGGGGCTGCGCCCTTTTCCGGGTGTGGAACTCCAGGTCAGGACCCTGCCGGGCCAGACGCTCGGCGAGGTGTGGGCGCGGTCGCCCTGGCTGGCCGAAGGCTATCTGGCCGGTGCGGCGGGCCCGCTGAGGGTGGACGGCGAGGGGTGGATGAGCGTCGGCGACGTGGCGGAGCCGTACCTGCCGGGTGAGGTCCTGCGGCTGCGCGGCCGGGGCGACGGCGCGATCCAGACCGGCGGCGCCACGGTCGTGCCGGAGGACGTCGAAGAGGTGCTCAGGAGCGTGCGGGGGGTGGGCGACGTCGTGGTGGTCGGCTCGCCGCACCCGGACCTGGGCGCGGTGGTCACGGCGATCGTCGAGGTGGGCGCCGGGACCCCGCCCTCCCGGGCCGCGCTCGAGGCCGTGGCCCGCGGCGGGCTGGCCGCGGCGCAACGGCCCCGCCGCTGGTACGCGGTGGACAGCCTGCCCCGCACCTCGGCGGGCAAGCCGGCCCGCGGCCTCCTCACCGCCCGCCTGGCCGGCGGCGACCCTGACCTGTGGCGGCTCACCTGATGCGATCGGACATCGCGCCGGTCATCGTGGCCGCGCGCCGTACGGCGATCGGGACCGCCGGGCACGCCTTCAAGGAGGTGACCGCCGACATGCTGGCCTCGCCCGTCATCGAGGCGCTGGCCGGTGACGTCGCCGGCCTCGGCGTGCCGATCGAGGACGTGGTGCTCGGCAACTGCATGGGTCCGGGCGGGAACCTGGCGCGCGTGTCGGCGCTGGGCGCGGGGCTGGGCGAGGCCGTTCCCGGCGCCACGGTGGATCGGCAGTGCGGCAGCGGGCTGGCCGCGATCCTGATGGCGGGTCAGGCCGTGGCCAGCGAAGAGATGGAGCTGGTCATCGCCGGTGGGGTCGAGAGCGCCTCCACCGCGCCGCTGCGGGCGTACCGGGGGAGCCCCGCCGTGCCGTACGAGCGGGCGCCCTTCACCCCGGCGGGCCACCCGGACCCGGACATGGGCGCCGCGGCCGAGGCGCTGGCCGCGGCGCGTGGCGTGGATCGGGCCCGCCAGGACGACTACGCGCGCGCGAGCAACGCCAAGGCGGTGGCCGCGCGGGAGGCGGGACGGTTCTCGGCGGAGGTCGTCGAGGTCAAAGGGCGGACGGAGGACCAGCGGCCCCGGGTGTTGCGGCCGGAGTCGATGTCGCGGTTGCCCGCGGCGTTCGTCCCCGGAGGGACGGTGACGGCCGGGAACTCCTCGCCGGTCAGCGACGGGGCGGCGGCGGTCGCCCTCACCACGGAACGCCTGCGCGCCAGAGCCGGGCTGCCGGGCCTCCGGCTGCGGGGCGGGGCCGTCGTCGGCTGTGATCCCGCCTTGCCCGGCTGGGGTCCGGTGCCCGCCGTACGACGGCTGCTCGGCCGTACCGGAGTGAGCATGGAACAGATCGCGGCGGTGGAGATCGTGGAGGCGTTCGCGGCCCAGACGCTGGCCGTCACCGACGCGCTCGGGCTCGACCCGCTCGGCGCCGACCGGGACCGGGTCTGCGCCGACGGCGGCGCGCTGGCGCTCGGCCATCCGTGGGGGGCCACCGGAGCCGTTGTGGTCACCCGGCTGTTCACGCGGCTCGTACGGTCGGGCGCGCCGCCGGGGACGTTGGGGCTGGCGACGGCGGCGGTCGGGGGCGGCCTCGGCGTCGCCGCCCTGTTCGAGGTGGTGTGAGCCAATGAGCGAGCCGGTTGAGATGCCTGAGCGGTGTGAGCCGGTCGAGATGCGTGGGTGGTGTGGGTGATCGAGCTGGACGGCGTGCGGGTCCGGCTCGGGCAGCGTGAGGTGCTGTGCGGCGTCACGGCCCGCCTGCCCGAGCGGCGTATCGGGGTGATCGGGGCCAACGGGTCGGGCAAGAGCACGCTGGCCCGGCTGCTGAACGGCCTGGTCCTGCCGACTTCCGGCACCGTCACCGTCCTCGGCGACGACACCCGCCGCCACGCGGCCAGGATCAGGCGGCGCGTCGGGTTCCTGTTCACCGACCCGGACGCGCAGATCGTGATGCCGACCGTGGCCGAGGACGTCGCGTTCTCCCTGCGCCGGCACAAACTGCCGCGCGAGGAGGTTCAGCGCCGGGTCACGGCCGTGCTGGACAGGTACGGCCTGGCGGGCCACGCCGACCACCCCGCCCACCAGCTGTCCGGCGGCCAGAAGCAGCTGCTCGCCCTCTGCTCGGTCCTGGTGCTCGAACCCGAGATCCTCGTCATGGACGAGCCGACGACCCTCCTGGACCTGCGCCACTCCCGGCTGGTCGCCGACGTGCTGCGCCATCTGCCGCAGCAGGTGGTCGTGATCAGCCACGACCTGGCACTGCTGGCGGACTTCGACCGCCTGCTGGTGATGGACGAGGGACGGATCGTGGCCGACGCCGCGCCGCCGGCGGCCATCGACCACTACCGGAAGCTCATGTCGTGAACGGGCTCACCGGCGCCTACGTCCCGGGCGGCTCGCCGCTGCACCGCCTGCCCGCGGGGGCCAAGCTCGCGGGCCTGGCGGCGTGCTGCACGGTGCTCGTCCTGCTGCGCCCACCGGTGTCGATGGCGGTCGCCGCGCTCGTGGTGGGGGTGCTGTTCGCCGTCTCGGGGGTGGGCGCGGCGGCGGCCTGGGCGCAGGTGCGGCCGGTCCGCTGGTTCGCGGTGGCGCTGTTCGCCGTGCAGACGGTGTTCGCGGACCTGCCGTCGGCGATCACCTCGGTGTCCCGGGTCGTCCTGGCCGTCGCCCTGGCCGGGCTGGTCACCCTGACGACGCGGACGGAGGCCATGATGGCGTTCCTGGAACGCTGCCTGTCGCCGGCGCGCTGGGTGGGGCTGGACCCGTTCCGGCTGTCGTTGCTGCTGTCCCTCACGATCCGCAGCGTGCCGGTCATGGCCGAGCTGGCGACCCGCGTACGGGAGGCGCAGCGCGCCAGGGGAGTGCAGTGGAGCGTGCGGGCCTTCGCCGTGCCGCTGGTGGTGAGCGCGCTGCGGCACGCGGACGCGCTGGGCGAGGCCCTCAGCGCCCGCGGCCTGGACGACTGACCGGCCGAGCGACTGGACGATTGACGGCGGTCACGTGTCGATGGGCAGGCGTCGGGCGGTCACGCCTGCCCAGCCGATTCACCGGGCCAGCAGGCGCGCCACCGCCGTGCTGAGCATCCGTACGCCGAGGGTCGACCCGGGCTCGAGGCCGGTCACCTTGCGGGCGCGCTGCAGCCGGTAGTCCAAGGTACGCGGATGGATGCGCAGCGCCGCCGACGCGGCCGCGCGGTTCATGTTGTGGCGGTAGTAGGCGTGCAGGGTCGACACGAGGTCCGGCCCGTTGGACAGCCGCCGGGCGAACGCGCGCAGCCACGCGTCGATTTCCGGCGTGTTCGCGACGGCCATCTCGACGAACAGGTCGGCGAGGACGTACAGGCGCGCCGGCCGGTCCTCCGTCGGCGCGACCCGGCTGGCCTCCCGCGCCCAGGTGAGGGATTCGGCGAGCCGGCCGGTCACGCCCTCCACGGAAGCGATCTGGCAGGGCCGCCCGAGCAGCGCCACCGCCGAGCGCACTTGGTGCAGCGCCACCGTACGGTCCACGGTGCCGGGCGTCAGGATGGCCAGCTCGCCACGGCTCAGCCAGGCGACCAGCGAGCCGGCGGCGAGCGCGCTCACCACGGCGGAGCGGTCCTGCTCGGGCACGGCGGGGGCGGGGACACGCACCACCGTCAGCGCGTAGTGGGCGGCCACCAATGGCCGCAGCGAGTCGGCCAGCCGCGGCTCCACCGGCTCGTCCGCGAGCAGCGCGCGGGCGAGCAGCTCGTTGCGGGTGGCCAGCGTCCGTGACCGGCCCACCCCATCGGTGTACCCGTGCAGGTACGCGCTTCTGGCGCGGACGCCCTGCGCGCCGATCCAGCCGAGCATCCGCAGCAGGTCGTCGCCGTCCTCCGGGCCGGCCACCCGGTGGATCTCCTGGAGCGTGAGGTGCGTGTGCAGCCCGAGTACCCGCTGCTGCGACAGGACGGACAGCCCCAGCTCGGCACGCTGGCGGCCCACCGACGAGATCGTCGACAGGTCCTCGTCGTTGAGCGGCAGCCGCGCCGGCGCCAGGTCGAGTCTGCGGGACCGGATGAAGACCGCGAAATCGTACATGCTCGCCTGGTGGTCGCGCTCGCCGCCAATAGTCGGGATGTCCTGGTATTCAGGGATTTCGCGCAGATACGCCGACACGGCGTTTCGCGCGTTGTCCTCCACCTGCTCACGTAACGACGCGAACAGTCCGCCCACGTTCCGTTTCCCCGTTTTCCCCGTCAACCCGTGCCCCCTTCAACGGTCAGGTTCGGTGCTTGCCCCCCGCGTATTCGTCGGCCCGCTCGTCGTGGATCAATGCTCCTTACGCGAACGCGCAACAGCGCGTGTGACCTTGTGTCGCCGCCACGAAGACCTGCTCGCCGGGCGGATTTGATACTTGGCAGGCCGCGGCGTGGTTCGGCTGCGGCGCCATCGACCGCTCGACGAAGGGATCGGTATGCGACTGCGTCATCTCGTCCTGACCGTGCTGCTGGCGTGCCTGGGCGCGACCTGGCTGGGCGCCTCACCCGCCCAAGCCGCACCGCTCACAGTCCAATCGGTCGACGCCTACCTGGGCGGCGTCGACCTCAACGGTTACTGCAGGTCGATCGGGTACGACCATGCCAAATTGGTGGGCACCCATTTCGATGGCTGGCGGTGCGTCAGCGGCAACGACGAAGTCGGCCTCTCGGTGGCCAGTGCCTGCCAGTGGCAGTTCAGTCCGCTCGTGGCCGCCGGCTATCCGGTCACCGCGTCGACCAACGGCACCAGCGCCGGCGAGTGGAAGTGCCATGCCACGCCGGGAGTGACCGAGTTCTACAAGGGCATGAACCTCGCCGGTTTCTGCCAGTCGATCGGCTACAACGGCGCGAAGCACTTGGGCGACAACGTGACCGGCTGGGTCTGCACCAGGAACGACGGTCAGATCCGCCTCGACCTGCATGCGGCCTGCACCTGGCAGCACGCTGACAAGGTCGCCCAGGGATGGACCTTGGTAGGGGTCTGGGAAGGCTACGGCGACTCGTTCAAGATCAATTGTCGGGGCTTGCACGCCTGACGCTCACCTGATCAGCGCGCCGGTGGTGCCGATACGGGTGCCACCGGCGCGCGCTCATGCGTTGAGCGGGCCGCTCGGCGTCACCGTTATAAGCCTGGAAAAGCTGAAATTTCGGATAAAACGCTATAGGTGGGAACGCGCCTCACGGCGAGCTGCTGGTGTGGGAGCATTTGGGCACCATGCGAGCCATGCTGCCGTTGCGATTAGCGCGGTCGGCCCTCTTCGCGGCCGTCTGTGTGACGCTGGCCGCCCTGGCCCACTGGTTCGCCGACGGCACTCTGCCGGGCCCCGGCCATCTCGCGCTCGGCGCCGGGCTAGTAACGGCGGGCGCCGCCGCGCTGGCCGGCCGGGAGCGCGAACCGGTCCTGATCGCTGTCCTGCTCGGCTCGGCGCAAGTCCTCCTGCACGGGCTGTTCTCCTGGCACGACGCACCCGCGCCCATGCCGCCTGGACACGGACCGGCCGCCGACATGGGCATGGTGCTCTGCCACCTCACCGCCGCTCTGGTGACCGGATGGTGGGTGGCCAGGGGCGAGACCGCGCTGTGGGCGGTGTTGCGGCGGCTGGCCGTACGCCTGCTCCTGGTCCTGCCGTCGTGCCCCGCATACCCACTCACTCCACCGGCGCCCGCCTATCGCTCACCCGGCGGACCGTACGAAAGCGTCCTGCGTCACGCGGTCGTCCGGCGTGGACCCCCGCTCCCGGCTGCCCTCTGAACCCCGTCCCGCAGCCACGTGGAGATCACCATGCCGTCAACCCCCCAACGCCGTCGACCCCTGCCCTTCGGCACCTGAGCAGCCGTGTCCACTTTCCGAGGCGGGGCGACGCCGGCCCGCCGATACGCCGTCGTCGCCGTGGCCGCCGGAGTCCTGGTGCTGGTCGCGGCCCTGCTGTTCGGCGGAAGCGTGCCGCAGCCGTCGATCCCGGGCCTGCCCAAGGCGGGACCGTTCACCGACTGGGGGATGCCCCTGGCCCGGTTCGCCTATGACCTGTGCGCCTTCGCCACCGTCGGAACACTGGTGGCCGCCGTGATCCTGGCGCCGCGCGGCACGCCGCAGGCCGCCGCCTGCCTGCGCGCGGCCGGCCGCTGGGGGCTGGGCTGGGCCACCGCCGCGGTGGTGACGTACCTGCTGACGATCTCGGAGGTCGTCGGCCTGCCGCTCACCGACCTGTTCGAGAGCCCGTCGATCCTGTCGTTCGGCACGACCGTCCCGCAGACCCAGGCGCTGCTCATCGTGGCCGCGGCGGCGGGGATGGTGGCGATCGGCACCAGCCTGTGGCGTTCGCCCTGGTGGAACGCCTTCCTGCTGGCGGTCGCCGTCTTCGCGATCCTGCCGCCCGCCTACGTCGGCCACGCCGCCTCGGCGGGCGACCACGACATCGCGATCTCCGCGCTGATGGCGCACCTGGCGGCGGTGGCGGTGTGGGTGGGCGGCCTGGCCGCCGTCCTGGTCCACTTCCGGCGGTCGGACCGGCTCACGGAGGTGGTGCCCAGGTTCAGCACGCTGGCCCTGGCCTGTTTCGGCGCGGTGGCCGTGTCGGGCGTGGCCAGCGCCTGGGTACGCCTCGACGCCGTCGCGCAGCTGTGGCAGACCCGTTACGGCCTGCTCATCCTGGCCAAGGCGGCCGCGCTGGTGGCTCTGGGCGTCTTCGGCCGGAACCATCGCCGCCGTACCGTCGCGGGCCTGGCCGAACGCCCGGTGCGGCGCACGTTCGTCCGACTGGCCACTGGTGAGGCGATCGTCATGGCGGCGGCCGTCGGGCTCGCGGTCGCCCTGTCACGCACCCCGCCGCCGCCTTCGGAGGGCGGCGGCGGCCACGATCACCTCCTGCTGGAGTACAACCTGCCGCCCTTCTCGATCGGCGGCCTGCTCACCGAGATCAGGCTGGACCCGCTGATCCTGCTCCTGCTGGCCGGCCTCGCGATCGGCTACCTCGTCGGGCTGCGCCGCCTGGCCCGCGACGGGATCGTGTGGCCGCCGGGCCGTACCGCCGCGTGGCTCGCCGGGCTCGCGGTGCTGGCGTTCGCCCTGCTCAGCGGGGTGGGCGGCTACGCCCGCGCGATGCTGTCGGCGCAGGCGCTGCAGTACGGCCTGGTCGCGCTCGTGGCGCCGCTGCTCCTGGCGCTCGGCGCGCCGCTGACGCTCGCCGCCCAGACCACCACGGACCGGTCCCAGTACGGCGACGTGACCCGCGCGATCCTGGACAGCCGCCTGGCCTCGCGGCTCACCCACCCGGTGACCGTCGCCGCCGCGCAGATCGTGCCGATGGCGGTGCTGTACGGGACCGGCTGGCTGGGGCAGTCGTTGTACAGCTACGCGCTCCATCTGCTCACCCTGGCGGTGCTCTTCTGTGCCGGGGCGTTGTGCTTCTGGGTGCTGGCCGGGGTGGATCCGCTGCCGCGCCCGATCACCTGGGTGGCGCGGGTGCGGCTGCTCGCGGTGGTCGCCGTGGCGCAGTTCGCGCTCGGGCTGGCCCTGCGGTTCGGGGCGGGGGTGGGCGTGGACTGGTTCACGCTGGTGTCGCCGCCGGGGGTGTCGGACCTGTCCGCCGACCAGCGGACCGCCGGGCTGACGGTGCTGGTCGTCGCGGTCGTGGTGCTCGTGGCGCCGGTGGTACGACTGACGTCATGGCGGCGGGCCGCTCAGCGGAGAAGGGCGCTCGTCTGAACGACGGTGGTCAGCCGCCGGTCGGTACGTTCGTCTGATCGACGGTGGTCAGCCCGCCGCTCAGTGGAGGAGGACACTCGTCTGATCGACCGTGGTCAGCCGCCGTTCGGCGCCGGTGATCTCGTACACCGGCCCGGTCAGTGTCACCGACCTCTCGGCGACGACGTCGGTGACGGAGCGGCGGACGGTCACCGTCACCTCGCCGGGCTCGACGACGCGTCGGCCGTCGCGCCCGGTGAAGGCCAGCAGCCGCGTCGGCACCTCGAAGCCGACCGACACCCGCTCGCCGGGCGCGAGCTCGACGCGCGCGTATCCGACCAGCTGGGCGACGGGCCGGGTGACCGAGGCGACCACGTCCGACGCGTAGATCTGCACGATCTCCGCGCCCGCCCGCTCACCCGCGTTGCGGACGACGACCGAGCAGCGGATCGACCCGTCCGCCGCCGGAGCGGTCCCGGCCACGGACACCTCGTCGTAGGCGAAGCTCGTGTAGCTCAGCCCGTGACCGAACCCCAGCTCCGGAGCGGGGTCGATGTTGCTCACCGAACCGGCCGCGCCGAGCCGGGGATGCAGATAGCTGTACGGCTGGCCGGCGGCTGAACTGGGCATGCTCATCGGCAGCCGCCCCGACGGGTTGACGGCTCCGCTGATCACCCGGGCTATGGCGCCCGCGCCCTCCTCGCCGGGGAAGAACGCCTGCACCACGGCGGCGGCCTCGCGGAGGATGCCCGGCACGGCGTAGGCCCGGCCGGTCAGCAGGACCGCCACGACCGGAGTCCCCGTGGCGAGGACCGCGTCGGCGAGTGCCTGCTGGGCGCCGGGCAGGTCGAGGGTGTCCACGTCGCAGCCCTCGCCGGAGGTGCCCCGGCCGAACAGGCCGGACCGGTCGCCGAGCACGAGGATCACCACGTCGGAGGCGGCCGCCAGATCCACGGCTTCGCCGAACCCCGCGCGGTCGCCGTCGTCGACACCCGTGCCGTGCGCGACCCGCAGCACCGCGTCCGGGAACTCCGCCCGCAGGGCCTCGAGCAGCGTGGGCGACTCGATGCCCGGCTCGACCTCGGGAAAGTGCGGCAGGACGTGGTTGACGAAGGAGTAGCAGCCGAACAGCGCGGTGACGCTGTCCGCGTTCGGGCCTATGACGGCGATGCGCTGTCCATTGCCGTCGCCGAGGGGGAGCAGGCCGTTGTTGGTCAGCAGCACGATGGACTCTTCCGCCAGCCGCCGCGCCAGCGCCCGGGATTCGGCGTCGTCCAGGTCGACGGGCCCCGAAGGAGCGGGCTCGTAGTTGTCGTCGAGCAGGCCGAGCTTCGCCTTCTGCAGCAGCACCCGGCTCAACGCCCGGTCGATCAGCGATTCGGCGATCCGCCCGCTCGACACGGCCTGCTTCAGCGGCGCCAGATAGGCCACCCCGGTGGGGAGCTCGACGTCGATCCCCGCCGTGAGCGCCTGTACGGCGGCGTCCTCGGCGTCGGTGGCGACGGCGTGCAGCGTGTGCAGGAAGGCGACCGCGAAGTAGTCCGCGACGACGGTGCCGTCGAAACCCCACTCGTCACGCAGGATCCGGGTCAGGTAGTGGTCGTCCGCGGCGATCGGGATCCCGTCGATCTCGGCGTAGGAGTTCATCACCGAGCCCGCCCCCGCGTCCCGGATCGCCACCTCGAACGGGAGCAGCAGCACGTCGGCCACCTCACGCGGCCCCGCGTGGACCGGGGCCAGGTTCCGCCCGGCGCGGGAGTTCGAATAGCCGACGAAATGCTTCAGCGTGGCGATCACGCCCGCGGACTGGAGCCCCCGCACGTACGCCGCCCCGATCGTCGCGACCTCGTACGGATCCTCGGACACGCACTCCTCGACCCGCCCCCACCGCTGGTCGCGAATCACGTCGAGCACGGGAGCGAGCCCTTGATGAATACCGAGCGCGGCCATGCTCGCCCCGATCCGCCGGCCCATCCGCTCGACCAGCTCGGGGTCGAAGGACGCGCCCCAGGCCGGCGGGACCGGATAGGTCGTCGCCTGCCAGGCCGCCAGCCCGGTGAGGCATTCCTCGTGCGCCAGTGCCGGGATGCCGAGGCGGGTGTGGTCGAGGAGCCATCGCTGCCGCGCGGCCAGCAGGGTGCTCGCCCACTCCGGATCGACGGGCCGGGTCCCGTAGTGCCGGGTGATCTGCCCGAGTCCGTGGCGGGCGAACTCCTCGAACGCGACGTCCTCGCCCTGCATCGAATCCTGCAGCGGCGCGACGACACCCTCTTCGCGATTGACGTTCAGCCACACGCCCACGAGCTGCGCGAGCTTCTCGTCGAGCGACATGTCGGCCAGCAGGTCGCCGACGCGTCGCGCTCGACGCTCATCGATCGTCATGCACGCACCCTCACTGTTGATCCGGCGCGCCCGGTTCGGCGCGGGCTTCCGTCATCGCATCGGAAAGTTTCCGGATAGTTTTCCGAAAGAATGCCGTGACATTGCCGTTTCGTTACGGTAGATTCCGACTTGTAGTCGTGTCAACACTTGCCGCATGCGCCTCATCAGCCCAGTTGGATAAGCGTCTGCGGGCCAGACGATTTTCCGAAAGTCGGCAAACGGGAGGTACTGTGCCCCGACCCACGCTCTCCGATGTCGCGGCGGCGGCCGGGGTGTCGGTCCCGACGGTCTCGAAAGTGCTGAGCGGCAAGAAGCACGTCTCCGCCGCCACCCGCGGCAAGGTGCTCGAAGCGGTCCGCGCCTCCGGGTACGAAGCGCTCCGCCCGCCCAGCGCCCCGCAAGTCGGCCTGGTCGACCTGCTCATCGACGGGCTCGGCTCGCCCTGGGCTGAGGTCCTGGTCAAGGGTGCGGAGCAGGCGGCCGCGCGCTGGGGGTTCTCACTCGTCGTGACCTCCTCCGCGCGCGCCGACTTCGACCTGCGGCGCTGGATCGGGATGGTGCGCAAGCGCGGCACCGACGGCATCGTCCTGGTGCTCTCGCGCGCCAACCAGGAGGAGATCGCGGCGGTCGAAGAGCTGCTGCGGGTCCCGCTGGTGCTTCTGGATCCGGTCGGCAAGCGCGACCCCCGGCTCTCGACCGTGGGCGCGACCAACTGGTCGGGCGGGGTGATGGCGACGACCCATCTCCTGGAGCTGGGGCACGAGCGGATCGGCTTCATCGGCGGGCCGCTCGACACGCAGTGCACCCTCGACCGCTACGAGGGCTATCTGGCCGCGCACCGCACCTTCGGCGTCGAGCCGTCGGCGGACCTCACGCGGTTCGCCGACTTCCAGGTCTCCGGCGGCAAGACGTTCGGCGCCGAGCTGCTCGACCACCCCGACCGGCCCACGGCCATCTTCGCGGGCTCCGACCTGCAGGCCGCGGGCGTCTACCAGGCGGCGGCCGAGCGTGGCATCCGCATCCCCGACGAGGTGTCCGTGGTCGGCTTCGACGACTCCCCGCTGTGCGAGATGCTGTCCCCGCCGCTCACCACGGTCCGTCAGCCGCTCGACGACATGGCCAACGAGGCGGTCCGGCTGATCACCGAAGAGCTGGCCCACCGCAGGGGCTCGGCCGGCACCCGGATCGAGCTCGCCACGAGCCTCATCGTCAGAGGCAGCGCGACGCGCCGACCCGGGTGACGCCGGGGTCCAGAGGCAGCGCGGCGCGCCGACTCGCGTGACGTCGGGGTCGATCAGCGAGCGAAGCTGGGGAAGTGCTCGTCGGGCAGCGGCAGGCCGGGGGTGAGGCCGAGGGGGTCGGTCAGCACGTGCGCCGGTTCGGCGGCGAAGACCGCGTCGGCGTCCATGTAGATGACCACGTGCGCGATGCGCGGGTCGTCGGTGAAGTTGGGCGTGGCGCAGTGCGCCAGGTACGAGTTGTGGAAGGTGCAGTCTCCCGCCTTCAACGGGACGGTCACCCGCTGCCGCCACCGCAGCTCGGGCGCGATCCGGAAGAGGTCCTGGCCGTCCGTCAAGTCCTGGGCGCGCAGGTCCTGGAGATCCTGCGAGCCGGGCACGAACGTCATGCAGCCCCGCTCGACGGGCACGTCGACCAGCGCGATCCAGGCCGACAGGGCGTGCCGCGAGCCGGTGTGCGGCCAGTACGGCTGGTCCTGGTGGAACTCGGTGGCCGCGCCGTTGTGCGGCTTCTTGATCAGCAGCTGGTCGTGCCAGAGCCGCAGCGGCACGCCCGCCAGCTGGGTCGCGAGCGCGGCGAGCCCCGGGTGCAGGGTGAGCTCGCGCAGCGTCTCGTCGTGCTGCCAGAGCTGCAGCAGCTGGACGAAGATGTCGCCCTCCCGGTTGTCCCGCACGGTCTCCTGCGCGGCCAGCGCCGCCTTGGCGTACCGGGCGGCCTCCGCACGCGAGATCACCTGCGGCAGGTGGATGAAACCGTCACGTCGGTACGCGGACACCTGAGCGTCGTCAAGCATGTTCTTCTCCCTTGTCGGTGGTGCCTCCACTCTTGCCGGGCGGTGCCGGGGCGGGCTAGGACGGGGGTTGCTCGCATGTAGCACAATCCTGATGTGCACCGCGTACGACGTGACGACGTCTTCACCCCCGACCGGCCGCCCGTGGTGGCGGAGCGGCACGAGCTGGCCGCCGACAACAGCGCGCACAGTCACGACTTCCTGGAGCTGGCCGTGGTCACCAGGGGGACGGCCACGCACGTCTCGGCCATCGGCGAGCAGGAGCTGAGCCGCGGCTCGGTCGCGCTGCTGCGACCGGGCGACTGGCACGGCTACCACGACTGCCGCGGACTGGTGGTGCACAACGTGTATGTCGGTCCGGAGATGTTCCAGCGGGAGCTGGCCTGGCTGCGGGCCGAACCCCACATCGGCAGGCTGCTGCACCGTTCGGGGCATGTGTCGCGGCTGGACGACGGGGCGCTCGCGGTGGTGGAGGCCGCGCTTCCGGCGGCGGTGGGCGGGCACATCACGCAGGTGGGAGCGCTGCTGTGCCTGCTGGGCGGGGCGGCGGCCTCACTGGCCTCACTGGCCTCGCTCGGTGAGCCCGCCGCCGGGAGCGCGGGGACGCATCCCGCGGTGCTGCTGGCCGTACGGGAGCTGGAGGGCGACCCGCGGCGGGACTGGTCGGTGGACGACCTGGCGGCGCTCGCGCGCGTCTCGGCCGCGCACCTGGCCAGGACGTTCACCGCCCAGCTCGGCATCTCGCCGATGGCCTACCTGAACCGGCTGCGCGCCGAGCGGGCGGCGGCGTTGCTCATCGAGACGGACCTGCCGGTCGCGGCGATCGGCAGGCAGGTGGGGTGGAGCGACCCCAACTACGCCAGCCGCCGCTTCCGGCAGTTCTTCGCGATGAGCCCGTCCGGCTACCGGGCCAGGTTCAGCGCACCTGCGCCAGCGCCGTGACCAGCGCCATGATCAGCGCCATGACGAGCGCGGTGGCGGGCGAGGGTCAGCGCACCTCCTCCAGCTCGATGACCAGCGCGGTGGCGGGCTTCAGCGCCGGGGACGGCAGACCGAGCCCGGCCAGGACCGAGCCCCGCAGGCGCACCGGGGCGGCCGTCCACTCCGGCAGCCCGACACCCGTGGGCAGGCGGCCGGCCACCCGCACCTCATAGACGGCCTCGGGGTCCAGTCCGGGCAGGCGCAGCGGGGCCGGCCCCATGGCCACCCGGGAGGCGAGCTGGACGCAGGCGAACACCGCGTGCCCGCCCCGGACCACGCCGTGCAGCAGCACCGCCGGGTCGGGATGGTCGGCGCGGACCACGGTCCCGCCGTGCAGCGTCGGCCGCAGCCGCTTGTGCAGGGCGATCCATTCCGCGAGCTCCTCGCGTTCGGCCTCGCTCGTCGAGGTCAGGTCCCACTCGACGCCCATGTGGCCGAACAGCGCGGTGGCGCAGCGGAACGACAGCGGCAGCGACCGGCCGGTGACGTGGTCGCGGGGCGCGCCGACGTGGCTGCCCATCAGCTCCGGCGGCACGAGCAGGCCGGTCCAGCGCTGGATCGCCTGCCGGTCGAGCGCGTCGTTGCTGTCGGAGGTCCAGACCCGGTCGGTACGGGCCAGGATGCCGTAGTCGATCCGCGCGCCGCCGGACGAGCACGACTCGATCTCCAGCCCGGGATGGCGGCGGCGCAGCTCGTCGATCAGCCGGTACGCGGCCACGGTCTGCGCGTGCACACCCGCCACGCCGTCGTGGACGGGCTCGGCGATGTCGCGGTTGTGGTCCCACTTGATGTAGTCCAGCTCGTACTCGCCCACCAGCGTGCTGATCCGGTCCAGCAGGTAGGCGAAGACCTCCGGCCGGGCCAGGTCGAGCACGTGCTGGTTGCGCTGCGGCGGCGGGAGCCGGTCGGCGCGGCCGAGCACCCATTCGGGATGTTCGCGGGCGAGGTCGGAGTCGAGATTGATCATCTCCGGCTCGAACCAGAGCCCGAACTGCATGCCGAGCTTGCGCACGTGCTTGGCCAGCGGGTGCAGGCCGTCGGGCCACACCCCCTCGTCCACGTACCAGTCGCCGAGCCCGGCCTTGTCGTCGCGGCGGTGCCGGAACCAGCCGTCGTCGAGGACGAACCGCTCGATCCCCACCTCCGCGGCCCGGTCGGCCAGCGCCAGCAGCCGGTCGAGGCCGTGGTCGAAGTAGGTGGCCTCCCAGTTGTTCAGGGTGACCGGGCGGGCCGGGCGCGGGCCGCGCGAGCGCAGGTGACCGTGCAGCCGCCCGGCCGCCGGGTCCAGCCCGGAGTCCGACCAGGTGAAATAGACCAGCGGCGTCTCGTACGTCTCGCCCTCGCCCAGGATGATCTCGCCGGGCGCGAGCAGCTCGCCGGCCGCCAGCAGCGTCACGCCCTCCGGCAGCCGCTCGACGTAGTGGATGTGGTCGCCGCTCCATCCGGCGTGCGCCGCCCACACCTCGCCGTGCCGGAACCCGAACCCGCCCGTTCCCGCCACCAGCAGGCCCGTGCCGTCGTGCCCGGTGCGCCCGCGCCGGTTCTCCCGCGACCAGACGCCGTAGGCCAGCGGCCGGCGCTGCGGCACCTTCTCCAGCGCCCACCGCCCGGTGAAGTCGAGCAGCTCATCCGCCCGCGCGGGCAGCGGCAACGCGCAGGTCAGCTCCTCCACGCGGTACGGTTCGGCGGCGGTGTTCGTCAGCGCGTGCCGCATCGTGACCACGCCGTTGGCGTCCATGGCCAGCTCGCTCACCAGCCGGAGCCCCGCCCGATCGTCGGTCGCGGTCACGGTCACACTGCCGCCCGCACCGGGTACGGCCCGCGTCTCGACCGGGCCGTAGAGGTTCCACCTGACCGGCCGATGCGCGGACGTACGGGCTCCTGACAGGCCCGGTCGGCCGTACCAGCTGTCGCCCTGGAGCGGCACCAGCGGCGGCGCCGGCGTCAGAGAGGCCAGCGCGGGCAGGAGCTGCTCCTCGGCGACCGCACCGATGTCGGCACCGAAATGGCGCACCCGCGGCAGGCCGGAGCCCGCGACGTCAAGGACGAGACAGGTGCCTGCGGCGGAAAGGATCACGGGGGACACGTCGGGCTCCTCACACTCGGACGGGCGCCGGGCCCGCTTTCGTGTAAGAGGTTCGCACGGTGCGCCGGTCGACCGGCGAGCAGGTGCCGCAATCGGCGCGCCGGGCGACAAATCGCAGCCTCCCGCTCGCGGAACCGGCACGGAAGAAGAACGGAAGAAAAACGGAAGATCATTCTCTTAACGTCGGCCACGACCTGGTAGACGAAGCGATGACCGAGGGCCGGTGCCTCATGACGGCACCGGATGAAGATGGAAATCGGGCGCATGGCCATCGCGGCCGGCCAGGACGGGACGGGGACCCTCCGGCTCACCCCGCGTCACGACGGCGTGCTGAACCCCCCACAGATTGCCCCAATAGCCGCACACCAGTCCCGACTCGTCCCGCAGAATGGGTGAGCTCAATGGATGAACCGTCCGAGTTAGACCTGCCCGAATCCCACTGGAATCGTTTTCAGCAACCAGCACGTCCATCGCCATGGCCGCGGCGGCTGGCGACCATCCTGGCCGTCATCATGGTCGTGCCGCTGACGCACGCGATGCCCGCGAGCGCCGCGCCGCGCTCGGCCCCGGTCACGCAGAAGGACACCCCGGTCCGCGGGCGGGCGGTCCCGGTGCTGCCCATGACGCCCGATCAGGCGGCGAAACAGGCGTGGAAGGCCCCACCCGGCATCACCTGGCCGAAACCACAGGCCGTCGAGCTGGACGCGACCGGCAAGACGCAGACCCTGACCGCCGGCTTCCCGGTGCGGCTCGCCACACCGAAGGCTGAGGCCAAGACGACTGCGGACGAGACGACCAAGACGGACAAGACGGCCAAGACGGCTGAGGCCGAGGTGGCCACTCCTGATCGGGTCCGCGTCGAACTGCTCGACACCGCGCCGACGGGCCTGCTCGGGCTCGCACTGCGGGTCTCGCCAGGTCAGGGCCTGGCGGCCAAGAGCGGGAAGACCCGTCTGGAGATCGACTACTCCGGCTTCCGTTACGCGTTCGGCGGCGACTACGGCGCCCGGCTGCGCATGGTGCGGCTGCCGGAATGCGCGCTGACCGCCGCGGCCGGGTGTCCCCGCCCGGAGCCGGTACCCAGCGACAACGACACGAAGACCGGCAAGCTGTCCGCCGACGTCGACCTGCTGGCACTGTACGCGGTGACGGCCGCGCCGTCGGGCTCGTCCGGCGACCACTCCGCCACCTCGCTCGCCCCCTCCGCCGACTGGAGCGTCGGCACCCAGTCGGGTGACTTCAGCTGGAGCTACGAGCTGCGGGCGCCGCCGGCGCTGGGCGGTGACGAGCCGGAGATGTCGATCGCCTACTCCTCGCAGAGCGTGGACGGCCGCACCGCCGCCACCAACAACCAGCCGTCGTGGGTGGGGGAGGGCTTCGAGCTGACCCCGGGCGGTTACATCGAACGTCGCTACAAGTCGTGCATGCTCGACGGCAAGAAGACCGGCGATCTGTGCTGGGACCAGGAGAACGCGACGCTGTCCCTCGGCAGCTCGTCCGTGGAGCTGGTCAAGGACGCCACGACCAAGCAGTGGCGGCCCAAGCGCGACGACGGCACCCGGATCGAATACCTCACCGGAGCCGTGAACGGCGACAACAACGGTGAGTACTGGCGCGTCACGACCGCCGACGGCACCCAGTACAGCTTCGGGCTCAACCGTCTGCCCGGCTGGGCGTCGGGCAAGCCGGAGACGAAGTCCACCTGGACGCATCCGGTGTTCGGCAACAACAGCGGCGAGCCCTGCTACTCCAGCACCCCGGCCAACGCCTGGTGCCAGCAGGCGTACCGGTGGAACCTCGACCTGGAGGTCGACACCCACGGCAACGCCATCACCTACTGGTACGAGGCGGAGAAGAACTTCTACGGCCGCAACATGAAGCCCGAGCTGGGCACGGAGTACGTGCGCGGCGGCTACCTGACCCGCATCGACTACGGCTACCTGCGCAACGAGCTGTTCACCAAGGCGCCCGCGGCCCGCGCGGTCTTCGACGTGGCCGAGCGGTGCGTCCCCGGCGGGACCGTCACCTGTGCCGCCGACCAGCTCAAGAAGGAGACGGCGAGCCACTGGCCGGACGTCCCCTTCGACCAGATCTGCGGCTCGGGCCAGAAGTGTACCGACCGGCTCGCGCCGACGTTCTTCAGCCGCAAGCGGCTGGCGAAGGTCACCACGCAGGTGGTCAACACCGACACCGCCAAGTGCGGTGGCGCGCAGTACTGTCCGGTGGACTCCTGGGCGCTGGCGCACCAGTTCCCCGCCACGGGTGACGGCCTCAGCCCGTCGCTGTGGCTGGCCTCGATCCAGCAGAGCGGTCACGTGGGCGGCACGATCACGCTGCCGAAGATCACGTTCATCGGTGTCCAGCTGCCCAACAGGGTGGACGCCAACGAGGGCCGCGCGCCGCTGGTCAAGTGGCGGGTCCAGGCGGTGAACAACGAGAGCGGCGGCGAGCTCCGGATCAACTACGCCCCGGCCGACTGCAAGCCGGGCGACCTGCCGGCCGCCGACAAGAACACCCGGCTCTGCTTCCCGCAACGGTGGGCACCGCCGGACGAGGGCGAGGTCACCGACTGGTTCCACAAGTACGTCGTCAAGCAGACCCTCGAGGTGGACCGGGTCGCCGGTTCGCCGCCGGTGGTCACCGACTACGAGTATCTCGACGGGGCCGCCTGGCGCTACGCCGACAACATCCTGGTCAAGCCCGCGCACCGCACGTGGTCGGACTGGCGTGGGTTCGGCCGGGTGCGCGTCCGCGAAGGCAATGGCCAGGACGGCAAGCGCACGCTCACCGAGCTCAGGTACTTCCGCGGCATGGACGGCGACCGCCTGGCCGACGGGTCCAAGCGCGACGTCCAGGTGGTGGACTCCGAGGGCGGCAAGCTGGACGACCTCGACCAGTACGCCGCCATCCAACGGGAGGAGATCCTCTACGACGGCGACGGCGGCCCGATCCTTTCCGCGACGGCGGAGGAGCCGTGGTCGCTGAAGACCGCCCAGTCGACCCAGGACGGTGTCACCAAGACCGCGTACATCGTCGAGAAGAAGTCGATGGTCAACCGCGAGGCACTGGCGGGCGGCAAGTGGCGGCGCGTCGGCGAGACCCGCTCCTTCGACGAGCACGGCCTGCTCACCCAGGTGGACGAGCAGGGCGACCTGGGCACCTCCGACGACGACCAGTGCACGCGCTTCACCTACGCCCGCAACGACACGGCCTGGATGCTCGACTACACCAGCAGGATCCAGAAGGTCGCCGCCGGCTGCGGCGCCGGAGTGGCCAAGCTGGCCGCCGGTGACGTGATCTCCGACGAGCGGGTGCAGTACGACGGCAAGCCCTACGGCCAGGGGCCGGTCAAGGGCGACGTCACCACCATCCAGCAGACGTCCGGAGACGGCACGACCATCACCAACTCCGTCCTGACCTACGACACCTACGGGCGCACGACCAGCGAGACCGACGCGGTCGGCACCAAGGACACCACCACCTACTCACCGGCCTCCGGCGCCCCGGCGACCGAGGTCAGGGAGACCAACCCGCTCGGGCACATGGAGCGCACCTTCCTCGAACCGGCCTGGGGCGAGCCGGTGGCCGAGATCGACGCCAACGACCGGCGCACCGACATGGAGCACGACGCGCTGGGCCGCCTGGTCAAGGTGTGGCAGGCCGACCGGAGCAAGGCGGCGGGCCAGTCGCCCAACACCGAGTACTCCTACCTGACCCGCACCGACGGCCCGAACGTCGTCACCACCAAGACGCTGCGCGGCGACGGCGGCTACACCACCAGCTACGAGCTGTACGACGGCCTGCTGCGCGACCGGCAGACCCAGGAGCCCGCCCCGCGCGACGACCAGACGCAGGACCCGGAGCTGCGCGACGGGCGCACGATCACCGACACCTTCTACAACTCCTTCGGCGAGGTGACCAAGAACAACAGCGGCTACTTCAGCCCGGGCGAGCCGTCCACCGACCTGATCGGGGTGGCCGACACGGACGTGCCCACCCAGATGGGCTACCTGTACGACGGCGCCGGCGACATGAGCGCCCAGGTCCTCCGGGCCAAGGGCGTGGAGAAGTGGCGGGCCAGTGTCACGCAGGAGGGCGACCGGGTGCACATCACGCCTCCGCCCGGCGGCACCGCCGTCACCCGCATCGGCGACGCCGACGACCGGCTCATCGAGCTGCGGCAGTACAAGGGCGCCACGCCGACCGGCGAGTACGACGCCACCAAGTACGCCTACGACAACGCGGGCCGGCTGTCCACCGTGACCGACGCCGCCGGCAACGTCTGGCGGCACACCTACGACCTGCGCGGACGGGAGATCAAGACCGAGGACCCGGACAAGGGCGTCACCACCTTCACCTACAACGACGCCGACGAGATGCTCACCTCCACCGACGCGCGCGGCAAGACCCTCGCCTACGACTACGACGTGCTGGGCCGCAAGGTGGCCACCCACGAGGGCTCCAAGGACGGCCCGCTGCTCGCGGAGTGGAAGTACGACGAACTGGCCAAGGGGCACCAGAACGCCAGCATCCGTTACGTCGGCGGGCAGGCGTACAAGGCGGAGATCAACGCGATCGACGCCGAGTACCGCGCCCTGCGGGAGACCGTCACCGTCCCGGAGCGGGAAGGCAAGCTGGCCGGTTCGTACGTGCTCAACACCCGCTACACCCTCGACGACCAGGTCCAGTCGGTCAGCTTCCCGGCCGCGGGCGGGCTGGCCGAGGAGTCGGTCGTCTACACCTACGACGAGCTGAGTCAGCCGACCAAGGTCGCCGGCCTGTCGTCGTACGTCACGGCCGCCCGCTACTCCAAGATGGGCGAGACCCTTCAGTACGAGCTGAGCTCCGGCGGCAAGAAGAGCTGGCTCACCTTCACCCACGACGAGGTCACCCAGCGGCTGACCCGGACGCGACTCGACCGCGAGAACGCCCCGGAGAGCGATCTGGATCTCAACTACACCTACGACCCGGCCGGCAACATCACCAAGATCGCCGACAGGGCGGGTGGCCAGTCGCCGGACACCCAGTGCTTCACCTACGACTATCTGCGCCGCCTGACCTCGGCATGGACCGCCACCGACGACTGCGCCAGCGGCACCCCGCAGTCCGGCAAGATCGGCGGCGTGGCCCCGTACGCGACCAGCTACGCCTACGACGTCACGGGCAACCGGATCAAGGAGACCAAGCACGCCTGGGGCGGCGCGGCCGAGACGGTCCGCACCTCCACCTACCCCGAGCCCGGTGAGAAGCAGCCGCACGCCCTCCAGTCGGTGGGAGCCGACACCTTCGCCTACGACGAGACGGGCAACACCACCAGGCGCAAGGTCGGAACCGCCGACCAGAGCCTCGTCTGGGACTCCGAGGGCAACCTCGAGTCGGTGACGGAGGCGGGCAAGACCACCTCGTTCGTGTACGACGCCGACGGCGACCGGCTCCTGCGCAAGACGCCGACGGACTCGACGCTTTACATCGACGACATGGAGCTGCGCCTCGACAACGCCAAGGACGTCGTCGAGTGCACCCGCTACTACACCATCAACGGCGAGCCGGTGGCGGTGCGCACCCCCGACAACAACGTCTACTTCCTGGCCTCCGACCACCAGGGCACGGCGCAGGCCGCCGTCAACGCCGGCACCGGCGAGGTCGCCGTCCGGAGGATGACGCCGTTCGGCGAGGACCGCGGCACTCCGCCACCGTGGTGGCCCGGCCAGCGCGGATTCGTCGGCGGCGTCCAGGATCACTCGATCGGGCTGGTCCAGCTCGGAGCCCGCGAGTACGACGCCAAGAACGGGCGGTTCCTGTCCGTCGACCCCGTCATCGACGAGGAGGACCCGCAGCAGTTCAACGCCTACGCCTACGCCAACAACAGCCCCGTCACCATGAGCGACCCCGACGGGCAGTGGGTCTGGATCGCCGCCGCCGTCATCGCCAGGCTCGCGGCGCGGGCGCTGGCCAGAAAGCTCGCCCAGCAGGCGCTGAGGCGGGCGATCGCCGCCCGCCGGGCCCTACTGCGGGCCCTCGCCAAAGCGGCCAGGAAGTTGAAGGAGGCACTGGCCAAGAAGAGAAAGGCGCTGAAGGAGGCGAGGGAGGCCGCGGCGAAGGCCAAGAAGAAGGCGAAGGAACTGGAAAGGCGGAAGAAGGCGGAGGAGGCCAAGAAGAAGGCGGAGGAGATGCGCAAGAAGGCCGCCGAACAGGCGCGCAAGCGCAGAGCCGCGAAAGCCGCACGGCAGGCCAAGAAGGTCGCGAGGCAGACCAGGAGGCACGTGAAGAAGGTGACCAACGGGCGGGTGACCAGGCTCCCCTCCAGACAAGCATCACGTGCGCGTCCTGCCAGGAGACCGACCAGCCACCGGGCGGCGCAACGGCAGTCGCCGCCCAAGGCGACCCGCTCGGCCGCCGTGCGGCCGGGACAGGTCTACGGCAACAACGGAGTGTCGCAGCCGACCCAGTCCGTCTCGGTGTTCCGCAACGGGAAGATGTATCCGGATGGGGAACCGCCACCCAACCTGGTCCCGCCCTCGAATTCGGGTCAGGGCATGAGACAGGACTACAAGCCGATGGAGCAGGAGCCGCCGATGACGAAGACCGGCACCGTCAGCGACACCACGGGCCGTTTCATCCGTTACTTCGACCAGAGCGGCCTCGACGACTTCTTCGGAGGACTGTTCTGATCCGACCGGCGCGTCTGATCTGACCGGCGCGGGGCCCGGGGCCCCGGGGCCCCGCGCCGACCCGCCGACTTAGCGCGCTGAGCCGCACATAGCCGTCTTCAGGGCTTGGCTTCAGGGCTTGGCCTCAGGGCGTGGCGAGGTCGAGGACGTGCCGGGCCGTGGCGTCCAGGAGCTCGGGGCCGGGCGGGCCGCCGTGGACGAGCGCCTGGTAGTAGAGCGGGCCGAGCAGCACGCTCAGCAGGGTGTCCACGGTCGGCTCGGTCACCGGGCGGCCGGTGTGGCGTTCGAGCACGGCGCGCAGCCCCTGCAGGTCGCGTTCGCGCTGCTCACGCAGGAACTTCTCGCGTAGCGCCTCGGCGGTGGCCTGGTCGGTCTGGGCGTGGCCGAGCAGCGCCCGCAGGACCTGGCCCGCCGGCTCCTGGAAGAACCCCGCGATCCGGCGGAGCTGCGCTTTCAACTCCTCCTCGGCGTCTTCCCCGCCACCTGGCCAGGCCAGCGCGTCGCGGGCGTCGTCGGCCAGGGTGTCGAGGAGGATGTCGACTTTGGACTTCCACCAGCGGTAGACGGTCTGCTTGGCGACCCCGGCCCGGACGGCGATGCCCTCGATGGTCACCCCGTTGAACCCCCGCTCGACCAGGAGATCGTCGGCGGCGTTGAGCACCGCGAGCCGGATGCTCTCGCTGCGCTTGGGGCCCGTCCGGCTCACCACGGCCGTCCGTCCGGCGGCGGGCTCGGCGTTTCGGTCGGCGGGGATGGTCATTCGTCCTCTCGGGTACGGCTCGGCACCTCGATTCTGGCATGCCCCCGGTCCGTGGAACGCGATGGAACGCCCTTCGGAGAGACCACTACTCAATCAGCTGGAGTGAATCCATGTCCGAGTCGGTGTGGCGAGACGGCCCGCCCTACGGCCACCTAGCGCAGGAGTTGCTCGCGGGGCGCTGGCGGCGGCTGTTCGCCGGTGTCTGCGACGCCGTCCTCCTGGGCGTGCTCACCCGGCCTCTCCTGGCGCGGGCCGGCGTCTTCGAGCCGATGGACCCGGCGAAGGACTTCGCCGATTTCGTCTTCCACCTGGACTGGCGCTGGCTGATCGCCGGGGCGTTCGTGTGGTACGCCTACCACTGGCTGCTGGTCGGCTACTGGAACGGCCAGACCGTCGGCAAGAAGGCGTTCGGCATCCGCGTGGTGCGCGAGAACGGCGCCCGGCTCACCCCCGCCATGGCGGCGGGACGCGCGCTGATGACCGGCTTCTTCGCCGCGCTGGGCCTGACCGTGATCGACCTCCTCTGGATCGTCCTGACCCACCGTAGGCACGCGCTGCACGACCTGGCCGCCAACACGGTCGTCATGATCGACTAATCCAGGAAGTCCAGGACGGCGGGACCCGCGACCTCGCGGAACTCCTCGAAGTAGGCGTGCCTGGCGCCGGGGATGAGACGGAGCGTCGCGCCGGGGATGCGGCCCGCGAGCAGGGGCGCGTTGGCCGCCGGATTGAAGACGTCGTCCGTGCCGTGCAAGATCAGCGTGGGCGCGGTGATGCCGGGCAGCGCGTCCCAGGCGTCGTGCCCCGCGCTGGCGGCCAGGTGCCGCCGCCGGGCGAAGGCGGGCATGCCGGGATCGCCGAGGGTGGTGTACGGGCCGGGGTGGGTGGCCAGCCAGGCCGGGGTGTACATCAGCTCCAGCAGCGCCCGCCGCGCCGCCTGCCGGTCGGGCTGGGCCAGCGACCTCTTCACCGTGTTGTCCCGTTCGAGGCCGTGCGGGCCGCCGGGCGAGGTGCAGCCGAGGATCAGCGACCCCACCCGGTGCGGGTGGTCGGCCGCCAGCCACTGGGCCACGCGCCCGCCCATCGAGGTGCCGTACACGTGGGCCCGGTCGGCGCCCAGGTCGTCGAGGACGGCGACCACGTCGGCCGCGAAGCCGCGGGTGGTGTAGGGGACGTCGGGCTTGTCGCTGTCCCCGGTGCCGCGGTAGTCGAGGGTGACGGTGGTGTGGCGGTCCTCGAAGTCGTCCCTGACGCCGTCCCACCAGTGGTGGTCGTTGGCCTGCCCGGCCAGCAGGACGAGGGGCTCGCCCCGGCCGCGGATCTGGTAGGAGACGGCGACGCCGTCCCCGGTGACGGCTACCGGCATGATCGTGTGTCGAAGCGGCGGGCCAGGTCCAGCAGGAACCCGGCGCCGACGAGCAGCCCGACGGAGACGGTGATCACGCTCGACCAGCCGCCCGTCTCCCACCGGTAGGCGGCCAGCGAGCCGAAGATCGAGCTGCCCGCGTAGTAGGCCAGCAGGTACAGCCCCGCGGCCTGGCCCACGCCGACGCCGACCCGGTGGGCGCGGTCGGAGACCCAGCCGCTGACCACGGAGTGCGTACCGAGGAAGGCGAAGGTCACCAGGGCCAGTCCGATCACGATGGCGGGGAGTTGGGGTGCGGCGGTGAGCAGCGTACCGGTCACCAGGAGCGCGACACCGAGCAGGGCGGCCAGGCCGAGCCCGCGCCGCAGCGCCAGCCGCCCGGCGGCCAGCGGCCCCGGCACGCCCACCGGGTAGGCCAGGAACACCAGCGCGCCCGCGCCGCCCAGCAGATAGGGCGCCGCCTCGAGGCGGAAGGTCAGCGCGTTGCACAGCCCGACGAACGCCCCCATCGTCGCCGCGCCGACCAGGCACAGCGCCACCAGGGACGGGTCCCGCAGGGTGAGCGCGGTGTTGCGCAGCAGGTCGCCCAGCCGCGGGCTGGAGCGTTCGAAGTGCCGCGACGGCGGCAGCAGGACCCACAGGCCGATGGCGCAGAGCAGCGTGACGACCCCCACGACGGCGCTGGCACCGCTCCAGCCCCACACCGCCTGGACCGGGCCGGGCAGCAACCGCCCCGCCGCCCCGCCGAGGGCCGTGCCGGTGATGTAGGTGGCGTTGGCCCGTACGTGGGATCCGTCGAGCATCTCCTCACGCAGGTAGGCGAGCGCCACGGCGGGCAGCCCGGCCAGCGCGACGCCCTGCAGCCCGCGCAGGACCAGCAGCGCGTGCCAGGTGGGCGCGAACGCGGTGGCGATGCCCAGGACCGCGCAGCCGGTCAGCGACCACCGCATGATCACCACCCGGCCCACCACGTCGGAGATCGGGCCGACGAACAGCAGCGCGACCGCCATCGTGATCGTGGCCAGCGACAGCACCGCCGTCGACTCCGCGGCGGAGACCCCGAAGTGGTCGGCGACGCCGGGCAGCAACGGCTGGACGTAGTAGAGCGCCAGGAAGTTGGCCAGGCCGCCGAACATCAGCCCGTACCTGATCCGGAGGGAGGCGCGATCCCCTGACACGCGAGTCGAGAGCACCCGTCGAGCGTGCCCGCTCAGCGCTGATGCGCAAAATGCATAATTTGCCGAAGCTGATGCGAAAGGGGCATCATCGCAGGATGGAGCTGCAGACCCTGCGCTGGTTTCTGACGCTGTGTGACACGGAGAACATGCGCGACACCGCGGCGATGGAGGGGATCAACCAGTCCACGCTGTCGCGGGCGCTCGCCCGGCTGGAGGCCGACCTGGGGGTCGAGCTGTTCCACCGGCACGGGCGCCGGCTCGCGCTCAACCGGTTCGGCCTGCTGTTCCGCGAGCACGCCGCCCGCGCCGTGGACGAGCTGCAGGGCGCGCGCCGCCGCATCGACGCCCTCACCAACCCGGACACCGGCCTGATCCGGCTGGGCTTCCTGCACTCGGTGGGCCGCTGGCTGGTGCCGGAGATCCTGCGCGACCTGCGGGCGGGCACGCCCGGCATCCGCTTCGAGCTGCACCAGGGCTTCGCCAGGGAGCTGTTCACCTGGCTGGCCCAGGGCGACATCGACGCCGCCCTGGTCACCCCGCCGCCGGAAGGCAACCCCGCGCGCTGGCACCCGCTACGTGAGCAGCGGCTCTGTCTCGCCCTGCCCGTCGAGCACCCGCTCGCCGCCGTCCCGGGGCTGACGCTCGCCGACGTACGCGACGAGCCGTTCGTCGCCTTCGCCCCGACGACGGACCTGCGCCGGGTGATCGACCGGCTGTGCGAGGAGGCCGGGTTCGAGCCGGTCATCGCCTTCGAGAGCGAGGAGATCGCCACCGTACGCGGCCTCATCGGCGCCGGGCTCGGCGTGGGCGTCCTGCCGCTGCCCGCCTCGCTGGAACACGACGACCCCACCTACCGTCCGCTCGTCCCGGCCCAGCACCGCCCCATCGGCCTGGCCTGGAACCCGCTGCCTGCCCCGACCGCGGCTACGGCCCTGTTCGTCGACCACGTGACGGCCGGCTGACACCAGGCACGGCCCGCTGAGAGGCGCGGCTTACTGCGAGGCGCTCTTGACGGCGAGCGGCTCGGCGGGGGCCTCGGCCTTGGCGGCTGCCATGCGTTCGCCGAGCTCCTGCAGCTCCTTGCGCCCCATCGCGGCGCGGACCTGCGGGAACCAGTCCTTCTCCTCCTCCTCGACGTGGTGCCGGACGTTCTCGATCAGCACCGTGACCTTCGCTTTGAAGTGCTCGTCCTTCGGGTCGAGGTCCTTGAGCTCGGACAGCAGCCAGACCACCACGTGGTGCTCCTCGACGCTCTCCAGCACGTGATCGCTGGTCTCCGGCACCTTGGCGCGGGCGGCCGGGTAGAAGTACTCCTCCTCGATGTAGGCGTGCGTGACCAGTTCCTTGGTGATCTGGTCCACGAGGCGGCGCTTCTCGGTGTAGGCCCGCTCTCCGGCCTGCTCGAACTTCTTGAACAGCCCTTCGACCGTCTTGTGGTCGTCCTTCAGCAGCACGATGGCGTCCATCGGGTCTCCTTCCCTCCGTCGTCCGGCTGCTGGCGTCTGCCCGGGGCCGATCGGCTAAAACCGCACGTCGTGGACAGTAAGAGGGAATGGCAAGAACCGCGCTGGTCATCATCGACATGCTGAATCCGTACGAGCACGACGACGCCGAACCCCTGTGCCGCAACGTAGCGAAGATCATCGAACCGATGGCGAAGCTGGTGGCGCGGGCGCGTACCCGCGACGAGGTCGAGCTGGTGTACGTCAACGACAACTACGGCGACTTCACCCGAGATCGGCGCGAGATCGAGGCCCAGGCCCTCAACGGCCGCCGCCCGGACCTGGTGGAGCCGATCCTGCCGCCGCCGGACTGTGCGTTCCTGCCCAAGGTCCGCCACAGCGCCTTCTACGGCACCTCGCTGGAGTACCTGCTGGGCCGCACCGAGGTCGACACCGTCGTCCTGGCCGGCCAGGTGACCGAGCAGTGCGTGCTCTACAGCGCCCTGGACGCCTACGTACGGCACTACGCCCTGACGGTGCCGCCCGACTGCGTGGCCGCCATCCACCAAGACCTCGGCGAGGCGGCCCTGCGCATGATGGAGCGCAACATGTCCGCCCGCCTCGCCCTCTCGGCCGAGTGCCTGGACCGGTGAGCCTCACTCCTCCGGCGGCGGAGGGTGGCGGAAGGCGGCCTGGACGCCCGCCTGGAAGCGGGTGTGGGCGCCGAGCCTGCTCATCAGGTTCGCGATGCGCCGCTCGGCCGTACGGTAGCCGACGCCGAGCTGCCGGGCGATGGCCTCGTCGGTCAGTCCGGCCACCAGGAGCGCGATCAGCCGCTCGTCGTCGTCCGCGGCGGCGCGCGCTCGCGCGGGCGGGGCCGCGCCGGGCGCCGGAGGCCGCAGGCGCAGCGGCAGCGCCCGCTGCCACAGCCCTTCGAACAGCCGGCTCAGCGCCTCCAGCAGCCCGGACGGGTGGACCACCAGGGCGGCGTCGGCGTCGGGGTCGTCCGGGTGGTGCCGTAACAGCAGCAGGGCGAAGCGGTCGTCCATGAGGTAGAGCTTCATGGGCAGGCTGGGCAGCACCCGCGCCTGCTGGCCCGCCCCGACCATCGTCTCGATCTGACGCAGCGCCCCGATCCGGTCGACGAACCCCCGCTCGTAGATCATGCGGCTCGTGACGCCCCGCTCCAGCAGCTCGCGCTGGGCCGCCACGCTGCCCGGCGGGTCGAAGTAGGGCGGCTTGGACAAGCAGCGCAGCTGGTGCCAGGCGGCCCGCTGGATCTGGGCGTGCCGCTGCTGGACCGCCCGCTGCCCGGTCACGACCTCGACGACCGCCGGCGGCGTCTCCCCGGCCGCCCGGCGGCGCTGGAAGGCCTGATCGAGCTCGCCCGCGCGCTCGCGGGCGCGCAGCAGCTCCCGCTCCGCGGTGACCAGGAGCACGTCGAGCGCGGCCTCCGGGGCGACGGCGGCGTAGTGGGCGCCGGATCGGGTGACCAGCCCCTTGGCCTCCAGCGCGGCGAGCACGGCGGGCAGCTGGTCGGCACGGAGCCCGGCCGGCGCGCCCAACGACGCGATCCGGGCGGTGGTGGCCGGTGAGCCGTCGATGAGCAGCTCGTACACCGCCTCCTCGTCCGGGGTGAGCCCGGCCGCGCCGAGCGCGCCCGCGCCCTCCCTGTCATTCCGGCTCATCGTGTACGCCCTTCTCATCGGCCAGCCAGCCGCGCAGGACGGCCTGGTAGCCCGCCTGGAAGCGGGTCTGGGCGTCCAGCTGGATCATCATGGCGTGCACGTGCCGGCGTACCGTGCGGTCGCTCCAACCGAGATGGGCCGCGATGGCCTTATCCGTCTGGCCGGCCACCAGCCGGGCCAGCAGGTCGCGCTGCGCGTCGGTCGGGCTCCTGGTCTCCGGCAGCCGGGCGCGGCCATGGCTGACGTGCAGGGGCACGGCGCGCTCCCAGTACATCTCGAACAGCGCCGCCAGGGCATCGAGCAGCGTCGAGTCGTACACGACCAGGGCCGACTCGACCATCTGCAGATCATGCCGGAGCGGTACGAGGGCCATGGGGTAGTCGCTGAGCACCAGCTTCATCGGCACGTCGCCGACGCGCACCTGCTCACCCGCGGCGATGTAGTCCACGATGGTCTTCAGCGTGCCGCGCATCTCGATGGCCCGCCGGTCGTAGACCACCCGGTAGTCCACGCCGCGGCTCAGCAGGTCGAACTCCTGGGTGTTGCCGCCCACCACGCCCGCGTACGGGGGCGCGTCGAACATCCGGATCTCCCGCCGGGTGCCGCGCTGCAACTGCTCGAACCGGCGCAGCACCGCCTCCCGCCCGATCACCACCTCCACAAGCCCGCCCGACTCCTGGGCCGGCGTGGTGAGGTGATAGCGGGTGGACAGCTGGGCCACCCGCAGCCGGGCGTCGGCCAGGGCGCGGGCCCGCTCGCGGATGAGCGCGTCCAGCCCCATCTCCGGCGGTACGACGACGAACCGGGGCGGGTCCTCGGGCAGGCGGGCGATCAGCCCCAGCTCCTCCAGCCCGACGGCCAGGCCGGGAGTGCCGGCGAGCTCGTCCAGCTCTTCGAGGGTGACGGGGGAGTGCTCGACCAGAGCCTCGTAGAGAGCCTGTTCCGCCGCTGACAGGCCGAGGATGCGCAGCATCTCAACATGATCACCCAAAACCCCGCTCCCCGGCCGTCCTTTTCCCGTCATTGGCGGGAAAAGGACGACGAGTCATCTTCTCAGGATATTTCTTGACATGTCATGGTTCGGGAGAGTCGATCATGCCTGCTATCCCGCGAGGAGAACCATGACTCGTCCACGATGGCGCAACCCGTCCATCGGGCTTTTAGCGCTGGGGCTGGTGCTGTCGACCGGTATGGCCGTAGAGCCGCCGGCCTCGGCCACCCCCGCACCCGCCCTTTCCGGCCAGACCGCCGCCGCCGTCGAGTCGTCCGGAACGCCGGCCAAGGACGCGCCGAAGATCACGCTGATCACCGGTGACGTGGTCGCCTACGACACCGGCCCCGGCGGTACCCCGCGCTACCAGGTCACCCCCGCCAAGCGGCCCGACGGCGCCCCGGTGAACTTCATCTCCGTCCGCGATCGGGACTCCTACTACGTCTTCCCTTCCGACGTGATGGACCTGGTGTCGTCGGGCCGCATGGACAAGGGCCTGTTCGACGTCGCGTACATGGCCAAGAACGGCTACACCGACAAGGAGAGCGCCGGCCTGCCGCTGATCGTCCAGTACGGTCAGGCCAAGCAGGCGGCCAACACCCTGTCGGCGCAGGCCGACGCCCTGCCCGCCACCTCCGCGCCACGCGGGCTGCCCAGCGTGGGCGGCGCGGCGATCCGGGTGGACAAGCAGGCGGTCCAGCAGTTCTGGAGCGCCGTCGATCCTCCCGCGAGCGACAAGAACGCCACGGCCAAGCTCGACCGGGGCGTCTCGGCCATCTGGCTCGACCGCAAGGTGCAGGCCGTACTCGACAAGAGCGTGCCGCAGATCGGCGCGCCCGAGGCGTGGGCCGCCGGGCTGAAGGGCGAGGGCGTCAAGGTCGCGGTCCTCGACACCGGCATCGACCTCGGCCACCCCGACCTCGCCGGCCGCGTCGTGGCGAGCGCGAACTTCACCGCCGAGGCGGACGTCCAGGACGGCCACGGGCACGGCACCCACGTCGCCTCTACGATCGCGGGCAACGGCGCCGCCTCCGACGGCAAGTACACCGGCGTCGCGCCCAAGGCGTCGCTGCTCGTCGGCAAGGTCATCGACAAGAGCGGCAACGGGTTCGAGTCGGACATCATGGCCGGCATGGAGTGGGCGGTCGGCCAGCAGGCCAGAGTGATCAGCATGAGCCTCGGCGGCTGCTGCTACACCGGGCCCGACCCGATGAGCCAGGCGGTCGAGAACCTCAGCGCCCAGTCGAAGTCGCTGTTCGTCATCGCGGCGGGCAACGACTACCTCAACCGGAAGATCGCCTCGCCGGGCTCGGCACCGTCGGCGCTGACCGTCGCCGCGGTGGACGGGTCGGAGAAGCTCGCCGAGTTCTCCAGCAAGGGCCCGGTGCTGGCCGACTACAGCCTCAAGCCGGACATCGCCGCCCCCGGCGTCGGCATCGTGGCCGCGCGCGCCGCGGGCACCACGATGGGCACGCCCGTGAACGACCGCTACACCGGCGCGTCGGGCACCTCGATGGCCACCCCGCACGTCGCGGGCGCGGCCGCGCTCCTGGCCCAGAAGCACCCCGACTGGACCGGCGCCCAGCTCAAGAACGCGCTCACCAGCACCGCCCGCGACGACGGCTACGGCTCGTACGAGCAGGGCGCGGGCCGGGTGGACGTGGCGCGCGCCGTGAAGCAGGCGGTCACCGCCTCGGGCGGCATCGACTTCGGCCTCATGGCCTACCCCCACACCGCTCCCGTCACCAAGACGCTCACCTACACCAACGACGGCGACCAGCCGGTGACGCTGACGCTCAAGACCGGGCTCAAGGCCCACAAGGGCACCGCGCCCGCGCGTACGCTCACCCTGGACCACGACACGGTCACCGTCCCGGCGCACGGCACCGCGCCGGTCGCCGTCACCTTCGACCCGTCGGGACCGGATACCTGGTACGAGGGCTTCGTGCACGCCACCGACGCGAGCGGCGTGAGCGTCAACACGGCCGTCGGCGCGTTCGTCGAGCCCAAGAAGGTCACCATCAAGACCCGGATGGTGCTGCCCGACGGCGCGACCGACGTGCAGGCCATCCCCTGGGCGATCATGCGCACCGACGACCGCGACGACCTCGACGTCGAGTGGTACCCCGGCAGTGGCACCGAGACCGAGACGCGGGTGTACGCGGGCACCTACAGCGCGAACTCCGGCATCAGCTGGCGTGGCAGCGACGGGCAGTGGAACATCGGCCTGCCGTCGCAGCCGGAGTTCGAGGCCACCAAGGACATCACGATCACCCTCGACATGCGCAAGGCCCGCCAGGTCACCCAGAAGACCCCGGACCCCACGGAGGTCTACAACTCGCAGTACGCCTCCGAGCGTGAGGCGGCCAACGGCGTCGGGTCCGTCCGCTTCGAGTCCGCCTCCCCCACCTACGGGCTGCACAACTACTGGCTGCTGCCCACCCGCTCGATCACCCAGGGCACCTTCGACGTCGCGGGACAGATCCTGCGCGGCGCCCCCGTGATCAGCATGAAGGCCGACAAGCTCACCCTGAGTCCCCGCTACCAGAGCTTGGCGGAGGACGTTCCCAAGCTGACCGGCCGCAGCACGCTCACCCTGGTGTCCGGGGGTCGCGGCCAGGCCGCCGAACTCGCCGGCGCCGGTGTACGCGGCAAGCTCGTCCTGCTCGACCTGTCCGACCTGTGCCCGGCCACCGGCTGCACGGGCGACGCGCTCGACCGGGTCAAGGCCGCGGCCGACGCCGGCGCCGCCGGGGTGCTCGGCTACGGGGCGGTCAACCGGCCCTTCCTCGACCTGGCGAAGTACTGGCCGATCTACCCGATCCCGACCATGAGCCTGCCCGCCGGCGAAGGCCGCGCGCTGGCCGCGCTGCTCGCCAGGCGGCCGGTGAGCATCCAGGCCGAGGGCGTCACCGCCACGCCGTACATCTACTCGCTGCTCCTTCACGAGCGCCTGCGCGTCCCGGCCAAGCTCGACTACGAGGTCGGCAGGCGCAACCTGTACGAGATCAAGAACCGTCTGCACGCCGACCGGCCCGCCCACGCCTCCATCATCTGGTCGGCGACCGTGGTGACCCACCCCGGCTGGCTGCTCGGTCCGCGGTTCGGCTCCTCCTGGCCCGCGCAGAGCACCGTGACCGAGTATGTCGGGCCGGTCTCGCGGGACGTGTCGTGGACCCGCGAGACCCAGCTGACCTACCCCGAAGGCGACGCCTCCGGCCAGAGCTCCGGAATGTGGGCGACCGCCGTGGACGTCTACCCGACGGCCGGGGGGAAGACGGAGGAGTGGGGCGCCCAGCCGCGCGTTCCCGGCAATCCGGTGTTCTCCGACCTGACCCGCTCCGCCGGGAACACCACGTGCTTCCCCTGCCGCAACGGCGACACCTTCTTGGCGGCCCTGCCGATCCTGGGCCCGGAGCCGAACCACCAGGAGGCGTTCACCTGGAACGCGCGCTTCTACGAGGAGCGCGGCGGCAAGGACGAGCTGCATCTCTACCGTGACGGCCAGGAGATCCCCATGGTCGAATCGGGCACCAGCGGCCCGGTCCTGATCCAGATGCCGAGGTACGAGCTGCCGGAGGGCGAGGCCCGCTATCGCCTCACCGACAAGTTCCACACCCCGCAGCCGCTGCAGAAGTACGCCACCGACGTGGCGACGGAGTGGACGTTCAAGTCCAAGCGCCCGACCGGCGGGCTGCAGACGCCCAGCGACGGTCTGTGCGTCGGCTGGTTCTTCGCCAGCACCCTCGCCCCGTGCGAGCCGGTCCGCCGGCTCAACCTCCGCTACGACCTCGACCTCGGCCTCGACAACACGACCCCGGCGGCCAGGCCGCACAAGATCACGATCACCGGCTACCAGGGCTCCTACGACGTGCCCGACGCACGCCTCGGCAGCCTGAAGCTCTGGGTCACCTACGACGACGGCGCCCACTGGAAGCCCGTCACCACCGCCAAGAAGAACGCCACCTCCTACACCGCGACCATCGCCCACCCCGCCCTGTCGGCCACCAACGGCACCGTCGGCATCCGCGCCCAGGGCGTGGACGCCGAGGGCAACACCGTCGACCAGACGATCACCCGGGCCTACGGCCTGAAGTAACGCGAAAACGGATCGGCACGCCCCGGGCGTGCCGATCCGTTCCGCTTTATTCGCTCTGCTGGTTGTACAGGCCGTCCATGGCCTGGAGAAGCGGCGCGGGGTACGAACCCGACCCCGCGTCACTCCGCTGCCCGCCCCACGACGCCTGCCACGCGCCGGTCGAGGTCGTCCGCATCGCGGTGTGACTCAGCGTCCCGCCGTCCGCGTTCTTGTCATAGACCGCCCAATGATGGGCAGTGCGCTTGTTGGTCGCCGAATCGACGCCGACCGTGTCGTCATGACTTGAGGCGAGGAAGGTGTAGTCCGTGCCCATCTGGGAGAGTGGCTGCTTCGACAGCCAGCTCAGGAAGCCGCTGCCCGGGCGCATGTCGCTGCACTGCTCGTGGGTGATGGCGCACGCGGTCACCAGCGCGCTGCCGATGCCCAGGTGCGGCGTGGAGAGCGTGACCATGTCCTCGATGTACAGGTACGGGGGCCAGCCGCTGGGCCACCCGGCCGCGCCGATGTTGTTCAGATCGACATTCAGCCCGCTCAGGTCGGGCGGCGTCTTGCCCACGCCGTACCTGTTGACGCCCTCGATCGCGGCCTTGGCGACCAGGCCGCCCATGGAGTGCGCCACGACGTCGATCGCCGTGTCATGGCTGGAGTAGAAGTAGTACACGGTCCACGCGAACTGGCGGCCGATCTCCTGGATGCGGGAGTCGGTGGTGCCCTGATATCTGATGTCGCAGTTGGTGGCCTTGTTGTAGTAGCCGAACGTGCGGACCTCGCCCCAGCCGTTGGCGTTCAGCAGGTTCTTGGCGTCCTTCCAGCTGCTGGCGCAGTTGGTGTCGGCCTCACGGTCGAAGCCGTGGACCAGGAGGGTGACCCGCTGCCCGTCCTCGCGCGCGGGCGCGGCGGAGGCGGCCGGTGCGGTGGCGATGAGGGCGGCCGCGACCAGGACCCCGACCAGGGGCAGGGATAAGCCGGATCTGACTAGTCTGTGCATCCACGCGCTCCGTTTCCGTGAGGTCGGAAGCACGGTAAAGCGCGGGCGATCATCCGCGAATCGGTCGGCGCGCGGCGCCTCGCCGGTCATGCGGGCTCGCGACTAAGTAGCCGCGGTCACTCACCTAGGTCGAGGTCGCCGAGCTGGGCTCGGGAAGCCACACCGAGCTTGGGAAACGCTTTGTACAAATGATGTCCCACCGTACGCGGGCTGAGGAACAGCCGCGCGCCGATCTGCCGATTGGAAAGCCCCGTCGCCGCCAGCCGTACCACCTGACGCTCTTGCGGCGTCAGCCGGTCGAGCAGGCCGCCGCTCCTGGACACGGCCGCCTCGCCGGCCGCCTCCAGCTCGCCGTGGGCGCGGCGGGCCCACGGCGCGGCGCCGAGCGCGTCGAAGGCCTCGAAGGCGGCGCGCAGCCGCCGCCGCGCGTCAGAACGGCAGTGCGCGCGCCTGAGCCACTCGCCGTACAGCAGCTCGTTGCGCGCCTGCTGGAACGGCTGGTCAGCGGGTACGGCCACGGCCCGCGCGAAGTGCCTGCCCGCCTCGTCACCCTCGGCCAGCAGCCCCCTGAGCCGGGCGGCGACCGCGTTCGCCCACGGGCGCTCCACGACGGCCGCCCAGCCCGCGAACCTGGCCGCCGCCCCCTCCGCCAGATCCGCCCGCCCGGCGCGGACCGCCGCCTCGACCAGATCGGGCGCCGCGCAGAGCGCGACCACGGGATGGCGGTGCCCCGCCGCCTGGAGATGGTCGAGAGCGGCCCCGGCCCTGCCTTGGCCCAGCTGGGACAGACCGAGCGCCCAGGCGGCGAGCGCCCTGGTGGCCTCGACGTCGCCGTCCGCCTTCGCGGCCAGCTCCAGGCAGCGCTCCTCGGCACCGCCGACGGCGGCCAGCCAGGCCAGCAGCCCGTGCAGATGCCCGGCCCGATGGGCCTGGTGGATGTCGGAGGCGACGGTCAGGGCCTCGGACGCGGCGGCCGACGCCTCGCGGTGCCTGCCGCGCAGCATCTGGGCCTGCGCGAGCAGCGCCAGCGCCTGGGGGAGCAGGCCGATCAGGCCGCGCTCGCGGCAGCGCGCGACCAGCGACTCGGCCAGCCCGTGGGCCGTGACCTCGTCGCCCGAGACGATGCTCAGGGAGGCGGCGAGGGGCAGCAGGTCGGGGGAGTCGCGCGCTAGCTGGGCGGCCGCGCGGATGGGGGAGAGTTCAACCACGGCCTGGCCCTCCACGAGCCGCGCCATGACCGCCATTCCGGCGGCGAGCACCCCGGGCCTTTGGGGTAGCGGCTGCGGCCCTTCCGGCTGCGGCGGTTGCGGCCCTTTTGGGAGCGGCAGTGCGAGTGCGCCGAGTCGGTGGTCGGCGTCGTGGGCGAGCTCGGGGTCGGCGGCGAAGGAGGCGTAATGGATCGCCTCGGCCAGCATGCGGGCCGCGAGCGCGGGGTCGGCGGTCCGTACGTGCTCCGCGCCCTCGGCCAGGATCCGGCCCGCCGCGCTCGGCGAGCCCTGCTCCACCACCACGCAGGCACGTACCTGGGCCAGGCAGGCGAGCTCGGCCGGGGTCGTAGCGAGTGTCGTGGTGAGCGGCGCCGCCCGGTCGGCCAGCCCGGCGGCCCGCTTCAGCTGACCCGCCTGGACCGCCAGCTCCGCCGCCGCGATCAGCCTGCGCGCCGTGCGGGCGGTGTCGGCGGTGAGATCGGCGGCCCGCTCGTACGCCACGGACGCGGCGGCCGTGCCCTGCCGGTCGCGCGCCCGTAAGGCGGCGCGCTCCAGTTCCCCGGCGACCCTCTCGTCAGGGCCGGTCGCGGCGGCGGCCCGATGCCAGGCCCGCCGATCGGCCCGCGCCTGGCCGTCGAGCGATTCGGCCGCCCGATCGTCCAGGAGCGGCGTCATCCGGCCGTCCAGGGGTCTGCCCATGGGGTCGCCCAGACACCTGCCCGTCTGGTCGCTCAGCGACTCCGCCAGCGCTAGGTGGGCCGCGACCCGGCGGAAGTACGGCGCGCCGCGGTAGGCCGCGCTCCTGATCAGCGGGTGCCGGAACGACAGCCCGGCCGCCGAGAGCTCGATCAGCTCCTCGCGTTCGGCCAGCGCCAGGTCCGCGACCGTCGCGCCGAGACGGGCGGCGGCCCGCAGGATCAGGTCCAGATCCCCGGTGTCGTCGGCCGCCGCGACGAGCAGTGCCGCCCTGGCCGGCTCGGGGAAGCGGTCGATGTAAGCCTCGAACGTGGTCCGCACCCGGTCCGACAGCGGCCCCGACTCGCCCGCGAACGGCAGCGGGCTCAACCGGCCCGCCCGCTGCTCAGGGGTCAGTACGGCGGCGAACTCGATCAGCGCCAGCGGGTTACCCGCCGCCTCGTCGAGGACCCGGCGCCGCACCTGCGGCGCCAGATCGCGAGCCCGATCGGCCAGAAACTCCGCGGCCACCGCCGCCTCCAGCCTGCCCAGCCGCAGCTCGGGCACCCCGTGGGTGGCCAGCGCCTCCAGGCGCGACGGTGTCACTTGGGGCGTGGCCTCTCGGTGCTGCGAGATCATTCCGGGCGTGGCCATCGCTCCACGGCGCGGGGTGGCCGCGCCCTCCCGGAGGGCGAACAGCATGACCACGCCCTCGGCGTCGAGCCGCCTGGCCGCGAACAGCAGCGCGTCGGCGGAGGCGTCGTCGAGCCACTGCGCGTCGTCGACCAGGCACAGGATCGGCCCGTCGCCCGCCAGATCGGACAGCAGCGTGAGCGCGGCCAGTCCGACGAGGAACCGGTCGGCCACCTCGGCGGGCGCCGCCCCGATCGCACCGCGCAACGCCGCCGCCTGGCCGGGCGGCAACCGCTCGGCATACCCGAGCACCGGCCGCAGGAGCAGATGGAGAGCGGCGAACGGCAGCTCGGTCTCCGACTCCACCCCCAGCGTGCGGAGCACCGGCCAGCCGGCGGCCCGCCCGGCGGCGTAGCCGAGGAGCGCCGACTTGCCGATGCCGGTCTCGCCCTTGACGACGACCGCGCCGCTGCGTCCGGCTCGGGCGGCGGCGAGCAGCGCGTCGATCTCAGCCTGCTCGGCGCCGCGTCCGTACAACATCTGGCCTCCCGACGATCAAGTCAGGGAGTCAGTATGGAACCTCGACAAGCCAGGAAGGAGTAAGACGGAGGCGTCATCGCGGACGTTATCCGCAGTTGTCCCACTTCGCACGGCCCCCGCTGGCGACGGCCGGGTCGTGGCCGAGCGGCTTGATCGTGCCCCAGAACTTCACGCACCTGCCCTGAGCCCAGTACTTCACCGGCCCCGCGTAGGACTTGAAGTTGCCGCGGTCGGAACGCACGATCGGGCTCTGCTTCGTGTCCTTGATCGGCTTGGCCATGATCGTGAGCTCGGCGGTGACCGGGGTCTTCGTGCCGACGAAGCTCGACTTGATGGTGACCACGCAGTTGTAGCCGTTGCCGCGGTTGTAGAGCAGGTAGACCGTGCCGTACCGGCGGCCGCTCGAGGTCTTGACCGGCTGCGTGCCGCCGGTGATGCGCGCGTAACCGGAGCCGCAGATGCTCTCCGGGCTGGCGGCCGCGGCGGCATTCGCCGGGCTCGTTATGACACCGCTGAGGCAGAGTGCCGCCGTAAAGATTGCCGCCTTTGTCGGCATTCTCACCTGATTGTCCCTTCATAGGCCACTTTACTAATGATCTCGACAAGCATGCCCGAAACTTGGTTATCGGTCCAGGCTCTAGCGATTAACGGTGGGTGTCGGCCCATGCGCGGGTGTGATGTCAGCGCGGCTCAGTCGCCTTGCCGTTCGTGGGCTGCCTGGGCGGCGAGGATGGCGCTCGCGTGATCCCGGATCCAGTCGGACAGCGCCTGGAGGGGCTCGGTGATCCCCTGGCCGAGGTCGGTCAGCGCGTAGCTGACCTGCGGCGGAGTGGAGGGCGTGACGGTGCGCAGGACGAAGCCGTCGCGAACCAGCGTGCGCAACGTCTGGGAGAGCATCTTCTCGCTGATCCCCTCGATCTTGGCGCGTAGCTCGTAGAACCGCAGCGGCCGCTCGCGCATCGCCGTCAGGACCAGCACTCCCCAGCGGCTGGTCACATGATCGAGCACCATGCGCGCCGGGCAGTCTCTGTGAAAAGCGTCACTCACCCGTCACTCCCTGCCTCTGTGATCTGAAAGCCGACCCGTTAGTAAGGGACGAACTCCAAGGTACGTACTTACTTTCAGAAAGCCCAAAACCTATCGTCAGCCCCGATACCCAGGCAACGGAGGCATGACATGCAACGCATCGCCCTCATCACCGGCGCGGGCCGCGGCATCGGGGCCGCGACCGCCCTCGAACTGGGCCGGCGCGGGTTCCACGTGATCGTCAACTATCACCGCGACGTGGCGGCGGCCGCCTCGGTGGCGGCGGAGATCGCGGCGAGTGGCGGCAGCGCGCAGGCCGTTCAGGCGGACGTGTGCGAACCCGGCCAGGTGGCCGACCTGGTGGCCGCCTGCGAGCGGGTCGACGCGCTCGTCTGCAACGCCAACATCAGCCCGCCCTTCGCGCCGCTGACCGAGCTGTCCTGGCCGGACTTCTCGGGCAAGGTCATCGGGGAGCTGTCAGCCGTCTTCCACATCACCCGGCAGGTCCTCGACCTCATGCGGAAGCAGGGCGAGGGCCGGATCGTCTACGTCTCCAGCCTCAGCGCCGACCTGGTACGCCCCGGCGCCATCGCGCACGCGACCGCCAAGGCCGCGCTCAACACCTTCGCGCAGCACGTCGCCGCCGAAGCCGGCGGGTGGGGGATCGCCGTCAACACCGTGGCCCCCGCCGGCGTACGTACCGAGGGCAGCGCGGCCATGCGCACCCCTCAGACGGAAGCGGCGCTGGCCCGCCGCTCGGTCCTGGGCCGGATGCTCGACCCGTGGGATGTGGCCGCGGTGATCGGTTCGGTCATCGACGGCGGCTTCGGCGCTGTGGTGGGTGCCCACATCCCCGTGGACGCCGGCTACCGCGTCCTGCCCGGCTGAGGACAGGACGCGGTAAGGGCGTCACCTCTCGAACGCGACCGCCCGGCCCTGTCGCAGTCGGCCTTGTGACTGCCTGGCCCGTCGCAGTCGGCCTTGTGACCGGCCGGCCCGTTACAGCCGGCCGCTCTCGATGGCCTCCTTCAGTGCCACCTGGGTCTGCTGGTGGGAGGAGACGCCGTTGGTCACGGTGAAGTCGATGAGCAGGACGTTCGCCTCGAACGTGAGGTGCTCGGTCACCCGGGTCCGGCCGCCGCCCAGGTCGGTGAAGTCGATCCGCTGGTGGGTGACGACGTTGGGCATGGTCCAGGTGTCGGTCGTGTAGAAGTACTCCGCCGCGTGGACGCGCTGCTGGGCGTGCGTGTTGACGGTGACGGGCACCCCGTCGGTGACCGGGACGTCCTCGACGGCCGTGAAGTTGACGTAGCGCAGCCCGTCCTGGATGTAGTCGGCGTGGGTGGCGACGCGCTTCAGGAAGGGGTGCAGGCCGATGTGGTGGTTGATGTCGGAGTACGCCGCGAAGACGTGGTCAAGGGGGGCGTCGATGTCGATCGGGAGGTCACGGGTGACCGCGGTCCGGCCGTCCAGGGGGAGAGGGCCGGTCAGGTGCTCGTAGAACCGGTAGGTGTCCCAGGCGAGCTGCCACTGGGTGGCGAGCACCGGGTCGCTGTCGGCGCGGGCGGGGGTGCCGGTCAGGACGAGGGTCACGATGAGCAGCGGGGTGGTTAACAGGCGCAGAAGTCTCGACACGGTTACCTCATGGAGCTGAGTTCGATGGTACGAGTACCTTCTACCCAAAGATCGCCGGTTGGCGATCACTTGAGGGTGAGCGCGCCCGCGCCACCGGCCAGCACGGCGATCACCGAGAGGGTGGCCAGCGACAGGACGCTCGAGACCAGGATGGTGTCGCGGGGCAGTTCGGTGGGCCGCCCGTACTCGGCGGCGTAGACGTAGGTGTTCTGCGCGGTGGGCAGCCCGGCGAACAGGACGGCCGCGAACAGCGCGTGGCCGTCGAGATGAAGCAGGAACCGCCCGACCAGGAACGCCACCAGCGGCTGGACCAGCAGCTTGAGCGTCACCACCGGAGCGACCCGGCGCCAGGCGACGGCCGAGCCGTTCAGCGACATGCCCAGCGCGAACAACGCCAGCGGCACCGCCGCGCCGCCGAGCAGGTTAAGCGGCCGCATCACGGGTTCGGGCAGCTGCCAGCCGAGGGCGGACATGCCCAGACCGAGCACCGAGGCCACCACGATCGGCATCCGCAGCGGGGCCAGCAGGGAGGAGCGTTCGACGCCCAGGCCCAGGAAGATCAGCGGAGACATCACCAGCACCTGGAAGATCAGCACCGACACCACGAAGGTCGCGTCGTGCAGGACGTACAGGCCGATGGGGATGCCGAGGTTGCCGGCGTTGACGTAGGCCGACGACATCGCCCCGATCACCCGGTCGGGCAGCTTGCCGCGCAGCGTCACGAGCGCGAGCACGCCGACGAAGACGGTGCTGATCGCGAAGGCGAGCAGCGGCCGCGGCTGGATCTGGCTGAGCGGTGTACGGCTGAGCGTGGTGAACAGTACGGCGGGCATGGCGATGGTGAACGTGAACCCCGTGAGCGCCTGCTGGAACTGCCCGCTCGCCACCCGGAAACGCCCGGTCAGCCACCCGAGAGCGCCGATGATCCAGATGGGGGTGAACGCCGTCACTACCGTAAGCATTGGACACACCGTACCGATCGCCGAAACGCGCGCCGAGGGCGGGTCGTCCTGCGGAGTCCTGGTCAGCGGCGGGGTCGGCCGAGACGCACAAGCGCGGGCCGACCTTGATCGGTCGGCCCGCGCGATATCGGGGGGCTTACCAGCCGCCGCCGTGGAGCTGGCCGCGCACCGCGCCGCCGGGGAACTCGCCGGTGTGCAGGTTGACGTACCAGTTCTTCGGGTTGTGCTTGATCCCGCCGGCCACCTTGGCGGAGGTGCTCGCCGTGCCCGCGATGCCGTTGATCCCGGCGGGCAGGCCGTTGGCGGCGCTGAAGAAGTTCACGACCACGGGGCCGTTCTTGCCCTTCTTGCCGCGGTGGATGTGCCCGTTCGTCGGCGCGGCGATCTTCTTCCAGGCGGTGGCGAAGTGCACCTGGGTGCCCTTGACCCAGACGAGCCAGGCGGCCCGCCCGTCCTTGTCGCCGACCTTCGTACCGGGCGCCGGGACCTCCTGGCGGCCGTCGGCCGAGGCGGTGAGGGTGGAGCGTGAGCCGTTCGCCAGCACCGACTCGAGCGCCACCGGGTGGATCTTGTAGAGCTGGGCGCGGACGGCGCCGCCGGGGAACTCGCCGGTGTGCAGGTTGGCGTACCACTTCTTGGGGTTGCTCGTGATCCGGTTGAGCAGGCCGGAGTCGCTGACCTTGACGGTCCCCTTCACGGCGCTCAGGCTGCCGGGCAGCGCCTCGCCGAAGAACGGGATCTTGACGTCGCCGTTCTTGCCCGCCTTGCCCTGGTGGATGTGGAACGCGGTCGGGGCGGCGATGTTCTGCCAGCGGATGGCGTAATCGACCTGGTTGCCATGGATACGGAACACGGCGATGGCGCTGCCGTTCTTGTCGCCGACCTTCGCGCCCGCCGCGGGCACCTCGTTCTTGCCCTGCAGCGAGGCGGCCAGGTAGACATCGGAGCTCGTACTCGCCTGCGCCGCGGTGGGCGCGAGGCCACCTGCGACCAGAGCGGTAGCGAGAACCAGGCCGGGGACGGTGAGGATGCGCTTCGTCATGATGACCCTTTCAAGCGCCTCGAGGGTGAGGCTCATAGCTGTGTTGACGCACGGTTGTACGGGGTGCGGCAGCAGCCGGGTTCAACGACGGAACGTGTAGAAATACGCATTGGAAAAGCGCCCAAGATGTTGATTTACCTTGTAAAGGCGTACGCTGCTTATAGCGATCTTGTGGGGCCGGAGATCCGATCTGACTAAGCCGCGTAGACGGGCGCGAGGTCGATGAAGATGCGGTAGTCCGAGATCAGTCCGTCGTCACGAGTGCGCCAGATGGACACGGCCGCGACGCTGACGTCCTTGCCGTCGAGCCGCCGGTAGGTGACCTCGGTCTCGGCGATGGTGTCGGCGTCCACCTGCCAGCTCCTGACGATCCGGTGCCGCAGGCCGCCGATGGTGGAGAAGAACGTCCGCAGCCCGGCGGCGATGGCCGCGCGCCCCACCGTCGGCTCGGCGTTGCCGAACACCAGCGTGGCGTCCTCGGTCAGCAACTGGGCGAACTTGTCGGGGTCGAATGTGTCGACCACCTGGAAAACGCGTCGCGCCACATCGTCGGACATGTCGATCGTTCCTTACGTGGTCGTCGGGGCCGCTGGTGAGGACGATACGGAATCAAGCGCCATGCGCAACTGTCACGAAGGTGGTTGTCTCGTCGCCGGGTGAATCGGCTGATCGTTCGCCGCGAATTCCCGGCTCCTGGTGAATAACGGATAGGCGATCTATGTTTGGTCTGATCGTGCGACCCTCAAAAAGATGTTCGCCAAGGAGATGTTCACGGTGAAGAGACTTCTCGAAGGAACCCCATTACGCACCGGTGTCGTCGCGGCCGTCGCGCTGGCCGGTGGCCTGCTGACCGCTTCCCCGGCCGCCGCCACCGTGGCCGACGAGCGTACCGTCGCTTCGGTTTCTCAGACGGCCGATTCGGCCGCCGCTTCGCGTCCTCGCAATGGCAAGATCCTTTACGACCGCGTCAGTGGCGGCCAGGGCACGCTCAAGATCAAGAACGGCACCTCCAGGGACGGCGTCGTCACGCTGGTCAAGGGCAGGACCAAGGCGATCAGCATCTACGTACGCGCCAGATCCAGCGCCAGCGTCAGGGACGTCAGGGACGGGACGTACCGGGTCTACTTCACCACCGGCTCCCGGTTCAGGGTGTCGAAGGGCAGGTTCAGCCAGAGCGCCGTGTACCAGCGGTTCAACGATCGGCTGAGGTTCACCACGACCGCCACCTCAAGGAGCGTCTGGACTCTGACCCTCAACCCGGTCAGGGGCGGCAACGCGCGGACCACCTCGATCAACCCCAAGGACTTCCCGGCGTGAGCGCGCGGCCGGCCGTCAGGGCGCAAGGCGGCCACCGGAGCGCCTGAGCTGCCGTGAGATCCTTCTTTCGTGACGACGACCGAGCCCGCCGAGCCGACCCCGCGCCGTGGTCGTGGCCGTCCCGGCTACGACCAGGCCGCGATCCTGCGCACCGCCGTGGAGCTGTTCAACCGCAAGGGGTACGACGCCACGAGCATGGGAGACCTGGCCAAGGAGCTCGGACTGACGAAGCCGGCCATCTACCACCACGTCACGAGCAAGGAGCAACTGCTCAGCCAGGCATTGGACGACGCTCTCGACGAGCTCACCGCCGTCGTGACCGCGGCCGCTCGCGATCGGGCCGGGGCGACGGCGTACGAACGCCTGCGTGAGGTGGTGCGGCGCAGCGTCGAGGTGCTCGTGGCACACCAGCCTTCCGTCACGCTCCTGCTCCGGGTGCGCGGCAACAGCGGGATCGAGCTGGCCGCCCTGGAGCGGCGTCGCTGGCTCGACGACCGCCTCGCCGCGCTCGTCGCGGACGCCGTCGCGGAGGGCTCGCTGCGCGACGACGTACCGCCGACGCTCGTGAGCCGGCTGCTGTTCGGCATGGTGAACTCGCTGGTCGAGTGGTATCGCCCGGACGGTGTGTACGACGCGGCGACGGTCGCCGACGCCATCACGGTCATCGCCTTCGACGGCTTGGCCCGCCACCAACCCTGAACTCCCCGCGCGACCCGCCGACACTGAAGTCTCAGCCCACGCGACCGACACTGAAGTCTCAGCCCGCGCGACCGCGCCCACCTCAGCGCCTGCCTGCTCACCACACATAAAAGCCCTGGCCCGTCTTGCGGCCCAGATGCCCGGCGGCCACGAGGCCGCGCAGGATCCGCGGCGGTTCGAAACGGGGTCCCAGCTCGCGCGCCAGGTGTTCGGCGATCGCGAGCCGCACGTCGAGTCCGACCACGTCGGTGGTCCGCAGCGGTCCCATCGGGTGGCGGTAGCCGAGTGTCATCGCCGTGTCTATGTCGGCCGCGCTCGCGACGCCCTCCTCCAGCATTCGCATCGCCTCGAGCGCGAGGCAGACGCCGAGGCGGCTGCTCGCGAAACCCGGCGAGTCCGCGACGGTGATCGGCGTCTTGCCGAGGGCCGTCACCCACTCCTGAGCCCGCGTCACGAGCGCCGGCTCGGTGTGAGGCCCGGTGACGATCTCGACGAGGTCGCTCACCGGGACGGGGTTGAAGAAGTGCAGCCCGAGAAAGCGGCCCGGCGAGGCCAGAGCGGCGGCGAGCCCGCCGATCGACAGGCTGCTGGTGTTCGAGGCGAGCACCGCGTCCGGCGCCCGCCGCTCGACCAGGGCGAGCACCTCGGTCTTGAGCGCCGCGTCCTCCGGAACCGCCTCGACGACGAGCTCGCACGGGGCCAGGTCGCCCGGATCGGTGGTCGTCCGCAGCCGGGCCAGGGCGTCCGGGAGCGGGATCTCGAGCTTGCCTTTGGCGTGGGCCTTGGCCAGGCTGTCGCCCACCCGGGCGTTGGCCTGGTCAGCCGCTTCGGGGCCGTTCTCCACGACGATCACGTGGCTGCCCGAGGCCAGGAACGCGTGCGCGATCCCGGACCCCATCCGCCCACCGCCGAAGACACCCACCGTCCGTGGCAGGGCACCACTGGTCGCGTACTGCGTCTGCGTCTGCGCCTGGGCGTCGCCGGTCATGAGCTTCGCTCCTGTCGCCGGTTCAGGAATGCCGTCATGCGGGTGTGTTTCTCCTCCGTCTCGAACAGGACCGCCTGCGCGACGTCGTCGACGAACGGGTGCGCGGCCCGCGGGGCGTGGAAGACGGCCTTGGTCAGCCGCGTCGCCAACGGTGCCCGCGCGGTGATGCGGTCGGCGAGCCGATGTCCCGCGGCCAGCAGGTCTTCGGGCTCCACGACGTCGTTGAGCAGGTACACGGCCCGCGCCTCCTCAGCCGTGAGAACACGGCCCGCGAGCAGAATCTCCTTGGCCAGGGGTTCCCCGACGAGCTCGGCGAGGCGCCAGGCCGCGCCGGCCGCCGCGACGATGCCGAGGTCCGTCTCCGGGTTGCCGATCCGCGCGCGCGGCGTGCCGATGCGGAAGTCGCAGGCGTACGCGAGCTCGGCCCCGCCGCCCAGGGCGTACCCGTCGATGAGGGCCACGGTCGGCATCGGCAGCCGGTGGATGCGGTCGAAGATCTTCGAGTTGATGCCCCGCAGCGCGTCGTCCCGGTTCCGCTCGCGGAGCTGGGCGATGTCCGCTCCGGCCGCGAAGGCCGGGCCCTCGCCGGTCAGGAGTACGACGCGCGGCTCCTCTTCGACGGCGGCGCACGCCTGGTGGAGCGCGGCGACCAGCTCGCGGTCGATCGCGTTGCGGACCTCGGGCCTGTTGAGCCGCCACACGACCCGGTCGGCCCCTTCCTCGACGATCAGCGTCATGGCCGCTCCACCAGGAGAGCGCTGCCCTGGCCGACACCGACGCACATGGTCGCCAGCCCGCGCCGGCCGCCGGAGCGTTCGAGCCGGCCGAGCAGGGTGACGAGAATCCGGGCCCCGGACGCGCCCAGCGGGTGCCCGAGGGCGATGGCTCCGCCGTCGGCGTTGACCACGTCGAGGTCGAGCCCGAGATCGCGGACGCAGGCGAGGGACTGCGCGGCGAACGCCTCGTTGAGCTCCACGGCGTCGAGGTCGTCCACGCTCCACCCGGTGCGCTCGAGCACCTTGCGGGTCGCCGGGACCGGGCCGATCCCCATGATCTCCGGCGGCACTCCGGCGTTCGCCGCCGCCACGAGCCGGGCCCGCGGGGTCAGGCCGGACTGTTCGAGGAAGCGCTCGCTCACCACGACGACGGCCGCGGCGCCGTCGTTGAGCGAGCTGGAATTGCCGGCGGTGACGACCCCGTCAGGACCGTTGACCGGTCGCAACCGGGCCAGCCGCTCCAGGCTCGTGTCCGGCCGCGGCCCCTCGTCGACGTCGACGACGCCTGCGCCGACCGGTACGGGGACGATCTCGTCGGTGAACCAGCCCTCCTTGATCGCCGCGACGGCCCGCTCGTGGGAGCGCAGCGCGAACGCGTCGAGCTCGTCGCGGGTCAGACCCCAGCGCCGCGCCACCGTCTCGGCGGTCTGCGGCATGGAGGCGGTCGTCGCGGCGTCGAAACGGGGGTTGGTGAACCGCCAGCCGATCGAGGTGTCGAAGGACGCACCCGGCTTGGCGAACGCCTTGGCCGGTTTCTCGGTCACCCACGGCGCCCGGGTCATCGACTCCACCCCGCCCGCGACGACGACATCGACGTCACCCGCCGCGATGAGGGCGCGCGCCGTCGCGACCGCGGTGAGGCCGGAGGCGCAGAGCCGGTTGACCGTGAAGCCGGGCACCGTGTCGGGCAGGCCCGCCAGGAGAGCGGCCATCCGGGCGACGTTGCGGTTGTCCTCGCCGGCCTGGTTGGCCGCGCCGAAGACCACCTCATCGACGAGACCAGGGTCGATGTCCGCCCGTGCGACGGCCTCACCCACGACGAGGGCGGCGAGATCGTCGGGGCGGACGTGGGCCAGCGCGCCGCCGTAGCGGCCTATCGGCGTCCGTACGCCGGAGACGACGAAGGCTTCGGTCACGAAGAGCTCCTGTGATCGGGAAACGCAGAGAACATCGGACAGTGAAAGCGAAGGTCAGGCGTCGTAGTCGACCGTAACGTTCTCGCTGACGGGAAACGTCTGGCAGGTGAGCACGAACCCGGCCGCCACCTCGGACTCTTCGAGGGCGTAGTTACGGCGCATGTCCACCTCACCCTCGCGAACGACCGCGCGGCACGTCCCGCAGACCCCACCCTTGCAGGCGAACGGCAGGTCGGCCCGCGTCGCCTGGGCGCCGTCGAGGAGCGTCGTCTCCCGGGAGACGGTAGAGGTCGTACGCAGGCCGTCGAGCACCGTCGTCAGCACGCTGCTCGCGCCGGTCGTCATCCTGTCCGCCCGCCGCGGCGGTGGCGGGGGCGCGTCGGCATAGAAGAGTTCGACGTGGACGTTCCGCGCGGGGACGGCGAGTTCGGTGAGTACGGTCCGCGCGTCCTCGACCATGCGCAGCGGCCCGCACAACCAGACGTGATCGAACGTCTCAACCGGAACCAGCTGGGTGAGCAGGCGACGCAGCCGGTCGCCGTCGAGCCGCCCCGAGAACAACTCGACCTCGCGTGGCTCGCGCGACAGCACGTGGACGACCTGGAGCCGAGGTCCGTACCGGTTCTTCAGGTCGCCGAGTTCCTCCGCGAACATCACGGTACGGCTCGTCCGGTTGCCGTACAGAAGCGACACCCGGGCGCCGGGATGGGCCAGCACCGTGGAGGCGACCGACAGCATCGGGGTGATGCCCGACCCGGCGGCTATGCACAGGTGCCGCTCTCCCAGCGCCGGGTCGGCCCGCCACGAGCCGGTCGGGGCCTGCACCTCGATCCGCGTTCCCGGCACCACCTCGTGGACGAGCCAGGAGGAGAAGAGCCCGTCCGGTATCTCGCGGACCCCGATACGCGGCGGGGCGCCGGCCGGTGCGCAGATCGAGTAGGACCGCCGGTGCTCCTGACCGTCCACGAAGCGGCGGAGGGTGAGCGACTGCCCGGCCCGGAAGTCGTACACCTCGCGCAACTCCTCCGGCACCGCGAACGTGATCGCCACGGCGTCCTCGCACAGGTGGTCGACCGCCGCCACGGTCAGCTGGTGGAAAGCGGCGGACGCCCGGGTCGTCGCGCGGCCGGGCGCGAGCGTGCTCATCTCATATCTCCTTGACATGCTCGAACGGCTCAAGGCAGTCGGTACAGCTGTAGAGGGCCTTGCAGGCGGTGGCGCCGAATTCGGAGACCAGGCGGGTGGCCGTCGAAGCGCAGCGCGGACAGGCCGGGGCGAGCCGCCGCGGCCCGAGCGTGAGCGCCACCGGCCCGCTCTGCCGACGGGCGGGGCCGGGGGCCGACAGCCCGGCCTCCCGCAGGGCGGCCCGTCCCCGCTCGGAGATCCAGTCGCTCGACCAGGGCGGATCGAGCACGACACGCACCTCGACATGGGGGAATCCCGCGTCGGTCAACCGATGGACCAGGTCGTCGCGCATGGTGCCCATGGCCGGGCAGCCGGTGTAGGTAGGGGTGATCGAGGCGACCACGACCTCGTCGCCGTCCGCTGTCCGCTCGACGTCGACACCGCGCAGCACACCGAGATCGGCGAGGGTCAGCATCGGCATCTCGGGATCACGCACCTGCCCGGCGACCTCGACGGCCCGCTCTCGGCCACTCACGGGCACCCCCTCAAACCCGGCGGCTCGCTCTTGGGCGGTCACCAGCGCCCGCTCGGGTGTGCGCGTGCGACCACCTGCATCTCGGCGAGCAAGCCGCTGAAAGCCTCGGTGTGCGTGCCGTGCCGCCCGCCGTCGCCCGTCAGGGGCGGACGGTCCGGGCGGACGACGCCGCTCATGGCGAGCACCTGGTCGAGGATGCCGTCCACCTCAGCGCGGACGGTCGCGGGGTCGACACCGACCCCGGCCCGCGCGAGCGAGCGCTCGACGGGGTGCGTGGCGACCAGTTCCGGCTGGTACGGCCACAGGTCGCCGAGGGCGGTGATGAGTCTGCGGCGCGACTCCTCGGTGCCCTGCGCCAGCGTGAGGAACCAGCGAGCCGCCCAGTCCCGGTGGTAGGTGAGCTCCTTGACGCCCTTGGCCGCCACGTGGGCCAGCACCGTGTCGGTGCTCGCGCGCAGCCGTTCCAGCAGCGCGAGCCGCGCCACCGAGAACAGCAGCAGACGTACGACGACGTGCGCGAAATCGCCGTTCGCCACCTCGGCCAGGCGCACGTTGCCGAACTGCCCGGCGTCACGGAAGAACGCCAGCGCGTCCTCCGCGGGCACCGGCGAGCCCTCCGGGAGGGCGGGCACGACGCCGGGGTCGGCGGCGGCCGCCCGCGCCAGGAGCAGGCGCGCCTGCCCGAGGAGGTCGAGGGCGATGTTCGCCAGGGCGATGTCCTCTTCGAGGTCCGGCGCCCGGCTGCACCACTCGGACAGGCGCTGCGACATGATCAGCGCGTCGTCGCCGAGCATGAGGCAGTACGCGGCGAGTTCGGCGTGGTCGACGCCCTCGGGCACGGTCGTGTCGACGCCGGCCAGCGGGTCCTCGAAATCGGTGCCGAACGCCCACTGCGCGGAATCCCCGCCGATCAGGCCGTCGAAGACGCTGCCGTGGTCGTCGCTCATGGTGGTCCGCCTTCCGGACGTGTCGGTGGATTGAAGTGGACTGGATGGATCGGGTGGCTCGGACTGGACTGAATGGTCTGGATGGCCGGAAGAGTGGTCGGCCGGGTCACATGTGCGGCACGTTCTCGGGGATCTCGTAGAACGTCGGGTGCCGGTAGACCTTGTCGCCGTTCGGCGCGAACAAGGGATCCTTCTCGTCCGGGCTGGAGGCCGTGATGGCGTCGGCCCGTACGACCCAGATGCTCACGCCCTCGTTGCGCCGCGTGTAGACGTCGCGCGCGTGCCGCAGGGCCATCGCGTCGTCCGGAGCGTGCAGCGACCCGACGTGGACGTGGTTGAGCCCGCGCTTGCTACGGACGAACACCTCGTAAAGCGGCCATTCCCGCCGGTCGGGGCTCATCGCGCACCGCCCTCGTCGGACGGGCCCACCGACGTCGAGCCGTTCGCTTCGGCGGAGCGGTTCGCGAATGCCGACGCCGCCTCGCGTACCCAGGCACCGTCCTCGTGGGCCGTCCGGCGGTGCCGCAGACGTTCGGCGTTGCACGGCCCGTCGCCGCGGATGACCGCGGCGAGCTCCGCCCAGTCCGGGTCGCCGAAGTCGTGGTGCCCGCGCTCCTCGTTCCAGCGCAGGTCGGGGTCGGGCAGCGTCACCCCGAGGGCGTCGGCCTGCGGGACCGTCATGTCGACGAAGCGTTGGCGCAGCTCGTCGTTGGAGTTGCGCTTGACGCCCCACGCCATCGACCGCGCGCTGTTGGGGGACTCGCCGTCCGGCGGCCCGAACATCATCAGCGACGGCCACCAGAACCGATCGACCGACTCCTGGACCATGGCACGCTGGGCGTCGGTGCCGCGCATCATCGTCATGAGCAGCTCGTAGCCCTGCCGCTGGTGGAAGGACTCCTCCTTGCAGATGCGGATCATGGCGCGCCCGTACGGTCCATAAGACGTGCGGCAGAGCGGCACCTGGTTGCAGATCGCGGCTCCGTCGACGAGCCAGCCGATCGTGCCGACGTCGGCGTAGGACAGCGTCGGGTAGTTGAAGATCGAGGAGTACTTCTGCCGGCCGGCCAGCAGCAGCTCGGTCAGCTCGAGGCGGGAGACGCCAAGGGTCTCGCACGCCGAGTACAGGTAGAGGCCGTGCCCGGCCTCGTCCTGCACCTTGGCCAGGAGGATCGCCTTGCGGCGCAGGGATGGGGCGCGGCCGATCCAGGCGCCCTCGGGCTGCATGCCGATGATCTCGGAGTGCGCGTGCTGGGCGATCTGGCGTACGAGCGTCCTGCGGTAGTCGTCCGGCATCCAGTCGCGGGGCTCGATCCGGTCGTTGCGCGCGATGGTCGCGTCGAACCCGGCCTGCAGCCGCTCCTCCAGTTCCGGCTCCGCCGGAGTCGTGGTCATCGTTCCTCCGAGACATCGGTGACATCGGTCGTATTTACTTATCGCTCGGTCAGTAATACCATCGCATGGGTCGGGGGTCCCGCGCAACAGGTCGCGGTGACGGGGAATGTTCTAGAGGACCGATGCCCCCCGCCAACCGCGGAACCGCAGAACCGCAGAGAGGAGACAGCGTGAGCGCGCTGCTGGAGAGCTACGCCGCCGGACGGTGGTTCCGGGCGGCGGACGACGGGCAACCTCTGCTCGACGCCGCCACGGGTGAGGAGGTCGCGCGAATCTCAAGCCGGGGGCTGGACGTCGCCGCGATGGTCCGGCACGCCCGGGACAACGGCGGACCCGCGCTGCGATCCCTGACCTTCCACGAGCGGGCGGCCCTGCTCAAGGCGCTGGCCAAGCACCTGATCGCGCGGAAGGAGGAGCTCTACGCACTGTCCGTACGGACCGGAGCCACCTCACGGGACACGATGGTCGACGTGGACGGCGGCATCGGCACCCTGTTCAGCTACGCCAGCAAGGGGGTCCGCGAGCTGCCGAACGACACGGTGTTCCTCGACGGCGGCCTCGAACGCCTGGGCAAGGGCGGCACCTTCGTCGGCCAGCACGTCTACACCTCGCGGCCGGGTGTCGCGGTGCAGATCAACGCCTTCAACTTCCCGGTCTGGGGCATGCTGGAGAAGCTGGCTCCGGCCTTCCTCGCCGGGCTGCCGTCGATCGTCAAGCCCGGGAGCCAGACCGCGTACCTCACCGAACTCGCCGTCCGGCTGATCATCGAGTCGGGGATCCTGCCCGAGGGGACGCTCCAGCTCGTCGCCGGCGGCGCGGGTGGCCTGCTCGACGAGCTGACGATCCAGGACTCCGTCGCCTTCACCGGTTCGGCGCACACGGCGGGCGTCCTGCGCCGCCACCCGAACGTGCTCGACGGCGGCGTCCTGCTCGGCGTCGAGGCCGACTCGCTCAACTGCTCGATCCTCGGGCCGGACGTGCTGCCGGATGATCCGGAGTTCGACCTGTTCGTCAAGGGCGTCGTCACCGAGATGACGGTCAAGGCGGGGCAGAAGTGCACGGCCATCCGCCGGGTGCTCGTACCCGAGGCGATGGCCGACCAGGTGGTCGACGCGCTCACCGCCCGCCTGGCGAAGGTGACCGTCGGCGACCCGCGCAACCCGGACGTACGGATGGGCCCGCTCGCCGGGCTCGCCCAGCGCGACGAGGTGCGCAAGGCCGTCGAAGCGCTCACGGCGGGTGCCGAGGTGGTCTTCGGCGACCCCGAAGGCGCGGCCCTGCTCGACGGCGACCCCGAGCGCGGCGCCTTCATGACCCCGCTCGTGCTGCGCGCGCGCCCCGGCGCCGGCGAGCCGCACGACGTGGAGCCGTTCGGCCCGGTGAGCACCGTGCTCACCTACGACGGCGTCGAGGCGGCCGTCGCCCTGGCCGCACGGGGCAAGGGGAGTCTTGTCGCCTCCGTCGTCACCCACGACCCGCAGGTCGCGCGGTCCGTCGTGCTCGGGCTGGCGCCCTGGCACGGTCGCGTCCTCGTCCTGGACAGGGACGACGCCGGGGAGTCCACCGGACACGGCTCGCCGCTGCCCGTCCTGGTCCACGGCGGCCCCGGCCGGGCCGGGAGCGGTGAGGAACTCGGCGGCATCCGAGGGGTCCTGCACCACATGCAGCGCACCGCCGTACAGGCATCCCCGGACCAGCTCACCGCGATCACCGGACGGTGGACGACGGGCGCCGCGCGCGTCGACTCCGGTGTCCACCCCTTCCGGAAGTCCCTGGCGGAGCTGCGCGTGGGCGACACGATCGCCTCCGCGCCGCGGACGGTGACGCTCGCGGACGTCGAGCACTTCGCCGAGTTCACCGGGGACACCTTCTACGCGCACACCGACGCCGCGGCCGCCGCGCGGAACCCGCTGTTCGGCGGCATCGTCGCCCACGGCTACCTCGTCGTGTCCCTGGCCGCCGGTCTCTTCGTCGACCCGGCACCCGGACCGGTCCTGGCGAACTTCGGCGTCGACGGACTCCGCTTCCTCACCCCGGTCAAGCCCGGCGACGCGATCGACGTGGCGCTGACCGTCAAGCAGATCACTCCGCGCGGCGGCGCGGACTACGGCGAGGTCCGCTGGGACGCCGTCGTGTCCAACCAGGACGGCCAGGCGGTCGCCACGTACGACGTGCTGACCCTCGTGGCGAAGACCTGGCCGGCGACGTCCGCGCCGGAGGCCTGACATGTCCGCACCCAGCCAGGACGCGACCCCGGTCGTCCTCGAACGTGACGCGACCACGGTCATCTTCGAGCGTGACGGGGCCGTGGCCGTTCTCACCCTGAACCGCCCGGATCGCCGCAACGCGCTGGACGCCGGGACGAAGACGGCGTTGCGCCGGGCGCTCGAGGAGGCCGCGTCCGACGACGCCGTCCGTGCCGTACTGCTGACCGGCGCGGGCAGCGCCTTCTGCGTCGGTCAGGACCTCGCCGAGCACGCGGCCGCCCTGCGCGCCGACGCGGAGCACGCGTTCGACACCGTCGAGGAGGACTACGCGCCGATCATTCGGCTCGTGGCCACGATGGGCAAGCCGGTCGTCGCGGCCGTCAACGGTACGTGCGTCGGCGCGGGGCTGGCTCTCGCGCTGGCCTGCGACCTGCGCGTCCTCGCCGAGGAGGCCGTCTTCGCGACGGCGTTCACCGGGATCGGGCTGACGTGCGACTCCGGGCTGTCCACGACGCTCACCCGCGCGGTCGGCGAGGCGCGGGCCAAGGAACTCGTCCTGCTCGGCGAGTCCTTCACCGCTCAGCAGGCCGTCGCGTGGGGGATCTCCGGTCGCGTGGTCCCACGCGCGGACGTCGGTACGGCGGGCCGTGAGTTCGCGGCCCGGCTCGCGGCGGGGCCGACCGCCGCCTACGCCGCGTCCAAGCTGCTGATCGCACAGTCCTGGGGCCGGGACCTCGGGACGGTGCTCACGGCCGAGGCGCACGCCCAGGCCCAGCTGGGCCTGACCGCCGACCACACCGGAGCAGTCGAGGCGTTCCTCGCCAAGCGCAAGCCCGCCTTCGAGGGGCACTGAGCTCGCGCCTCTCCAGTACGGCGTTCGCCCCGGTCACCAGTGAGGTGACCGGGGCGAACGCGGGCTGCCGGACCGGGGCTCAGCCGTGGGAGGCCCGCTGAGCGGATGCGGCGTGGGCGAGGTCGATGGCGGTCCACGCCATCGCGGTGGCGCCGTCCAGGACCGCTCTGTCGGCGGCCGGAGTGGCGCAGGCCGCGGTGAACTCGGGCTGATGGTTGACCGCGGGCAGGCAGTCCAGCCCCAGCATGGGATGGATGCTGGGAACGACATGGGAGACGTTACCCATGTCCGTGGCCGCGCCGGCCGGAGCACCGCCGGGCAGGTCCGGGAAGACGCGCCCCAGCGCCTCGGCGTTGGCCCGGTCCAGCCGGAGCATCCCCGCATCGGGCCGCAGGTCGGCGTAGTCGGGGCCCAGGGGAGTGACCGTCAGCTCGCACCCGGTGGCCACCGCTCCCGCCTCGAAGCACCGCCGCACGCGTGGCTTGAGCTCGGCCAGGGCCTCCAGCGTGGAGGCTCGGACGATCCACCGCCCGTGGCTGGCGTCGGGGATCACGTTCGGCGCGGTGCCGGCCTGGGTGACGATGCCGTGGACGCGGTCACCGGCGCCCGTCTGCTGGCGCAGCAGCCCGATCGCCACCTGCGCGACGGTCATCGCGTCGGCGGCGTTGACGCCCAGCTCCGGGTACGCGCCCGCATGGGCGGGCTTCCCCCGGTAGGAGGCCTCGAACTGGGCGACGGCCGAGCCGGGCATCGCCGCCATCTCGACCGCGGCGGGATGGACCATCATCGCCGCGTCGAGCCCCGCGAACGCGCCGCGCTCCAGCATGAGGATCTTGCCGCCGCCGCCTTCTTCGGCCGGAGTGCCGAGGACGGTCACCGTCAGTCCGAGATCGTCGGCCAGCCCGGCCAGTCCGACTGCGGCGCCCACTGCCGCGGCGGCGATGATGTTGTGCCCGCAGGCGTGCCCGATCTCGGGCAGGGCATCGTATTCGGCGCAGATCCCGATGTGCAGCGGACCCGTTCCCACGCTCGCCCGTACGGCGGTGGGCAGGTCGTAGCAGCCGTGCCGGACGTCGAAACCGGCGGCGCTCAGCGCGTCCGCCACCCACGCGCTGGCCCGCGTCTCCTCGAAGGCCGGCTCGGGGTGGGAGTGGATGCGATGGGACAGCTCGACCAGGCGGCTGCTCCAGGCGCCGACGGCGTTGGCGGCATGCCGCTTGGCGCCGCCCGCCGCCCCACCTTTCACCCCAGCCACGTCCCCGGCGCCCATTCCCGCTGAGTCCACTCCCCTTGGGTCCGTCACGCGGACGGGGCGGTGTGGATCGAGACAGGGCGGGTGGCCGCGTCATAGGCGGCCCGGGACCCGGTCGCCCCCATGCCGCTGTCACCCGCCGGCTCGTACAGCCGCTCGGGCCCGCCCCCCTGCCACTGGTTGACCCACACGACCCCGGCCGGGATGTCGCGAGCCGCGGCCATGTGCGCCGGGTCGTTGGTGTACACGGTGGCGGCGAGGCCGAAACGGGTGCCGGCCGCCTTCTCCAGCCCCTCCTCGAAGGAGGAGACGACCTCGACCGGGGCGAGCGGGCCGAAGGTCTCCTCGGTCATGACCAGCATGGAGTCGTCCACGCCGGTGAGCACGGTGGCGGGGTAGAAGAAGCCCTTGCCCTCGGGCACGGTCCCGCCCGTGCGGACGGTGGCGCCGCGGTCGACCGCGTCGGTGACGTGCCGGTCCACGATGTCGCGCTGACGCCGGTCGACCAGCGGGCCCAGCACCGTGCTCTCGTCGCGCCCGTCTCCCAGGGCGTAACCGTTGGCGACCTCGACGAGGGCGTCGACGAACGCCTCGGCGATGTCCTGGTGCACGTAGACGCGTTCCATGGACGTACAGATCTGGCCGGAGTTGGCGAACGCGCCGAACGCGACCGCCGCGGCGGTCGCGGCCGGGTCGACGCCCGCGTCCACTACCACGGGGTCCTTGCCGCCGAGTTCGAGGATCGCCCGGTGCAGCAGGGCCCCGCTCTCCGCGCCGACCCGGCGTCCGGCCTCGACCGAGCCGGTGAAGTGGACGAGCCCGATCCGTTCGTCCGCGACCAGCGGCGCGCCGGCCCGGGAGTCGCCGAGAACCAGGTTCACCACGCCGGCCGGCAGGTCCATCAGTTCCAGCAGCCGTACCGCCGACATGGGGGAGCGTTCGGACGGCTTGAGCACGACGGTGTTGCCCGCCGCCAGCAGCGGGCCGAGCGCCCCCAGCGCCATGGGCACCGGGAAGTTCCACGGCACGATGACCGCCGTGGCGCCGAGCGGCTTACGCAGGATCGTGGTGGCGCTCCCGCCAGGACCGGCGACGGTCTCCTCGAACGGATAGTCCAGGGCCTCGGCCACCGCCGCCTTGAATCCTTGCGCCGCGCCCCCGATGAAGGTACGGCCGAGCGCGACGGGCTTGCCCATCTCCCGGCATTCGAGCTCCGCCAGCTCCCCGGCGTGCTCGGCGATCGTGTCCGCCCACCGGGACAGGCGCTCCACGCGCTCGGCGACCGGCAGGGCCGCCCAGGCCGGCTGCGCCTGGACGGCCGCGTCGACGGCCAGGCGGACGTCCTCCGGCGAGCCGCCGGGGGAGCGGCCGACGACCTCTTCGGTCGCCGGATCGATCACGTCGTGGAACGCGTCACCACGGGAGTCCTCCCACATGCCGCCGATCAGGTTCTGCAGGGTCTTCACGAAATGGTGCTCCTTGCGAAGTAAGTGGGGGCGGACTCAGCCGAGGCGGTCGGCCATGAGCTCGCCGACCATGATCGCTGCCAGGTTGGTGTTGGCCCGTGGGACCGAGGGGAAGATCGAGGCGTCGACCACGCGCAGCCCGTCGACCCCCAGCACGCGGCACGACGGATCGACCACCGTGGCGGCGTCACCGGGTGCGCCCATCCGGCAGGTGCTGGTGCCGTGCTGGGCGTCCACCGCGGTGGCCAGGAGGTGGTCGTCGAGTTCGGCCTCGTTGTCCAGCACCGCGAACAGGCGGCTGTTGCGGGCCTCGACCGAGCCGTCGAGGATCGGGGCGACCTCGGGCCCGCGCGCCATCTCGACCAGGGCGCGGACCCCCTGGCGCAGCCGCTCCAGATCGCGGGCGTCCGACAGCATCCGCTCCCGCACCTCGGGCTGGGCTTCGGGGTCGGCGGAGGTCAGCGACAGTACGCCGCGCGAATGGTTCTGGTTCAGCCACACGCCGAAGCCGCCCGCCGGGAACCGGGTGTCGGCGGCCTCCATCGACAGGACGTTCTGGTTCAGCGAGACGAACATCATGTCGTGCGGCAGACCCCCGGGGCCGCTGGTGTAGCGGACGCAGACATTGGTGTGGCGGTCGTCGGCCGTCTTGATGGCGGCCTCCGAGGTCAGCGGCAGCTCGACGACGATCATCGGATGGTCCTGCATGCCGAGGCCGACCGGCAGGTCCCGGCGTACCGTGATCCCCAGCCGGCGCAGGTCGGCGGCCGGGCCGACCCCCGACCGCAGCAGGATCGCGGGGGAGTGGATGACGCCCGCGCTGAGCACGATCTCGTCCGCGTACTCGGTCGTCGCCGTCCCGTCCACGATCACCCGGACGCCGGTGGCGCGGTCGCCGTAGAACACGACCTGGTCCACCAGGGCTCCGCCGCGTACGGTGAGGCCGGGCAGGGACCGGCCCGGCTCGAGGTAGCCGTCGTTGACCGTGACCCTGCGCCCGGCGCGCGAGTTGATCGGGTAAGGCGAGACCCCGCTCGCACCAGGCGCGTTCACGTCCGGGGCCCACGGGTGTCCGGCGGCCAGCGCGGCGGCCGACAGGGCGGAGTCCACCGCTCCCCACTGCTCCCGAGGCATCCGGAAGATCGGTGTCGGCCCGCCGCGCCCGTGGTACGGCTCGTCCCCGAACTCCGCGTCGTCCTCCAGCTTCGCGAAGTAGGGCAGCACGTCTTGCCATGACCACCCGGCGCACCCCGCCGCGGCCCAGTCGTCGAAGTCCTCCACCGGCGGGCGGATCGCGATCTGCCCGTTGATCGACGAGCTGCCACCCACCCCACGCCCGCGCCAGTACGGCGCCTGCGCCTGCTTGTCGGTCCGGGAGGAATTGACGCCCATCCAGACCAGGCCCTCGGTAGCGCTGGGATCCAGCAGCGCCCGGACGGGGTTCGGCGACCGCCACGCCTCGTGCATCTGCGCCGACCGGTAGTCGGGCCCGGCCTCCAGCAGCAGGACGCGCTTGCCCCGCTCGGCGGAGCGGACGGCGAGTGCCGCGCCGGCGGAACCGGCTCCCACGACGATGATGTCCCAGCCCGTGCCTGTCACGGCGAACCTCCTGCATTCAGGCAGCGCGGCTCCAGACATGCCCGAACCGCTGTTAGCCGGTAGACTGCCCTCCAGCGGAAAGTTCAGTCAATAGTGAAAGTTCATTTTTTTCTGAGCGATGGGAGTCCGGTGGTGTCCAGCCCGGTCGGCGACGATGCGGTGAATCCCCTGATCGACGACTTCGGACTGCACATCGGCCGGGCGATGGGCTGGCCGCCGATGGCCGGACGGGCCGCGGGCGTCCTCATGCTCAGGGAGGCGCCCATGACGATGACGGAGCTGCAGGAGGCCCTGGACGCGAGCAAGGGCTCGGTGTCGGAGACGACGCGCCTGCTGATGGTCAGCGGAACCGTGCGGCGCTTCAAGCAGCCGGGTTCCCGGCAGTACGTCTACGAATGGCGCGACGACGCCTGGAGCGGCTGCCTGCAGCACCAGCTGGAGCAGACGACCGAGTTGCTGACCCTGGCCGAGAGCGCGCGGCGCCGCGCCGCCGACCTGCCCGAGCGGCAGGGGGCGCGCCTGCGGGAGATGCACGAGTACTACACCTTCATGGTGCGCAGCCTCGACGCGCTCCTGGAGGAGTACAAGGCGTCCCGGGAAACACGCTAGCTCTCCCGTGCCCCCCAGTCCGTGCCCCGCCCACGGGCCTCGTCGAACACCAGCCAGGTGCGGGTGGCCCGGACGCCGGGGACGTCCTGGATGCGTTCCAGCACCACCTGCCTGAGCGCCGCGTTGTCCGGCGTCCTGACCAGGACCAGGACGTCGTAGTCGCCGCCGACCATCGCGAAGTGCTCGACGTACGGGATGCTCCGGAGCCTGGCCGACACCGTACGCCAGGAGTTCTGCTCGATGGTGACCGAGACGTACGCGCTGGTGCCCAGACCGGCCTTGTGCGGGGCGAGTTCGGCCGTGAAGCCGGTGATCACTCCGTCGTCCATCAGCCGCGTGAGGCGTGCGTAGGCGTTGGCGCGGGAGATGTGGACGCGCTCGGCGAGCGTCCGCATCGACATCCGGCCGTCGCGCAGCAGCTCGGCGATGATCGCGCGGTCCACCCCGTCCAATTTGCTGGCCGAATGTCCCGGCCAGCCCCCCTCAACGCCCTCGTCCGCTGACATTTGGCCCTCCCCGCGTCCCCATTGAACCCATTTGTCGCTCATCATGCCTGATGTCTTGAACAGATGGTTCTGGAGGTCGACGCTTTCCTTGTCAAACGTCCAGAGAAAGAGAGCGTCGCCATGTCCGTGCGGACGCGCCGTCAAGCGGTCGACGGCCTTCTCCCCTCACCCGAGCCAGTGCGCTTCATCGCCGAGGACGGTACGGCCGTGCGAGCGCCCGCCGGTTACCCGGCGCCCGCCGATGAGCAGTTGCTGGAGGCGTACCGCCGGATGGTCCTGGGCCGCCGCTTCGACCGTCAGGCCACCGCGCTGACCAAGCAGGGCCGGCTCGCCGTCTACCCGTCCAGCCGCGGGCAGGAGGCCTGCCAGATCGCCGGCGTGCTCGCGCTGCGCGAGGACGACTGGCTGTTCCCCACCTACCGGGACTGCGTGGCCCTGGTCTCCCGCGGCATGGATCCCGTCGAGGTGCTCACCCTGCTGCGGGGCGGCTGGCACTGCGGGTACGACCCCGCCGCCACGCGGGTCGCGCCGCAGTGCACGCCGCTGGCCACCCAGACCATCCACGCGGTCGGCATGGCCGAGGCCCTGCGCCGCAAGGGCGAGGACGGCGTCGTCATGGCCTTCATCGGTGACGGCGGCACCAGCGAGGGCGACTTCCACGAGGCGCTCAACTACGCCGCGGTCCTCCACGCCCCCGTCGTGTTCTTCGTGCAGAACAACAAGTACGCGATCTCGGTGCCCCTGGCCAGGCAGACCGCGGCTCCCGCGCTCGCGTACAAGGGGATCGGCTATGGCATCCCGTCCGAGCAGGTGGACGGCAACGACCTCGTCGCGGTGCTGTCCGTCCTGACCGAGGCCGTGCGGCGGGCGCGGACCGGCGGCGGCCCCTTCCTGGTCGAGGCGCACACCTACCGCATGGACGCCCACACCAACGCCGACGACGCCACCCGGTACCGGCAGACGGAAGAGGTCGAGCGGTGGGAGTCGGCCGACCCCCTCGCCCGCCTGGAGACCTATCTGCGCGGCCGGGGCCTCCTGGACGCCGAGGCCGTCGCCGCCGCGCACGCGGCCGCCGAGGAGTACGCCGCCCGCCTGCGCGACGAGATGAACGCCGACCCGGAGACGAACCCGTTCGAGCTGTTCGACCACGTCTTCGCCGAGCCCACACCCCAGCTGCGCGAGCAGCGGGCGCTGCTGGCGTCCGAGCTGACCGCCCCGGAGGACTGACATGACCACGATGACGATGGCGCAGGCGCTGAACACCGCGCTGCGGGACGCGCTGCGCGAAGACGAGCGGGTTCTCGTCTTCGGCGAGGACGTGGGTCCGCTGGGCGGCGTCTTCCGCGTCACCGACGGGCTGACCAAGGAGTTCGGCGAGGATCGGTGCTTCGACACCCCGCTGGCCGAAGCGGGGATCGTGGGCCTGGCCGTGGGCATGGCCATGGGTGGGTTCCGCCCGGCGGTCGAGATGCAGTTCGACGCCTTCGCCTACCCGGCCTTCGAGCAGATCGCCTCACACGTGGCCAAACTCCGCAACCGCACGCGCGGGCGGCTGTCGTTGCCGATGGTGATCCGGATTCCGTACGCGGGCGGCATCGGCGGTGTCGAGCACCACTGCGACTCCAGCGAGGCCTACTACGCGCACACTCCGGGGCTGAAGGTCGTGACCCCCGCGACCCCGGACGACGCGTACTGGCTGCTGCGCGACGCCATCGCCGACCCCGACCCGGTGATCTTCATGGAGCCCAAGCGCCTGTACTGGTCCAAAGGCGACATCACGCCCGCCGACCGGCGGGCCGGGGGGTTCGGGCAGGCGGTGGTACGGCGCGAGGGACGCGACGCGACGCTGGTCGCCTACGGGCCGAGCGTCCCCGTGGCCCTCCAGGCCGCCGAAGCCGCTGCCCAGGACGGCATCTCCCTGGAGGTGGTGGACCTGCGGACGATCGTCCCGTTCGACGACGAGACCGTCGTGGCCTCGGTACGCAAGACCGGCCGCTGCGTGGTGGTCCAGGAGGCCCAGGGGTTCGCCGGGGTGGGCGCGGAGATCGCGGCCCGCGTACAGGAGCGCTGCTTCCACTCCCTGGCCGCCCCCGTGCTGCGTGTCTCGGGATTCGACATCCCGTACCCGCCGCCCATCCTCGAGCACGCGCATCTGCCCGACGTCGACCGGATCCTCGACACGGTCGACCGGCTCCAGTTCGGCGACGAGCCCGATCTCCTGCACCTGGCTCGGGAGGCGTCATGACGACCACTGCCGCGCGGCAGGTGTTCCGGCTGCCCGACCTCGGCGAGGGCCTGACGGAAGCCGAGATCGTCGTATGGAAGGTCGCCGTCGGCGACAGGGTCGAGATCGACGAGATCGTGGTGGAGGTCGAGACCGCCAAGGCGGCCGTGGAGGTGCCGGTCCCCTTCGCCGGGACCGTCCTGCGGCTCCACGCGCAGGCGGGCACCGTCCTGACGGTCGGCGAACCACTCATCGAGGTCGGCCCCGCGGCCGCCGACAAGGACACGGCCACCGTCGACCAGGACACGGATCCCGCGGCGGCCCGCTACCGCGAGGAGGAGCAGGCCGGCTCCGGCAACGTCCTGATCGGGTACGGCACCGGCCGCACGTCCGGCACGCGGCGGCGCCGGGGCGGCTCCCGGCGCACCGACCGCAGGACCCCCGAAACGGCACCGGAAGCGTCCGCCGCTCCTCTTGCCGCCGGACCGGAGCGTGCGGCTCGACCCGAGCGTGCGGGCGAGCCGGAGCTTGTGGCCGAACTCGAGCTTGCGCCGGGGCACGCGCCGGAGCGCGCGCCGCAGCACGCACCGGGACAGGCGCCGCGCGTGGTCTCGCCGCTCGTCCGCCGGATCGCCCGCGAGCACGGACTGGATCTCGCCGCCATCACCCCCACCGGACCTCGCGGCGTGATCCTTCGTCGCGACGTCGAGCAGGCCATCGCCGACCTCGGCAAGGCACCCGGGGACTCCGCGGCATCGCCCGCGCCCCCGCTCTCCGCGACGGGAACGGCGTCCGCGTCTGCGCTGCCTGCGACGGGAACGGCGTCCGCGTCTGCGCTCCCTGCGACCGGAACGACGCCCGCCTCTCCGGGCGGCGCGACAGGAGCGGTGCCGCCCGCGTCTGTGCTCGGCTCGGCCGGGACGGCGTTGACGGCGGAGCGCATCCCCCTGCGCGGGCTGCGGCGGGTGGTGGCCGACAAGCTGGCCCGCAGCCGCAGCGAGATCCCCGACGCCACCACCTGGGTGGACGTCGACGCTACCGGCCTGCTCGCGGTGAAGGACGCGCTGCGCCAGGACCGCCCGGAGCTCGGCATCGGCCTGCTCGCGCTCCTGGCCCGCATCTGCGTGGCCGGCCTGCGACGCTTCCCCGAGCTGAACTCCTCGGTCGACACCGCCCGCGCCGAGATCGTCCGGCACGGTCACATCAACCTCGGCTTCGCCGCGCAGACCGATCGCGGTCTCGTCGTGCCGGTGGTCCGGGACGCGCACCTGATGACGACCGCGGAACTCGCCGCGGAGCTGACTCGCCTCACCGGCCTGGCCCGCTCGGGCGGACTGCCTCCCACGGCGCTGACCGGGGGTACGTTCACGCTCAACAACTACGGGGTCTTCGGCGTGGACGGATCCACCCCGATCATCAACCATCCCGAGGCCGCGCTCCTCGGCGTCGGCCGCATCATCGACCGCCCCTGGGTGACCGGCGACGCGGTCGTACCCCGCAAGGTCACCCAGCTGTCACTGACCTTCGACCACCGCGTCTGCGACGGCGGCGCCGCCGGCGGCTTCCTGCGCTACGTGGCCGACTGCGTGGAGAACCCCGCGATCCTGCTCGCCCACGTGTAGCGACCGGCACAGACGTGTAGCGACCGGCCCCGAAAGGAAGTGAGACCCACGTGGTCCATGTACGCCCGTCCCTGATCGGACTCCAGTCCTACGTGCCGGGACGCAAGGTGCCCGGAGCCGTCGTCCTGGCCAGTAACGAATGTCCGTACGGTCTGCTGCCCAGCGTCGCCGCCCGGCTCGCCCGGCTGACCGGCGGCCTGTCCCGTTACCCGGACATGGGCGCCGGCCGCCTGCTCCAGGCGCTCGCCGACCACCACGGCGTGACCACCGACCGCGTCGCCGTGGGAGCGGGCTCCTCCGAAGTCTGCGGGCAACTGCTGCACACGGTGTCGGCGCCGGGCAGTGAGGTCGTCTTCGGCTGGCGGTCGTTCGAGGCGTACCCCATCCTGACCGCGGTGGCGGGCGGAACGGCCGTACCGGTGCCGCTGCGCGACCACGTCCAGGACCTTCAGGCCATGGCGGCGGCCATCACCGACCGGACCCGGCTGGTCTTCGTCTGCAACCCCAACAACCCGACCTCGACGCCCGTCGGCGAGAGCGCCCTGCGCGCCTTCGTCGACCGGGTGCCCGAGCACGTGCTGATCGTCGTCGACGAGGCCTACCACGAATATGCCGATCCGTCCGTCGTACCGGACGCGCTCGCGCTCTTCGGCGACCGGCCGAACGTCGTCGTCCTCAGAACCTTCTCCAAGGCGTACGCGCTGGCGGGGCTGCGGATCGGTTATTGCGTCGGCGCGCCCGAGATCATCGCGCAAGTACGCAAGACGCAGACGCCGTTCAGCGTCAGCGCGCTCGCCCAAGAGGCGGCGGTCGCCGCGCTCCAGGAGCACGAGGAGGTCGCCAGGCGGGTCGCCCGCACGGTCGAGCAGCGCGAGCGCGTCACTCGTGAGCTCCGGGCCCTCGGCTATGACCTGCCCGCCTCCCAGGCGAACTTCGTGTGGCTGCCGCTCGGCCAGGACAGCACGGCCTTCGCCGACCACTGCCTCGCCAACGGGGTCATCGTCCGCGCCTTCTCCGGAGAAGGCGTCCGCGTCACCATGGGACTGCCGGAGGAGAACTCGGCCTTCCTCACCCTGGCCGAGACCTGGAGACCGGCCTTCACCTAGCCCATCCAGCTGATTGACAAGGTTGGGCGCGTCGCAGAACAGCCGGTCGGCCGGCACCACCGGCTCGAGCGGCTGATCCGTCGCGCCCTGAGGCTCGCAGTTTGCTTCGAGGCTCGAAGCTGTTACTTTGTTCCTTGCTTTGAGGTTCGAAGTAAATGGCGACACCGAGCACGAGGAAGCGATACGCCCATGTACAGGTACGCAGGCATCACCGCGCTCGTCACCGGCGCCTCGAAGGGTCTCGGCGTGGCGTACGCCCGTGAACTCGCCCGACGAGGGGCCGATCTCGTACTCGTGGCCCGCTCCGGCGACGCGCTGCGCCGGGTCGCCGACGAGATCCAGCAGGAGCACGGGGTCGACGTAACGGCCGAAGTGGCCGATCTCGCCGATCCCGACGGGGTGGCACGTCTGACCTCGGAACTCGACCGACAGGGCCGCACCATCGATCTTCTGGTCAACAACGCGGGCGCGGGCGCCATCGGCCCGTTTCTGAGCTCCTCGCTGCGGCGCAACGTCGACTCCGTCGAACTGAACGCCATCGCCCTGATGAGCCTGACTCACGTACTCGGCAACCGCATGGCGGAGAGGGGGCGCGGCGGAATCATCAACGTGGCCTCCACGGCCGCCTTCCAGCCGATGCCGTACCAGGCCAGTTACGCGGCGACGAAAGCGTTCGTGCTGTCGTTCACCGAGGCGCTGGCCGAGGAGCTGCGCGGCACCGGGGTGCGGGTCATGGCGGCCCACCCCGGAGCCACCGCCACGGCATTCTTCGACGCCACCTCCGCCACCATGAATCCGGCGTTCACCGACGCGCCGGAGGATGTCGCGGTCAAGACCCTCGACGCCTTCGCCAAGGGCGCCGTCAACTCCTACCCCGGGCGGGCGATCAACAGACCGGCGACCTGGCTCTCCCGCGCGTTGCCCCGCACCACGGTCACGAGGTTGACCGGGCGCGTGAACCGGGCCACGGGGTTGCACCGCGCCCAGGACCTCGACGTCTCGCCGTGATCGCGTGCCCTTGAAGGCAGCGCCACATGCTGAGCGCTGAAGTGGCAACGTTCCGGTAACAAGCCGTTGACGTGGGAGTGGAGTTACCGGAGACTCCTGACTACGTAGTCAACAGCTCCCGGAGCGTGACCCATGCGCGATACAGGTCGCGGCCCCCGCCGCCCGGCCGGCAGCATGGACGTCGCGCGGCTGGCCGGAGTGTCGCAGAAGACCGTCTCCCGGGTGATCAACGGCGAACCCAACGTCCGCGAGCACCTGCGCGAGCGCGTGCTGCAGGCCGCGCGAGAGCTCGGCTACCGCCCCAACACGGCCGCGCGGGCGCTCATCAAGGGCCGATTCCACCGCATCGGGGTCGTCTCGCTCGGCAGCACCCTGTACGGCCCCGCCGCGACGCTGGTCGCGCTGGAGCGAGCGGCCCGCAGGACCGGTTACTCACTCAGCATCGTGTGCACCCTCGAAGGCGAGCCGGGCGGCATCAGCGCCGCCATCGACTCGCTGATCAGCCAGGGCGTGGACGGCATCGTGCTGTCGGAGCCCATAGACGAGGGACAGGACCTGGCCCTGGACCCGGACGTGCCGGTCCTGAGCTTCAACCAGCTGAGCCCGCCGTACGCCGACAACGGCGTGTTCATCAGCGGTGGCGGCGTCGCCGCCGGACGCGCGGCCACCGAACACCTGCTGTCCCTGGGCCATGCCACCGTCTGGCATGTCGCGGGGCCGCAGCGCTGGTGGGCCGCGCGTGACCGGCTGGCCGGCTGGCGCGAAGCGCTGGCCGCGGCCGGCGTGCCCGAGCCGCCGGTCCTGGAGGGCGACTGGTATCCCGCGTCGGGCTACACCGCCGGCGTCGAGCTGGTCGCGGCCGGCGATGTGACCGCCGTGTTCGTCGCCAACGACGACATGGCGATAGGCGTCATGCGGGCGTTCAGCGAGGCCGGGCTGCGCGTGCCGGAGGACGTCAGCCTCGTCGGCTTCGACGACTCGCCGCACGCCGCCTACCTGGTCCCGCCCCTGACCACCATCCACAGCGACTTCGAGGGCGCCGCGGTCCGCGGCCTTCAGCTGCTGGTGGAGCGGATCGAGGGGGCCACGGGCCCGGCGGTGCTGGAGGAACCACCGGCCGAACTCATCCCGCGCGGCTCGACCGCGCCCCCGGAATCGAGGTGACCGGCTGACACCCTGACCCCTTCACAGCGTGCGCGCTCTGCGACGGCGCGCCGCTGACATGACCGAAGCCGGGGCGACCGTTTCGCCGACCCCCCGGCTTCGGCCTGCTCGGAGCTCGGACCTGCGACGTCCGGCTCCTTGTGCTCAACACACGAGAAATGAGTCTAGCAATGATCATCAACAAGCGGTGGCTCCCCGTACTGGCCGGGCTGAGCCTGGCCCTGAGCGCCTGCGCCGGTTGTGTGGACGAGGTGCGCTTGTGGTGTGGGTGTTGGGTGGCGGATGTGTCGCTCACATGTTCGACTCAGCGGTAAACTTCTGGTAGCCTAACGGTCACTGTAAGCGAAGGTCTGCAGTGGGTCGCGGGTGATCCTGGTGTGTCGGTGAGGTGATGGCGTGGAGGTGCCGATCGCGTGGTGCGCCCGCCGCTGCGGCTGCCATTGTGGTCGCTGGCCGATGGGTTTGCCGGCCCGTATGGCGATGGGGGCGACCGGTCATGGCTGAGCGGTTGCGGCCGATCGCTGCGTCGTTCGTGGCTGCCGGGCCGTGCGGGGTGGCTGTCCGTGACCGGCTCAAGGGTTTGACGGCGCGCGATGAGCTGGTGTTGCGCCGGGTGGGGGCGTATCTGGGTGTGCTGGCGTCGCGGGATTTGGCTGTGCGTTGTCGTGCTGGGCTGGAGCATTCGGCTCAGGCGTGGGCGGAGCGTAAGCGGGAGTTGACGCCGCTGTCGTCGTCACGGTGGGCGGGGGCGATCACCAAGGCCAGCCATGATCAGTGGGCGCTGGCCCGCCGCTGCCATCTGGCCCACATCCGCACGCTTGAGTCGGGTATCGCGGTGATCGCGCATCGGCTGTCTCAGCCGATCGGCGCGAAGGGTTCGAAGAAGGCGCCGGGTGGTTACCGCAGCAGGCGGGAGTGGCATGCCAAAACCCGCCGCCTGCACGTGCTGACCGACCGGCTGCAACGCGAGCGGGCCGACTACGAGGCCGGGCGGGTGCACATCGTGCGGGGCGGCAAGCGACTGCTCAACAGCCGTCACCACCTGGCCGCCGCTCAGCTCACCGAGGCCGAATGGCGCGAGCGGTGGCAGGCCGAGCGGTGGTTCCTGCAAGCCGATGGAGAGTCGGGCAAACGCTACGGCAACGAAACCATCCGCCTCACCCCCGACGGCCAGGTCAGCATCAAACTCCCGGCCCCGCTGGCTCACCTGGCCAACGTCGGGCACGGCCGCTACGTGCTCGCCGCGCGGGTGCGCTTCGCGCACCGCAGACAGGAATGGGCCGACCGCATCGACGCCGACCGGGCCGTCGCCTACCGCATCCACCTGGAGGTGGCGCGTGGCCGCTGGTATCTGACCGCCTCCTGGCAGCATCAGCCGACCCCGATCATCCCACTCCAGGCAGCGCTGGCCGGCGGGGTGATCGGGGTGGACACCAACGCCGATCACCTGGCCGCCTGGCGGCTGGACGTGCACGGCAACCCGATCGGCAACCCGCGCCGCTTCGGCTACGACCTGTCCGGCGGCGCAGGTCACCGCGACGCCCAGGTCCGGCACGCCCTGACGCGCCTGCTGCACTGGGCCCGGGGGTGCCAGGTGATGGCGATCGCCATCGAAGACCTGGACTTCGCGCAGGAGGCGACCCGCGAGAAGCACGGCCGCAACAAGCGGTTTCGGCGGCTCATCTCCGGCATGCCCACCGGCAAGCTGAAAGCCCGGCTCACCAGCATGGCCCAGACGGCCGGGATCAGCGTCGTCGCGGTGGATCCCGCTTACACCTCCCGGTGGGGGGCCCAGCACTGGCAGAACCCTCTGACCAGCCGGACACGCCGGACCAGCCGCCACGACGCCGCCGCCGTGGCGATCGCACGACGCGCCCAGCAGCACCCGATCCGGCGGCGGACGCCACCGCCCCCGCACGACCAGAGCGATCGTGCGGGGCATCGGAGCGTCCAGGCCGAACCGTGTGCCGCCGGGTGTGAGGAAACCCGCCACCGCACACCGGACCACGCACACGATGCGCCGGGCCCGGATACGGCCAGAACGCGGGCAACCAGCACGCCCAACACCGTTCGGGGCACGCCAGTGCAACTCACGTTCACTGTTCAGGAACGGTCAAGCAATGACCCGGATGGGAGAACGTGTTGCTACCCGAGCAGGTGCTCTTCGGCGCCGCCTACTACCACGAGTACCAGCCGTACGAGCGGTTGAAGACCGACCTCGACCTGATGGCCGGGGCGGGCTTCTCGGTCATCCGCGTGGGCGAGTCCGTCTGGTCCACCTGGGAGCCGGAGAACGGCCGGTTCGAGCTGGACTGGCTGCGGCCGGTGCTCGACGGCGCGCACGAGCGCGGCATCCACGTCGTACTGGGCACCCCGACGTACGCCGTGCCCCCGTGGCTGGCCCGCCAGTACCCCGAGATCGCCGGGGAGCGGCGGACCGGCGAGCGCATCCCGTGGGGGGCCAGGCAGGAGGTCGACTTCACCCACCCCGCCTTCCGCTTCCACGCCGAGCGGGTGATCCGGGAGATCGTCGCCCGCTACGCCGATCACCCGGCGGTCATCGGCTTCCAGGTGGACAACGAACCGGGCCTGGAACTGCTCCACAACCACGGCCTCTTCCAGCGCTTCGTAGACCATCTGCGCCGCCTCTACGGCGACGTCGAGACGCTGAACCGTGAATGGGGCCTGGTCTACTGGTCGCACCGCCTGTCCACCTGGGCAGACCTGTGGACTCCCGACGGCAACCTCCAGGCCCAGTACGACCTGGCCTGGCGCCGCTTCCAGGCCGACCAGACCGCCGAGTTCATCGACTGGCAGGCCGGCATCGTGCGGGAGTACTCGCGGCCCGGGCAGTTCGTCACCACCTGCATCTCCTACAACCGGCCCGCCTTGGCCGACGACCGGCTGACCCGCCACCTGGACGTCACCGCCGGTAACCCGTACTACGCGATGCAGGACGGCCTGGCCCTGCCCGACACCGGCGCCGGCCCGCAGGGCTGGACGACCAGCGGGACCTGGGCGCTCTACCACAGCGCCGACCGGATGTACTCCTCCCGCCAGGAGCCCTTCCTCGTCACCGAGACCAACGCGCAGGCGATCGGCGCCCCCTGGATGAACCGCCCCGCCTACGACGGGCAGTGGCGCCAGGCGGCCTACGCCCTGGTGTCGCGCGGGGCCGGCATGATCGAGTACTGGCACTGGCACACGCTGCACTTCGGTGCCGAGACGTACTGGGGTGGCATCCTGCCGCACAGCGGCCGGCCGGGGCGCGTCTACCAGGAGATCGCGCGCATCGGAGCCGAGCTCAGGAGCGCCGGGGACCTGATCGCGGGGCTCACGCCGGACGCCGACATCACGATGCTCTACTCCGCGCCGAGCAAGTGGGCGCTGGAGTTCTACCCGCCGCTCGCCGACGGCCAGAGCGGGCCGGACCGGCGCTCGTACGAGGGCATCTTCGACCCGTTCTACCGAGGCGCCTTCGACGCGGGCCTCCAGGTGCGGATCATGCACACCGGGCAGCTCACCGAGCAGGAGGCGGCGGACGCCGCCGGCCGGCATCCCGTCCTGGTCGTCCCCGCGCTCTACATCGCCGACGACGCCACGCTCGACTGGCTCGCCGCCTACGCCGCCGCCGGAGGGCACCTGGTGCTCGGACCGCGCACCGGCTACGGCGACCTGGAGGCGCGGGCTCGTACGGACGTCATGCCGGGCCGCCTCGCGGAGCCCGCCGGCATCTCGTACGAGGAGTTCGCCAATCTGGACGCCGACCTCCCGGTCCACGCGCCCGAGGGCTCGCCGCTGGCGCTTCCGCCCGGCGCGGCGGCCACGCGCTGGGCGGACGGGGTACGGGTGGATGGCGAGCGCTGGGCGGGCGAGGTGCGGGTGGAGACGGCGCGGGTGCTCGCCCGCTACGAGCACCCGCACTACGGCCGGTGGCCCGCCGTCACCAGCCGCGCCCACGGCGAGGGGCGGATCACCTACGTGGGGACCGTGCCGGACACCGTCCTGGCCCGCGCCCTGTTCGACTGGATTGTCCCGGCCGAGTCGTCGGGCTGGCGGTTCGGGGCCGCGAGCGTGACGTCCACGGGCGCCACCTCCCGGGACGGGCGGAAGGTCCGCTTTGTGCACAACTGGTCGTGGGATCCGGTCGCGGTCCGGCTGCCTGTGGCGGTGCGGGACGTACTCGATGGAAGTGACCACGAGGCCGGCGGGGAGCTGACGCTCGGACCCTGGGACGTGCGGATCCTCGTGGAGAGCTGACGCCACGGGGGGCGCCCGCCGTGCGGACGCCCCCCGTAGTTCGCTCAGCTCAGCACACGATGAAGATGCTCTGCCAGCCGACCGGCGTCCGCTGCTCCGCGTTGCGGTTGGAGGGCAGCTCGAAATGCATCACGCCCTGCGCGTTGGGCTGGTTGTACATGCGCCCGGACTGGCCGTCGCCGTACCACTTGTAGGACCCGTGGAAGGGGATGTTGGACACCCCGCACGCGTCGAGGACGACGGACCTGCCGGTGAAGCCCCGGCCTTCGTAGGCGATGTACTGCGAGGCGTAGGCGGCACTGGCGGTGAGGGCGATGATTCCGGCGGTCAGGGCGGGTACGAGGAGGATTCTCTTCACACTGCTCCTTGGTGCAAGTTTCCGCTGGGCGAGCCTGGCTCGCCGTAGGACGCCCTCCATCATGTACGGAAAGTAGCCGAGAAGACACTTACTGTGACGACAGGCTGTGGTCGCCACCGCCACGGGTTCAGCGCAGGTACGAGGCGCCGTTGAGGTCGAGCACCGTACCACTGACGAACTCCGCCTCGGCCGAGGCGAGATAGCGCACCGCCGCCGCGACCTCCTGCGGCTGGGCGATCCGGCCGAACGGGCTCTGCGCCTCGACGCCGGCCCGGTTCTCCTCGGTCAGAATGGCGGCCGCCATGTCGGTCTCCACGAAACCCGGCGCCACCGAGGAGACCGCGATGCGGTGCGGGGCGAGCGCGATGGCCAGCGACTGACCCATCGCGGTCAGGCCGGCCTTGGCGGCGGCGTATCCCGGCGCCTGCGGCTCTCCCCGGTAGGCGCCGCGGGAGGCGACGTTGACGATGCGCCCGCCGCGGCCGCGCTCCACCATGTGCCGGGCCACGCACCAGGAGACGTTCGCGGCGCCGAGCAGGTCCACCTCGACGGTCCGGCGCCAGATTCGCTGCCAGGAGGCGTAGTCCACGGTCAGCGGATCGTGGAAGAGGTAGACGGCGGCGTTGTTCACGAGCACGTCGATGCCGTCGAGGGCGTCGATCGCCGCCGAGACGAACGCGGCGACGGCCTCCGGATCCGCTATGTCTCCCTGGACGACGGCGTGGCCATCGCCGTCGAGCGCGGATCTGACCTCCTCCGCCTCGCGGGGGGAGTCCCGGTGGTGGATCGCGACCCGGTCGCCGCCGCCGGCGAAGATCTTGGCGATCTCACGGCCGATCCCACGCGACGATCCGGTTACGAGCACGCCTCGACTGTCCACGATTGACCTCGTTTCCCAACAGATTTCCGGCGGTACGCCGTCCAGACACGCTAGTGCGGGTCGCCGGACAACCAAGCTGCGGGGTGGATCCGCAGGAGAAGGCACAACGCCTCCGCTTCCTCGAAGGCGTTGTGCCGTTGGGCTGGGAGTCAGCAGGAGGCGAGCATGCTCTGTCGCAGGGGCTTGAGCCCAGCGTAGGTCAGGATCGGCTAGCGCTCAGTCGCCGGGTGAGGAACTGCTCGAACGTCAGCAGTTCCGGATGCCGACGGCGCAAAGCCACGATATCGGCCCGGTAACCCTCTTCAGCGAACCACTCGAACATGCGCTCATCGATCGGCAGTGCCTCGAACCTGGTCGGAGTGCCGGTGACGCGCTCATAGATCTCCGCGACCTCGGGGAAAGTGAGCTCGTCGCCGGCAAGTTCGATCTGCCGGCCGATGAACCGTGCGGGATTGTCGAAGGCGTCAGCGGCGAAGACCCCGATGTCGTCGGTGGCGATGAGCTGCATCGGCTTGTCCGGCTTAACCGGCAACGCCAGGAGCCGCTCGCCCACGGCGTTGGCGTAGTGGAGAAGGTTGTTCATGAAGAACACCGGCCGCAGGATGGTGGCGGGCACGCCGAGGGTCAGGACGTGCTGCTCGATCTCGGCCTTACTTTCGAAGTGGTCGATGCCGGTCTCGCGTTCGGCGCCGCCCACGGAGCTGTAGACCAGGTGAGCGACGCCGCTGTCGCGGGCGATGTCGGCCACGGTCTTGCCATGGCGGACCTCGGCGGCCAAGGTCTCGGGCTCGTAGGCCAGCGCCTGGACGCTGAACACGCCGTACACGCCGCTCATCGCCTCGCGCAAGGAACCGGGGTCGTCGAACTCGCCCTGGACCAGCTCCGCGCCCTGCTCGCGCAGCGCTTGCGCTGCGGGCTTACGCGGATCACGGACGAGCGCGCGGACGGCCCAGCCGCGAACCAGCAGCTCGCGGGCGGTGGCTCCGCCCTGGTTGCCGGTCGCGCCAGTGACGAGAACAACACGGGAAGCAGACATGGTCAGATAACCGCCTCTTACTCGGAGCGTTTTGCTCCGGGTAATGTAACTCGGAGCGAAGCGCTCCGCAATCGGTATCCTGTGGTCCATGTCCGACCCCGTGACTCGCCGCAAGCGAGGCCCGCAGGCCTTGGCGGCCCGCAACGACCACGCGCTGATCGAGGCCGCCCGCCACGTGTTCACCACTCAGGGATTCGATGCGCCCGTATCAGCCGTCGCCGAGCATGCGGGCGTGGGCATGGGCAGCCTGTACCGCCGCTACCGCACCAAGGAAGAACTCCTCCAACGGTTGTGCGTCGACTCGATGGAACGCGTCGCGGGCGCCGCCCAGGACGGCCTGGCTCACGAGGACCCCTGGCAGGGACTGGCCTCCTACATCCAGCAATGCGTGGCCTTCGGCTTCGGCATCCTGGCCCCGCTGGCCGGCGCCATCGAGGTCACGCCCGAGATGCGGCGCGCCAACCAGCGAGCCCAGCACCTGGCCGACGAACTCATCGCCCGCACTCACCGCGCAGGAGTGCTTCGCACGGACGTGTCCACCATGGACATCTCCCTGCTCATCGGCCAGTTCAGCCGCACAGCCCCGCACCTGCCCGGGCACGGCGAAGAAGAGATCCGCTCCCGGCTGCTGGCCATCGCCCTGGACGGCTTGAAAGCCCACAACACCGGCCCGCTGCCCGGCAAACCACCCAGCGTGCAGCGCTACCAGGCCCTGTGGGATACCTGATGAGCGCAACCTCTGACGACGGTAGGCGCTCTTGATGTCGGCACTTGCCGGCGATATGTTGCTCACGCCTCGACCAGGAGCTTCCGATCACATCTGCGCGGCGGGCACAGATACCAGGTGGTCGATGTCGACGTCGGAGGCGGCGGTCCAGGTCGCGCCGCGTTCTCAGGTAGGTGAAGCCGGCTCGGCCGGCCACCGCCGCCGAGGCGGTGTTCTCCGGATCCACCCTGATGACCGCTTGGGTCGCCCCGGCGGCTGCCGCGTGCAGGCAGGCCAGCCCCACCGCGCGGGTGGCGATGCCACGGCCGCGCCAGGCCGGGTAGAGCCCGTAGGCGAGATTGACCTGCCCGGGGACCAGATACGGCTGGTCGAACTGCACGTCGATCGTCCCCGCGAGGATTCCCGCTGAATGTATCCCGAACGTACGGACGGGCCCACCGGCCGCCCACTGCTCCAGACATCGGCGTATGTGCGTCTCGACCGTGGCCCGGGTCCCTGGTCCTCCGTTGAGCCAGCGCACCAGTTGGTCGTCTTCCCCGGCCAGGTGGGCGTCGATGTCATCCAGGCACAAGGGGGAGAGGGTGACCGTGCCGTCGGACAATCTCCAGCTCTCCCGCATACGGCGAGTCTTCGCCGACCCGTACGGGTCGCGCCACTGAATAATTGCCTGCCTGCCTGCCTGCCTGCCTGCCTGCCTCGGGAGGTTTCTCAGCTCGCGGGAGCGAAGTCGGCGAACCGTGGGGCGTGTGGCTCGTGGGGCACGCGTGCCGCCGTGGCGGCGAAGCTGATCGCGTGGTACCAGCCGCAGAGCATGAGGAGGTCGAGGAGTTGGCCGTCGTCCATGACCTCCGCGAGCCGGGCCCACAGTGCGTCGTCGATGTCGCAGCTGTCGTGCAGGGCGTCGACGGCCTCGATCAGCAGGCGTTCTCGCGGAGACTCCCAGCACGGATCGCTGTGCGTCCCGTGCGTCACCGAGACGATCTGCGCGGTGGTCAGCCCGACCCGCTCGGCGAACATCGACACATGGACGCCCCACTCGTACTCGCAGCGGCACCGCGCACACGTACGGGCGATCGTGATCTCCCGCTCCCGCATGGTCAGCGTCAGCTGACGGCCCAACTCGTAACGGCCCCATCCGTGCATCGCACCGGTCATCGGAAGATTGCGGGCGAACATCCGGAACAGCCCGATCGGCGGGACACCCGCCGGCATCATGCTCTCCAACTGCGCCCCGACTTCGGGCTCGTACGGCGGTTCCACCAGAGCTATGCGCGGCATCCACCCTCCCTCTGAGTGTTTCGGAAATCGAAACGGAACGCCCCGATGCTAATGTTTCGGAAATCGAAACGCAAGGAGGGGTATGTCGACGAATCGGACTCCGCTTCCTGGCCGGCCCGTTCGCGGCTCCGCGACCGGCCGGCCGCTGATGGCCGCCATGGACCTGCTGAGCCGACGCTGGGCGCTGCGGATCATCTGGGAGTTGCGAGACGGCCCGCTCGGCGCGCGCCCTCTGCTCGCCCGCTGCGAAGGGCTTTCCTCTAGCGTCCTGTACCAGCGCCTCGACGAACTGACGACCGCCGAACTGGTCGCTCCCAGCCAGGCGGGCTACACGCTGACCGTCGTAGGGGCGTCGCTTGGCCCCGCACTTCGGGAGCTCAACGTCTGGGCCGACACCTGGGCCGAGACCATCCACGCACGCTCACCTGAACAGCCCCACTGACCTGGCCGCCTGAGGCTCGGACGGGCGGCGGCGGGACCGTGCCTCAGGGGGCCAAGGCGCTGGAGGCGGGCGATGCCGGAGCGGTCGAGCCGCGGACGATCAGTTCGGTGGCGAGTTCCACGTGGTGGGAGTCGATCTTCTCGCCGGCCGCCAGGCGCAGCGCCGTGCGCAGGGCGACGCCGCCCATCTCGCGCAGTGGCTGGCGGACGGTGGTCAGCGGGGGTGAGGCCATCGGGGCGAGCTGGGTGTCGTCGAAGCCCACGACACTGAGGTCCTCGGGGATGCGCAGGCCGCGCGCCCGGGCGGCCTCCATGACGCCCAGGGCCATCTCGTCGTTGGCCGCGAAGATCGCCGTCGGAGCCTGGGCCAGGTCGAGCACCGCCGCGCCGGTGACCATGCCGTCCGGGTAGTGGAAGTGCCCCGTCTGTACATAGGCGGGCGGCACGGGCACTCCCTCGGCCTCCATGGCGGCGCGGTAGCCGTGCAGGCGGGCCTGGTTGCAGGCCGCGGACGCCGGGCCGCCGAGGTAGGCGATGCGCCGGTGCCCGAGGGAGAGCAGGTGCTGGGTCGCGGCGAAGCCGCCCGTGAAGTTGGTCGACCCGATGCTGGTCACGCGGACGCTGGGCAGGTTCAGCGGGTCGATCACGACCAGCGGCAAGTGGGCCCGGGACAGGGCGGTCAGTTGTGCCGAGGTCAGCTCGCTGGTCACGGCGATCAGCGCCCGCCGACCGGCGGAGATCAGGGAGCGGACCCACCCGGGGGTACGCTCCCTGCCCCTGCGGATGCTGATGACGACCCCGATGCCGACTTCGGCCCCGGCCTCGACCGCGCCTTGGATGATCTCGGCGGAGTACGCGGTCAGATCCGTATCGAACTGCACCTCGATCGTGCCGACCCCGGTCGCCTCGGTCCGGCGCGGTGACGGCGCGACGTAGTCGTGCTGCTGCAGCAAAGACTGCACCAGGGAGCGGGTCGCCGGCGCGACGTCGCTGCGGCCGTTGAGCACCTTGGAGACGGTCGCGACGGACACGCCGGCCGAGGCCGCCACGGTGGCCAGCGTGGCCCGCCTAGGACTGACCGGCATCTCTGCCCTCCTGTTTCCCTGCGACTTTCCCTGTGACGGGTTCCCCGGCGACGGGTTCCCCGGCGACGGGGTCCCCAGCGACGGGTTCCCCGGTGACGGGTTTCCCGGCGACGGGGTCCACGTCCACGGGCGTGACGAGCCGCCGGTCGCGACCGACGACCCGCAGCGGGCCGGTCAGCCGGACGACGCCGCGGCACGGCAGGTCGGCGGCGGAGGTGCCGACGAGCACCTCGACGTCCCCGGGCTCGACGATCCGCCGCAGGTCACGGCCGGTGAAGGCGGTCCGGTCAGCGTGTACGTGAAAGCGTACGCACGCACTCGTACCCGCCTCCAACCGGACCCGCGCGAACCCGGCCAGCTGCCGCACCGGCCGGGTGACCTGGGCGAGCACGTCGTGCAGGTACAGCTGGACGACCTCCTCGCCCGCCCGGCCACCGGTGTTGCGGACGCGGACCGACACCGTGAACTCCCCGTCCGTGGGCACCTCGGCGTCGCTGATGAGCAGGTCGCCGACCTCGAAGGAGGTGTAGGAGGTGCCGTAGCCGAAGGGGAACAGCGGAGTGGGATCGAGGTTGCTGATGCCGTGACTGTTGAGGCCCAGCGGCGGCTGCAGATAGGTGCCCGGCTGCCCGCCCGGCCGGCGGGGAATCTGTACGGGCAGCCTGCCGCCTGGCTGTACCCGGCCGGACAGCACCCCGGCGATGGCCGCCGCGCCCTCCTCACCGGGCATGAACGCCTGGACGAGCGCGGCGGCCCCGGCGTGCACCTCGCCCAGCGCGTACGGACGGCCCGAGACGACGACCACGACGACCGGCGTCCCCGTGGCGGCGAGCTCGGCCAGCAGGTCCTCCTGCACCCCGGGCAGCCGCAGGTCCTCGGCGTCGCAGCCCTCGCCCGAGGTCCCCTGCCCGAACAGGCCCGCGAGGTCGCCCACGACGGCCACGCACAGGTCCGCCGCGCGGGCCGCGGCCGTCGCGGCGGCGAAGCCGGATCGGTCCTCGCCTCGCACGTCGCAGCCGGGTGCGTGGACGATCTCGGTGTCCGGCAGCTCGGTCCGCAGGGCGTCGAGGACGCTGGGCGCCTCGAGGCCGAGCCCGAGGCCGGGGTGGCGGGGCAGGACGTGGTTGGGGAAGGCGTAGCAGCCCATGAAGGCGCGCGGCTCGGCCGCGGCGGGCCCGACGACCGCGACGCGGCGCAGCTCCTCCGCGCGCAGGGGCAGCGCGGTACCGCCGTCGAGCAGGACGATGGACCGCTCGGCCATCTCGCGGGCCAGCGCCCGGTTGTCCGGCGAGTCCAGGTCCACCGTGGCCCCCGCGGACACTGAGCCCTCGGGCGTCCAGTCCTGGTCGAGCAGCCCCAGCTGGACCTTCTGGGTGAGCAGGCGGCGCGCCGCCCGCTCCACCAGGGCTTCGGGCAGCTCGCCCCGGCGTACCCGCTCCACCAGGTGCGGGCCGAAACCGAGGGTGTCGGGCAGCTCGACGTCGATGCCCGCGCTGAGCGCCAGGACGCCGGCCTCGTCGGTGTCGGCGGCGACCTCGTGCATGGTCGCCAGGAACGGCACGGCCCAGTAGTCCGAGACGACGGTCCCGGTGAATCCCCACTCCTCGCGCAGCAGGTCGGTCAGCAGCCAGGAGTCGGCCGCGGCCGGGACGCCGTCCACGTCGGAGTAGGAGTTCATCACCGAGCGCGCGCCGCCCTCGGCGATGGCGGTCTCGAAGGGCGGCAGGATCATGTCCATCAGTTCGCGGCGGCCCATCGGGACGGGACCGTGGTTGCGGGCCGCCCGCGCGGCGGAGTAGCCGGCGAAGTGCTTGAGCGTGGCGATGATCCCGGCGCTCTCCAGGCCGCGGACGTAGGCGGCGCCGAGCATCGAGACGAGATAGGGATCCTCGCCCATCGTCTCCTCGACCCTGCCCCAGCGGTAGTCGCGCACGACGTCCAGCACAGGGGACAGGCCCTGGTGCACGCCCACGGCGCGCATGTCCCGTCCGATGGCGGTGGCCATCCGCTCCACGAGGCCGGGGTCGAACGTGGCACCCCACGCGATGGCGGCGGGGTAGACGGTCGCGCCGTACGTCGTGAACCCGGTCAGGCACTCCTCATGGACCAGCGCCGGAATGCCGAGCCGGGACCGTTCGACGACCAAGCTCTGCAGGCGGACCACCTCCGCCGCACCCTCGGCGGCGGTGACCGGTCCGCTGCCGAAGACGCGGGTCAGGTGACCGAGCCCGTGGCGGCTCGCCTCCTCCAACGGGATGGTCCCGGACGCGGCGAACACGTCCTGCATCGGCGCCACATTGAGGGTCACGTCCGGGTCCGGATCGGGCTGGTCGGCCGGCCGGCTGTCATTGCCCACCCACCGGCTGCCGAGCTGGCCGACCTTCTCCTCCAGGGTCATCTCGGCAAGGAGGGCGTCGACCCGTTCGGCCACGGGGAGCGTCTGGTCCTGCCACGGGCGGAGAACCCGCGCCGCCGCGAGGGGCCGATCTACAGCCGTCATCTGCTGCTCTCCTTAGTGCCGCAATATTTCGCAATGTTTCGGCGCCGTCAAGTGATCTTTACGGGTCGTGCTTGCCGGGCGTTCCTGGGTCTTGACACGTCAACAGCCGAAATCTAGATTGACGGCCGCGCGGTCATTTCGCAAATGTTTCGAGAACCTACTTAAAAGGCGGATTGGGGGAGAGGCATCGGGGGGTGCTGCTCCACGACCGCCGGCCACCGCATCCGATGATCAACGAGCCGCGGCCCGCCCCCGGCATTCGAGTACGGAGATCAGCGTGGAGTCCAGGACAACGTCTCGCCGCACCTTCCTCAGCCTCTCGATGGGCCTGCCCCTGGGGGCCGCGCTCGCCGCCTGCGGCAGCTCCGGCCCCACCAAACCCGGTGCCAGCAGTGGTGGTGGTGGCGCCAAGGCCACCTACTGGTACCTGTCCACGCAGCCGCAGGAAGGCATCCGCACCGCCGCCATGGAGCGGTTCAACAAGGCCAACCCCAACGGCCAGATCGCCGGGACGACCTTCCAGAACGACGCCTTCAAGACGAAGATCAAGACGGCGATCGGGGCCGGCCAGGCGCCCACCATCATCTGGGGCTGGGGCGGCGGCGGCCTGCGCAGCTACGTCCAGGCCGGCCAGGTCGAGGACCTCACCTCGTGGTTCGGGCAGAACGCGGCGGTCAAGGACCGGTTGTTCCCGTCCTCGTTCGGGGCCGCGACGGTGGACGGCAAGATCTACGCGATGCCGTGCGAGACCGTGCAGCCGATCGTCCTGTACTACAACAAGAAGCTCTTCGAGCAGATCGGCGCCCAGCCGCCCCAGTCCTGGGGCGACATCATGGACCTGGTGCCCAAGTTCAACGCCAAGGGCATCGCGCCGTTCTCCCTCGGCGGGCAGTCCCGCTGGACGAACATGATGTGGCTGGAGTTCCTCTTCGACCGCATCGGCGGCTCCGAGGTGTTCCAGGCCGTGTTCGACGGTCAGAAGGACGCCTGGTCCAACCCGGCCGCCATCGACGCCCTGACCAAGATGCAGGAGCTGATCAAGGCCAACGGGTTCATCAAGGGCTTCTCCTCGATCACCGCGGACTCCAACGCCGACCAGGCGCTGCTGTACACCGGCAAGGCCGCGATGATGCTCCACGGCGGCTGGACGTACGGGAGCATGTCCAAGGACGGCGGCGACTTCGTCTCCGGTGGCAGCCTCGGCTACATGAACTTCCCGCCGGTCGACGGCGGTAAGGGCGACCCCAGCGACACGGTCGGCAACCCCGGCCAGTACATGTCGATCTCCTCCAAGGCGACCCCGGAGCAGAAGGAGATCGCCAAGAAGTTCTTCGCCTCGTTGCTCTCGGACGAGGAGATCAAGGCGTGGGTCGGGGCCGGCTCGGTGCCGATCGTCAAGGGCGCCGACAGCGCGTTCACCTCCTCCAAGGACGCGGAGTGGCTGAAGTTCGTCTACGGCATCGCCAGCAATGCCAAGACCTTCGCCCAGTCCTGGGACCAGGCGCTCAGCCCCACGGCGGCGGAGGTGCTGCTCGACAACATCGCCAAGCTGTTCCAGCTGTCGATCTCACCGCAGCAGTTCACCACCAACATGAACGCGGTCATCGGCAAGTGACCACCATTCCGACCTCCGCCGGACCAGGTCAGCCATCGGCCCGGGCGCGAGGGGGACGCAACCTCCCCCTCGCGTGGCTGACCGTTCCGGCGCTGGTGTTCTTCGTGGGCTTCGGGGTGATCCCGCTGATCGGGGTCCTCGCGCTCAGCTTCACCACCTGGGACGGCATCGGCGACATCCACTTCTCGGGCTTCACCAGCTGGCACGCCGTCCTCACCGACCCCGGCCTGCCGCACGCGCTGTGGGTGACGTTCCTGATCATGGCGCTGTCCTGGCTGGTGCAGACGCCGGCGAGCATCCTGCTCGGGGTGTTCCTGGCCGGGGCCCAGCGCTACCGCGCGGTGCTGTCGGTGCTGTACTTCATCCCGCTCCTGCTCAGCTCGGCGGCCATCGCCATCACCTACAAGGCGCTGCTCGACCCGAACTTCGGCCTCGGCGCCGGACTGAAGATCGAGCTGCTCAGCCAGGACTGGCTCGGCCGGCCCGGCCTCGCCCTCGGCGTCGTGGTCTTCGTGGTGTCCTGGCAGTTCATCCCGTTCCACTCGCTGATCTACCAGGGCGGCGTACGCCAGATCCCGAAGTCGATGTACGAGGCCGCGGAGCTGGACGGCGCCGGGCGGGTGCGCAAGTTCTTCAGCATCACCCTGCCGCAGCTGAAGTACACGATGATCACGTCCACGACCCTCGTGCTCGTCGGCTCGCTGACCTTCTTCGACCTGATCTTCGTGCTGACCGCCGGGGGTCCGGGCGACGCCACCCGGGTGCTCGCCCTGGACATGTACAAGCGGGGCTTCCAGGCCAACCTCATGGGCCCGGCCAGCGCGATCGCCCTCATCCTCGTCCTCGTGGGCCTCGCCCTGTCGCTGTTGCTGCGCCGGCTCGGCGGCGGCAAGGCCGACCACAGCCAGATGGAAGGGGCCTGACATGGGGACGACCCTGACAACACGCCCTGAGCGGACCAGCGCCCAGAAGCCCCGGCACGAACGCGACGCGCCCGCCCGGCACTGGAACTGGCTGGGCGGGGCGACCGGGTGGCTCTGGCTGGTCGTCGTGGTGGTGCCCGTCTACTGGATCGTCATCACCAGCTTCAAGACGCAGAGCAACTACTACGCGATGAACCCGCTGGCGCCGCCGACCGAGCCGACCCTGGCCAACTACCGCATGGTCATCGAGTCCGACTTCATCCAGTACTTCGTCAACAGCCTCATCGTCACCGTCGGCGCGGTGATCCCTGCCGTCGGCGTCTCCTTCATGGCGGCCTACGCGATCGTCCGGGGCTCCTCCTCCCGCCGGTTCATCCGGTCGGTCAACTCCCTGTTCCTCATGGGCCTGGCCATCCCGCTGCAGGCGACGGTCATCCCGATCTACCTGATCATCATCCGGCTGCACCTCTACGACACCCTGCTGGCGATGATCCTGCCGTCGATCGCCTTCGCGATCCCGCTGTCGGTGCTGGTCCTGTCCAACTTCATCCGCGACGTCCCGAAGGAGTTGTTCGAGTCGATGCGGATGGACGGCGCCACCGAATGGGGGACGCTCTGGCGCCTGGCCTTCCCGCTGTCCCGGCCGGCCGTGGTGACGGTGACGATCTACAACGCGCTGACGATCTGGAACAACTTCCTGCTGCCGCTGATCCTCACGCAAAGCCCGGACAAGCGGACCCTGCCGCTGGCTCTGTGGACCTTCCAGGGCCAGTACAGCATCAACGTGCCGGCGGTGCTCGCCTCGGTTGTCCTGACCACGCTGCCGATCCTGACCCTGTACGTGGTGGGCCGGCGCCAGCTCCTCAGTGGCCTGATGGCGGGCTTCAGTAAATAATCGCGTGGAATATCTCTTTTGGTTAATGAATCGCCCAATACACCATTCCGAATACTGACCGGGAAATGCGATAAACTCATCCCACCGAGGACATCTCGTGCGTTGGCACCCAGGTCAGCGTCGCCCACGGCGATCGACCGCTCACGGGTTTCTCCAGAGATCTGGACAGGGCACGCTGAGCTCGGACCTCGATGGGGGAATCATCATGACCATCACGCACGCCATACCGCTTCCCAGAGCCGGCGGAACATCCGCTCCGACCACGATCCAGGTGAGCGGTGAGATCGACATCTTCACCAGCAAGGAGCTCCGTCAGAACCTCGTGACGGCCCTGACGACGTGCACCGGCACGCTCATCATCGACCTGTCGGGGGTGTCGTTCTGCGACGCCACCGGCCTGGGCATCCTGGTCGGCATCCAGCACCGCGCCCGTGCCCAGGGCATCACGCTCGCGCTGGCCGGGCCCCGCCCGTTCATGCTCGCTCTCCTGCACATGTCCGGGCTGGACCGCAGCCTGCCGATCATGCTGTGACCCGTCCCCGCGTCCTGAGGTGATCGGAAATCGGTAACGGTCAGTCGGCGATGTAGCCGATCGACTGGACGTCGTACCCGCGAGTGACCGAGCCCTTGAGGTGCATCAGCAGGGCGCCGCCGTCGTAGGAATAGGCGCAGCTGTAGCCCTTCGGCTCCTTGGTGCAGCCCTGGAAGTAGTAGGTCACGCCCTTGGGGTCGTACTTGACTCGGAAGAGTCTGGCGACCGCCTGCTGAGAGGCGACCTCGAGGCCGAGGTTGCGGTCGTCCTTCTGCCACGCCGTGAGCAGCTGCTTGGCGGCCACCGCCGGCTTGGTCACGTGGCGCGACTGGTAGACCCGGGTGACCTTCGAGCCTGAGACGATCATGAGCAGGCCGTTGAGCCCGCCCGGTACCCGCACGCTGGTGTGGACGAACCGGCACGCGTTGCCGGCGCAGCCCGCGAACTCGTCGGGCGCGCGGTAGACGTAGGAGAAGATCGAATTCACCGCCGCGGGGGTGCCCACCTTCGCGGCCGCCGCGCGGTCGCGCCGCAGCCACGCGTGGAACAGCTTGTTGGACACCTTCGCCGGAGTGGCCGCCGGTGCCGCTGTGTTCTGGGTGGCGGCACCGGCCGCCGCCGGGGAGGATGTGACCAGCAGCGCGGCGACCGCGGTCGCCGCGCCGGCACCGAATAACCATCGTTGTGACATACCGGCGACGCTAACGAGAGCCGCTTGCACGCAGATTGACACCGGCTTGGCAGCGGGTGCGCGCCGCCGGTCGGCCAGGACCGTGGCTAACAGGACCGTGGCTAAAGGGCGGAAGACTCCTCCGTCACCAGGGCCCCGCTGGAGGTGTCGACCCGCATGTGCACCGGGCCGCTGATGAGCGACGGGTCCACGTGCAGCGCCCGCAGCGCGGCGTAGTCCAGCCCGCGATCCCTGGCCAGCGCGAGCGCCCGCTCGGCGACCACGCTCTCCGGCGTCTCCTCGACGCCCTCCATGTCCACGACGTGATGGACGTGCTGGATCACGCCGTCGGCGTCATACAGGACGCAGCTCTTGACGTAGGCGACCCGACCGCCGCCCGTTGACCTGAATTCCATCTCTCACCCCCAGAAGTCGAGCCGCGCGAGCAGCCAGCCGGTCTGATCCGTGCCCGTGGCGATCGCCAGAGTGACGCTGCTGACGCGGTCGAAGACCAGCGGCGGCCACGAGGGCCACTCGCCGAAGTCCACGTCCTGATCGGCGCCGGAGTCGAGCCTGCGCCGGAAGTGCTTGATCCCCGCGTACTGCGTCCCGCCCCCGGTCGCGCCGTACAGCGAGACCGACGTGCCGACCAGCGCCGGGGGAAGGTTGACATCGACCGTGTGGTAACCGTTTCCCCAGGCGGAGAACCAATGCCAGTCGATTCGAGTGACGGCCATCGCGCCCCCTCTCTCTTGGTTGTGCCGTTAAGCCAAGAGTGAGGAGGAATGGGGCGCCGCACCTGAGTAGTCCCCTACCCATTCGGGCGTCAGGAGTGGACGGCGCGGATCTCCGTGACGATGAACTCGTCGACGATGTGCTGGTTCTGCAGCAGGAACCCGACCATGCCCGCCACCGCCTCCGCGCCCAGTTCGGCGCGTATCTGCCCGCTCAGCAGGTAGACCAGGGGGGTCGACGGCTGGTCCAGCGCGAAGCGGCGGCCGTGGCGGTGTACGTCGTGCAGGGTCCTGATCGGGATCGGCCGCGCCGAGGTGAACCAGACCGCGACCTCCCACAACGGCAACGCCGGATCGGCGTCGGCCGAGACCTCGTAGCAGGTGACGCAGCCGTGCCCGGCGTGCTGCCCGTGCGGGCAGGTCCACTGGGCGATGTCGGCCCGGCTCTGGTCGTGGCTGCTGAGGATCGCCGCCTCCGTCACGCGCCGGCGCGCCGATCGCCGTGGGCCCTCGGACGAGGGAAAGTAGTCGTTGACGATGATCGGGTCCCTTCTCTCCCACATTTCCGATCTATTGAGCCTAGCTCCCACGCGACGCTCCGCGACGACCCCGCGCCCGACGGTCGCCCGTCGCCGGTCAGCCGCACCACCCGCCGACCGCCAAGCCCGTTATGCACCAAAGGCGGCCCAGAAGGGCATCCGAGGGCCATTTCAAGGAGGTTGCCTTAATAAAGCAGCCGACTTAAGGTGAGTGCGATCAGGTTCCCGAACTGGAGGGCACGATGACTGCTGAGGCGATTCCTGACTATCCCTTCACCCGGGCCACGGCTCTGGAGCCGCCCGCGGAGCTGGCGGAGCTGCGCGAGCAGTGCCCTGTCGCGCACGTCCGGCTGCCCAGCGGCGACGTGGCCGGGCTGGTGACCCGGTACGACGACGCCCGTGCGGTGATCTCGGACCCGCGGTTCAGCCGCAACCTCGCCCGTGAGGGCGCCGCCCGCATGTCCACCACGAAGGACGGCGGCCTGTTCAGCCGGCGCCGGATGGGCAGCGAGAACATCAGCGAGGGGGAGGGGCACCTGCGGTGGCGGCGGCTGCTCAGCCGCTGGTTCACGGTCCGGCGGATGGAGGTGTGGCGCCCCAGGATCCAGGCGATGACCGACGACCTGGTGGACGGCCTCGTGGCCAAGGGCTCCCCGGCGAACCTGTCGGCCGGGCTGGGACTGCCGCTTCCGGTGCGCGTCATCTGCGCGCTGGTCGGCGCGCCCAGCGAGGACCAGGACAAGTTCGCCCACTGGTCACGCACCATGCTGACCCTGACGCGTAACACCCAGGAGGAGGTCGACCAGGCGTACGAGGAGTTCAACGCCTACGTCTCCGACCTGATCGACCGCAACCGGGCCAACCCGGGCGACGATCTGCTCAGCGAGCTGACGCAGATCACCGACAGCGAGGACGGCCGCCTCAGCCACGCCGAGCTGATCGCCACCGTGCGCGGGCTGCTACTGGCCGGGCACGAGACCACGTCGAACATGATCGCCATCATGGCGGCGATGGTGCTCTCCGAGCGGGAGCGCTTCGAGGCGGTGATCGACGACCCCGAGCTGATCCAGGGCACGGTCGAGGAGGTCCTCCGCATGGACAGCACGCTCTCGGCGATCGGCGTGCCCAGGTTCATCACCGAGGACGTCGAGCTGAGCGGCGTGACGGTGCCCGCGGGGACGACGCTGATCCCCAGCGCGCCCTCCGCCAACCGGGACCCGCGCAAGTTCCCCGACCCCGAGCGGTTCGACCCGCGCCGGCAGGCCAACCAGCACCTCACCTTCGGCGCGGGGCCGCACTTCTGCATCGGCCAGCCCCTGGCCAGGATGGAGCTTCAGGTCGTGCTGGGCACGCTGGCCCAGCGGCTGCCGAGCCTGCGGCTGCGGGATGCCCCTGACGAGCTCAAGCTCCGTACCGGAGGGCTCTCCGGCGGGCTGCAGGACGTCTGGGTCACGTGGTAGCTGGAGGGTCCGTCATGAAGGTGATCGCCGACCAGGACCTGTGTTGCGCCAGCGGGATGTGCGTGATGACCGCCGACCAGGTCTTCGACCAGCGCGAGGAGGACGGTGTCGTCGTCGTGCTGGTCGAGGCGCCCCCGCCGGAGCAGCATGAGGCGGTGCGCGTCGCGGCCGCGGGCTGCCCCGCCTCGGCCATCCGCCTCCTGGAGTGACATCCGCCCATCAGGGAGTGGCGCTGACCGGGGCCAGCCACAGGCCGGTGATCGCGTCGATCATCCCCGTCGCGGCGGCGTCCCAGGTCGCGTGCGGGGTGGCCGTGCCCTCGTGCAGCGCGCGTTCCCGCTCGGCGCACATGTGCACCAGCAGGTGCCGGATCATGTCCTTGCGCTCCTGTCGTACCTGCTCGGGCAGGTCGGGTACGAGCCGGGAGATCCCGTCGAGGGTCTGCCGCAGCGACGAGGACGTGATCGTCTCGTCGGTGACGAGCTTGCGGAAGGCGGGGTCGGTGGTGACCTGGGCGGCGAACCGGGCGTACCAGGTCGGGGTGCCCAGATCGGCTATGTGTTCGGTGACGGGGCGTACGAGGCAGGCGATCCACTCGTGCAGGCCGGCCGAATCCGTGATCGTCGTGAGCATCTCGGCGCGCCGCCGCTCCATCGGCTCGGCGTGCCGGCGGACGATCGCGAGTACGAGATCGGTCTTCGTGCCGATGTGGTAGCCGACCGCGGAGTTGTTGGCCTGCCCCGCCGCCTCGCTGACCTGGCGGTTGGACACCGCCGCCACCCCGTGCTCGGCGAACAGCCGCTCGGCCGTCGTCACGAGCAGCTCACGGGTCTCGCCGCCACGCTCGGGCTTGGTCGTGGTCACCATTACCTCCGCACGGTCGTGGGAGCACCGTAGAGGGATCGCCTTGATTAAGTCAACTGCTTGACTCTATTGAGGCGATCGCCTTACGGTTGGGATGGCCGCCGCGCGATCTTCGCGTACCCGAAAGTGGGTGCGGGCGTGAGCGCGGCGCACAAGGGGGAGTGGTCATAGAGCCCCATAGCGCAACGATCGAGACAGGACGTCGATGACGACGCTGGTCCCTGGGACCGAGGTGCGGGCGCCACGCGGCGGCCTGACAGTGGCGGTGCTGGCGTTCGCCGGCATCGTGGTCGCGCTCATGCAGACCTTGGTCATCCCGTTGGTCCCGCAGCTGCCGACCCTGCTGCACGCCACCCCGTCGAACACCTCCTGGGCCATCACCGCCACTCTGCTGGCCGGCGCCGTGGCCACCCCGGTGTTCGGAGGGCTGGGGGACATGTACGGCAAGCGGCTGATCCTCGTGCTCTGCCTCGGGCTGCTGGTGACCGGGTCGGTCGTCTGCGCGCTCAGCAACTCGCTGGCCCCGATGATCGTGGGCCGGGCACTCCAGGGCGCGGCCGCCGGTGTCATCCCGCTGGGCATCAGCATCATGCGTGACGAACTGCCCCCCGAGAAGCTCGGCTCGGCGATCGGGTTGATGAGCTCCTCGCTGGGCGTCGGCGGCGCGCTGGGCCTGCCGAGCGCCGCGCTGCTCGCCGAGCACATCGGCTGGCACGTGCTGTTCTGGGTCTCGGCGGCGCTCGGCGCCGTGGTGGCCGGACTGGTGCTGGCCATCGTGCCGGAGTCGCCGCTGCGCACCGGTGGCCGCTTCGACGTGCTGGGCGCGGTCGGGTTGACGGCCGGACTGGTGTGCCTGCTGCTGGCCATCTCCAAGGGCGGCGACTGGGGCTGGACCAGCGGCACCGTTCTGGGGCTGTTCGCCGCCGCCGCGGTCATCCTGCTGCTGTGGGGTGTGTGGGAGCTCCGCGCGCGGCGGCCCCTGGTGGACCTGCGGATCACCGCCCGCCGCCGGGTGCTGGTGACGAATCTGGCCTCCATCACGGTCGGCTTCTCGATGTTCGCGATGTCGCTGGTGCTGCCCCAGGTGCTGGCGATGCCGGCGGCCACGGGATACGGCCTCGGCCAGTCGTTGCTGGTGATCGGCCTGTGCATGGCGCCGGGCGGGCTGGTGATGATGGCCACCTCGCCGCTGGCGGCGCGGCTGTCGGCCGCGCGGGGTCCGAAGGTGTCGCTGATGGCGGGCTCGCTGGTGATCGCCGTCGGCTACTTCCTGGGCATCGTGCTCATGAGCGGGGTCTGGCAGATCGTCGTGTTCACCTGCGTCATCAGCGCCGGGGTCGGCATCGCGTACGCCGCCATGCCCGCGCTGATCATGTCGGCCGTCCCGGCGTCGGAGACCGGCGCGGCCAACGGCCTGAACGCCCTCATGCGCTCGATCGGCACCTCCACCTCCAGCGCGGTGATCTCGGTCGTCCTGGCCAACATGGTCATCCGCTTCGGCCCCGCCGAACTGCCGTCCCTCACCGGCTTCCGGGTCGCCATGCTCATCGGCGGCGGCGCGGCGCTGGCCGCCTTCCTGATCGCCGCGTTCATCCCGAGCGGCCGCGATACGGGTAATCTGGCCCCGGTGGAGGCAGGGACCGCGACCAGAGCGCGGTGAACCAGAGCGAGGTCAGGCAACGGTCATGAAGGTCAGTGCAACATGACGCTCTCCGAGACGGCCGCCTCGATCTCGCCCCGCTCCGCGCTCGCCAGGGACAAGCTGATGCACACCGCGGAGCGGCTCTACGCGGAGCACGGGTTCGCGAACGTGTCGATCAGGAAGATCGGCGAGGCGGCGGGCCAGCGCAACAAGTCGGTGGTGCAATACCACTTCAGCACCCGTGACGAGCTCATCCACGCGATCCTGGCCCGGCACATGGCCGCGATCGAGAAGCACCGCGTCGCGATGGTGGCCGCGCTGGGCGAGTCGGGCGAGATGTCCCTGCGAGACTGGGCCACCTGCCTCGTCCTGCCGAGCATCGAGCATCACATCGACGTGGGCACGCCGTCCTGGTACGGCCGGTTCCTCGCCCAGGCCGTCGTGGAGCCCAGCCTGCGCGAATACACGATCCAGGCGCATCTGAACATGCCGTCGTTCCGCCGCCTGGAAGAGCTCGGCCAGCCGCCCGGGCGGGCCGCCGACCCTGAGCTCTCCGCGCAGCGGGGCGCGATGATCCGGCAGCTCATCGTCCACATGAGCGCCGAGCTGGAAGCCGACTTGGCCGACCGCCAGGCCGACCCTGGAACCGCCGAGCGGTCTTGGCGGCGGCTGGGGGACAACCTGATCACCGCCATCACCGGGCTCAGCTCCGCCCTGCGGGAGTAGTGCTGGCTGTGGTGGCCGAGGCGGCGGCGAACCGCTAGCCGTGGTGGCCGCGTGTGCGCCGTACGCCTAGCCGTGGTGGCCGAGTACGCGCCGTACGCCTGCCGCCACCCAGATCGTGGCCAGCCCGGCGTACACGCTCAGCAGCGCCACGCCCGGCGCGGCCAGGATCGTCGCCGTGACGATGGCCACGACGAGCAGGACCGTCCAGCCGTACAGGATCGCCCGTCCGCGCGCCGAGCCGGTATGTACGGCTTCCTGTACCGCGGTGACCAGGGCCATGACGGCCACGCCCGCGGTGCCGACCGTGTCCTGGCCGAGCGCCACGCCCAGCACGAGCACCGCCGCGCCCACGGCCACCAGACCGCAGCACAGCACGGCCACGCGGGCCTCGGCGCCCTCGAAGAGCAGCCGGGTGGCCTTGGCGCGGGCCAGCCGCAGCGTGGTCCACGCCTCGGCGACCCACGCCGCCCAGTGCAGGACCGCGATGATGATGAAGACCACGATGAGCGGCGGGACCGCGGGCAGCAGGAACACCAGCCGGCCGCCACGGAACCCGCCCCGCAGCCGCGCGAGCCGCCGGTAGAGCGGATTGCGCTGCTTCAGCGCCGTCACCAGGAGATCCCTGGCCTGGTCGAAGCCGGGGTCGAGGCGGAGCACCTCGCGGAAGGCGTCCGCCGCCCGCCGGGGATCGCCGAAGGCCAGCGCCGCCCGGCCGTACGCCAGGTGCGCGATGGCGCTCTCCGGGTCCAGCCCCACGGCGTGCGCGGCGGCGGCCGTGGCCTGCTCCGCCTCCCCGAGCTCGGTGAGCGCCACCGCCAGCAGGCTCACCAGGTCGGATTCCTGCGGGTCGATGGCCAGCCCGCGCCGCGCCGCCTCGGCCGCCTGGAGCCACTGACTCTTGGACACGTGGACGCGGGCCAGCAGCTCCCAGATCGGGGCGTACTCGGGCTCGAGCTCAAGGGCCACGTGGAGCGCGGCCATCGCCTCGTCGGGGCGGCGGGCGAGCTGATGCACCTGTCCGGCCACGTAGTGCGTGAGCCACTGGTCGGGCGCCAGCCGGATCGCCTCATGCGCCTCCTCGACCGCCTCGGCCACGACGCCCTGCTGGGCGAGGGCGAGCGCCAGGAAGGAGTGCGCGGTGATGTGCTGCGGATCCTGGGCGAGCGCGCCGCGCAGCTCCCGCTCGGCCTCGGCCGGACGGCGCATCCCCAGCAGGGTCCGCGCCCGCTGTACCGGATCTGCGGTGGTCACCACTTGGCTTTGACCCAGGGCAGCAGCTCGTCCCAGGCGCCGGAGTCGTTGGAGTGCATCACGTAGTTGCGCGCGGTGGCCATCCATTCGCGCACCGCGGTCGGCCGTACGCTCTGAGCCGCGGCCAGCAGATCGGGCGTCGACAGCGGGATGGGACGGCCCGCGCTGATCGACTGCTGGAGCTTGACCTCCACCGCCCGGTCCACCACGCCCTTCAGATCGGCGCCGACGAAATGGTCGGTGACCCGCGCGACCGCGTCGAAGTCCATCTCGGCCAGGGGCTTGTCGCGGCACAGCAGGCGCAGGATGGCCGCGCGGGCCGCCGGGTCGGGCGGCGGGACGAACACCGGCTGGTCCAACCGGCCGGGACGGCGGAACGCCACGTCCACGTACCAGGGGGCGTTCGTGGCCGCCAGCACCAGGACCCCCTCGTTGGCGTTCTGGTCCACGCCGTCGAGCTCGGCCAGGAACTGGTTGACCAGCTGCCGCGTGTGCGCCTGGCGCATGTCCGAGCGGCGGGCGGCCAGCGCGTCGACCTCGTCGAAGAACAGCACGCACGGCCGGTTGCGCCGGGCCAGCTCGAAGGTGGCCCGCAGGTTGCGCTCGCTGGAGCCGATGTACATGTCCAGGATGTCGGCCAGGCCCACGTTGACGAACGACGCGCCGAGCTCTCCGGCGGCGGCCCTGGCCAGGTGCGTCTTACCCGCTCCCGGCGGGCCGTACAGCAGCACTCCGCCACCGGCGCGCTTGCCGTAGGCGGCGAACAGATCCGGCTGCTGGATGGGCAGCAGGAGCTTGACGCGCAGCGACTCCTTGACCGCCTCCATGCCGGCCACGTCGGCGAAGTTGAGCTTGGAGCGCTCGACCTCGGCAGTGGCCCCGTCCACCTGCGCGGGCGCCGACGTGGGCGCCGGCGCGGCATAGGACTGCCCGGGAGGTGCCGCTGCTCCGTACGGCGAGGCGGGCGGTGCCGGTGCCCCGTACGGTGGGGCGGGCGGTGGCGTTGTCCCATACGTCGGGGTCGGCGGGGCCGACAGCCGGGCGGCCAGGTCGGCGTCTCCCACGGACGGATCGCGGGAGACCGCCTCGTGGTAGCGGTAGCCCGCCCGCGCCATGTCCCCCTCGCCGAGCAGCGCCCGAGCCGCCAGCACGCCCACCTTGGGCGGGTAGCCGGGCGAGGCCAGCAACGGCTCGAGCGCGGCCAGCGCGGCGCCGTAGGCGCTCTGCCGGACGAACGCCTCCGCCAGCCCGGTTATGATGCCCGCGTCCTTGGGCGCGAGCACGAGCGCGGCGCGGTATTCGGCCTCGGCCTCGCCGAGATACCCCTTGGCCAGGAGCTGCCCGGCCAGGTGCTGCCGCAGGGGAAGGTTGTCCGGGGATAGGCGGGCCGCCTCGCGGAGCGCCTGGAGACCGGCATCGTCGAGCACGTGCCGTCCCTTCTGTAGCGGGTGGTTTCGGTCGGTCCTGAACTACGCAAGATACCGAAATCAGCTCATACAGGGGCGCATGGGGCGTGAGCCCGGCAGCTCCGACACCAGGGGCGGTCGCCGGGCGCTTCCCCACGAAGAGCCGGGCCACCGCCCTGGGCTGGACCGCCGGGATGGGCTGCTTCGGCGCGGTCTTCGGTCCCTGGCTCGGCTTCGAGGTTTTTCGCTGTCCCCGGGAACAGTTAACCGTTAACGGGTAACATTTACCGTCTACAGCAAGCAACGATAGTCTCCGTCCGGGTGGGACAACATGGGAGGAGAGCCGGTGACGATCATCAATCCGTTGCGCAATCCCCCGCTCGGAGATCAGCTACTCGTCCAGCTCCGCTCGCTCATCGTGCGCGGCGAGCTGGGTGTGGGCACGCATCTGGTCGAAGGCAGGATCGCGGAGCGCTTCGGGGTGAGCCGCGGGCCGGTCCGCGACGCGCTGCGCCAGCTGGAGATCGAAGGGCTGGTCGAGACGCGCAAGCGGGGCGTCTTCGTCCGCGGGCTGTCCGACAAGGACCTCCTGGAGCTTTACTCGCTGCGCGGCGCCCTGGAGAGCCTGGCCATCCGGGAGGCGATCGTCCGCCTTGAGACCGCCGACTGGGGGCAGATCGACGAGGCTCTCGACCAGATGCGAATCGCGGCCGACCCCGCCGATCCCGCCAAGTTCGCCGCCGCCGACCTCGACTTCCACAGCGGGTTCTACACGCTCGGCGGCAACCGCTGGCTCACCGCCACCTGGGCGCTGCACCGGCCGCTGTTCGCGGCGGTGATGGAGATCACCAACACCGACCGGGACCTGGCCGGCGTCGCCGACGACCACGTCGTCCTGAGGGACGTCGTTCGCTCGGGCGACGTCGACGCCGCGCTGGCCGCGCTCACCGCCCATCTCGACGGCTCCTGCAGCCGGATCCGCACGACGCTGAGCGAGCGCCCGCGCCCACAACCGGCCTTCTGACACGCGCGCCTGGCTGCCCCTCGCCGCCGTGGATCCGAGGACGTCCTGACCGGCGCTCGCTCAGCCGGCCGACCAGCCGCCGTCCACCGGGACGATCGCGCCGTTGATGAACGAGGCGGCGTCGGAGGCGAGGAAGAGGGCGGCGTCGGCCATCTGCTCCGGCTTGGCCATGCTCTCGCCCAGGGCGAGCACGGGGGCGAGGCGGGCGGCGCCGGCCGGGTCGAAGGTGGTGTTGGTCGCGATGCCGGTCATGGTGGGGCCGGGCAGGATGGCGTTGCAGCGGATGCCGCTCTTGGCGTACGCCCAGGCCACGCTCTTGGTCAGGCCGACCACGCCATGCTTGGAGGCGGTGTAGGCGGCCCCGGCCGTGCCGCCGCGGATGCCGGCCTCGGAAGCGGTGTTGACGATCGCGCCGCTGTTCTGGCTCAGCATGTACGGCAGCACCGCGTGCGTGACCAGGAACGTGCCGGTCAGGTTGACGCGCAGCACCCGCTCCCACAGTGAGAGCGGGATGTCGGCGGGCAACGCCATGGTGTCCATGATCCCGGCGTTGTTGCACAGCACGTCGATGCGCCCGTACGCGCTGATCGCGCTCTCGACCAGCGCGGCCACCGAGGCCTCGTCGGAGATGTCGGCCGCCACGCCGATCGCCGCGTCACCGAGGTCGGAGGCGGTCCGCTCGGCGCTGCCGGAGTCGATGTCGCAGGCCACGACGCGGGCGCCGGCCTTGGCGAAGGCGACCGCCATGGCCTGGCCAATCCCGGAGCCCGCTCCGGTGACCAGGGCGACCTTGTTGTCAAAGGTGCTCAAAGAGATGGTCCTTTCAATAAGGCAAGCGGTGGCAGGCTATAACCGGACAATAGTGTCCGGTGACAACGTAACCGTTGGGTCTGATAGGTGTCGAGAGGAGCGCGTGCATGAAGTCGAACATTCGGACTCTGATGTCCGGTTGCTATCGTTGCTGCCATGCCTGACGTACGCCGGATGAACAGAGGCCCCGGCGCCGCGGCCGGGAACCGCGCGGCGCTGATCGCGGCGGCCCGCGACGTGTTCGCCACCGCGGGCTACGACGCGCCGCTCAGCATGGTCGCCCGCACGGCCGGCGTCGGCCAGGGCAGCCTGTACCGGCACTTCCCCGACCGCGTCAGCCTCGCGCTCGCCGTGTTCGAGGAGGGGGTGACCGCGCTGGAGGCGCTGGCCGCCGAACCGGGCGCCACGCTCGACGACGTACTGGCCTTGATCACCGAGCAGGCCATCGCCTCGACCGCGTTCATCGACATGGTGCGCGTGCCCCCCGCGGACCCCCGCCTCATCGCGGTGCGCGACCGCGTGGCGGACCTGCTGACGGACAAGCTCGCCGAAGCCCAGCGCGCTGGGCGGATCCGTCCGGACCTCACTCCCGAGGACCTGGTCATGGCCGTCGGCATGCTCGCGGCGGCCCTCGTCCAGCGGCCGGCACCTGCCCGCCGAGTCGCCGCCGCACGGGCATGGGCGCTGTTGCGCAAGGGGCTGGACGCCTGACCGCCTGCTCTTTTTAGGTCCGCCGGATACTCCATGACCTCAGCTAATGACTATCAGTAGTCATTGGATTACTCTTTGCATGGGCAAAGTTGATGGGCATCAGGAGATGGCGTGCGACCACGGCTGCGGGACGACGTCCGCTACGTGCCCTGTGACGAGGGCGCGTACATCCATGCCGACCACGGGGCATGCACGCTGAAAGGCGCACAGGCGTACGAACTGCTCAAGAAGCTCGCCCCCTACCTGACCGGCGAACACAGCCTGACCGAGCTGACCGCCGCGCTTCCCGCCGACCGCCGCCTGATGGTCGTGCGCCTGGTCGAGACGCTGGCCGGTCAGGGATTCGTCGTCGATGCGGCGGATGAGGAGCCGCACGGCCTGAGCGAGTGCGAGCGGCGGATCTACGCCGCCGAGATCGCCTTCATCCGCTACCGTTTGGCCTCGGCCGAGCGACGGTTCGAGCGGCTACGCGAGGCGCGCGTCACCCTGGCCGGGCACGGCCCGGTGCTGCTCGCCCTGCTGGAAGCGGGCCTGGTCTCCGGCTGGCGGCAGGTCCGCGTGGCGGCCCCCGCCGAGGAGGCCGCCAAGCTGGAGCAGGCCGCGGCACGGGCTCGGCGGGACGAGGCGCAGCGGGTACGCGTGGACCCCGCCCCACCGCTGTGGGCCGACGCCGACGTGGTCTTTCAGATTGGCACGGAGACGGCCGACCTGCTCACGACGGCTCAAGCGTGCCCGCCGGACGTTTCGCTGGGCCAGATCCTGCTCCGCCCCACCGAGGCATGGATCGTCGGCCCCGGCCCAGCGGCCTCGGCCGTCTCGTGCTGGCTCCGTCTGGGCGGTCTGCCGTACCACGATGAGTACGACGATGGCACAGACCTGCTCGCCGGTCCGGTCCCGGCGGTGCTGGTCGCGCAGCCTGCCCTGTCGTGCTTCGCCCGCCTCACCGGCTTGGCGGAGGGGCAGCAGGGGCACGCAACGGCTACCCGGGTGGACCTGCACACGCTGGAGATGTGCCGTCATCGGGTGGTGCCATGGACGTCCGCTGTTCCGTACCGCGACGGCAGGGTGGTTTCGGCGCTCGGCGTAGAGGGTGGCGACGCTGACGGGTTGCGCGCGACGGTCGAGCGACTCCAGGCGGCCGAGCCGATTTCGCCGGAGGAGTTGCTCGAACGGGCGACGCGGTATGTGGACCCCCGCACCGGGCTGCTGAGGACCTTGGATGAGGAAGACCTGGTCCAGGTCCCGGTGTCGGTGTGCCGGGCCGTCGTCTCCGACCCGCGCCGGATCTTGCCCAGCTGGGCGCCCGCGCCGCGAGTTGTCGGCTGGGGCCGGGATCGGCGAACCGCGCGGGTGCGCGCCCTGCTGGCCGCCTGTGCGACGTACGGCGTCCTGACCGCCGAGAACGCCGAAATGTGGGGTTTTGAGCCGCTCACCGGCCGCACACGCCGGGTGCCTGCGCCCGTCTTCTCCGCCGCTGGCCGACCGCCGATCGGGGTGGGCGCGGGATTGTCGTGGTCGGCCGCGCTGGCGGCTGGGCTGCGTTCGCATGCCGAAATGCTGCTGGACACGGACTCCACGACTGGGGAGTGGTCGCGTACCGAGGTGTTGCCGGACACCCATGTCACGGTCGGTGCTCGCGTATCGCCGGACGATGTCGCGGACGCCGAGGTCGCCTACCTGCTCGCACTGCTGCGGACTGCGGGGGAGCGACTTGAGATCCGCGACCTCACCGGTGTGCTCCAGATCCCCGCCTATGCGGTGGCCTGCGGATCCGCGATCTCGATGGCCTGCGCCTCCACACCGGTGCTGGCGTTGCGGGACGCGGTCGAGCGCGCGCTGCTGGCCTGGCAGGCGCGCACCGCGCGCCAACCGGCCTACGGCGACCCGGTGCCGTCGTGGTGGGCGGGCGAGGAGCCGCCAGAGTGGAAGCTCCTCGCGGAGGCGCTGCAGGCGGCCGGGCACGTGCCGGTGGTGGTGCCCATGCACCAGGACGCGGCCGCGGTCGAACTGCTGCCGTACGTGGTGCGAGTGGTGCTGTGTGATGACTGACGCGCCGGCCGACCCGGCGCCGACCGGTGAGTCGCACCCTGTACTGGCCAGCCTCCTGCCGACAGGGGAACACCGCACTGCGCCGCTGCGAGTGGCTCTGCTGGGGTCCGGCCGCCTGCGCGACGCCATCGGGTCGGCGCTGCCGCAGCCGCCCATCCCAAACCACGCCCCTCTCACAGACGCCCGGTCGACGGATGCTCCATCGACGGATGCCTGGCTGTCGGACGTCTCACGGCCGGACGTCCCACTGCCGGATGCTCCGCTGCCGGGCGCTCCACTGACAGAGGCCACCTACGACATCGGCACGCCGGACGTGCTCGTGACGGCCCACGATGCCGACGACACCCGCCACTACCAGCGCGTCTACCGGCAGGCCGTCGCCGCGCGTATTCCCTGGCTGCCCGTACGGACAGATACCGGCTGGGTGCTGATCGGCCCGGCCGCCCGGCCGCCGCGACCGGGCTGCCCCCTCTGCGCCGAGCGCCGCCGCGCGAGCAACCGGGCGGACGCGAGGGCCCGTCGCGCGCTGCGAGAGCAGTACGGTCAGGAGCTGGTCGCCCGGCCATGCGCCTTGGTGACGCCCTTGCTGGCCGCCGCGGTCGGGGCGCTGGTGGCGGCCGAAGCCGACCGGTTGCACCGCGATCCGGCCTCCGCGCGTACCGATCGGGCGCTGTTGCGGATCTCCATCGAGACCGGACTGCTCACCCGGCATTCCGTGCTGCCCGACCCGCTCTGTCCGGACTGCGCCGACCTGCCGGAGGATCGCCCTCGTGTCCCGGCCTTCGGCCCGTCACCCAAATCCGACCCGTACGTCTTCCGGCTACGGAGCCTGACCGGGCGTCAGGCGGAGCTGGAGCGGCTGTACGTGGACGCCGAGACCGGCTTGATCCAATCCCTGGCAACGGGGACGGCGCTTGGCAGCGCCACGGCCGTCGCCCACCTGCGCCCGGTCATCGCCCGCCACGACAGCAATCACGGCTACGGCCGATCCCGCGACTTCGCCTCGGCGCGGTTCACCGCGATGGCCGAGGCGCTCGAACGTCACGCGGGCCTGCGCCCCCGAGGCCGCCGCACCGCCGTCCACGCCCCTTACGCGGAGGTGGCCGATCGAGCCCTGGATCCGCGCACGCTGGGCCTGTTCCCGGACGAGTGGTACGGCCGGCCGGACTTCCCCTTCGTCCGCTTCGACCCGGTACGGCCGACAGCCTGGGTATGGGGCTACTCCTTCGCCCGTGCCGAGCCGCTCCTCGTGCCGGAGAGCTACGCCTACTACGGCCCACGGCCCGAGGGCGATCCCGGATTCGCCTATGAGTGCTCCAATGGATGCGCGATCGGCGGCTGCCTGGCCGAAGCGGTCTTCCACGGCCTGCTGGAGGTCGCCGAACGGGACGCGTTCCTGGCCACTTGGTACGCCCGCTTGCCCGCCCCGCGAGTTGACCTGGACTCGGCTGCGGACCGGAGCATCCCGATGACCGCCGCCCGGATCCGTCACGACCTCGGCTACGAGGTGATGGCCTTCGACATCACCCTGGAGCAGGGCGTCCCGGCCTTCTGGACGATGGCGGTGGACCGGGTCGCCGGCCCCGGCCGGCCGTACACAATGTGCGCCGCCGCCGCCCACCCCGACCCCGAGCATGCCCTGGCCTCGGCGCTGGCCGAACTCGGACCCGGCATCGAGGGTCTGGCGCGCCGCTACGACGCCGAGCAGGCCGCGTGCCTGCTGGCCGCGCCCGACCGAGTACGCGAAATGGACGACCACGCCCTGCTCTACGGGCATCCCGACGCCTTCCGTCGGCTGGCGTTCCTGCCCGCCGACGGGCCGCGCCTGCCGATCGCTGGGACCTGGCCCACCAGAGACGACCTGGCCGGTGACCTCGCCGAGCTGGTCGGCCGCTATCTGGCGACCGGGCTGGACGTGATCGCCGTCGACACCACCGGTCCCGAGCAGCGCGCGGGCGGCTTCGCCTGCGCGAAGGTGCTGGTGCCCGGCACCGCGTCGATGACCTTCGGCCACCGCTTCCGCCGTACCCACGGTTTGCCCCGTCTGCTGTCGCTGCCGCGCCTGCTCGGCTATCGGGAGCGCGACCTGTGCCCCGGCGAGCTCAACCCCGACCCCCACCCGTTCCCATGACGACCGCCATGGACGCGGCGGGCGCGGCGATCCGCACCTATCTGGAGGCCCTGCGGGGTCGCGCGCCAGGCCCGGCCGACTGGAGCGCCGCCCCGGCGCGGTACAAACGCTACTTCGGTGCCACCCGCCTCCCACTGCCCTCCGGCCCGGTCGGCGAACTGCTGCGCGACCTGCTCGGCCTGGTCCGCGTCGACTGGGTTCATCCGGTCGACGAGCAGGGGCGGCCGGTCGAGGGAGCGCCGAGGATCACCGTGGGCCGTCCGGCGCCCTCTGGCGGCGGGCTCTATCCGATCGAGGGCTACCTCGCCGGGGGCGGTCCCGGTCTGCCCAGCGGCTTGTTCCACTACGACCCGGTGCATCACGCCCTGGAGACGCTGCATCTCGGCGACCACCGCCAGGCACTCACCGGCCTGCTCGCCGCGCCCCCTCCCGAGCCACCCGATCTGGTGCTCGTGCTGTCCGCCGTCTTTTGGCGTACCGGGTTCAAGTACGGCGATTTCGCGTATCGCCTGCAATGTCAGGAGATCGGGGCCCTAACCGCCCAGGCCCTCGCGCTGGCCGAGAAGCAGAGTCTGGGGGCATCGGTCCACCTGCTGTTCGACGACGCTGCGGCTGACCGGCTGCTTGGTCTGGACACCGCCGCGGAGAGCGTGCTGGCCGTGCTCACTCTCACAGGCACCCCCCATGAGCCGGTACGGCAGGACGACGCCGCCCACCCCCCGCGTCGGTCCCCAGCCGATGATCTCGCCCCCCGGCCCGCCCACTCCCGGCGTCGGCCCACAGCTGATGGTCTCGCCCCCCGGCCCGCGGACCCGCCGCCGATCAACGACCGGCTGCCCTACCTGGCCGCTCTACATGCCGCCACTCGGACCACCACATCGGTGCGCGATGGCGGTCTCGCCAGTCCCGAGCCTGTCGCCACTCGGACCACGGCCTTGGCCTGCGACCTTGCCGATCCCGAGCCCACCGTCGCCTGTACCAGCGCCTCGGCCTCCGATGTCTGTCCCGCTGATCCCGAGCCCACTGCGCCGCCAGGAGGAGGAGAAGAAGAGTTCTCGCTGCCGGACATCACCCCCATACGGCTCGCCGACGGCATTCCCCACCGGGCCTCGCCCATCATCGGATACCGGCCCGAGCCGATCAGCCCCCAGACGCTCGCTCAGATCCTCGCCGCCGCCTCCGCCACCTACCCCGGCGACCTGTCCAGCATCTCGCCGACGATCACGCTGTACGTGCTCGCGCTGCGTGTCCATGGCCTGCCGGTGGGGGCCTACCACTACAACGCCGAACGGCGGGCCCTGCTACGGATCGCCGCCGAGCCCGCCGCACGGATCACCGGCGGACCGCTGGCGCCCAACACCCGCGTCGGTCTGCGGAGTGCGGCGGCGGTACTCGTTCCGGTGGGCGACCCGGTGGGTGGCGTCCGGTGGTTCGGTGACCGCTGGTACCGCCTCCAGCAGGCCGAGACGGGCCTGGCCGTCCACCGCGCCACGCTGGCCGCCGCCGCGCTCGGTCTCACCTCACGCATCCACTCCGACGGCACCACCCCCGCCACTGAGGCGGCACTCGGTCTGACGGGCAGTCGCAGGCAGGCGTTGAGCTTCCTGCTGCTCGGCAGGCCCCCCGCAGGCCCGTCGCTCATCCGGCGTCTCCCCGCCCCGGCGGTGGACGGCGTCGGCTCAGGCGACGGCACCACACCTACGACAAGCGTGGGTGCCATCCATCCCCCATATGAAGGGAGAAAGGAAAACCATGTCCGACAAAATCCAGCTCGACCTTGACGGTCTGGTGGTGGACAGCATCGAGGTGCTGCCCGCCGACTCCATCGAGTTCCTCACCACGGGCCACGGCATGACCGAGAACGCCGCGTCGTTCGGCTGTTTCTGCGGCGGCGGTAGCTGCCTGGCCCTCCCGTCCGACGAGATCTGACCGAGATCACGTCCTGATCAGGTGTGCCCGAGCCCGAGGGCGCGGGCACACCGCTCCGCCGTCGCGAAAGCCGGGAACGTCCCGAACGGCCCGGCCAGCTTGAACGGCTCGAAAGGTGATGCGCATGCCCCAGAGCAGTCACGCGGACCAGGGCGAGGCTCGCTCGGTTCTCTCGCCGGTGTTCGGGGTTCGAGTGGCGGGGATGGCGGTCGGCGACCTGGAGGACCTGCGCTTCACCCGCACCTGGTCGCTCGTCGACGAACTGCTGGAAACCTCGGCCATGGTGGCGAGCGAGGGCGCGGCCCTGTCCGAGGCACTGCACGAGGTGATCGGCGACAATGCTCGGCCCGACCTCAAACCGCTGCTGGTCGCGCTGCGCCGGGCGCTGTTCAGTGCGCGTGCCCCGCGGGCTCGTACCCGATCGGAGGAGGTGATCCGGGCACTGCCGGACGGCCTTGACCAGCGGATCACAGCGTGGCTGGGCCATCTGGAGCGGCGCGGCGCGCTGGAGGGCGCGCTGCCCGGCGTGCTGGCGGCTGAGCGGCGCGAGAAGACGACGCGGCTGCGCGAGGTCGTCGCCGCCGACGCCTTCCGCCAGGGCCTGGCCCAGAGCAGCCCGGTGCTGTCGGCCGAGCTGGACAAGTGGCTGGCCGGCCGGGCGGACGCCGTACCTGGGCGGCAGACACTTCTGCGGCTGACCCGCTATGTGGCCCGGGTGGCGGCCAAGACCAGCCCGTACGCGACCTTCACGGCCGCCGGGTTCGGCCACTGGACGGAGCACGGACCAGCGGTGGTTCCCGCTCAACGTCTGGTACGTCGGGGTGTGGCCGAGCTGCACCCGTTCGTCGTCGAACGGATCTGGCAGGCGCTCGCCGACCGGCCCGAGCTGATCGACCGGGTACGGCTGCGGGTCAATCCCTCGGCTACAGAGGACGAGGGCCGGATCTGGTTCCTCGGCGCTGGTCCGAGCGAGCCGATCAGAAGCGTCCCGGCCGTCGACGCCGTACGCGCTGTGCTGGACGCCGTCCGTACCGCGACGTACCCGACCGAGCAGGCGCTGCGTGCTCGCTTCGGACACGACGGGCAGGTGGCGCGGGTCGTGGCGGTCCTGCTGGAGGCGGGGCTGCTGGAACGGCGGCGTCCCTACGCCGACCAGTCCGGCGACCCCCTCGGCGAGCTGATCGCCTGGCTGCCCGCCGGCCATCCCGCCGCCGGCGCGCTGCGGCGGCTCGAGGAGGCGGTGGCCACCTACCCCGAACTGACCTGTGCGGCCGAACGCGCCCACCGGGCCCAGCAGATCGACGAGCAGGCGCGGGGCCTGAGCCTGGGGGAGGGGCCAGTGGGACTCGTCACCCCGAGTCCGGAGACGACCCTGTTGATCGGCGGCGTGACCCGATGCGGCAAGGAGCGGTGGCGGGCGGTGTTCGACGATCTGGACGCCGTACGCGAACTGCTGGGGCTGCTGGACATGGACCTGCCGGTCAAGCTGGCAGCCACCGCTCTGTTCCGGGAGAAATACGGGCCGTCCGCGTCGGTACCGTTCCTGAGGTTCTACCGGCAGGCCCACCAGGCCGCCGAACTGCGAGCCTTGCTGCACCCGCCGCCGGGCGGGAACTCCGGGGACGGCGCGCCCGCACTCGCCGAGCTGCGCCGCCAGACGTGGCGGACGCTGCGGGCCGCGGGCGAGGACCCGTCGGGGGCGATCCGGGTCGATCCCGCGCTGGTGCGCAAGCTCGCCGCCGGTTGGCCGCGCTATGTTCGCGCGCCCCGCTCCATCTGCTGTTACGGCCAGGCGCTGACCACGCCGCAGGGGCCGGGCTTGGTGGTCAACACCATCGCCTGCGGGTACGGCAGGGGGCTGGGCCGCCTGCATCACCTGCTGGCGCGGGTCACCGACGGGATCTCCGTGCTGGACCGCCACGAGATCTCCGCGCCGGACCGCTACGAGATCTCCGCGCTCGACCGCCACGAGGTGGATGAGTGCCTGGGGGCGTTCGGTACCAGTCTCAATCTGCGGCCGGCGGTGGGGCGGGCGATCGACTATCCCTTCACCACGGACGACAGCCCGGACGCCCTGACACCGGCGGAACTGCGGGTCGCCTACGAGGCCGAGCGTCAGCTGGTCGTGCTGCGCGATGCGGACGGTTCCGAGGTACGTCCGATGCATCTGGGGCTGCTCGCCCCCTATCTGCTGCCTCCCGCGTACTCGTTTCTGGTGCGCGTTTTCGGTGAGCCACCGGTGGCCCTGCCGCCCGGCCGACGGCTGGGTGGCAGCCAGGAGGGCGGTGGCCAGGAGAGTGGTGGGTGGCGGTGGCCGCGGTTGGAGGTGGGGCGGGTCACGCTGGCCCGCGCCCACTGGCGGCTGCCCGCCGGGGAGCTGCCCACCCCCGGGAAGGGGGAGAGCGAGGCGGCCTACCTGGTGCGGTTCGCCCGTTGGCTGGCCGAGCACGGCATCCCGCGCCGGTTCTTCGCCCGGGTCATCCCCGCGGACAGGGCGAAGGGCTTTTTCACCAAGGCACGCAAGCCGCTGTACGTGGACGTGGCCAACTGCTTCCTGCTGTTCGACCTGGCTCGTGCCGCGAGCGACCCCGGCGATCTGGTGGTGCTGGAGGAGGTGCTGCCCGACCTCGCGGACAACCCGCGCTACGGCGACGACGGGACGCGTGTCACCGAGTACATGTTCCAGCTCACCGCCACGGGAGAGCGCCCATGACCATTCCCGTGGAACCTGGGGTGGTGCCGGGTTGGATCAGCGCCCACCTTTTCCATGCGGGGTCCTTCGACGACCTGATCGCGCAGGTGATCGCGCCCCTGGAGGGGGAGTTGCGGGAGGAGCTGGCCGGGTTCTTCTTCCTGCGCTACTGGGAGGGTGGCCCCCACCTGCGGCTCAGGGTGAAACCGCGGGGTGGCGCCGACGCCGGGCGGATTCGCGGCCTGATCCGGCGGCGGGCCGACGCCTACTTCGCCGAGCATCCGTCGGCGCGTGGCCTCCCTTCCGCCGACTACCAGGCGCTGGCGGCCCGCCTTGCCCACGCCGAACGCCGGGCCGACCACGACGACCGCCTGTACCCCAACGACTCGGTGGAGTTCATCGCCTACCTGCCCGAGCACGACGTCTACGGCGAGGGAGCCTGTATCGCGGCCGTGGAGGAGCATTTCACCGACTCCAGCCGCCTGGCGTGCGGGATCCTCGCCACCGGTCCCGATCAAGGGCGGCGGGCGGCGATCGGCTTGGCCGCCTACACCCTCACCATGGCCGCCTGCCTCCCCGACCCGCAGGCCGCGGCACAGGCCTTCGCGCTGCGGCTCGGGGCCACTCCGGTGCCACCTGACGTGGAAGAGGTCTTCCGGAGCGAGGCCGACGGCCTGCTGCGGCAGACCCGGCGGCTGTGGAACCGGCCGGTCTCAGGGCCGCTGGCAGCCTGGTCGTCCTCCATCCGTACCCTGCGCGACCGCCTGACCAACCTCGGCGCCGCCCTGCCCGACCCGGCCGACCTGGGATCACCGGCGGCCTTCCTGGCCGGCGCACCGGAGCCCCCAAGCCTCACGGCCCCTGCCGTCCCGTACATCCTGTTGCGCTGCACGCATCTGCTGCACAACCGGCTGGGCATCACCCCCGCCGCCGAAAACCGCCTGGCCCTGCTGACCTTGCGCACCCTGGCCGCACTTCACGAGAGGTGAATTCGCCATGACCCCCCTCCAGCCGTCCCGCTGGCACAGCGTCCACATCTCCTACCACGACGTGCCAGGCCAGGACGACCTGCTGCTGGACGCCGTCGGCCCGCTGTTGCGCCACTTGAGCGGCACCGTCGAGGCCGTCAACGTGCTACGGCACTGGCGCCGGGGTCCCCACCTGCGGCTGAACGTCAAGACCGACCCCGCCACCTGGGCGGACACCGTACGGCAGGCCATCGACGAAATCATCGGCTCCTACCTGCGCGCGCACCCCTCCACCGCGGTCCTCGACCAGCGTGCGCTGCTCGCCCAGCACCGGGTGCTCGCCGAACAGGAGAAGGACCCCGGCCCGCTCACCCCCTGGTATCCCGACAACTCCCTCCACAACGCCCCCTACGACGCCCGTCACCAGGCCCTGGACGAGGACGCCGCCGACCTGCTGGCCGACTTCTACTCCGACAGCACCCCGCTGCTGCTCGACACGTTGCGACATGTCCGTTCGGGCCGGGACACCAAGGAGGGGCTGGCCATGGCGCTGATGCTGGCCACCTCCCACACCGCCATGGGTCCGATCACCCGCAGCTTCGTCTCCTACCGCTCCCACGCCGAAGGCTTCCTGGCCCGCTGCGCCGACCCCGACGCCATACGGGCCGGCTTCGAACGGGATTACCAAGCCAGGCGAGAGGAGCTGACCGGCAGGGTGCGCGCGGTCATCGCGACCCTCGACGGCACCACCGGTGTGCCCGTCCCTTTCGTCCGCGAATGGGCCGCTCTGATCGCCGAGTACGGCCGCCGCGCCCAACCGCTGATCGCCCGCGGCCGGCTCATCCGCCCCGGATCCCACCAGGAAGCACTCGCCATCCCGAGGCTCAGCGACTTCCACCGGCTGATGTTCTCCAGCCAGACCTACCACGACCGCGTCTTCGCCGATCCGGACTTCCTGCGCTACCGCGTCCTGATCAACTACACCTACCTGCAGAACACCCGGCTCGGCATCACGCCGCCGACCCGCTTCCGCATCTGCCACCTGGCGGCCAACGCGGTGGAGGAGGTCTACGACCTGTCGGCGCTCGGCCTGATTCGCGCGTTCGTCGAGGCCCACCCGTGAAATTCCGCGCGTTCGTCGAGGCCCGCCCCTGAAACCTCCACCCGCTGTCATCCCCGGGATGAGGCATGGGACATCCTCACATAGTGCCGATCGTGAGGGAGACCATGGAAAACGCGGACGATGTCACGGCCTCGCCCGAGACGATGCTCGACGTGCTGGAGCGTCGCGCGGCCGTCGCGCCGGAGGCGGAGCTCGTGCGGTTCGAGGATGGCACGTCGCTCCGCGTCGAGGAGTGCCGGGCGCGGGCCACCGCCGTCGCGCGCGGGCTCGCGGGTCTGGTGTCCCCTGGCGATCGGGTCGTCACGTGCCTGCGTCCTGGTCCGCGGTTGGTCGAGGTGATGTTCGCCCTGGCCAGGCTCGGTGCCGTCGAGGTGCCGCTGGCGCTGGACGCCCGGCTTCCCGCGGCTCGGCACCTCACCGGGGCCACGGGGGCGCGCGTGCTCATCGCCGGGACGGACGCCGTACATGACAATCCCGACCTCGGCGCCCTGGCCGCGGAGATGGAGCGCGTGGTGCTCGTGACCGAGCGGGCGCGGGCCGAGCTGGCGGGGTCGGTGGACATGGACGACCTGCTCGCCGCGCCGCGCCGCCTGCCGGAATGGCGTCCGGGACCGGCGGATCCGGCCGTCGTCATGGCGACCTCGGGCACCACCGGCCGGGCCAAGGGCGCGCTGTTGCCACATTTCGCCGGCGTCCGGCAGGCCCGGCGGGTGGCCAGGGCCATGGGGTACGAGCCAGGGGACGTGCTGTTCAACGTGTTCCCCTGGAACCACATCAACGTCAGGCACGCGGGGTTGCTGCCCGCGTTGATCTCCGGCGCCACGCTGGTGGCCCACTCGCGCTTCTCCGCCTCCCGGTTCTGGGACATCTGCCGACGGGAGGGGGTCACGGCGTTCAACTTCATGGGCGCCGTGGCGGCCATCCTCGAACGGGCTCCGGCCACCGAGTCCGACCGTCTCCACCAAGTGCGCCGCGCCTACGGGGGACCGGCGCCGGAAGCCCTGACGAGGCGTTTCCAGGACCGGTTCGGCGTGCCGCTGCTGGAGGCGTACGCGTGCACCGAGCTCGCCGACGTGGCGGTGAGCACGGCCGGTGTCCGGCGGCCGGGCTCGGCCGGCCGGCCCGTCCCGGAGTACGAGGTGGTGATCAGGGACGAGGACGGCCGGCCGCTTCCGGCGGGACAGGTCGGGCAGATCACCGCGCGGCCCAGAGCGGGGTCGATCATCTTCAGTGGGTACGCAGGCGACGACGCCGCCACGGGGAAGGTGCTGCGCGACGGCTGGTTCACGACCGGGGACCGTGGCCGGCTCGATGACGACGGCTTCCTCTATTTCGCCGGCCGCCGCGCCGACGTCATCAGGCGGCGCGGCGAGAACATCGCCACCTGGGACGTGGAGCAGGTGGTGGCCGCGATGCCGGGCGTCCTCGACGTGGCCGCGGTGGGTGTTCCCTCCGAGCTGACCGAGGAGGAGGTGCTGGTGGCGGTGAGCGCCGCGCCCGGAGCCGTCGTCCGCGCGCCGGAGGTGTACGCCTGGTGCCTCGACCGGCTCCCGCGCCACGCCGTTCCGCGTTACGTGCGCGTACTCGACGACCTGCCGCGCAACGCCGCCACGAAGGTGGTCAAGGGTGAGCTGCGCGGCGACGGCGTGCCACCGGACGCGTGGGACGCCGACGCGGGGATCGCCTGACCGCGCGGGCCGTCGGACAGGCGGTCGTCTGACCGCACGAGCCGCCGGACAGACCGGCATGGCCGGCCGGACCGCTGGACAGACCGGGATGGTCGCGCCCCGGCGATCCCGCGCTCTACGTTCGAGCCGTCAATACGTGCCGCTGAAAGGAGCGGGTGTGCCGGACAGGTTGCGGGTTCTGGACCTCACCGACGAGCTGGCCTTCAACGGGGCGAGGCTGCTGGTGGGGCTCGGGGCCGACGTCGTACGCGTCGAACGTCCGGCCGCTGCGGTGCTGTCGCGCGCGGAGACCCTGCACTGGCACGCGGGCAAGCGGATCGTGGGCGTACCCGAGAGCGCCGAGGTCCTCGACGGGCTCGTGGAGCAGGCGGACGTGGTGATCGAGAGCGGCCCGCTCGAAGAGCTCGCGGGCGTGCGCGCGGGATCCGGCGCGGTGTCGTCGCGCTGGCCGCAGGCCGTCCACGTCGTGGTCACGCCGTTCGGCATGAGCGGCCCCCGGAGCGCCTGGCGAGCCGACGATCTCGTGGCCGCGGCCGCCGGTGGCATGGGCTGGCTGGGCGGGCAGCCCGGTGGGCAGCCCAAGCCGCCGCCCCGCGAGCAGGCAACCCAGCTCGCGGGGGCGCACGCGGCCATCGCGGCGCTGCTCGGCGTCATCGCCCGCGACCGTACCGGGCGGGGGCAGCTCATCGACGTCTCCGTGCAGGAGGCGGTGGCCGCCACGCTGGAGACGGCCGCCATCTCCTGGATCCACGCCGGCCGGTACCCCTCCCGTAACGGCGGGGTGTACGAGCACGTGGCGCACCGCGTCTTCCGTACCGCGGACGGTCATGTCGCGGGCGGATACTCCGGCAGTGACCGCATGTGGACGGATCTGCTCGCCTGGATGGCGGAGTCGGGCGAGGCGGCGGACCTGACCGAGGAGAAGTGGTCCGATCCCGTCTTCCGCTGGCGGGGCCGTGAGCACGTGGACGAGATCGTGGCCAGGTTCGTGGCCAAACGCTCCGCCGCGTCGGTGGCCGAGGAAGGACGCGCGCGGGCGCTGCCGTGGGCCGAGGTCGCCACGGCCGCGCGCCTGCCCGCCAACCCCCAGCTCGTCGCGCGCGGCTTCTTCACCCGCATCCTGGGCGAGGGCCTGCCTGCGGACGGTGTCACGGACGTGGGCTTCCCCTTCCCCGCCGCGGAGCCACCGCGCCCGGTACGCCTCACCGAACCGCGTCCCGCTCCCATTGAGGCCCCCTGGCGGACCGCGCACCCCCGGGGCCGCCGGGCGGCGACGGGCACCGGACGTCCGCTGGCGGGGGTCCGTGTTCTGGACCTGACCTGGGTGCTCGCCGGCCCGTACGCGACCAAGACGCTGGCGGAGCACGGCGCGGACATCATCAAGATCGAATCCCGGCACCGGCAGGATCCCACGCGCTTCGCCCCGTCGATGAGGCTGCGCCCCGACGCCGGGTTCGACGACAGCGGCTACTTCATCAACTTCAACCGGGGCAAGCGCGGCGTCGCGCTCAACCTGCGTACCGAGCCGGGCCGTGAGGTGCTGCGGCGGCTCGTCGCCGAGTGCGACGTGGTCATCGAGAACTTCAGCCCCGGCGTGCTCGCCAAGTGGGGGCTGTCCTACGACCAGATGGCGGAGCTGAATCCCGGCGTCATCCTGGTGTCGATGGCCGGGGTCGGGCAGAGCGGGCCGTGGCGGGACGCGGTGACCTTCGCCGACACGCTCGCCGCCATGTCCGGGCTCACCAGCGAGACCGCCGATCCCGGGGAAGGCCCGCAGGGGCTGACGTTCGGGCTGGGGGACATGGTGGCCGCCAACTCGGCCGTCCTGGCCGTGCTCGACATGATCACGGCTGGTCGGGCGGGGCATGTGGATCTCTCCCAGCTGGAGGCGATGGCCGCGTCCATGGGACCGGCCGTACTCGAAGCCGAGCTCGGGGACTCGCGTGCCGGAGGCGAGGTCGGCGGCTCGCGCGCCGAAGCCGAGCCCGGCGATTCGCGTGCCGAAGGCGAGTCCGGGGACCCGCGTGCCGTGGTGCGGCCCAATCGGCATCCGCGGATGGTGCCGCACGGTGTCTATCCGACCAGTGGCGATGATCGCTGGCTCGCGCTGGCCGTACGCGGGGACGAGGAATGGCGGCGCCTCGCCGAGCACGCCGGAATTCCGGAGCTGGCCGCGCTGGCGTCTGCCGGGCTGGAGGAGCGCCGCGGGCGCGAGGACGAGATCGACGACGCCCTGGCAGTCTGGTGCTCGCGACACGACGGCGCGTCACTGGCGGCCGAGCTGCAAGGGCTGGGCATCGCCGCCGCCGTCGTCGCCACCGGGCGGGACCTGGTGGAGGGCGACGAGCACCTGGCCGCGCGTGGCTTCTACCCGGTGCTGGATCACCCGATCGCGGGTCCGGTACGGCACGAGGGCATCGTGATCCGCATGTCCGACACCCCCGGAGCGCTCACGGCACCGGCGCCACTGCTCGGTGAGCACACCGACGCGGTGCTGAAGGAGCTGCTCGGCATGGACGAGGAAGAGCTCGCCCGGCTACGCGACGCCGGCGTCCTGGAATGACACCCGCCCCCTGACCACGACCTTCTCCCCGCGGCTGAAGTCCGGGGCCTCGACACTCAGGAGTTTCGATGAACCAGCCGGTCCTGGACGTACGGCGCGACGGAGGGACGGCCACGATCGTCATCGACCGGCCGCCCGCCAACGCCGTCGACCCCGCGATGATCGAGGAGTTCTTGGAGATCATCCCCGAACTGGCCAAGGACGTCACGGTCCGCTGCCTCGTCATCCGCGGCACCGGCCGCTTCTTCGTGGCGGGGGCGGACATCGCCGTGATGCGGGACCTCTCGACGGCCAACCACGTGAAGATGCGCCGCTGGATCGAGGTGCAGCGCCTGCTCGAACTGGCACCCAAGCCGGTGATCGCGGCGATGAACGGTCACGCCCTGGGCGGCGGCGCCGAGCTGTCCCTCGCCTGTGACCTGCGCATCCTGGCGGCCTCGGCGACGATCGGCTTCCCCGAGATGAACCTGGGCCTGTTCCCGGGGGCGGGCGGCAGCCAGCGCCTGCCGCGCCTGCTCGGTCCGCATCGGGCCAAGCGGCTGATGATCGACGGCACCCGCCTGCCGGCCGGTGAAGCGCTCGACCTGGGGCTGGTCGACGTGGTGGCCGACGACCAGGACTTCGACCGGGTGGTGGCCGAGCACGCCGAGAGTCTGGGGGCCAAGCCGACCGGGACGATCGGCCTGCTCAAGCACGTCGTGGACGCCGGGTACGCCCTGCCGATCGAAGAGGCGCTCGAAGTGGAGCGTGAGGCGGTCATGGAGCTGATCCACACCGACGATGCCGCCGAAGGACTCCAGGCCTTCCTGGACAAGCGCCCGCCCCGGTTCACCGGACGCTGATGGCCGCGGATGTCCGGTGCTGATCCCGGACAAGCGCGCCAAGGTTCACCGACCGTGGATGTCCGAAGTGCTCACTCCGGACATCCGCGGTTTTCAGCCGTCGTAGCCGGTCACCAGCGCGGTGTCGGTGTTGAGGTCGCCGACCTTACGGGCGCCTCCCGGGTTGCCGAGCGGCTCGTCGCGGCCGGCCAGCACCTCGCTGAAGAAGTCCTTGGCGTCCTGGAGGAAGAGCGTGCGCGTCTCGTCGCCGCGCGCCGTACGGTCGACGAAGATCGCCTCGACCGGGCACTCCGGCTCGCAGGCCCCGCAGTCGATGCACTCGGCGGCGTTGATGTAGCTCTTGCGGTCGCCGACGTAGATGCAGTCGACGGGGCACACGTCCACGCACGCGCGATCGTTGACGTCGATGCAGGCCGGGCCGATGACATAGCTCATGGATCTCTCCTGTCTTCTGGGTGGGGTACGGGGTCAGGCGGCGTCCGTGGAGTGGCCGGGGAAGAGGGCCAGTTCGGGGTCGAGTTCGACGGCGGCGTTGTTCACCGCGGTGGCCACCTCGCCGAAGCCCACCGACATCAGGCGGACCTTGCCCGCGTGCTCGGTGAGGTCGCCGGCCGCGTACACGCGGGGCAGGTTCGTCCGCATGCGCTGGTCCACCAGGACGGACCTGCCGCGCAGTTCCAGGCCCCAGCCCGCGAGCGGGCCGAGGTCGCTGATGAATCCGAGGGCCGCGATGACGGAGTCCGCGGGCAGGGCCCGGTCCCCCTCGCCTCGCGTACGCAGGTGCGCCTTCTCGACCCGCTCGCCGCCGGACAGGGAGACCACCTGGCTGTCGACCACGATGCGTACCCCCGCGACCCGGGCGGCCTCGACGCCCGCGGCGTGCGCGCGGAACGCGGCCCGGCGATGCACCAGGGTGACCGACCTGGCCAGGGGCGCGAGGGCGAGCGACCAGTCGACCGCGCTGTCCCCGCCGCCCACGACCACGACATCGTGGCCGGCGTGTTCCGACGGGTCCGGCACGAAGTACGTCAGCCCCCGGCCGAGCCATTCCTCACCGGCCGGCAGCGGACGCGGGGTGAACGTCCCGATGCCCGAGGTGAGGATGACGGCCTGCGCGTGTACGGCCGTGCCGTCGGACAGCACCACCACAGGCCGTTCATTCTCGTCGCGGCGCAGCTCGACGGCCTGCCTGCCCAGCAGGTAGACCGGGTCGTAGGCCGCCGCCTGGGCCGTCAGCGCGTCCACCAGCGAGCGCCCGAGTATGCCGGGGATGCCGGCCACGTCCCGTACTTCCTTCTCCGGGTACAGCGCCGAAATCTGCCCGCCGACCTGAGGCAACGCGTCCACGACCACGGACCGCAAGCCGCGGAAGCCCGCGCAGTAGGCCCCGTAGAGGCCGGTCGGTCCCGCTCCGATGATCACGATGTCGGTCTGGATCATGCTGATTCCACCTGGGTCCTCCCGGTAGTCGCCTGTCAAGCCACGGAAGCTACACACCCCGGCGACGGGAACTCGCAGGTCGCGGACCGCTGACCGGAACGCGGCTCGCTCAGTGGGACACGGTCCGCTGGGCGGGATGATCCGCTGGGCCGCCCGGCCGGGCCGGTGGTGAACTGCGTGTCGTGGTCGAGCGGCGCATCTGAGCGCCTCTACCGGCCACCCGACAAGCCATGGGAAGCGGAGGCGAGAATGAGTGCAGAGGCGGGTGCGCCGGCTGCGAGCGGGGGTGTCGCCAGACGCCGGCCGTCACGACGGGGCAAGCTGCCCGGACGCCAGGACTGGTCGAGCTGGCCCCACTACCAGGGTGCCGACAGCGGGTTTCGCGGCTACTGGTATCCGGTGGCGTTCTCCTCGCACATCACGGGAAAGCCCAAGGCGATCACCCTGCTCGGCGAGCGCATCGTCGTCATCCGTGACGGCGGCAAGGCGTACGCGCTCAAGGACCGGTGCCCGCACCGGGGCGTGCCGCTGAGCTACGGCAATCAGCAGTTCCCCGGCACGATCTCGTGCGCGTACCACGGCTGGACCTTCGACCTGGAGACCGGCGATCTGAAGGCGGCGATCACCGACGGGCCGCAGTCGCCGATCTGCGGGAAGGTGACCCAGCCGACCTACGAGGTCGAGGAGCGCCTCGGCATGGTGTGGATCTTCGTGGGGGACGGTGAGGACGCGCCGCCCATCGACGATCAGCTCCCCGAGGAGCTGCGCGACAACCCCGCCGTGATCGGCGCGCGGATCCAGGCGCGCGAGGGGAACTGGCGCTTCGCCTGCGAGAACGGCTATGACGAGGGGCACGCGAAGTACCTGCACCGCACCGCGCTGTGGCGGCTGTTCAAGGCCATGCCGGTGTGGAACGAGACGCGGATCGAGCGCCGCGGCCGCTGGATCTACCGGGTGCAGGAGGCCCAGCACTGGGACGCCGACTTCCCGGGTCTCGGCCGGTGGAACAACCAGGCGTGGTTCAAGCTCAAGCCGCCGAAGCAGGTCGCCAACATCGGCAACACGGGCAGCCACCGGAAGGTGAACCCGGCCATCGCCGCCGAGGACTTCCCCGGCTTCGCCTCGGTGAGCATGCCGGGCGTGCTGCGCATCGTCTACCCGACCTTCATCCACTACGAGTTCTACGTGCCCGTCGACGCCGACAACCATCTCTATGTCGGCGCGATGGCCAACTTCGAGAAGGGCGTCAAGACGCTGCCCTTCTACGCCAAGTATCTCGGCGCCGTCCGCTGGCTCTTCCACGGCCAGTTCTCCGGCCAGGACAAATGGATGGTCGAGGTGACCGACGCGCCGCCGGAACGGCTCTATCGTCCCGACGACTCGCTCCTGCAGTGGCGCAAGCTCGCCGAGGACGTCACAGAGGAGCGCATCGAACGGCTGCGCGCCTCCGGGCTCGCCGTCGACGACCCCCGGCCGCCAAAACAGGACGCCCGGCCTCCGAAGCAGGCCGGCTGATGGCCAGGATCGTCCTGGGCGTGGGCGCGTCCCACTCCACGCTCATGAACACGCACTGGGACCAGGTCGAGCACAAAGACGACGCCGAACGCTTCCGCGACGCGCTCGGCACGGCCCGCGACGCCCTCGCCGCGGCCCGTCCCGACGTGGCGATCATCATCGGCTCGAACCACTTCCGGGGCTTCTGGCTGGACCTGATCCCCGCCTTCACCCTCGGGGTGGACCAGGTCGTCTCCTCCGGAGAGGCCGGGACGCCGTCCGGACCCCAGCGCACCAACCCGGCCGTCGCCCAGGCCGTCGCCGAATCCCTGGTGGCGGCGGGCACCGAGGTGGCGATCTCGGCGAAGCTGCAGATCGACCACGGTCAGAGCCACGCGATCCAGTACCTCCTGCGTGACCTCGACGTGCCGGTGATCCCGCTGGTGGTCAACGTGTTCGCCACGCCGCTGCCGCTCATGCGGCGCTGCGTCGAGCTCGGGCGCAACATCGCCGCCGCGGTGGCGGCGCTGCCGGACGAGCTGCGGGTCGCCGTCATCGCCTCGGGCGGCCTGTCGCACCGGCTCCCGTGGCCGAGCCGCTGGCAGGACCCCGAAGGAGAGGACGAGGAGTTCCTGGTGGAGGCCTGGCGCGAGGGCCGGGGCGACTGGCAGCGGTACGACGCGCGCCGGCGGCAGATCATCACCGCCGCCCGGCCGACCATCTTTCCCGAGTTCGACGAGGAGTTCCTCGCCGCGCTGGAGAAGGGCGAGCTGGCGCGGTACGCGAACCTGTCAACGGCGGAGATCGAGGCGGTGGCCGGCAACGGCGGCCAGGAACTGCGTACCTGGCTGACCATGGCGGCGGCGCTGGGCTTCGCACCCGGCCGGACGCTGGCCTACGCGCCGATGCCGGAATGGCTGACCGGCATGGGGGTGGCCATCATCGAGCCCGCCGGATCGATATGAACAAGGACGAGCGCGAGCGGATGGTGGCCCAGGCCCTCGCCACGATCACCGAGGCCCGGCTGCGCAAGGCCGCAGTGGAGGTCACCTCCATCGCCAGCCCCACCGGAGGGGAGGAGCCGCTGGCCCGGCGGCTGGCCGAACGGCTCGCCGCCGCGGGCCTGGAGTCGCACCTGCAGCGCATCGACGACGGCCAGGCCAACGCGATCGGCCGGCTGAGGGGCGACGGTACGGGCGCCGACCTGATGCTGTACGCCCCGATCGACACCCTGACCACCGGCGACCCGGACGAAGACGTGCCGTGGATCGGCCCCGGGCTGCGCCCCGACATGCGGGCCGAGGCACAGTGCGACGGCCCCTACGTCACCGGCCTCGGCGCGAGCAACCCCAAGGGCCACGCGGCGTGCGTCCTCATGGTGGGCGAGGCCCTGGCCTCGGTGGGCGCGCGGCCCGCCGGAGACCTGCTGGTCGCCTTCGGAGCGGGCGGCATGCCGACCAACGCCATCGACGGCACCGGCCGTCTGAACACCGGGCAGGGCGTCGGCTGCTCCTTCCTGCTCGAACGCGGCTGGCAGCCCGACTACGCCGTGATCGCCAAACCGGGTGACTTCGTCGCGCACGAAGAGGTCGGTCTGTGCTGGTTCGAGATCGTCGTACCGGGGATCCACACCTACGCCGGCAGCCGGCACCGCCTGCCGTACCAGAATCCGATCGTGACCGCCGCCAAAGTGGTGACGCGCCTGGAAGGGTGGCTGGCGGCCTATCCCGAGCGGCACCGCACCGCGACGGCCGCGCCTCAGGGGATCATCGGCTCGATCGCCGGCGGCTGGGAGCGCATGCCGGCCGTCACGCCCGCGGCCTGCCGCATCCGCCTCGACCTGCGGATCGCGCCCGGCACGACGCCGCTGGCGGCCAAGCGGGAGCTGGCGGAGTACGTCCGCGCGCTGTCGGCCGAGCTGGGCGTGGAGCTGACGGTCGAGATGGTGCTGGCCATCCCGGGCACGCGCACGCCGCCGGAGGACTGGGTCGTCCGCAGTGCCGTTCGTGCCTGGGAGAGCGTGGCCGGGCGCCCGCACGAGCCCATCGACGGCAACAGCGGCGCGACCGACGCCAACATCCTGCGCGCGCGGGGGATCCCGACCGCCCGGGTGGGCATGCCGAAGGTCGTCTCCACCGAGTTCGACGTCGACTTCGCCCGTGGGATGAACACCGTCGACGTCAGAGCCATGCGCCGCCTGTGCGAGGTGCTCGTACGGGTGGCGGTCGACACCACCACACGGACGCGCGCCGAGATCGACGAGCTTAATGACGGCGAGACCGATGATTAAAGGAGGCGATATGGAACCCCCCACCGGTTCGTACGCCGACGCCGACGGCGTCAAATACCACTACCTCGACCTGGGCTCGGGGGCGGACACGATCTTCCTGCACGGCGGCGGCCCCGGCTGCACCGGATGGAGCGACTTCGGCCCGGTGGCGCCGCTGTTCGCCGCCGACCGCCGCTGCCTGATCGTCGACATCCTGCAGTACGGCAAGTCGGAGAAGTGCCTCATCACCGGCCCGATGTGGGACTTCCACGCGGCCAAGACCGTCGCGCTCATGGACACGCTGGGTGTGGAGCAGGCCGACTTCGTCTGCAACTCCTGGGGCGGCACCATCGCGCTGTGCCTGGCCGCCCGCTACCCCGAAAGGGTGCGTTCCCTGGTCATCACCGGCAGCATGCCGGTGTTCTACGGCCCGCTCGCGCCGCTGCCAGAGAACGGCCGCCGCGGCCGCGCAGCCCGGGACGCCTACTACGGCGGCGAGGGGCCCACGCGGCAGAAGATGCGCGACCTCATCACCCGGCTGGAGTGGTACGACGGCGACAAGTTGCCCGAGACCACCCTGGACCTGCGCTACGAGCAGAGCCTTGACCCCGGTGAGCGAGAGCTGGCCGCGATGTCGGACTCACCCCGTGGCGAATGGCAGGACCTCACCGCCGAACTGGGCCAGATCCAGGCGCCCGCGCTGTTCATCTGGGGCATGCAGGACGCCTTCCTCACCCCCGACTATCCGCTCATGCTCGCCCGCATGGTGCCGCGCGGGAACCTGCACATCATGGACCACGCCTCGCACCACCTGCAGGAGGAACGACCGGGCGCCTACCACGCGGTGGTCACCGGGTTCCTGAACTCCCTCAAGGACCCATGGAGATGAGCATGTCCAGATCGACGAAGCTGCTGATCGCCGTGCCGGTCGTCGCGCTGGCCGCGATCCTGGGCCGCCTGCTCGCGGCCCGCAGCAACACCCAGGTGCACCGCATCAACCAAGACAAGCCCGCTCTCGACCGCTGAAGGTGACGATGAGTATCTGGACCGAACTGAGCCCCCTGAGCCTGAGCGTCTCGTACGTGGACGCCGGAGGAGTGCGCACCCGCAGCCTCCGGGCCGGGTCGGGCGAGCCCGTGGTGTTCCTGCACGGGACCAGCGGCCACCTCGAGGCGTTCACCCGCAACCTGCCCGCGCACGCGGCGGACTACGAGTGCCACGCCATCGACATGCTGGGCCACGGCTACACGGGCAAGCCCGACTACGCCTACGAGATCCCGCGCTACGTCGACCACCTGCTGGCCTACTTCGACGCGGTGGGCATCGAGCGCGCCCACATCGTGGGGGAGTCGCTGGGCGGCTGGGTCGGCGGACGTACCGCCATCGACCACCCCGACCGTGTGGCCAGCCTGCAGCTGCTCTGCGCGGGCGGGACCGTGGCCAACCCCGAGGTCATGAAGCGGATCCGGACGAGCACCCGCGAGGCCGTGGTCAGCGATGACGTGGAGCTGACCCGCAAGCGGCTGCGGCTGCTGATGGCCGACCCGGCCGACGCGACCGAGGAGCTGGTGGAGGTGCGCCACGCCATCTACCACGAGCCCGAGTTCGTCGACAACCTCGACAATCTGCTATGCCTGCAGGACATGGACACCCGCCTGCGCAACATCCTTCGCCGCGACGATCTGGCCAAGATCACCCAGCCCACGCTGATCGTCTGGGGCCGCAAGAACCCGTTCGGCGACGTGCCGGAGGCCACCGCCATGCACGAGGCCATCGCGGGCTCGGAGCTGGAGCTGTTCGAGGAGTGCGGCCACTGGCCGCAGCACGAGCAGGCCGCCCGCTACAACCCGCTCAGCCTGGCCTTCCTGGCCAAGAGCTCGGCGGCGGGCTTCTCCGGCAAGGGGCGCGGCTGATGCGCGCGGCCCGCTTCCACGAGTGGGGGGCCGCGCCGGTCGTGGAGGAGCTGCCCGAGCCCGTACGCAAGCCAGGAGAGGTGCTGGTCGAGGTACGTGCGGCGGCGCTGGGGCATCTGGACCTGACCGTCGCCGGCGGGTCTTTCGGTATGAAGCCCCCGCTTCCGTACGTGGGCGGTGTCGAGGCCGCCGGGGAGGTCCTGGAGTCCGACACCCTGGCTCCGGGCACGCAGGTGCTCCTTCGCGGTGGCGCGCTCGGCCTGCTGCGCGACGGCTGCTGGCGCGAACGCCTCAGCGTCTCTCCCAAGGCCGTCACCCCGCTGGCGTCGCCGCTGCCCCCGGAGGTCGCGGCGTCGTTCTTCGTACCGACCACCACGGCGTACGTCGCCCTGAACGACGTCGCCCGCCTGGAGCCGGGCGAGGAGGTCATCGTGACCGGCGCGGCCGGCGCGGTCGGCGCCATGGTGGCTCAGCAGGCCCGGCTGGCCGGAGCCACGGTGACCGGGGTGGTCGGCCGGGCCGACCAGCTCGGTCAGGTGCCCGAGGGGATCCGCGGGGTGGTCACCGACGACGCCGAGGCGGTCGCGGAGCTGGCGGCGGCGCGCTCGGCGTCCCTGCTGGTCGACACGCTCGGTGGGAGCGGACTGGTCGAGCGCTCGCGGTGGGTCCGTCCCGGCGGCCGGGCCGTCGTGATCGGCTACGTGCTGGGGGCGTCCGTCACCGTCGATCTGCCGTCCTGGCTGCTCGACGACGTGGCGCTGCTTCCGGTCAACATGGTCCGGCACGAGCGGCGCGCTCGCGAGGTGGCCCCGGCGCTGATCGAGCGTCTGGCCGCGGGGGAGCTCAGTGTGGAGGTCGAACGGTTCGACCTGTCCGAGATCGCGAAGGCCCTGGAACTGCTGCGCGACGGCAGGTTGCGCGGCCGTGCCGTGGTCGAGTTCGGCGTGGAAGCCTGACCCGCGGCGGGCTGTCGCCGGTCTGGACGATCCGCGGGTTCGGCTGGAGCGCCCGCGCGATGGTGGAGCCACGTAGCCGTCCTCACGGTCCGTAGGGCATCCGCCAGCGCCCGTCGAACCAGTCGGTCAGATGCTGCTGCATCTGGACGACATCATCACCGCTGCCATGTGGTGGCCGATCATGTCCTCGAGAAACGTTCGATCCAGTGCGTCGCCCGACAGCTTGGACAGATCGCGCATCATCGGCCGGTAACTCGCGGCCGCGCGGCCCGGGTACCACGTGGCCAGCCATGCCTTCATGGTGGTGATCTCGGCAGTCTGCGTCTTGACGATGGAAGCGCCCAGAGCGCGCATCTCGGCCCGGCCCGAACGCTGCAACTGGCCGGCCGCCTCGACCGCCTCCTGGTGATGGGGCACCATCTGGGTCAGGTAGTCGGTCTCGTTGTTCAAGGTAACTCGTCGCATCCCACCCATCGGCCCGCCGGTCTGCGGCCATCCCGCCGCGGTTGCGGTGGGCTGGTGGTGGGCGGTGGCGAGGGCGGCCCCGCCGACGGCGGCGGCGGCGAGCAACGCCCCGGCGGCGATTGCCGCCGTTGTCGAAGGTCTCATCTCGCTCCTCCGCTCCTGCAGGTGTCCTGCTTCCAACGTGGCGCTCGGTCCGTGGCCAGGACCAGGGCCGTTGGGCCTTCATCCCCCGGGACCAACGCCGCCCGATCGGGATGGCTGGGCCGGGGTGCGTCTCCGGAGGGGGCGGGCGCAGAGATCGCCGATGGCCTGGAGGTGGTGGTGGATCAGCGGCTTCTTGCGCCAGGGGTTGGCGGCGGAGATGGGACGACGATGCCATTCATGGCCCCTGCGCTCTGCTGCGGAGCTTGCACGGTGCCGCAGTCCGGGCGGGCCGAGGACGCCGGGAACGCGGTGTAGCACTCATCGAGATCCGGCGTGTGGCTTCGACAATGAAGCGCTTCGCTCCCATCTACTACGACTAATAGTAGCAGGTTGGTGGGACTTTCGACCCTTATCATCAGGACGTTCTGCTATAGCCGCCGGCGAAGTCTCCGTCACATGCTGGTGAAAACATAGTAGAGAAGGACGGAGAGAAACCGACGTGCTTGGTATTTCTCAGCATCCTCGTGCTCATCGTGTTCGCGATGACGGTCCCGGAGTCGATCCGCCAACGGCATGCACGCGACAACCCACGGAGGCCATCATGATGAAGCAGCACCTGATCATGGCGGCTGTCGCCGCCGTGGCCGCGATCGCGGCCGTCTGGGCCGGCGCCCCGCCGAGTACGGTCCTGCTCGTGGTCATCCTGCTGGGCTGCCCGCTCATGATGCTGATGATGATGCGATCCATGAGCGGCCACGACGGCGACACGCAGCATGACCGTCAGGGCGAGGATCACAAGGGGGCAGGGCAGCCGTGACCTCCACCGACTGGGTCGTGATCGGTATCTCCCTGGCCTTGCTGGGTTTCCTCGGCTGGTACTTCTTCGGGCCGAGGAAGAGCAGCCTGGCCGAGCTGCGTGACGGAGTACAGGAGATCGAGATCGTCGTACGGGGCGGCTTCTCGCCGGACATCATCCGGGTACGGCAGGGCACCCCTGTGCGGCTGACCTTCAACCGGAGAGAGAGCGGGGATTGCACCTCCCGGGTGGTGTTCGCCGATTTCGGCGTCAGCCGGACGCTGCCTGCCTTTGCCAAGACCACCGTGGAGTTGCCGCCGGGCAGTGCGGGGGAGTACGGCTTCGCCTGCGGGATGAACATGGTGCACGGCCGCCTGATCGTCGAACCGGGCTCCGACGGCGGTCACGATGTCGCCGCGGGTACCGCACCTTCGTTGGCCGAACAGCCTTCGCAGGATGTCGAGGCGACGGAGCGGCGTGCCGAGATCGCCGACCTGTCGCGTCGGGTCCTGGTCGGGGCTGTGCTGACCCTGCCTGTGGCGATCGTCGTCATGGCGCATGAGCTCTTCGGGGCGGGATGGATCCCGGAGTTCCTGCTCAACCGCTGGGTGCAGCTCGCGCTGATCGCGCCGGTGATGTTCTATACCGGCTGGCCGATCCATCGCGTGGGCTGGCTCGCTCTGCGGCACCGCTCGGCGGACATGAACAGCCTGATCACGCTGGGTACGAGTGCCGCCTTCTGCTACAGCCTGTTGGCCACGGTCGCGCCCGGCTTGCTGCCGGAGGGGGTCCGTGACGTCTATTACGAGGCCGTCGGGGTCATCCTGACGCTGATCCTGCTCGGCCGTTTGCTGGAGGTACGGGCCAAGGCGGGCACGGGCGAGGCGATCCGCAAGCTGATCGGTCTGCAGGCCAGGACTGCCCGGGTCCAGCGCGACGGTGCGGAGATCGAGATTCCGATCGCGGACGTCGTGCCGGGCGATGTGGTGGTCGTACGGCCGGGCGAGAAGGTTCCGGTCGACGGGGTCGTCGTCAAGGGGCGCTCGACGCTGGATGAGTCGATGGTGACCGGCGAGTCGATCCCGGTGGACAAGGGTCCGGGCGATGAGGTGGTGGGCGCGACGGTCAACCAGACGGGATCGTTCACGTTCAGGGCCGAGAAAGTGGGCGCGGAAACGGCGCTGGCTCAGATCATCCGTCTCGTCCAGGCCGCCCAAGCCTCCCGTGCGCCGATCCAGCGGCTGGCCGACCTGGTGTCCGGCTATTTCGTCCCGGTGGTCATCGCCATCGCGATCGTGACGTTCGCTGTGTGGTTCGTCGCCGGACCGGCGCCGGCGTTGACGCTGGCATTGGTGGCGGCGGTAGCCGTACTGATCATCGCCTGTCCATGCGCGCTTGGGCTGGCCACCCCGCTTTCGATCATGGTGGGCACCGGGAAGGGGGCTCAGTCCGGCATCCTGATCCGCGACGCCGAAGCCCTGGAAACCGCGTGCAGGCTCGACACGATCGTCCTGGACAAGACCGGCACCATCACTCGTGGCAAGCCGGCGCTCACGGACGTCGTTCCGTACGGTGACTGGGCAGCCGATGAGGTGCTCCGCCTGGCCGCCTGCGCCGAACGTTCCTCCGAGCACCCCCTGGGCCAGGCCGTGGTCGAGGGCGCGACCGGGCGCGGCCTGATCCTCACCGAGCCGTCGGAGTTCGAATCGGTCACGGGGCAGGGCATCGCGGCGACCGTTGAGGGGCGTCGTGTGCTGGTCGGCGGGAAGCGTCTGCTCGGCGATACCTCGGCGCTTGAGGAAGAGGCCGATCGCCTCGCCCGGGCGGGCCGTACCCCGATCATGGTCGCTGTAGACGGCGAGCCCGCTGGGGTGATCGCGGTGGCCGACACCGTCAAGGACGACTCCCGCCAGGCCGTCGCGACTCTGCAACGGCTGGGACTTCAGGTGGTGATGATCACTGGGGACAACCGGCGGACGGCCGAGGCCATCGCCCGCCAGGTCGGCATCACCCGGGTGCTGGCCGAGGTGTTGCCCGCGCACAAGTCTGCCGAGATCGCCCGCCTGCAGGGAGAAGGGGCGCGGGTCGGCATGGTCGGCGACGGCATCAACGACGCGCCCGCGCTGGCCCAGGCCGATGTCGGCTTCGCCATCGGCACCGGCACCGACGTGGCGATCGAGGCCTCCGACATCACGTTGATCTCCGGCGCGCTCGGCGGAGTGGTTACCGCGGTACGGCTGTCGCGGACCACGATGCGCAACATCCGGCAGAACCTGTTCCTGGCATTCGTCTACAACGTGGTCGGCATCCCGGTCGCGGCGGGGGTGCTCTACCCCTTCCTCGGCATCCGGCTCAGCCCGGTCTTCGCTGCCGCCGCGATGGCACTGTCGTCGCTGTCGGTGGTGGGCAATGCCAACCGGCTGCGCCGCTTGACCCCGCCGGCGTTGCTCCCGGCGCCGCCACTCCCGCCCGATCAGCACGTCACCGTCGAAACGGGAGCCGAGTCCACCGCTGTCACCGACCCGGTTGTGCGGGATGGTGGTGATTCCGAGTCCAACCGAGATACCGGCAAGACCGGGCATGAGTCGATGACCTGAACGCGCGGCTGGAAGTCATGGAGATGGAACTCGCAGAGGCTACCGGCGCGCCGGAGTAGGTGCGTCCTTGGCGCGCACCACCGTCACCGTGCAGTGTGCGTGGTGCAAGACGCCTCGGCTGACCGAGCCAAGGACGATCGACCCGATCGCGCTCCTGCCATGCGAGCCGACGACCAGCAGGTCGGCTCGGTCACCGGCGGCGGCGAGCGCATCGACGGGGTGGGCACACCGCACGTCCGCGATCACCTTGACCTGTGGGTATCTCTCCCGCCACGACGCGAGTTGTTCCTCGGCGACGCGCTGTTGGGCCTCACGCAACGCTTCGAAGTCGCAGGAGAAGCCGGCGGCCAGTGCGAACGGCAGGGCCCAGGCGTATACCGCCCGCAATGTGCTTCCGCGCAGTTCGGCTTGCCGGAAGGCATAGGCCAGGGCGGGCTCGCACGTGGGGGAGCCATCGAGACCGACGACGATCTCACCGTGGGCCACAGCGGCCCTTGGCCGGACGACGACCACCGGAACCGGCACCTGGCCCGCGACGTTCATGCTGACCGAGCCGAGTACAGCCCCGGCGAAGCCACCCAGCCCTCTACCACCGACCACCAGCTCGATTGCGTCGCCGGCCTGCTCGCGAAGGACGGCCGCCGGTGTTCCGGTCATCAGCTCGGTGCTCACCTCGATAGTAGGCTGACGTTCGCGCGCGATCTCCTCGGCTTGTGCCAGGACCTTCCGCGAGTTCTCGATCAGCGCCTCGTCCCACTCAGGTGCGGGAATCTGCGGCACCTGGTACGGCCAGGTTTCCACCACACCGACGTTACGCAGCGGCACATGCATCCGAAAGGCGTCGTCGGCCGCCCATGCCACGGCGTCGAATCCGGGCACCGAACCATCGACACCCACCACGATCAGATCAGGCATCGTACATTCCCCCTTTTCCATTTCAGCCCGTCGGTGGCTAACCGGGCAGGGCCAGAAGCCCCAAAACTTGGAGATGATGGACCAACGGCATCCGGTGTCAGCCTGGATGAGGCTGTACTGCGCCGAAGCGCTCCAGGCCGCCAATCGGGCGCGCGAGCCGGCGCCGGGTGCGGAGGTGACCACGGACCTGCGCAAGGGCAACGTCACCTGCCCGGTCGCGGTGGTCCGGCCCCGGAGTGAGCGGGCGTCATGAGTCGTCGGGCTCCGGGCCAGGACAACGGGGCCCGGACGGGCCGCGGCGGGGAGCCGGCCAGGACCACGCAGATCGGAGCGGATCAACCTTTCAGGTGCTGGCCACGCCGTGGGCGCGGAATTGAGCGTGCACGCGGTTCCTTCGTAGTGCGGCCGGACCGGCGTCAACCGCGGGACAGGACCACCTTGAGAGCTCCGGTCGCCGCCGGGTCGGCGAACGTCTCGTAGGCGGCGGCCATGTCCTGCAGGGCGAAGCGGTGGGTGATGAACCTGGCGGGGTCCAGCCGTCCGGCGGCGATCATGTCCAGGAGGGTCGGCGTGGAGTAGGTGTCGACCAGGCCGGTGGTGATGGTGAGGTTGCGGATCCACAGGTCTTCGAGGTGCAGGGTGGCCGGTGTGCCGTGGACGCCGACGTTGGCGACGTGGCCGCCGGGGCGTACCAGGCGGGTGCAGAGTTCGAAGGTTTCCGGGAGGCCGACGGCTTCGATGGCGACGTCGGCGCCCAGCCCTCGGGTCAGCTCGGCGATCGCGCCGGCCGGGTCGTCGCCCGCGCCCACGACCAGGTCCGCGCCCAGCTGCTTGGCGGCCTCCAGCCGTGAGGGGGCGGGGTCGACGGCGACGATGTGGCTGGGCGTGAACAGCTGCGCGGTGGTGATCGCGGCCAGGCCGATCGGCCCGGCTCCGACGATCACGACCGTGTCGCCTGGCCGTACGTGGCCGTTCAGCACGCCGACCTCGTAGGCGGTGGGCAGGATGTCGGCGAGCATGAGCGCGGCCTCGTCGGTGACGCCGTCGGGCAGCAGGTGGGTGGAGGTGTCGGCGAACGGCACGCGGACGTGTTCGGCTTGGGTGCCGTTGACGCGGTGGCCGAGGATCCAGCCGCCGCCGCCCAGGCATTGGCCGAACATGCCGATACGGCAGTAGCGGCAGCGCCCGCACGCCGAGATGCACGACACCAGCACCCGGTCTCCCGGCTTGGCGGTGCCGACCGAGTTTCCGGTCGCCGTGACGGTGCCGACCGCTTCGTGGCCGAGGATCGTGCCCGGCTCGACAGTGGGCACGTCGCCCTTGAGGATGTGCAGGTCGGTGCCGCAGATGGTGACCGCGTCCACACGGACGATGGCGTCGGTGGGCTCGATCAGCTGCGGATCGGGAGTCTCCTCCCAGGACCGCCGGCCGGGACCGTGGTAGATGAGCGCCTTCATCATGCCTCCTGGTTGTCTTCACCTTTCACGTTTGCCGGAACGGGTCGGCCTGAATAGGGACGAAGGTCCCGTTCCATCGCTGCCTTTCGGCCGCGCCTACAGCCCGATCAAAGTCCTGCGCGCCGGCTAGCTCTGGGACCAATGGCACTCGGATTCGGGACTTCGTCCTCCGGCGGCCGGCCGCCTGTTTCGCGAGGCTGGAGGTGTGAGTTGAGCTCGTGAAGGAGATGCGTGATGACCGGACGGATCGTGGTCGGTGTGGACGGGTCCGCGCCGGCGACAGCAGCAGTGGAATGGGCCGCCGCCGACGCGCGGCGCAGAGGGCTCGACCTGCGGCTCGTACATGTGTGCGAGCAGTGGCCGCACGGGGTCGGCGAGCTCAGCACGAAGTACTGCGCGGGTGCGCTGGAGGTCGCCGCTGACCGGGCGCGTGAGCTGGCCCGCGGGGTCCAGGTGACGACGGAACTGCGTGCCGGGAACGTGATCGACGATCTGATCGATGAGTCCGCGTCGGCCGACAGCGTGGTGCTGGGCAGCCGGGGGCTCGGCGGTTTCGGCGGCATGGTGCTCGGCTCGGTCAGCATGGCCGTCGCCGGCCACGCGCGGGGCCCGGTCGTGATCGTACGCGGGCCCGGCCAGGAAGAGCACGGCCGGATCGTCGTCGGCTACGACGGGTCCGAGCACTCCGAAGCCGCCATGCAGTACGCCGTCGAGCAGGCCCGGGCCCGGCAAGCGCGGCTGCATGTCCTGTATGCCTGGCAGCAGCCGATCTTCTCGCCGTACGCAGCCGCCTACAACAGCTTGCTGGAGAAGGCCTTTCAGCACGAGGTCCGGATAGCCGGCGAGCGGGTGGTCCCCTGGCGTGAGAAGAACCCCGACGTCGAGATCACCGACGCGCAACTGTGGGAGCACCCGGCCGGCGCCCTGATCAACGCCGCGACCACGGCCGACCTGGTCGTCGTCGGGTCGCGCGGGCTGGGTGGCTTCGCCTCGGCGGTGCTGGGCTCGGTCGGTCACGCCGTACTGCACCACGCCACTTGCCCGGTCGCGATCGTCCGGCCCCGCGAGGAGAGGCCATGAACATCGAGTCGCTGACCGCCGAGCAGGTGATGAGCCGCATCCTGGTGGCGGTCAAGCCGGATGAGTCGCCGCTGATGGCCTGGGAACTGATGCGCCGCGCCGGTGTGCACCACTTGCCGGTCGTCGAGGGGCAGCACGTGGTGGGCCTCCTATCGCGCGAGCATCTGGCCGCCTCCTGGTCGGGTGGTCCGCAGGAACAGTCGAACCGCCAGGTGGGCGAGCTGCTGGCCGGTGAGCGCAGGCCGCGGGTGCAGCCGGACGACCCGCTGACCCAGGTCGCGGCCGTGATGACCGACGCCGGCTGTGACGCCGTACCCGTGGTGTCCGGTCAGGGACTGGTCGGGATGATCACCGCCCGCGATGTCGTGTCGGCGGTGGCCGGACGTAGCCATCACCTGAAAGAGGGCGGCGAGGTGGTGACCGGCATGTTCCACCTCGAACCTGTGATACCGGCGCGGAGCTGACTTCGAAGGAGGCAGGAGATGTACGCGCTGATCGTGTACGAGTCCATGTTCGGCAACACCAAGCAGATCGCCGAGGCGGTGGCGGAGGGGCTGGCCACCACGATGAGGACAGAGGTCCTGGAGGTCGGCTCCGCGCCCGCCTCGGTCGGGGAGGACCTCGGCCTGCTCGTCGTCGGCGGCCCGACGCACGCCTTCGGGATGAGCAGGGCCTCGACCCGGCAATCGGCCGCCCAGCAGGGCCGGGTGCTCTCCCAAGGGCAGGGGGTGCGGGAGTGGCTGGCCACTGTTCGGTCGCCGTCGGCCAGACTCGCCTCGGCCGCCTTCGACACGCGGATCGCCAAGCCGCGCGCGGTGTCGCCAAGCGACTGCGTCGGCTCGGCCTGGCCTTGGCCTCGCCCGCCGAGAGCTTCTACGTCACCGGAACTCAGGGGCCGCTGGTGGTCGGCGAGGTGGAGCGGGCCAGGCAATGGGGCAGGCACCTCGCCTCGTCCTTCCCTGTCCCGGCGTCCTGAGACCGTCATGGAGCCGCGGGCCGATAGGTGTGTGCTGGAGGTAAGGAAACCGGGGGCGTGTGCCACATCCGGGCGGAGAAACCCGAAGGAGGATGACGATGAGCAGAGCGATCGTGGTCGGCGTGGACGGATCGCCATCGGCCGGATCGGCGCTCGGCTGGGCCGCCGATGATGCCTCCCGCAGGGGGCTTCCGTTGCGGATCGTGCTCGTGCGAGAGCCATGGGCGGCGGAGCATCCGTCCGCCAGGGCCAGTGACCGGCAGACTCTGACCGAGCGGTGCACGTACCTGCTCGACCAGGCCGCGGAGCAGGTACGGAGGCTCACTCCCGAACTGGAGGTCTCGACGGCTGTGGTCACGGGCTCGGTGATCGAGCGGCTGAAGGGCGAGTCGGAGACGGCCGACAGCGTGGTCGTGGGCAGCAGAGGGCTCGGCGGATTCGCCGGACTGGTGCTGGGCTCGGTGGGTCTCGGCCTGGCCGGGCACGCGCACAGCCCGGTGGTCGTCGTCCGGATGCCCGTCCCCGGCAGCCATCGGGAGATCGTGGTCGGCTTCGACGGCTCCCCGTTCGCGGAGTCGGCGCTGGAATACGCCCTGGAACAGGCTGGGGCGCGGCGCGCGCCGGTTCGTGTCGTGTACGGCCAGAGGACACCGAGGCTCGCCCCACATCCCGCGGGGTACGGCCCGTTCCTGACCGGTGCGCCGGGCGAGGAGGTGGCGGAGATCCGGCTGCGCCTGGCGCCGTGGCATGAGAAGTACCCGGACGTCGAGGTGATCGAGTCGATCGTCCCGGGCCACCCGGTCCCGGTCCTGGCCAGGGCGTCCGAGAAGGCGGCGCTCGTGGTGGTCGGATCACGCGGACTGGGCGGCTTCGCCTCGGCGGCACTCGGGTCGGTCAGCCACGGTGTCCTGCACCGGGCCTGCTGCCCGGTGGCCGTGGTACAGACTCCTTGGCGGCGGTCATGAGTGTCATCGTCGCCCCGCCGTACATGACCGAGACCGCCTGCCACGACTGGGACCTCCTGCAGGCGCAGACCAAGGATGCCCAGGAGTTCGACCCCGCACAGGCCGGCCACCTGCCGGAACCGGCGCGCCGCTGGGTGCTGCACGCCATCGCTCCGGGGACACCCCTGTTGCGTGCGGTGGTGCTGGACATGCACGGCTCCATCCGGCTCAGCACCTGGCGCGACTTCCGCGCCCAGCAGGTACTCCTGCCGATGGAGGGCTTCGTGTGGTCGGCAACTGCGTACCTGGGATTGCTACCCGTGCACGGGTTCGACCGGTATCGCGCCGGTCAGGGGGAGATGCGCTGGCGGTTGCTGGACCTCATCCCCGTGATGTCGGGTGCCGGCCCGGACATCACCAGAAGCGCCGCCGGGCGGCTGGCATGTGAGTTCGTCATGGCGCCCGCCGCCGCACTCGACCCGAGGATACGGTGGAAGCCGATCGACGACCGCCATGCCATCGCCAGCCTTCCCGTGGGAACCGAGGATCACGACGTGACCCTGACCATCGCGCCCAGCGGCGCGCTGGAGCGCGTCACGATGTCCCGCTGGGGTGATCCCGGGGAGGGCCGGTACCGCGACCACGTGTTCGGGGTGGAATGCGGACGCGAGATCGAATTCGACGGTTTCACCATTCCGGCCTACCTGGCGGGCGGCTGGTGGCCCGGCACCGATCGGTGGGCCGAGGGCGAGTTCATCCGCTTCACCGTCGACGACGCCCTGTTCCGATAGCGCTGAAAGTCCCGCTGCCGACTGTCTTGTTCGGGGTGGTTTGATCAAGCAGCGGTTGTTGGTCGGCTAGGACCCAGCGGGCGCCTTCCCCTGCACGCGGGCGGTGTCTTCGTACAGCCTGTCGAGGACGTCTGACTCGGGCTCGCGGCGTCTGGAACGGGAGGGGTCGCCCGGACGGAGTACGGCGGTCGATCTCGGGTCGAGGTCGTGCCGGCTTCGGGCGCATGGTGATCTGGGTGGTCCGCATCTCCGTCAGCTCCTCTGGCATGTCGTTGGCGTGCTGCCAACTCTGCCGCGCCCCCCGGCGCCCGAGCAGATGCGCCAGTCCTCTCCGCGGGGACCGGAGGACCCGTGAAGACGGGTTGTTCTACGCCTCCGGGAAGAGGACGTTCGCCCCTAGAGCATGACTGTCAGAGGTGGTGGATGCGGCGGCCCGTGATCTGGTGCGGGACGATGCGGACGTACAGGTGGCGCTCGCCGCCCGCCCACGGCGTGACGTCGGCGATCTCCGGCAGTTCGTCGGGGGATATGTGATGGGCGGGGCCCTGGATGAGGACGCTCCATCCCTCGCGCTGGGCCTCGTCGATCCGGTCCACCTCGAAGCCGACCTTGATCTCCACGCCTTCAAGGCCGGTGCGCAGGTCCTGGTCCATGGGGCCGCCGGATGCGGTGCGGAAGACGATGGAGCCGTGGTGCAGCTTGTAGTTGACGGGCAGTACGGTCGGGCCGTGGGAGCCGTTGAAGGCCACCCGGCCGATGCCGCCGGGCTCGATCAGCTTGAGGCATTCGTCGCGGTCCAGGCTCTCCAGCGTGGGAGCCGCCTTGGCGCGGCCGCGGCCGGGAGGCCGATCGACGCCGCCGCCGAGGAGGTCTTCGGTGGTGGTCTCCAAGGCTCCGGCCAGGCGGTATATGGCTTCGGCGGTGGGCGTGCCGGGCTGCTCTTCCAGGTATTGCAGGTAGCCGGGTGAAATGTCCGCGCGTTCGGCGACCTGTTCGACGGTCAGACCGAGTCGTTCGCGGTGATGGGCGATGCGACGTCCGAGGTCGCCGGTGGCTGCCATGATCGTGTCTCCTTGTTCGCTGGTGAAGGTCGGTCCTGCCACGCCGTTGATGCGTGCCTGCCGGTGGTCGGCGTCGATGAAGAGCTCGGAGCCGCGGAAGCGGATCGGCATGGACAGCACACCGAGCCGGTCGGGAAGCAGTGGGTTGAGGTGCAGGCCGTCGCGGTGGATCTCCAGGCCCAGGTAGCAGCGCTCCAGGAGGTCGAGCGTGCCGGCCATGGCGCCGAGGTGGATGCCCTCGGCCGTGGTGCCGTGCTGGACGTCCTTGATGTCGCCGAACAGCGCCTCGGCGAAGTACTGCCAGGAGCGGGCCCGGTCGGAGCGGGAGAGTACCCAGGCGTGTACGACGGCGCTCAGCGTGGAGCCGTGGCTGGTGCGGTCGAGGTAGTAGCCCACCATGCGGGGGATCAGGCCAGGTTCCACCGGATAGCCCAGCCGATTCAGAATCCCGACCAACTCGTCGGAGGTGAGCAGGTAGCACAGCATGAGCGTGTCGGCCTGCTTGGCCGCCCTGTAGCGGTTGACGTCGTCGCCGTCGGCCTCCAGGGCCCGGTCGAGGCGGCGCACACCGCGGTAGCGGGCCCAGTCCAGCTCCAGCAGGTCGGCGTAGCCGGTGAACTGGCTGATCACGCCGTCGTGGAAGTCGACCCGCATGCGCCGGGTGATGTCGTCCCAGCGGGCCCGTTCCCGCGCGGAGGCCGTGGGTTCGGGCAGCAGGTCCAGGGTGTCCCGGGCGCGCAGCAGCAGCCACACGGTCATGACGTTGGTGTAGGCATTGTTGGCCAGGCCGGGTGAGGAAGCACCCGGGTAGCGCTCGTGATACTCGTCGGGTCCCATGACGCCGCGGATCTCGTACCGTCCCGATGCGGGGTCGAGTACGGTCAGCGAGGCGAAGAACCTGGCGATCTCCATGAGCAGCTCCGCACACCAGAGTGGCATCGAGCCGGTCGCCAGGTAGTACTGCCACACGTTGTAGGCGATGGCCAGCCCCACGTGCCGCTGCAAGTGAGAGCCATCGGGCAGCCAGCGTCCCGAGGCGGGGTTGAGGTGCGACATCGGGGTCTCTTCGCGTCCGTCGCTGCCGCTCTGCCAAGGGAACATCGCCCCGTCATACCCGGCGTCCCGGGCCGCAGCGCGAGCCTCGGGCAGCCGCCGGTACCGATAGCGGAGCAGGGCGAGCGAGGTCTCGGGGAAACGCAGGTTCAGCCAGGGCAGGACGAACAGTTCGTCCCAGAACACGTGTCCCCGGTAGGCCTCGCCGTGCAGCCCGCGGGCGGGCACGCCCACGTCCAGGTCCGCGGTGTGCGGGGAGAGAGTCTGCAGCAGGTGGAAGACATGCAGGTGAACGATCTGCGCCAGATCCGGGGCGTCCATCTCGACCCGGGCGCGTTGCCACAGCCGCTCCCAGGCCGCCGCGTGTGGCGCCGCCAGCGCGTCGAATGGCCGAGCCATCCGTACGGCTCGGATCGCCGTGGAGCGGGCATCGCGGATGGCGGAGTCGCGCGAGGTCACCAGGGCCACGGTCTTGGTCAGTGTGGCGGGTTCGCCCTGCGCGAGGTCGAGCACATGGTCCGTGCCGATCCGGCCCCCTTCGCGGATCATCTCGCGGGCGGGGAAGGCGGCGTCGGTACGGGAGGCGAGCGCCACGGTGATCTGGGAGGAGCGGGTGACGGCGGTCAGCCAGGTGAGGCCGTTCTGGTCGCCGGTGTCATGACCGGTGAGGTGGTCGCCGCGCAGCTCGCGGTAGCGGGCCACGCCGCTGTTGGTGACCCTGCCGTCCAGGGTGGCGCGGACGCGGAGCGGGCCCGACCAGTTCTCGGCCGTGAAGGTGGTTTCCAGGGCGGCCAGGCGCGGGTCGGCCATGGACACCAGGCGGCGTTGCCGTATCGCGGTGACGCGGCCTGAGCCGTCGCGCCAGCGCAGCGCCCGGTAAAGGATCCCGTGCCGCATGTCCAGTTTCTGGCGGTAGTCCAGCAGGTCGGCCCGCTCTGGGCGGAACCAGTCCGACCCCTGGGTGGCGAAGGTGAGTGGCAGCCAGTCGGGGAGGTTGACCAGGTCCTCGTTGGTCACCCTCTGCCCTGCGACGGTGGAGTCCAGGCGGTCGTAGCAGCCCGCGACGTAGGTGCCCGGTGTGCGCAGCTCGCCGTCAGGGGTCGCGCCGCGCGTGGCGAACCGGCCGTTGCCCAGCGTGCACAGCGCCTCGCGCAGCCTCTCGGAGGCGGGGTCGAAGCCCTCGTAGGACAGGACCCATGGGTTCATGACCGGCTCGCGGACAGACCGGGCACGCCGCCGACCGGATCCTCACCGCCGGGAGGGCGGAGCACGCACAACTGGAGCCCGAGCCGACTGGAACCCCCCGCCCTTGGCCGCGAGGAGCGCTTCGAACAACCCATGTCAGGACGCTACCCGTGGCGAGGTCGGACGGAACACGACCGCCAGCCCGCTGTCGAGGTGACGCCGCAGGTCAGGACCTAGGCCCTCGGCGATGTGGGACGTTCGCCGCTACCGACCTTCGCCGCTGGAGCGGACCCTGGGAGGTGAAGGAGAGGTGAGAACGATGACAATCGAGGTCAAGGACGTCATGGGACGCGTGGCCATCGCCGTCCTCGAAGACGCGCCGTTCGCCGAGATCGTGGGGGCGATGAAGCGGTATGCCGTCGGCGCGGTCACCGTGATCGACGCCGACCGGCGGCCTGTGGGCGTGGTCTCCGAAGAAGATCTGCTGCTGAAGGAGACCGACACCGTACGGCACAGCGTCTCGATCTTCGAGTCGCGCCATCAGCGCCAGGAACACCACAAGGCCGCGGGCATCAAAGCGGAAGAGCTCATGACCACTCCGGCGATCACCGTCACGCCCGGCGCGTCCGTCCGCGACGCGGCGCGGCTCATGCACGACAAGCGCGTCAAGCAACTGCCCGTGATCGACCCGGTCACCGGGCGCATCATCGGCACGCTGCATCAGCGTGACGTACTGCGGGTCTTCACCCGTCCGGCCGTCGACCTGATGGCGGACATCACCGCGCTGCTGCCTGACCGCGAGGCGTTCTCGATCGAGCTCGACAAGGGCGTCGTGACGCTCGGTGGCAGGGTCGAGTGGAACTCCCAGGCCACTGCCCTCGTGGAGTCGATCCGCGGTGTGGAGGGCGTCGTAGACGTCGTCAGCGAACTGACCTTCGACAAGGAAGACCTCATCGTCGTGCCGTCCCTGCTCTGAGACCTCTCATGAGGCTGGATTCGACCACGGAGGTGCCCGCCACCAGCTGGAACGGTGGCGGGCATTGGGCGGCTGGGTATCAGGCCGGCCACGTCCACTCGCTGATTTCGGGCGCGTCCTCGCCGTGTTCACGCGTGTGGGCGCGGGCGCGCAGGCGCGTGTCCGTCATCAACTGGCGGAGGTGAGCCGCACTGCTGCCGAGCCCCGGGGTGCGGTCGATCACATCGGTGACCAGGTGGTAGCGGTCGATGTCGTTGAGCATGGCCATGTCGAAGGGTGTGGTGGTGGTGCCTTCCTCCTTGTAGCCGCGTACGTGCAGGTGGGCGTGGCCGTGGCGGCGGTAGGTGAGGCGGTGGATGAGTGAGGGATAGCCGTGGAAGTTGAAGATGACCGGCTTGTCGGTGGTGAACAGGGTGTCGTATTCGTTGTCCGGCAGGCCGTGCGGGTGTTCTGAGGGTGGTTGCAGGCGCATCAGGTCGACCACGTTGATCACGCGGACGCGTAGTTCGGGCAGGTGCTCGCGGAGCAGGGCGGCGGCGGCCAGGGTTTCCAGGGTGGGGATGTCACCGGCGCAGGCCAGCACCACGTCGGGATCGGTGCCCTCGTCGGTGGAGGCCCAGGGCAGGATGCCCAGGCCGCGGGTGCAGTGGGCGATGGCCTCGTTCATGGTGAACAGGTCGAGGATCGGCTGCTTGCCGGCCACGATGACGTTGACGTAGTCGCGCGAGCGCAGGCAGTGGTCGCCGACCGACAGCAGGGTGTTGGCGTCCGGGGGCAGGTAGACGCGCACCACGCTGGCCTTCTTGTTGATCACGACGTCGAGGAAGCCGGGGTCCTGGTGGGAGAAGCCGTTGTGGTCCTGGCGCCAGACGTGCGAGGACAGCAGGTAGTTCAGCGATGCCACCGGCAGGCGCCACGGGATGCCTTTCGCTGTTTCCAGCCACTTGGCGTGCTGGTTGAACATCGCGTCGATGATGTGGATGAACGCCTCGTAGCAGTTGAACAGGCCGTGCCGCCCGGTCAGCAGGTAGCCCTCCAGCCACCCCTGGCACAGGTGCTCGCTCAGCACCTCCATCACCCGGCCGCCGGGGGCCAGGTTCTCGTCGGTCGGCTCGAGGCGGGCGTTCCAGGCCCGGTCGGTGGCCTCGAACACGGCCGACAGGCGATTGGACGCGGTCTCGTCCGGGCCCATCAGCCGGAAGGTACGCGGATTGGCGGCGATCACATCACGCAGCAGCCCGCCCAGCACTCGGGTGGGTTCGCTGAACTGGGTCGCGGGCGACTTGACTTCCACCGCGTGCTCGCGGAAGTCCGGCAGCCTGAGAGGTTCGAGCAGTGCACCGCCATTGGTATGGGGGCTGGCACTCATCCGGCGATCTCCCGGCGGCACCGTCTCCCGGATGGAGGCCACTGGCCGGCCGTCGTCGTCGAACAGTTCCTCGGGCCGGTAGGAGCGCATCCATTCCTCCAGCATCGCCAGGTGCTCGGGGTTCTCCCGTACCTTGGCCAGCGGCACCTGATGGGCGCGCCAGGTGCCCTCCACCGGCAGGCCGTCCACGACGCGGGGCCCGGTCCAGCCCTTGGGCGTGCGCAGGATGATCATGGGGAGCCGGTCGGAACGGCGCTGTTTGTACTCGGCGATCTGGTCGAAGACGGTGTCGAGGGTGTCGGCCATCTCCTGGTGGTCGGGGCCGACGATATGCGGCCGGTAGCCGTACCCCTCCATGAGCTTGAGCAGGTCGTTCTCCGGGATCCTGGCCAGGACGGTCGGGTTGGCGATCTTGTAGCCGTTCAGGTGGAGGATCGGCAGCACCACGCCGTCATGGGCCGGGTCGAGGAACTTGTTGGAATGCCAGCTCGCGGCCAGTGGTCCGGTCTCGGCCTCGCCGTCGCCGATGACGCAGGCCACGACCAGTTCGGGGTTGTCGAAGGCGGCTCCGTAGGCGTGCGCGAGGGAGTAGCCCAGCTCGCCGCCCTCGTGGATGGAGCCGGGTGTCTCCGGCGCGACATGGCTCGGGATGCCGCCGGGGAAGGAGAACTGCCGGAACAGCCGTTGCATCCCGGCCGCGTCCTGGGAGATGTCCGGGTAGCGCTCGGAGTAGGTGCCCTCCAGCCAGGCGTGCGCTACTGCTGCGGGGCCGCCGTGGCCGGGGCCGGCGATGTAGATCATGTCCTGGTCGCGTTCGCGGATGATCCGGTTGAGGTGGGCGAAGCAGAAGTTCAGGCCCGGTGTGGTGCCCCAATGACCCAGCAGGCGCGGTTTGATGTGCTCAGGGAGCAGCCGCTCCGTCAGCAGCGGATTGTCCAGCAGGTATATCTGGCCCACCGACAGGTAGTTCGCCGCGCGCCAGTACGCATCGACCTGACTGAGTACATCCATCAGTGCTCCTTACGTCAGTGAGATCGACGCCGATCAGGCGCCGCCCCACATCGGGACTTCGATGACGTCGTCGTGCTTCCAGGTGAGCTCGTCGTGGACGGCGACGACGCCGTCGATGCTCTCGGCCATGCGGACGGCGGCGATGGCTTCGGTGTGCCTGCTGACGATCCCGTTCAGGGTGACGACGCCTTCGGTCACCTCGACGTCCAGGCCCTTTGGGTCGGTCCACATGGCGCTGGTCGGGATCCCGGCCAGTACCAGCGCCCGGATCTCCTCGTCGGCGCGGAGGAAGACCTTGAGCAGGTCACGGCGGCTGACGATGCCGACTAGCCTGCCGTCCGCGTCGACGACGGGCAGGCGCTTGACGCCATAGCGGTCCATCAGCCGGGCGGCCGCCACGACGGGGGAGCCGGGTGTGGTGACGTGGGCGGACGCGGTCATCAGCTCGCCGGCGGTCTCGCCGAGCGCCTTGTAGGAGCCGGTGCCCTCGCTGCCCATGGCGTGGCGGATGCGGGCGCGTAGTGGCGGCCGGTAGGCGTCGTCGTAGTAGAGCTCTTTGAATTCCTCCTTGGCCAGCAGGTCGGCCTCGGATACGACGCCGAGCACGTGGTTGTCGTCGTCGAGTACGGGCACGCCGCTGACGGCTTTGCTGATGAGCAGGTCGGCGACGGTGCGGAAGGAGGCTTTGTGGTTGACGGCGGTGACGTCGGTGGTCATCACGTCCGCGACGGTCGTTCTCATGGCGATCACCTCAGGTGTCTGACCCGGACGATGCCGGGCACAGTGCGGGCGAGCACGTCGGCGATGTGGTCGGCGGAGGTGTCCACCCACAGCCCTCGGTCGAGGATGTCCTCGCGCACCTCGGCGGCGATGTCACCGGCGGCAACGGTGACGACCTTGGCGGTCATCACGTCGGCGACGGTCCTGCGCTTCACGGCTCAGCCCTTCTCGTCCGCTGCTGTCATACCTTCAGCACAGCCCTGCGGCAGTGCGCCTGGTAGGGCCGTAAGTCCCGAACGGGGTGGTCGTTGGTCAGCGCAGGCGGCGCAGCAGCGGAGACTGCGGCGGAGCGCAGGGCGCGATCCTGATCCGCACGTCCACCGTCGTGACGCGGTCGGCCGTGACGATGACCGGGTTCAGGTCGAGCTCGGCCACCTCGGGCAGGTCTTCGAGCAGCTTGCTCACCCGTACGAGCTGGTCGGCCAGGGCATCCACCCGGACGAGCGGCGAGCCGCGGTAGCCGTGCAGCAGCGGCGAGCAGCGCAGCTCCTCGATCATTTCGGCGGCGTCGGTGACCGGGGGGACCCGGAAGGCGCGGTCGGCCAGCAGCTCCGCTGTCACACCGCCCATCCCGACCATGGCCAGCGGCCCGAACGCAGGGTAGTTGACGCCGCCGATGATGATCTCGACCCCGCCGGGCAGCATCGGCTGGAGGACCGCGCCGGTCATCTCCGAGCCGATGCGTGACGACATTTCGTGATACGCCTGCCGTACCTCCTCGGCTGTCCGCAGGTTCAGGCGGACGCCGCCGACGTCGCTCTTGTGCACGGGACCTGCGGCCTTGAGTACGGCCGGCAGCCCGAGACGGACGGCGGCCTCGGCGGCGTCATCCGGCCCGCTCACATCCGCGGACTCCACCAGGCTCAGGCCGTAGCAGGCGAGCAGCCGGAGAGCGGCTGTGGGGGAGAGCCAGCGGCCGTCCGGGGCCAGGGCCAGCTCGGCGTGGACGATCTGCCGTGCGGCGGCGGTGTCGACGGACGGAGGTTCGGCGGCGGGCACGGCCGGGCGCGCCCGCCATTCGGCGTAGCGCACTACGTGGGCGAGCGCCCCGACGGCCTGCTCCGGGAACACGTAGGCGGGAACCCGGCCGTCGATCAGCCCGTCATGGCCGACGACGCAGGCCAGCACGGTTGTGGCGGCGTCCTTGGTCGCGGCGGCGATGGCCTGACGGGTCTCCTCCAGACCGGAGCCGAACGGCGGGGTGTAGATGATGAGCACCACGTCCACGTCGGAAGCCTCGACGAGCGCTTTGACAGCTCCACCGATCTCGTCGGCGGTCGCGTCGGCGGTGAGGTCCACGGGATTGCCGAGCGCGGCGGCGGTGCGGGCCGCCAGCAGCCCAGAGGGCAGCTCGGGTACGACCAGACCGTGCCGCTCGCAGGCGTCGGCGGCCATCGCCTCCGGCCCGCCGGAGTTGCCGACGATCGCCACGCGGCGACCCTTGGGGAGGGGCTGGCAGGCCAGCAGCCGGGCGGTGTCGATCAGGTCGCGCACGCTGTCGAGCCTGATCACCCCGCAGGCGCGGGCGAGCGCGTCCACCGCCACGTCCGGAGTGGCCGCCGCCGCGGTGTGCGAGCGGACAGCCCGGTCGCCCGCGCCCGAGCGGCCGCTCTTGACCAGCAGGATCGGCTTCTTGGCCGCGACGCGGCGGGCGATGCGGGCGAACTTGCGCGGGTTGCCGAACGACTCCAGGTAGAGCGCGATCACGTCGGTGTGCTCGTCGTCCTCCCAGTACTCCAGCAGGTCGTTGCCGCTGACGTCGGCCTTGTTGCCGACCGAGACGAACGACGAGACCTCCAGCCGTTCCAGCAGCGCGGCGCCCACCGCACCCGATTGCGACATCAGCGCGACGCGGCCGGCGGCGGGGGAGCGCGGCAGGAAGCTGGCATTGAGGCGGACGGCGGTGTTGACGATGCCCAGGCAGTTCGGGCCGACCAGCCGCATCCCGCCGGTGCGGCAGATCTTCAGCAGGTCCGCCTCCACGTCGCCCTGCCCGCTTTCGGCGAACCCGGACGTCAGCACGACGAGCCCGGCCACTCCCGCCTCGGCGCAGTCACGGGCCACCTCCAACACATGCCTGGCGGGAACGGCCACGACGGCCAGATCTACGCCATCGGGAACCCTCGCGTGGCAGGTCAACCCGGCCACCACGGCCGCGTTGGGGTTGACCGGGAAGAGCGGCCCGCCGAAGCCGCCGTCGATCAGGTTGCGCAGCACCCGGTGTCCCACGCCTGACGGGTCGCGCCCGGCGCCGATCACCGCCACGGACCGCGGTTCCAGCACGCGGGTCAGCGAGGCCCGCTCGGCCTCGTGATCACGCGCCTCGACGCCCGCCGCCAACCGTGCCGTCGGTCGTGAGGCGATGCTGAGGTGCAGCGTGCCGCCATCGCAGTGCCGCGTCATGTCCAGGCCGAGATCGCGCAGGACATTGATCATCGGCCGGTTCTCGGCGAGCACGTCGGCCACCAGTTCGCGTACGCCATGACCGCCCGCCTCCAGAGCCACGTGCTCCAGCAGCAGCGTGCCGAGCCCGTGGCCGTGTACGGCGTCGTCCAGGAGGATCGCCAGGTCGGCGCTGCCGTCCCGGGCGGGGATGTATTCGGCGACGGCGACCAGCCGCCCTCGCATGGTGGCCACCAGCGCGTGACCGCCGTACTTCTCCGCGGTGATGCGGTCCATATAGGAGTGGGCGGTGTTGCGGCCGCCGGTGAAGAAACGCAGGTAGGCCGACCGTTCTGAGGAGCGGTCCACCAGCCTGTGCAGGGCTTGGCGGTCGGCGGGGAGAAGTGGGCGCACGTGGGCGATGCCGCCGTCACGCAACAGCACGTCATAGCCGTCAGGCATGGTGGGTCTCCAGTTCGCCGGCCGGGCGACGCGGTGGACGGGCCCCGTACGGGCCATAAGCGAGTCGGATGATCGAGCGGTCGATCGCCGGGAGTGGTGAGCGCCGCGGCAAACTGATCTCCTCACCGGACACGGCGAAGCGCCACGGCTGGGTGTTGTGCACGGAAGGCGCCTGACCGGCTGCGATGAGCAGCCGCCTGACGCCGAGTTCGGCGGCGAGTGATGGGGACACGACGCACCTCCCGCCACCCACGCTGCCGCAGGTGCCGCGCCCTCCGGCAGTGCCGTACGGCCTCGGCCTTCGTGCCGAAGGTCCCGGCCATCGGGTCCGCGGCGAGCGTTCAACGAGGGCTGATGCCTCTAATGGGGCGGGACCTTCGGCCCTGCCCGGCCGCCTTGCCGATGTGATGCGCTGGTGTCATCACCGAGTGGAGGTGCTGTCATGGTCGTCACTCATACGGCACAGCATCGGGAGCGTGCCATCCAGGCGGCGTTGCAGGCCGCACGCTGGGCTCCTTCCGTGCACAACACGCAGCCCTGGTCTTTCGGCGCGCATGGTGAGGAGATCAGTTTGCGGGCCGACACCGCCAGGAAGCTGCTCATCGGCGACAGTGCCGGCAGGGAGTTGCTGATCAGTTGCGGGGCCGCCCTTTTCACCGTCCGTACGGCGCTGCGATGTGCGGGTTATGAGCCGTCCGTGCGTGTGCTGCCGGACCCGGACCGTCCCTCGCTGCTGGCCACGATCAGGCTGGGAGCGGAGGTGGAGGCCGATGAGGACACGCGGGCGCTCGGCGGGGAGATCGAGCGGCGCCGGACTCACAGGGCGGGGTTCACCGATCTGCCCGTGCCTGAGCGGCTGGTCGAAGGGCTGGTCAAGGACGCGAGGTGTGAGGGGGCCAGGCTGACGCCGGTCGGCTCGGTGGCCGCGGTGGGCATCATCGCGGCGCTCACCCAGGCGGCGCAGGCGGCGCAGTCGCAGGATCGGGTGCTCAGCCTGGAGGTGATCCGCTGGGCGCGGCCGCCGGGCAGTGCCCGCAAGGACGGGGTGCCGGCCGAGGGCTACCCGCGCCGGGCGGCCCGGACGGACCCGGACTTCCCGCAGCGTGACTACGCCTGGCGCCATGATTGGGGCAGTCAGGCCGATCAGCGTGCTTCCACGGCCACCGGAGCCGTGGCACTGCTCACCACCCCGGGCGACACCCGGCAGGAATGGATCGCAACGGGACAGGCATTGCAGAGCGTCCTTCTGCACGCCTCCGCCTACGGTGTCAGCGCCGCCTTCCACACCCAGGCGCTGGAGATGTACCACCTGCGCGAGTTCCTCAGGCAGGAGCTGTGCTCGCAGGAGTACCCACAGATGATCATGCGGCTGGGCATCACCTTCGACGACAAGGAATCCGTCCGGCGGCCACTGTCCGACATGCTGGAGTAGGAGCCGAGCGCTTATCGACCCGTGGGTGATGGTCGTGGGCGCGTCTCGGTGTAACACTGATCTTTATGATGGAAGGCGAGCATCGCCCGTTGATGCCGAATATGCGGCTGGATGAGTTGCTGGCCGAGCTGCAGGTGCGGCTGAATGCCGTGCTGGCCACCCGCGACAGGGTGCACGCGCTGCTGGAAGCCGTCGTGTCGGTGGGCAGCGACCTGGATCTGGAGACGGTGCTGCGCCGGATCGTAGAGACCGCGACCGAGTTGGTGGACGCCAGTTATGGTGCGCTGGGCGTGGTCGGGCAGGAGAACACGCTCCTGCAGTTCATCCCGGTCGGGTTGAGCGAGGAGGAGATCGCTCGCATCGAGCACTGGCCGCACGGGCTCGGCCTGCTCGGGCTGCTGATCAAGGATGCCCGGCCGCTGCGCCTCGGCCGTATCTCCGATCATCCCGAGTCCTACGGCTTCCCTCCCGGGCACCCGCCGATGGGCACCTTTCTCGGCGTGCCCGTACGGGTGCGCGATGAGGTGTTCGGCAACCTGTATCTGACCGAGAAGCGCGGCGGCGGCGAGTTCGATGAGGAGGATGAAGCGATCGTCATCGCGCTGGCCACCGCCGCCGGTGTCGCGGTGGAGAACGCCCGGCTGTTCGAGGAGACCCGGCGGCGCGAGACCTGGCTGCAGGCCTCCTCCGAGGTCACCACCAGCCTGCTGTCCGGGGCCGACCCGCACGAGGTGCTCACCCTGATGGCGGCCCGCGCCCGCCAGATGAGCGACGCCGACCTCGTGAAGATCCTCATGCCGGAGGCGGGTGGCCGGTCCCTGGTGGTGGAGTACGTCGATGGCGAGCACGCCGATCAGGTGGCGGGCCTGACCTTCGATCTGGAGGCCACCGCGGCCGGTCAGGTTTACACCCGTGGCGAGGCGGTGTCCGCGCAGGACCTGAACCGACGAACTCACCGTTGCGTCATTTGGGCTTCGGCCCCGAACTGCTGATGCCCTTGGGCGTAGGGGAGAAGGTACGTGGTGTGGTGGCGGTGGCGAAACGGTCGGGCCGGTTGCCGTTCAGCGCGGCGGACCTGCGCATGCTGGGGGCGTTCGCCGGGCAGGCCGCCATCGCGCTGGAGTTGGCCGAAGCCCGCCGGGACGCCGAACGCCTCGGCCTGCTCGAAGATCGCGACCGTATCGCCAAGGATCTGCACGACGTGGTCATTCAGCGGCTGTTCGCGATCGCGATGACGCTGATGAGCACCGTCCGGCTGGTGGACAATCCCGAGGTGTCGAGCCGGATGCGGCATGCGATCGACGAACTGGACGAGACCATCCGGCAGATCCGTTCGACCATCTTCGCCCTGCAGGGGTCGCGCGAGACGGGCGGGCCGAGCCTGCGCGCGCAGATCGTGGAGTTGGTGGAATCGGCTCGTGGCCATCTCGGCTTCATGCCGGGCCTGCTGATGGAGGGCCAGCTCGACAACCGCGTGCCTGAACCCGTCGCCGAGCATCTGCTGGCCGTCCTGCGCGAAGCGCTGTCCAACCTGGTCCGCCACGCCAAGGCCTCCCAAGCTGATGTTTCCGTCGAAGTGGCGGATGACGTTCTCACGCTGGCCGTTCAGGACAACGGCGTCGGACTGCCCGCCGGTGGCAGGCGAAGCGGCCTGCGCAACCTGCAGGAGCGTGCCACCGCGCTCGGGGGGTCCTTCGACGTCATCTCTCCAGAGGCCGGGGGGACCGCTCTTCGCTGGAGTGTTCCTCTCTGATGCGCTCAGATTCGCCGTCGCACTGAGGACGAAGGCCCGTCAGTCGCGCCGATCCGCCCGCAGCCGTGCCGACAGCGCCGCCGCCTGGGTGCGGCGTTGCATGTCGAGTTTGGACAGCAGGTTGGACACGTAGTTCTTGACCGTCTTCTCGGCCAGGAACATCCGCTCGCCGATCTGCCGGTTCGTCAGCCCTTCGCCGATCAGGTCGAGGATGTTGCGCTCCTGCTCCGACAGCGCCGCCAGCGGGTCCCTCCTGGCGGCCTGCTCCCGAAGCCGGTGCAGCATCGCCGCGGTGGTCTGCGGATCGAGCAGCGACTGCCCCGAGGCGACCGTACGCACCGCGCCGACCAGGTCGGAGCCGTGGATCTGCTTGAGCACATAACCGGCGGCGCCCGCCATCACCGCCTCGAACAACGCGTCGTCGTCGGCGTAGGAGGTCAGCATCAGGCACGCCAGCCGCGGCAGCCTGGACCGGGCCTCGCGGCACACGTCCACGCCGTTACCGTCGGGCAGCCGGACGTCCAGCACCGCCACGTCCGGCTTGAGCGCCGGGATGCGGGCGATCGCCGACTCCGCGGTCCCGGCCTCGCCGATCACCTCTATGTCGTCCTCGGCGTCCAGCAGGGCGGCCACGCCCCGCCGTACCACCTCATGATCGTCAACGAGGAACACCCGAATCATGCTCCGACGCTAACCAGTTCAGCCCACCACAAGAAAGGGGCCAAAGCCCCTATTCAGCACAGCGGTTTCCCTGAGATGACGAGTTCGCTCCTCCGAGCCCTTCTCAGGTTCGGCGGCTTTCGTCCGAGAGGCATTCGGTGCCAGGCCGCCGCGGCGGCGCTGGTGCGAGTAGGCCACGCGCGTACTCCGGTACTCGCCGGGCAGGCGAGTCAGGCGGTCTACGGTCGCCACCGACGAGGGCGATCGGCAGCCGTCACGGGACTTTGGTCCCTAACCCGTCAGGTAGGGTGCTGACAGGCTGACGGTATGAAACTCGACTCGGCCGGCCTGCAGGTGCTCTCCCACGAGGAGTGCATGCGCCTGCTGCCCACCCGCCCGATCGGGCGGATCGTCTTCACCGACAGCGCCCTGCCGGCCGTGCAACCGGTCAACTTCTGCCTGGACGGGGAGGACATCGTCATCCGCACGGCGGCCGGTTCTAAGCTGGCCGCCGCCACACGCCATGCGGTTGTGGCCTTCGAGGTGGACGACTTCGACTCAGTGGAGCGCACGGGCTGGTCGGTCACCGTCGTGGGGCTGGCTCGGGTAGCCGACGATCCTGCACAGATCGCCCGGCTGGAAAGCCTGCGGCTGACGCCGTGGACACGCAGCCCCGACCACTTCATCGTCATCACCACGGTGGAGGCCACCGGCCGGCGCATCCAGCGGCCCGCCTGACCGTCCAGATCCGGCAAGCAGCTCGCCGACGGTCAGCTTGTCGATGATGTCGACGACGCCATTGACGCGGTGGGCCATGCGTGTCGCGAGCATGGTTTCGCCGCGTCGGTCCATCCAGCCGCTCAGTGTTACCACACCCCGGTCGACGTGTACGGCAACGCCTGAGGTCTCCATGCACAACGAGCCCTCCAGAACCTCTTCGCGGATCTCGCGGGCGATGTCATGAGCTCGGCGGCCGTGTCACCCACCGCCTTCCGCCGGAGGCTGCCTCCTTCCTGCGCCATCAGATGACGTAGCCGTGCGCGCAGCGGCGGTTGGTAGGCGTCGCCGTAATACTGTTCGCGGAACTCCTCCTTGCACAGCAGGTCCGCCTCGGACACGACGCCGAGGACGTAGTTGCTCTCGTGAACCACCGGCACGGCGCTGACGCCGTGCGTTATGAGCGCCTCGGCGATGTCCTTGAACGACGTTCTGCTGTTGACCGAGACGACCTGCGCGGTCATGACGTCTTGCACCGTGGTCCGCATGATGGACCCTCCTTCGGATGTCGTCTCGATCCCACCGCCTTGCGCTCCGGACCGATAGGGGCGGAAGTCCCGGGGCGCCCGGTCCTTGGTCCGTATGGGCGCTGCGATGACGGTGCGGATCTCCCCGAGACCGGCGTCGCCGTACGAAGTGCCGAAAGTCCCGCCATGGCGGGTCGTACGGCACTGCCCGCCGATCACCGGAGACGGTGTGATCGAGGTGTGAGAAGAGCAGCCAATCCGCACTGAAAGGGGGCCGTCATGGCCACCACACGTTCAACCCCCATGAACGTCGACACGAGGGACAGCGCCACCCGCCCGGTCGATTATGTCTGGGCGATCGCCCGGATCTCGATCGGCTGGATCTTCCTGTGGGCGTTTCTGGACAAGACCTTCGGCTGGGGCTTCGCCACCCCGGCCAACCGCGCCTGGATCTCCGGCGGCAGCCCCACCACCGGCTTCCTCAAGGGGACCGGCGAGAACGCGCTCGGCGGCTTGTTCTCCGGCCTGGCCGGACAGCCCTGGGTGGACTGGCTGTTCATGCTCGGCCTGCTCGGCATCGGCGCCGCACTCATCCTCGGCGTCGGCCTCCGGATCGCCGCCATCACTGGCAGCCTCATGCTGGTCCTCATGTGGGCCGCCGAACTACCCCTGGCCAACAACCCCTTCATGGACGAACACATCGTCTACGCCATCGTCCTGGTCGGCCTCGCCCTCGCAGGCGCCGGCACCACCCTCGGACTCGGCAAGCTTCCCATCGTCCAGCGCAACCCGTACCTCAAGTAGCGGGCCCGTCGATGCCCACCCTCCAGCCCGAGGGCGGGCATCGCACTGTGTCGGCACCTACCCGCTCACGGATCGGGTACAACGGCGGGCCGCCCGGGGACCTTGTGCCCTGACCGCCGCGCCGGCACGGGACGACGCTGGGGGCACATCGACACGTGCAGAGGTGGAGACGGTCATGGCCGATCACATGAGCCCGCTGAATGCGGTATTCCTGGATCTCGAAGACGAGGAACCCGAGGTGTCCCTGGCGACCGCATCGATTGTCGTCTTCGAAGGACCTGCGCCCGCCACGGAGAAGTTCCTCACGGCCATGGGAACCAGGCTTCGGCTGATGCCGCGCTATCACCAGAAGGCTCGCCAGGTGCCGCTCGACCTCGGCTCGCCGGTCTGGGCGGACGACCCCGCGTTCGATCTGACCTATCACGTCCGGCGGGTGGCCCTTGCCCCACCGGGGGACGACCCGGTGCTCCACGAGCGGATCGGCGACATCATGTCGCAGCGACTCGATCGAGCCCGGCCCTTGTGGGAGTACTGGGTGATCGAAGGCTTGTCCGGCGGCCGGTGGGCGCTGTTGTCGAAGGTACACCCTTGCCTGGCCGACGGAGTGTCCGGCACGCACCCCAACCAGGCGATCTTCGACAGGTCGCCCGCAGGCGGGGTGGAGCCACCGCAGGACGTGCGGCCTCCGGACCCCGAGCCGTCCACTCTGATCCTGGCCGCCGGCGCGCTGCGCGACCTGCTCCTCAATCCGGTCGAACAGGCGCGCATGATCGGCAGGGCGCTGGCCGCACCACGCGCCACCATCCGGCGCGTCGCGGAAACCGCGCGTGGTCTGATCGCTCTGACCGGCGCGCTGCGGCCCGCGAACGCCTCCACCCTGACCGGCCCGATCAGTGCGTACCGGCGTTACGCCGTGGCCCGCGCGTCGCTGACCGACGTCAAGAAGATCGCCCAACGGGCGGACACCACCTTCGACGACGTGGCACTGTCCGCGATCAGCGGCGGTTTCCGCCACCTGCTGCTCCAGCGCGGTGAGGAGCCGCACGCGCGCGCGGTGCGTTCGCTGGTCCCGGTCTCGGGACGTGCCCGCGGGGAGGAGGGCGGGCGCGCGAACCGGGTTTCGCTGATGCCGGCGTTCCTGCCGGTGCACGTGGCCGATCCCGTCAAGCGGCTGCGCGTCGTGCATGAGCACCTCGTCGAGTTGAAGGCGAGCGGACAGGCCCAGGTCGCGGAGGCGATGGCCGCACTGGCCGGGCACGAGCCGTTCCCGCCCATCTCCTGGGGGTTGCGGCTGGCCGCGCACCTGCCGCAGCGCCACATCGTCACGGTCACCACCAACGTGCCCGGGCCGCCCGAGCCGCTGTACCTGCTCGGCCGGCGGGTGCTGGAGATCCTCCCGTACGTCCCGATCGCCTTGCGGCTGCGTACCGGCGTGTCGATCTGCACGTACGGTGATCAGGTCGCTTTCGGCGTCACCGGCGACTACGACGGGGCGCCCGAGGTCGAGCCGCTCGCCCGCACCATCGAGAACGAACTCCAAGCGCTGAGCCTCGCTTACCGCCCAAACCCCGCCCTGCCGGCGGTCACACCGCTGCGTCCCAAGGGTGCCCGGCCGCGAAGGGTGGCCAAGCGTCCATCGACCGGCACGAAGGCGAAGGCGGCGGACCGCCGGCCGAGGTAGCCGGAAGGAGAGATCCATGTTCGACCTCGGTCGCCGAGAGCCGCAACGCCGGTAAGCTGATCTGGGGCACAGTGGCGGTGTCGCGCTCGCCGTGGACGACGTAGGCGACCAGCCGATTACGGGTCCTGGGCATGGTCGGCAGGACGACGTGCCGGCGCGGTTCATCTCGGTGGGAGTCGCGGTCTCAGATTGGCGGTGGGGATCACCACGACCGGGCACCAGGCTTCGAGCAGTGCGGTCTGGGTGACCGGTCCCAGCAGAAGGCAGCTGGGTGACTCGTTCCCCCGGTTGCCGAGCACGAGGAGCGTCGCATCTTTGGCTGAGTCGATCAGTGCGCGCTGGGGCCGCTCGATCACGAATTCCGTCGTGACCGGTACGTCGGGATGTCTGCGCGCCAGTTGGGATGCGACTTCATGGAAGCGAGCCTCGGCTCCCCTGCGCAGCGCGTGCGAATCCACCGACCACGACCCGGATCTCCTGGCTGCCCGGTGATGGGAGGGGCCGGAGCCAGGTTCCGGGCACGGCGGACACCATCGTCCACCACGCCGCCGGCGACCTGCTCGATCTGCGCCAAAACTTCCGGCGCGACAGGCCTGAGGGCGTATGGCCAGTGCCAGACATGGCAGACCAGTAGGGGGAGCCTCCGCAGCCGCGCCTCTTCGACTGCCCAGCGCAGTGCCTGCCCGCTCTCAGGCGAATCGTCGTAGCCGACCAGAATAGGCCGACCGGCATATCGATCGCTCACTGCCACCCTCCGGAGGAGGAATTCTCTGGCTTTGCCGCATAAGCTTTCCCCCAGCCGGTGAGATGAGACCCAATGGCGATGAAACTCCTGGCCTCATCTCGCTTGCTGTAGACCGTCTTGGACGCGCTCTTGACCTGGTCCGCAGTTCGTGAATCGGAATTCTCGGAACAGGACTCAGCATTCGAATATTCATCTTTAATATTCGTTACCCTTCCGCCGGATCTCACCAGGCAGGTACGGCACGAGCCGACCGAAGTCAGACGATCATCGTGGCACAACGTGGGCAACTCGATGCCTGCCGCGCGCACGACATCGAGCACCGAGGCGTCATCCGCCATCTGGGCGGTCACACCTTCGACCTGAACCCTCACCGCCCCCACCCCCCGAGCCGTTCGCCGTAGGCGCGGGCGAGGCAGCGTACCGCTGCTGGTACGCGCCGCCCGAAGGCACACAGGCTGGCCTCACCCATGACCCGGCGCAGCCTCGCGGCCCGCCCAGACGTCCGCCCGCAAGGGGGCGGGACCGCCGTTAGCGCCGGTGACGGCCGGGCTCACCATGTGCGGCTCGGCACGGCCAAATCCGCGAGTTCGGTAATGTCGTGCTGCGTGACGAGGGCCAGCCTCTCGGCGAGATCCGCCAGGGCGCGTGAGGTCGCCAGCTCGTCGCCGATCTCGGGCTCGGCGGGCTCGGCCGGGTCGCGGGTCACGCGCGGGATTGATCACTGTGGCCGGGCTGGTGGGCATGGGCGGGGGCGCCTGGTGGGAGGGGCTGTGGCGGGCGGGAGCGGTGCAGGATCCGATCAAGCCGGACGGCGGCGTAGCCGAGGGTGGACAGCGCGGTGACGATCAGCAGGTCGCCCAGGGGCAGTGGTTCGGTGCCGAGCAGTTCGCGTAGCGGCGGCATGTACAGTCCGGCGAGCTGCAGGGCGAACGCGCCGGCGACGGCGAGTAGCAGCATGGGGTTGGCCGACGTGCCGGGCCTGGTGCGGGAGCCGAGCGCGACGCCGAGTTGGGTGGCGCCGAGGGCGAAGAAGGCCATGCTCTGCCACGGTCGTCCCGTCTGGTGGGCCCAGAGGGCGACGCCCAGGGTGACGGCGGTCAGGACGACGGCGATCCGGATCACGCGCTGCCACAGCCCGGCGCCCAGGATGCTCTGGGAGGGCGGCCGTGGTGGGGTGGTCATGGCGCCGGGCACGGCCGGTTCGCCGCCGAGGGCCACGCCCGGCAGTCCATGGGTGAGCAGGTTGATCCACAGGATCTGGGCGGGAAGCAGGGGGAGCGCGAGGCCGGCGAAGGGCCCGAGCAGCATCACCGCGATCTCGGCGGCGCCGCCCGAGAGGCCGTAGACCAGGAACCGGCGGATGTTGGCGTAGACGCGGCGGCCCTCCTCGACAGCCGCGACGACGGTGTCCAGGTTGTCGTCGGCGAGTACGAGGTCGGCGGCTTGGCGGGCGACTTCGGTGCCGCGTCTGCCCATGGCCACGCCGATGTCGGCGCGTCGTAGCGCCGGTCCGTCGTTGACGCCGTCGCCCGTCATGGCGAGGGTCTCGCCGCGTTCTCGCAGTTCCTGGATGATCTCGAGCTTCTGCTCCGGGGTGGCCCGGGCATACACTCCGGCCCCGGCCTGATCGAAGGGGTCTCGGCAGTCCACGACCGGGTCGCCGGCGGTGATGATGCCCAGCTCGGTGGCGACGGCGCGAGCGGTTCCGGGGTGATCGCCGGTGATGAGGAGTGGTCTGATGCCGGCCTGTTTGCAGGCGGCGATCGCGGCGGAGGCCGCAGGACGCGGTGGATCCAGGATCGCGACCAGTCCGAGCAGCGACAAGCCGCTCTCCCGCGCTGTTTCCGGGACGGTGTCCAGGTCGGTGCTCGCCACCGCCAGGACCCGGTATCCGGCCTGGGCGAGTTGCTCGGCTCGTTCGGCCGCGCGGGCCAGCAGCGCCGGGTCGTCGATCAGGACAGGGGGGTGGAGCAGCGCTTCGGGTGCTCCCTTGCAGATCACCCGGCCGCCGCCGCCGGGTAGGCGGTGCCCGGTGGTCATCCGCTTGCGTTCGCTGTCGAAGGGGCGCTCGGCGACGCGTGGGAAGCGGCCCTGCAGTTCCTTGCGGTCCAGGCCGAGCTTGGCGGCGGCGGTGAGCAGGGCCGCCTCGGTCGGGTCGCCCAGCGCCGTCCACTCCTCGCCGGCCTCCCGCGGCGGCGCCAACCGCGCGTCATTGCACAGGACGGCCGCCGTCAGCAGGTCGGTGAGGCCCGCTCCGCCGAGCGGGCCGTCGGCTACGACCTCGCCGTCGGGTGCGTATCCGGAGCCGGTGATCGTGGCCTCCCCTGTGGGGGTCCAGAGGTGCCGGGTGACCATCCGGCCCTCGGTGAGAGTCCCGGTCTTGTCGGTGGCGAGCACCGTTACGGAGCCCAGCGTTTCCACGGCGGACAGCCTGCGTACGAGCGCGTCGCGCGCGGCCATCCGGCGAGCTCCCAAGGCCAGGCTCAAGGTCACGACGGCGGGCAGCGACTCGGGCACGGCCGCGACCACCAGGCTGATCGCGGTCACCACCATCAGCTCGACCGGTTGCCCACGGACCAGCCCCAGGGCCAGCACCACCGCGGACAGCGACACTGTGACGCCGGCCAGCAGGCGGCCCACTCCCATGAGCCGCTGTTGCAACGGCGTCAGGCTGGCTCCCTTGACCATCATGGACGCGATACGGCCGCTCGCGCTGGCCGCCCCGACGGCCGTGACCACCGCCCGGCCACGCCCTCTCACCACGACGGTGCCCGAGGAGAGCGGATCGCCGCCGGCCTTGTCCACCGGCGCCGACTCGCCGGTCAAGGACGACTCGTCGATGAGCAACGCCGCCGACTCCACCACTCTGGCGTCGGCCACGATGATGTCGCCTTCGGCCAGCACCAGCAGATCTTCCACGACGACCTCGGCTGCCGGAACCTGCGCCTGGGATCCGTCGCGGACCACGCGGGCCACCGGGGCCGTGAGCTGTGACAACGCCGTGATGGCCCGGTCGGCGCGCACCTCCTGCGCGACCCCGACGGAGGTGTTGACCACGACCACGAGCAGGATGACGGCGGTGTCGGGCCAGTCGCCCGTGACGATGGTCAACGCCGCCGCCACGAGCAGGACGACGATCAGCGGATCGCGAAGCTGGGTGAGCACCCGCCGCCACAGCGGAACGGGCGGCTTCTGCGGGAGCAGGTTGGCCCCGTCCCGCTCCAGACGCACGGCCGCCTCCGCGGCGGACAACCCAGCGGGCGCGGGAATCACCATGTCTTCCTCTCTGACCTGCTGTCTTCGGGTCGGCCGCATCGGGGGCGCCGCATCATTTCCCTATCTGTTGTCGCACGGGATGAGCAGTCGAACCAGAAGCGAAGGTCCCATCCGGCCAGGGCCGAATGGCAGGCATCTCGTACCCCGTCTTCATCTGATCTAGCAGTGCGTGAGGTGAAAGGGCAGGTCAGGACTGCGGTCGACGGTGTGTGGCGATCGCAGGTGGAGCGGCGGCGTGACGGGACAGATGCCGAGGGGCCGTGGACAAGGATCTGGTCGCCGCGCACCTCGCTGGACGTGTCGGCCGGGGGGCCGAAGATCAACATTGTCAGCGCATTCAGCCGCGCAACGGAACGTCCCGCGGTTCGGGGCACGCCTGCCTCTCCTGTGCCGCCGCATGGCCGTGTGCACCCGCGTTAGCCGCAGCCTTCATGCTCGATCTGCACGCCGCCTGATGAACATCGACGTTGGGAAGGTGCCCACATGCGTGCAGGTAACGCACCGTGGCGGCCTGGGCGTGAGCTTCGACGAGATTGGTGTCACTGGTGCCCTTTTCGACAGGCACCTCAGGACAGACTTCTGAGGGCCGAAGGTCCCCCGCTGTGGAGACTTCTGGCCCTGCTGGATACCGACCAGACCCTGCAGAAATGGAGGCGAGTGATTACCACCGTCTTGTACTCGGAGAAGAGGAGAACGCCATGAAGGCCGCAGTGGGTGATCGGCTGATCGTGGAGGCCACGCGCGGCACCAGCACCCGCCCCGAAGGATTCATCATGAAGGTGAACCACCTGGACGGCTCCCCGCCCTACCTGGTCCGCTGGCTGACACCGAACGCGAGACCCTCGTCTTCCCCGGCCGCGACGCACGAGTGGTCCAAGCCGCGCGATGACCAGTGCCGGTGAGCCGTTGGATGCGGCGCTGCTGCGGCCAGGGAGGTTCGACCGGCAGGTCACCGTGCCGCTGCCGAACCAGAGCGAGCGCGACGGCCGGCATACTGAGTGAAGGCCAGGCGCTCGATCAGGTCGTCCGCGGAAAGGGGCGGCCGACGTAGCCGGGTGATGACCCGCAGGTCTCCCGTACGGTCGGCTCGGGGTAGGTGACGGGCGCCTCGACCAGCTAACCGACCTTGGCCCGTTGAGGCCGAGCAGGGCGTAGATCCGTCCCGGCTGCTGTCTCGCTGCTGTCTCGGAGGAGAGCTTCACGAACGATCCCAGATGACAGGCAGTTCCAGGACGTCGTCTTCCTGCCAGGTGAGAGCTCTCTGGACGTCGACGATCCCGTCCAACCCTTCGGCCGTGCGGACGGCGGTGGCCGCCTCGCTGCGCTTGCCCGTGTGGCCGGACAGCGTGACGATGCCGTTGTGGACCTCCACGATGATCCCGTCGCGGTCGTTCCACCGGGCAGGCGATGGGATGCCTTCGACGACGCGCCGCCTGATCTCGTCATCGTCGCGCAGGTACATCCTGAGCAGGTCCCGTCTGCTGACGATGCCTTGCAGCCTTCCCTCGGCATCGACCACGATCAGCCGCTTGACGCCGCACTCGTCCATGATGCGGGCGGCCTTGGAGGTCGAGGCGGATGCGGTGACGGTCACTGCGGGCGTGGTCATCAGGTCGGCTGCGGTATCCCCTGCGGCCTTCCTTCTCCCATTCTCCACCTGACCGGTCATCCGCCGGCGCATCCGGGCGTACAGCGGCGGCTGGTAGCTTTCGCCGTAGTACTGCTCCCGGAACTCCTCCTTGCGCATCAGGTCTCCTTCGGACACCACGCCAAGGACCTGCTCATCGCCGTCCACCACGGGCACGGCGCTTATGCCCTTCGCCACCAAAACCTCGGCGACGTCCTTGAACAAGGTGTCCGCCATGACCGAGGTGACCTGGGTGGTCATGACATCCCTCACTGTGATCCGCATCGTGGACCCTCCTTCCGATCCTCCCTTCCATGAGATCGCCATCCGCGGGCGCCATCGTAGGGGCGAAAGCCCCTGGCCCTGCCTGCTTTGGAAATGCCGAAAGTCCCACGTCGGCGCACGGCCGGCGCCTCTGCTGCCGGTCAACCCACGAGGCCGAGGGAGGGACGCGGCTGCGCCGGCGAATCCCTCTGTGAGGTTGGGCCCATCAGAGCATGCCCAAGGTCCCTAGACCGCGGATGCGGCTCCGGAAACCATCGGAGGGGAGTGTCGCCCGGCTCTTGCGACCCGCGGGGGATGCCACCGCCAATGGCCGTTTCACGCGGTGCAGGCGGACAGGTAGAGGAGGGTTCGATGAGGGAGAGGAAACGCCGGGACGTGATGCCGGCCCAAGCCGATATGGACCGCGCCGGCGCCGGCGACCTGTTCAACCTCGCAGTGACGTCGGTCCCGTTCCTGTGCAGGTCGGCGCGTGCCTGATCCTCGATACCGGACCCCGCTTCGACCTGAAGCGGGCGCGGCGGCTCATCGCCGAGCGCGTCGGTACGGTGCCGCGGCTGCGGCAACGGCTGGGCCCCGGCGCGATCTTCCTGCACTGCCTGCCCGCCCACCGCGGCGAGGAGGTCACGGCGGAGGTGATCGACGGCCCCGCGTCCCAGGTGTTCCACCAGGCGGCCAACCGGCTGCCCACGGCGCAGGCCGTACTCGAAGCACTGCTCAAGCGCGACCTGGCAGGGGAGTTGTGAGGATCGTCATCGCGCTCGGCGGGAACGCGCTGCTGCACCGCGGCGAACGCGCCGACGCCGCGACGCAGATCCGCAACGTCGCGACCGCCGCCGAGCAGATAGCGCGCGTGGCCGAGCGCCACCAGGTCGTCATCGTGCACGGCAACGGCCCCAGGTGGGGCTGCTGGCCGAGGAGAGCGAGCGCGACCCCACGCTGGAGCGCGGCTACCCCCTGGACACCCTGGTGGCAGAGACGCAGGGCATGATCGGCTACTGGCTGGCGCGCAGCGTCGGCCGCCGCCTGCCCGACACCCAGGTGGCCGCGCTCATCACCCAGGTACGCGTGGACGCCGCCGATCGCTCCTCGCCGAGCAGGTCGGGGCCGACCTGCTGGCCGTTCTCACCGACGTGCCCTGCGTGTACGCCGAGTACGGAACGCCCCGCGAGCATCCCATCGTGCACGCCACGCCTGACGAGCTGGACGCCGGATCGTTCGCGGCCGGATCCATGCGGCCGAAGATCAAAGCTGTCTGCGCGTTCAGCAGCGCCACCGGACGACCCTCGGCCATCGGCGCCCTCGACGAACTGGAGGCGGTCGTGACCGGCGCCCGCGGCACTCGAATCCAGCCAGCACCTGCTCAATTCCACACCGGAGGCCCGAAATCCCCTGAAGACGAGGGACGCCCCGAGCGACACGGCCCGTCCGGGAGACGGTGAAAGGAGGGCGGTCAAGCGGAGGACACGAGGAGGGGTCGAACTAGGCGTGGGGGGCTGCGACGCGCTCTGCTCGGATCCGTCAGCCAGGCCATGGGGCGCCACGCTCCCTGCCCCGTCGCGGTGATGCACGAACCGTCGAGGTGACCCGGTGCGGGGCTCGCCAGGTTCATGGCCGAGCAGAGCGCCGCACCGCGACCTTCGACACCTGCGCGCGCCGGACCGTCAGGCGTCCTCCTCATCCCACAGCAACTCGTCTCGCACGTCTACGACGCCATTGACTCGGGCCGCGCGACGGTTGATGAGCGAAACGTCGGTGCGGTGCCTGTGCGTCCGTCCAGTGCAATGACGCCATCCTTCACCGCCACCTCGACATGAGAGGTGTCCACCCAGGCCAAGTGGTCGAGCTCCTCCCGAATCTCGTCGGCGATGTCCTCGTCCGGGCGGAGGAACACCTTGACCAGGTCGTGCTGGCTGACGACGCCGACCAGGCACCCCCGGTCATCGACGACGGGCAGGCACACGACGCCATACTCGTCCATCAGTCGCATCGCGTACACGATGGCGTGCTGCGGCCGGATGGTGATCGCCGGTGCGGTCATCAGCTCGGCCGTGGTGCCCGCGCCGATCTTCTGCATGGTCCGCCTGCCGCCCGGAGACAGACGCCGCCGGAGGCGGGGCCGGATCGGCGGTGGGTAGCTCTCTCGGGAGTACTGCTCCTTGAACTCCTCCTTGGGCAGCAGATCCGCCTCGGACACGATTCCGATCTCCCATGACAGCGGGAGAACTTCGGCCGGACGAGTGCCGTTGGTCCTGACTGCGAGGGCCGGACGATCAGTACGCGGGAAAGGACCTGGTGGAACAGTGAGACTGGTCCCGGTCGGGGCGATGTGGTGCTCGCGGACGATGGCCGCCATCCTCCGGCCTCGTGATGGATGGTCTCGGCGTTGCGCAGATCGGCTCGGAGCGAACGCGATCGCTGTGCTTGCCCGATGTCGACGGTCATGGAGTCGGCGCCGGCTGTCTGCGCTCGGGGGTGGGGGCCGCGGCCAGGCGGACACCGATGAGGATCGGCGTGGTGCCGGAGAGCAGGAGGACCACTGCGGCGATGAACAGCCCTGCCGTGAGCCCGGCCAGCCAGGGCAGGGTGGCGGCCAGCTTGAGATCGGCGGCTACCGGGGAGGTGCCGTCTGCGTTCATGATCACGACGGTCCAGTCGCCCGGCTGGACGTCCCACTCCAGGTTCCCGGAGCCGCTGGCCGCCCAGAAGGTCTTCGAGCCGGGCAAGGTGTCCGGTCTGCCGCCGGGGTGGTGCTGGTAGCCGATGTCGTCGCCGGTGCCGCGGGTGATCTGGTCGTGGGCCACACCGTTCAGGTAGGAGTCGGCGTCGGCTCGGCGGGCGATGCCCACGAATAGCGGCGTGCTGGTGCCGGTGGCCTCGACGCGGACCCGGCCCACCAGGTCACGCAGGAAGTCCACCCCCAGGCCGCTGACGGCGATCTGCTCCGTGGTCAACGCGTACGTCGCGGTCGTGACCCGTCCGGCGTTCGTGGCGACGAAGCCATCGCTGCTGCGAGCTCGGTCCAGGAGACCTGAAGCGGTGCCCGCCGCGGCGGTGCCGATCGCGCCGAAGGCCAGCAGGGCGCCCATGGTGATGGCCACGATCGAGCCGGCGCCGTGCCGTACGGGAATGTGGGCGGCCGGAGCCGGGGATTCGAGGCTGGGCAGTTCGTGGCCGCCCTGCTCCAGGCGGAACGGCGGGTAGGCATCGGTCATGAGGCAGGCGTAGGCGGCCACGCGCAGTGCCCACCGGTTCAGGCCGAGTACGAGGTCGAAGATGCCGTGCGGGTAGCGGCCGGTGAACAGCAGGAAGGCGGCGGCGATGAGGACGAGCAGCCCGATCAGGCCGCCCCAGTCCAGGGTGTAGAGCACGCCGTCGGCGTCGGGTAGGCCGCTCCGCCAGGAGATGACGCTGCCGCTGGTGAACAGTCCCACGATCAGGTACTGCGGGATGGCCAGCAGCCACCATTTGATCAGCACCAGCCCCCGCGAGAGCCGCTCGGGGTAGTCGATCTCCAGCGTGGCCGGGTAGTCCGGGGCCGGGCCGAGGGTGAAGGGCGGGTAGCGGTCGGTGCCTAAGGCGCCGTAGCTGTAGTAGGCCACCCGCCAGGTCCAGCGCAGCACACCCAGGTTGAAGTCGAACAGCGCCCGCGGATAGCGGCCGGTGAACAGGATCGCGAAGAACGCGATCACCGTGAGGACACCGAAGGCGATCCACAGGAAGCCGAGCACGATGTAGTGGGGAATCGCCAGGAACCACTTGACGATCCACAGGCCCCGGTTGAGCGGTTCTTCCAACCTGGCCTCGACACGCACGGGATAAGGGTTCATCCATCCAGCCCATCATCCGGCGCACCAAGTGGCAGGTGCCGAAAGTCCTCAGTATGAGCGCTGTTGGACCTCTGTCGCGGCGGCTCACCGAGTCCGTGCCCTGCCCGCGACTTGCGCCAGATCCGCTGCCGCACGCCGTGCAGGACGTGGGGCTAGGTCACCCTGACGCACCTTGGCGGGCAGGAACTCGGGCCGGGCCTCGCTCCATCCTCGCCTCCCGGCCGGAAAGGCCGAAAGCCTCCTAGAACAGGGACTTTCGCCGCTGTCGACGGGTGCGTTCCGTTGCGACCCTGACCTTGAGCGGAGGCTTCGCTCAAGGAGGAAGGCACTCAAGGAGGAATGACATGGGAGTCATGAATTCCCCCGCCGGCCCTTGGAACGGATGGGGCCACATGTGGGGCAGTGGATCGGGATGGATGTGGGGCGGCTTCATGATGCTGTTCTGGATCGGCCTCATCGCTCTGGTGGTGTGGCTGGTCGCGCGGGCGTTCACAGGCCAGGACCTCAGATCGTCGCTTGAACGCTCTGGTCTCGAGCGGGCGCATGAGGTGCTCGCCGAGCGGTACGCCAGCGGCGAGATCTCCACCGATGAATACCGGGACAGGCTCGATCATCTCGACCATACGGGATAGCCCGGCAAGGACGTGGACGTGATCGTCCGGGTTTCCGCCTCAGGAGACGCGTGGAACTGGTCATCGACGCCACCGGTCGCTTCCGGACCAGGGATGCGCTGGCCGGCCATCTGAAGGCGGGTGCCCGCAGGGTGCTGTTATCGGCTCCCGGCAAGGGCCTGGACGTCACCATCGTGCCCGGCGTCAACGACGCCGCCTACGACCCGGCCCGGCACGAGATCGTCTCACTGGCCTCGTGCACCACCAACTGCGTCGCTCCCATGGTCAAGGTGCTTCACCAGAGCTTCGGCCTGGTGCGCGGGTTCATGACCACCATCCACGCCTACACCGGTGACCAGATGCTGCTGGACGGGCCGCACAAGGACCCGCGCAGAGCGCGTTCGGCCGCGGTGAACATCGTGCCGACCACCACCGGCGCGGCCCGCATGGTCGGCCAGGTGCTGCCCGAGCTGGACGGCAGGCTGGACGGCATCGCCATCAGGGTGCCCGTCGAAGACGGCTCGATCACCGACCTGAGCGCCCAGCTCTCCCGACCGGTCACCGCGCAGGAGGTCAACGACGCCTTCGCCACCGCTGCCGCGGGTGAGCTGCACGGCATCCTGCGCTACAGCACCGATCCGCTCGTCTCCCGCGACATCGTCGGTGACGCCGCCTCGTGCGTGTTCGATTCCGGGCTCACCCAGGCAGGCGGCGATCTGGTCAAGGTGTTCGGCTGGTACGACAACGAGTGGGGTTACGCCAACCGGCTGGTCGAAATGGCTCAGCGAATGGCATGACGCGCGGAAGCGCCTTCTGGTTCGGGATCTTCGTCCCTTCGGCTCACCGGCCGTGGATGCGGCGGCCGGTGATCTGGTGCGGGACGATACGGATGTAGAGCTGCCGGTCGCCACCGGCCCACGGGGTGATGTCGGAATCGGTGACCTTGGCCAGCTCATCCGGCGGCACGTGGTGGGCAGGGCCCTGAATGAGGACGCTCCATCCCTCACGCTGGGCCTCGTCCAACCTGTCGACCTCGAAACCGATTTTGATCTCTACGCCTTCCAGACCGGTGCGCAGGTCCTGGTCCATCGGGCCGCCCGGCGCGGTGCGGAACACGATGGCGCCGTCGTGGAGCTTGTAGTTGACGGGCAGAATCGTCGGCCCGTGCGAGCCGTTGAACGCCACTCGGCCGACCCCGCCGGGCGCGATCAGGCGCAGGCATTCCGCGGGATCAAGCACTTCCAGGGCCGGGTCGGCCGAGGCGGAGCCGCCACCCGGCGGACGATCTTGACCGCCACCCAGCAGGTCTTGAACGGTGGTCTCCAGCGCGGCGGCCAGGCGCGCCAGTGCTTCGATGTTCGGGGGGCTCAGGTGCCCTTCGAGGTACTGGACGTACCCGGTGGACATCTCCGCGCGGTCGGCGACCTGCTCGTGGGTGAGGCCCAGCCGCTCGCGATGGTGAATCATGCGACGTCCGAAGTCGCCGGTGCCTGTCATGAACGTCTCCTTGTCATCAGCGGTGAAGGTGCGGCTGGTGCCGCGTGGCAGGGTGACGCCGTCGACACGTGTTCTGTCGTGATCAACGTCGATGACCAGTTGATGACCGCGGTAGCAGATCGGCATGGACAGTGAGCCGAGCCGGTCGGGCAGGAGCGGGTTGAGGTGCAGGCCGTCGCGCCGCAGCTCCAGGCCCAGGTAGCAGTGCTGCAACATATCCAGCGTGCCGGCCATGGCGCCAAGGTGGATGCCCTCCGCGGTGGTGCCGTGCTGGACGTCGTTGATGTCGCTGAACAGCGCTTCGGTGAAGAACTGCCAGGAGCGGGCCCGGTCGGAGCGGGAGAGCACCCAGGCGTGTACGACGGCGCTGAGGGTGGAGCCGTGGCTGGTGCGGGCCAGGTAGTAGCCGATGGTACGAGGGATCAAGTCCGGCGTGGCCGGGTAGCCGAGCCGGTCCAGGATCGCCAGTAACTCCTCGGCGCTCAGCAGGTAGCACAGCATCAGCGTGTCCGCCTGCTTGGCCGCCCTGTAGCGGTTGACGTCGTCGCCGTCGGCTTCGAGCGCGCGGTCCAGGCGGCGCACGCCGCGGTAGCGGGCCCAGTCCAGCTCTAAGAGGTCCGCGTACCCGGTGAACTGGCTGATCACGCCGTCGTGGAAGTCGACACGCATGCGCCGGGTGATGTCGTCCCAGCGCGCCGACTCCCCAGGATCGGCTTTCCCGGTGTCGAGCGCGCGTGAGAGCAGCCACACGGTCATGATGTTGGTGTAGGCGTTGTTGGCCAGGCCGCGGGAGCCGGTCCCTGGGTAGGCAGTATGGTATTCGTCGGGTCCCATGACGCCGTGGATCTCGTACCGTCCCGATGTGGGGTTGAGCACGGCTAGTGAGGCGAAGAACCTGGCGATGTCGATGAGCAGTTCCGCGCACCACGGAGGCATCGTGCCGGTGGCCAGGTGGTACTGCCACACGTTGTAGGCGATGGCCAGGCCGATGTGCCGCTGCAGGTGGGACACGTCGGGCAGCCAGCGGCCGGAGGCAGGGTTGAGGTGGAGCGTCTGGGTCTCTTCACGCCCGTCGCTGCCGCTCTGCCAGGGGAACATCGCGCCGTCATACCCCGCGTCGCGGGCCGCCGCCCTGGCTTCGGGCAGCCGCCGCCACCGGTAGCGGAGCAGGCCGACTGAGATTTCAGGGAAGCGCAGGTTCAGCCAGGGCAGGACGAACAGCTCGTCCCAGAACACGTGCCCGCGATAGGCCTCGCCGTGCAGGCCCCGGGCGGGCACACCGACATCGAGGTCGGCGGTGTGCGGAGAAAGCGTCTGCAACAGGTGGAAGATGTGCAGGTGGACGATCTGCGCCAGTTCCGGGCCGTCCACATCCAGCCGGGCGTCCTGCCACAGGCGTTCCCATGCCGCCACGTGCCGGGCGAGCAGCTCGTCGAAACGCGGTGCCAGCCGTAATCGGCGCAGGGCCGCAGAGCGGGCGTCGTGGATGGCGGGATCGCGTGAGGTCAGCAGCGCCACGACCTTGGTCACCGTCGCGGGCACGCCCTCGACGACGTCGAGTACGTGCTCGGCGGCGATCCGGTCAGGCGAGCTGGTCACCTCGGGTGCCGCCGGCGCGTCCAAACGCGCGGCGAGCGCGACCGCGATCCGGGAGGAGCGGGTGACCGTGGTGAGCCAGGTCAGCTCGTCTTGCGTGCCGGTCGCGTGGCCGGTCAGATGATCGCCGCGCAGGTCACGATAGCGGGCCACGCCGCTGTTGGTCACCCGGCCGTCCAGCTCCGCGCGCACGCGCAGCGGGCCGGACCAGTTCTCCGCGGTGAAGGTGGTGTCGAGTGCGGCCAGGTACGGGTCGGCCATGGACACCAGACGGCGTTGCCGTACCAGGGTGACGCGGCCTGCCTCGTCACGCCAGCGTAACTCGCGCCGCAGCACCCCCTGCCGGAGGTCGAGCTCCTGGCGGTAGTTCAGCAGGTCGGCCCGCTCCGGGCGGAACCACGCTGAACCGGGGGTGGCGAACGTCAGTGGCAGCCAGTCGGGCAGGTTGACCAAGTCCTCATTGGTGACCGTGCGGCCCGCGACCGTGGAGGCCAGTCGGTCGTAGCAGCCCGCGGCATAGGTGCCGGGCGTGCGCACCTCGCCGTCAGGCGTCGCGCCGCGCGTGGCGAACCGGCCATTGCCCAGCGTGCACAGAGCCTCGCGTAACCCCTCCGAAGCCAGGTCGAACCCCTCGTAGACGAGCGTCCAGGGATTCATCGCCGTATGACAGGGACGCGGCCGGTGATGGCCAGTTCGGCCAGGTCCGTCACGACGACGTCCGCTCCGGCGCGGCGCATCGCGGCTCTTCCCGAGCCCGTCCGGTCCACCCCGACGACCAGGGCGAAGGCGCCTCTGCGCCCCGCCTCGACACCGGGCAGCGCGTCCTCCACGATCGCCACCTCGTCCGCCGGAAGCTCCAAGCGCTGGGCGGCCTCCAGGAACAACGCCGGGTCGGGCTTGCCGGGCAAGCCCAGCCGGGCGGCCTCGGCGCCGTCGACCAGCACGTCGAACAGGTGCGTCAGCCCCGCAGCCGAAATCACCGCGCGGCAGTTCCTGCTCGCCGACACCACGGCGGTACGGCAACCGCGCCGCCGCAGCTCGTGCAGCAGATCGACGGTTGAGCCGAAGGCGGCCACCCCATGCTCGGTGATCTCCTGGACGAACAGTGCGTCCTTGGCCAGCCCGAGCCCGTGCACGGTCGGCGCGCCCGGCTCGTCCTGTGGCCCGCCTTCGGGCAGGCAGACGCCGCGGGAGGCCAGGAACGTGCGGACCCCGTCCAGACGCGACCGCCCATCGACGTAGCGCAGGTAGTCGGCGCGGATGTCGAACGGGGTGGAACGGTCGCGCAGGAAGACGTCGAACACGTGCTTCCACGCCGCCGCGTGCACACGGGCGGTGTCGGTGACCACACCGTCGGTGTCGAAGACCACGCCACGGAGCCGTGTCAGATCGATGGCTGCCATGCCCATCACGCTACGCACCCGTCACTGGGGCAAACAGGGTCCTTCGGCTCTTGCCTGACGGACTTCCGGCCCTGCAACGATGCGCCGTGAGCGAGTCCGATGGAGAGATGACGAAGGAGGACGGATCATGATCATTGTAGGGGTGGACGGCTCGACGACCGCGCGGGCCGCGGTGGAGTGGGCGGTCAACGACGCTCTGCGGATGGGGGAGCCGCTGCGGATCGTGCACGCCGTGGACCGCTCGCCGTACCAGATCGGCAAGTTCCCCGATGCCGCGCTGCCTGACACGCTGCTGCGCGAGGGGCATCGGATCCTGCGCGAGGCGCTGGCTCTGGCTCACGAGCGCCAGCCCGACGTCGAGGTCACGACGCGGGACATTGAGGGCGCGCCGGCCGAGGTGCTGCGCGAGCAGGCCAAGGAGGCGACTGAGATCGTGCTCGGCAGCCGCGGGCTCGGCGGGTTCGCCGGCGCGCTGCTGGGCTCGGTCAGCACACACGTGGCCGGCCACGTTCACGGCCCCGTCGTGGTCGTACGCGGCGACCACCAGCCGGTGCGCGGGGAGGTCGTGGTCGGCGTGGACGACTCGCCCGAATGCGAGCCCGCGCTGGCCTACGCCTTCCGGCAGGCTCAGCTGCGGGGAGCCGTGCTGAGGGTGGTGCACGCCTGGCAGCCGGTGCACGCGTTCGCATCCGGGGTGCCGTACGACATGGACGAGGTTCGCATCGCGCAGCACCAGGTCGTCCGCGACCGGGTGGGAACGTTCAAGAAGCACTACCCGCAGGTGACGGTCGTCGAAGACGTCCAGCCGGCGCAGCCGGTGGAGGCCCTCACCGATGCCTCCGCCCGAGCCGATCTGCTGGTGGTGGGCTCGCACGGTCACGGCGCGGCGGGCGCGCTGCTGCTCGGCTCGGTCAGCCGCGGCGTCCTGCACCACGCCCGCTGCCCGGTGGCGGTGGTACGCGCATAGGGGCCCTCTCTGTCGACGGGGAAGACGTCCCGTGGCCCGTGCTCCACGTCTAGCAGGGACCAAGGGCTCTGCGGCGAAGGACGTTCGCCCATGCCGCCCGTGGTCGCCCAAAGCGCATCGTTGCGAGAGAGATGAGGAGGCCACCATGTCCATCAAGGTCAGGGACGTCATGAGGAACGTCGGCATCGCGGTTCGCGAGGACGCGTCGTTCGCCGAAATCGTGCGCACGATGCGCCGGTACACCCTCGGGGCGATCAGTGTGATCGATGCCGGTGGCCGGCCTGTGGGGGTCGTCTCCGAAGACGATCTGTTGCTCAAGGAACTGGACCCGGTACGACACAGCGCCCCGATCTTCGGCAGGCGCAAGCGGCGCGAGGAGCAGGAGAAGGCGGCCGCGGTCACCGCGTCGGCGCTCATGACCACGCCCGCGATCACGGTGACTCCGGGAACCCCGGTTCGCGACGCGGCGCGGCTGATGCACGAGAAGCGGATCAAGCAGCTGCCGGTGATCGATGCGGCCACCGGGCGCATCATCGGCATTCTGCACCGGTCAGACCTGCTGCGTGTCTTCGGTCGTTCCACGGGCGAGTTGGAGAGGGAGATCAGGGCCGTGATCGGTGACCTGACGTCGGTGTCGGTAGGCATCTCTGGTGGTGTGGTGCGGCTCAGCGGCCGGGTGGCGCGCGGCTCCGAGGCCATCCGGTTGGTGGAGGAGATCCGCCGGGTGGAGGGCGTGATCGACGTCGTCTCCGAGCTGACCTACGACAGGGCCGACCGGATCGTCGTCCCGCCGCTGCTGTAGGGGCCGACATGGAAGCCACCTGGCGGGCTGGTGCCGTCTGGTGGATCCGCAAGGCCATCCGACAAGGGCTGGAGCAGGCCCCCACGCTGCGGTTGCCGATCGGACGCGGACCGGCTCGCCAAGGTCGCCCGTGCGGAGATGAAGATCACGCATCGGCTCGGCCGCACGCCCACGGAACGCGAACTGGCCGAGGAGACGGGACACGAGCCGGCGAAGCTTCTCACCTCGCTCATCGACGTAAGGAGCTGTGGTGGCTGGGCATCTTCGTCCAGCCGATCGGACCCATCGCTTACCTGATGTGCGGGCGGCGGTCCCGGTGCGGGCGCTAGGCCGGCTGCAGACCCGGCTGGTCACCCGATCGTCGCATGGGTACTGCGTACCCCGTTGCACGACCTGCTGTCGCGATGGGTAGTGCTCGCGGAGATCACCGGCCGCAGGAGTGGCGCGAGGTTGTCCGTGCCGGTCCAGTACAGCCAGGAGGGGGACACGCTCACGGTGATCAGCCACGGCTCCCGACTGTGGTGGCGCAATCTTGAGGGTGGCGCGCCGTTGCAGGTCACCTTGCGCGGTGCGACGCATGCGGGTCATGCGACGGTCAGCCGCATATGCGCTCCGGGTCGCTCTGCCAGGGGTCGGCACCGTGGAATGGGTACGGGCAACGGCTGGAGGCGCCGGGATCGCGTGGGCGATCGGGGCGCTGCCCGTCGTACTCGGCGAGCGGGTCATGAGCTGGCATCCGGCAGCGCTCATCGTGCTGGGAGTGGTCCTGCTGGCGTCGATGGGGTTGTTGCAGTGGCGGGTGCTGCGCCCGCACGTTCCAGGCGCCTGGCGGTGGGTGGCGGCGACCGCGGGAGCGTGGCTGGTCGCGCTCGGCGCGTTCACGGCGGTGACCACGCCGTTGTGGCAGCCGGGTCAGCCGGGCTGGCTCATCGCCGCCATAGGGGTGCTCGGCGGTGCGGTCATGGCGGCCACGGTCGCGGCGCTCACCGGTGCCGCTCTGGTGCGCCTGCTACGCCGTGGCCAACAGCTGTAGGACGATGGGGACAGTTCCTCGTCGTGCAAACGTGAGAACGTGTGCCGTGCACACGGCGCCGAACGCTCGGCACTCGCCGTAGGAGGACGGTACGACGACCGGCCGGGCGGCATGGCGCCTTCGGGTCGGCTCGGTGCGCTCAGTCGCTCGGAGCCACGCCGGCTGACGCGGGGTGCAGGTTCTCCACGATCCGGACGAGCGTAAGGTTTGCCGCGGTCAGCGTCCGGACCAGCTCCTCCAGCTTCTCGACCCGCCTCTTCAACGACAGCAGTTCGACGTCGAGCGCCGACGACTCCATGACCATTCGTCCGCCGATCATGATCGGCTCACCTCCATAAGACGGTACAAGCACATGGTGGGCGCCCGCAGCCGTTGTGCGACAGCGGCGAACGTCCCCGGGTGGCAGGACCAAAGACACTGGCCGCACAGATCCGGTGAGCGGATGCCCGGGGGAAAGGAGGTGACAGTGATGAGGCCGACTTGGATGGACGCCACGGCGACAGTGGTCGCCGGGGCGAATGTCGCCATCTACCTGGAGGCATGGACGTGATCACGCAGGCCCTTTGGGGCGCTGAACGACGCCGAGGCGGCACGCCTGCCGTTCGGACAGATCGTCCGGGTCGAGGACTACATCGCCGACGGCCGGTACGTGCTGCGCGCTGAGCTGCCCGGAATCGACCCCGACAAGGACGTCGAGGTCACCATGGGTGACGGCGTACTCCACATCCGGGCAGAGAGGACCCGCAAGGTCTCCGAGGCGCACCGATCGGAATTCTCCTACGGGTCGCTGTCGCGATCGGTGACGCTGCCGGCCGCGGCCAAGACGGATGACGTCAAGGCCACCTACAACGGCGGCGTCCTGGAGGTCAGTGTGGGGCTGGCCGACGGCAAGTCTCGTAGGAAGTCCCGGACGGACCGGCCAATGGCCGGCGTAGATGAGGCGGCATCGGCCGGGGTCCGAGCACAGCCCGCTTCTGGGTACGGCCGGGCCTCACAGGCAGTGCCGGACGGCCCGTGGGTTGGTGCCGAAAGTCCCTGCCCAACGCAGGGGGCCGCGGCAAGAGTGGTGGTCATGACCATCCTGTCGCAATCCCGTTGCGGGCTCAGCGCCGTCGAAGCGGCGGAGCGGCTGGCCGCCGCCGGCCCGAACGCCCTGCCTGTGGCTCGCCACGTCTCGCCTGTGGTGTTGCTGCTGCGCGAAATGGTGCATTTCTTCGCTCTGCTGTTGTGGGGCGCCGCCGCGCTGGCCGTGTTGGCCGGGATGCCGCAGCTGGCCGTGGCGATCGCGGTGGTCGTGGTGCTCAACGGTGGCTTCGCCTTCGCCCAGGAGTACCGTGCCGATCGGGCCACGCAGCGGTTGCGGGAGCTGATCCCGGCCAACGTGGTGGTCCGGCGGGACGGCAGGCGCATGCTGATCGGCGCGGCTGATCTGGTGGTCGGGGACGTCGTGCTGCTGGAGGCGGGGGATCGGATCTCAGCCGACCTGGAGCTGGCCGAGGTGCATGCGCTGGCCGTCAACGAATCCATGCTGACCGGGGAGAGCCGTCCCGCCCGGCCACGGGAGGGTGGCCCGGCCTACGCGGGCACGTTCGTGGTCGAGGGGGAGGCCGAGGCCGTCGTGGTGGCCACTGGGGCGCGTACCCGGCTCGCCGCGATCGCCAAGCTCACCCGGGAGGCGATCAGGCCGCCCAGCCCGCTGGCCGTCCAGCTCGGCAAGATCGTCAAGATCGTCGCTGGGATCGCGGTGGCGGTCGGCACCGTGTTCTTCGGGCTGGCTGTGCTGCTGGGGATGGACCCGGGACAGGGATTCCTGTTCGCCATCGGCGTCACGGTCGCGCTGGTACCCGAAGGGCTGCTGCCCACCGTCACACTGTCCCTGGCCCGCGCCGCCCAGCGGATGGCCGCCCGCAACGCCCTGGTACGCCACCTGGAAGCGGTCGAGACGCTCGGCTCGGCCACGTTCATCTGCACCGACAAGACCGGCACGCTGACCCGCAACGAGATGACCGTGGCCGAGGTGTGGGCGCCGTCGAGCTCACCGGCCGAGGTCATGCGCACGGCGGTGCTGAGCTCCACCGGCCGCCTCAGCGGCGGCAAGCCCGTGGGCGACCCGATGGAGGTGGCCCTGCACGTCGAAGCGCTGCGTCTTGGTGCTGACGTGGAAGGGCAGGTCACCCGGCGCTTCCCGTTCGATCCGGTACGGCGCCGCGCCTCCGTCCTGGTGGACGGCGGGCTGCATCTGAAGGGCGCACCGGATGCCGTGCTGCCGCTGTGCCGGGTCGTACCCGGGGCCGATGAGGCGCTGGCCCGGATGAGCGACCATGGTCTGCGGGTGCTCGCCGTCGCGCGTGGCCGCACGGCCGAGGAGTCGGAGCTGGAACTTCTCGGTTTGGTCGGGCTGTACGACCCGCCACGCGAGGATGTGGCCGAGGCGATCGGGAAATGCCGCATCGCCGGGATCAAGCTGGCCATGGTCACCGGCGACCATCCGCGCACCGCCCGCGCCATCGCCGCCGAGGTAGGGCTGCTCGGCCCGGACGAGCTGGTGGTCACCGGGGCCGAGCTGCCCGCCGACGATGCCGCACTGGGCGAGCTGCTCGACCACGACGGCGTGGTGATCGCCCGCGTGACGCCCGAGGACAAGCTGCGCATCGCCCGAGCCTTGCGCGGGCGCGGCCACGTGGTGGCGATGACCGGTGACGGCGTCAACGACGCGCCGGCGCTGCGCGAGGCCGACATCGGCATCGCCATGGGCAAGTCGGGCACCGACGTCGCCCGTGAGGCCGCCGACCTGGTGCTGCTGGACGACCACTTCGCCACCATCGTCGGCGCGGTCGAGCTGGGCCGGGCCACCTACGCCAACGTGCGCCGCTTCCTCACCTACCACCTGACCGACAACGTCGCCGAACTCACCCCGTTCGCCATCTGGGCGCTGTCCGGCGGCACCATCCCGCTGGCCCTGACCGTGCTGCAGGTGCTCGCCCTCGACATCGGCACCGACCTGCTGCCCGCCCTCGCCCTGGGCGCCGAACCGGCCAACCCGCGCACCATGCACGGCCCCGCCCGCACCGGAAACCTCATCGACCGGCGGCTACTCATCCGCGTCTTCGGCGTGCTTGGGCCCGCCCAGGCCCTGGCCGAGATGGGCGCGTTCATCGGCGTCCTGCTGCTCGGCGGCTGGCAGGTCGGCACCGCCCCGAGCCTCGGCCTGCTCGCCGCAGCCTCCGGTACGGCCTTCGCCGCCGTCGTGCTGGGCCAGTTCGCCAACGCCTTCGCCTGCCGCAGCGAATCCCGCTGGATCGGGCGCATCCGCTGGCGCACCAACCCCCTGCTGCTCGGCGCGATCGCCGTCGAAGCCGTGCTGCTGCTGGCCTTCCTCGGCCTGCCGCCCGTCTCGCACCTGCTCGGCGGCGCCTTCCCACCCGCCGCGGGATGGGCCCTGGCCGCGATGGCGATCCCCATCATGATCCTGGCCGACACCGCGCACAAGGCGTGGCAGGCAAAGCGCGCGCGTGAGGACGCGGGCTCTCCGTCGGAGACGACCGGATCAGCATCTGTTATGGCGGCACCGCCGCCTGTAAGGAGGCAACTGCCATGAACCACATCGTGCTCGGCTACGACGGCTCGGACTTCTCCGTGCAGGCCCTCGACTGGGCGCTGGACGAGGCCGAACTCAGAAGACTCCCGCTGACCGTCGCCCACGCCTGGCAGTGGCCCTACGGCGAAGCCGACGAGGAGACCAAGAACCACCTGCGCAAGGCCGCCGACCACGTACTGTGGCACGGTGCCGACTGCGCCCGCGCGACCAGTTCGGTCGTCGGCATCGAGACCGACCTGCACGAGGGCCCGGCGGCACAGCGGCTCGTCGAACTGTCCAGCGGCGCCGCCCTCGTCGTGGTCGGCTCGCGAGGGCTGCACGGGTTGCCCGGGGCCCTCGTGGGCTCGGTGGCCCGATACGTCGCCGCGCACGCCGAATGCCCGGTGATCGTCGTACGCGGACCAGGCCCGCTGCCCGCCCCCGCGCATCCAGGGCCGATCGTGGTCGCCGACAAGGAACCGACCGCCTCGGTCCTGGAGTTCGCCGTCGGCGAGGCGGACATGCGCCGGCTCGCCCTGGTCACCACCGCCGAACCTCAGACCTGGCAGGAGAGCCATCCGAACGTCGCCTCCAGAGTTCAGGAAGCGCGCGAGACGCCGGCGCTCATCGTGGCCGGTCGCAAGAGGGCTGACCATCTCGGAATGATCGCCTCGCTCCTCCAGCACGCTCCGTGCCCGGTCGCCGTGGTGGGTACCTCTATGGGCAAAGGCCCTCGGGACTGAGGGTATGTCCTGTGCGCCGATCAGCCGGGGGATCAACCTGCGGGCGTGATGCGTGTGTCCGATGGTGGCCCATCCCGGTGCACTGCGCGGGGGACAGGTAGTTCGAGACCGTCGAAATCGGCGCTGAGAAGAATCACGTGGGGCTGTCTCGCTCACCGGAACAGTCCCGTTGAACGAAACCGGACATTGGCCTGATTATCACCCAATGTCCCTTATTTACCCGTCGTCGTCTCCCCTCCCCGTCTCCGATGCCGACGGTGAACCCCAGCCGGTGGCGATCGCCTCCCCGGCCGAGCCCGACGGGTCGGCGAACAGCGTGCTGGGCAAAGTGCGGCTGATCCTTGAGGCGTTCGGCCCGGATGACGAGAGCCTCGGCCTGTCCGAGATCGTCCGCCGCACCGGCGTCGCCAAGGCGTCGGTCCACCGGCTGGCGCAGGAACTGCTGCAATGGGGCCTGCTGGAGCGGCGCGGCTCCGAGTACTGGCTGGGCATGCGCCTGTTCGAGATCGGGCAGCGCGTGCCGCGCCAGCGGATTCTGCGCGACGCGGCACGGCCCTTCATGGAGGATCTCTACCAGGCGACGGGCGAGACCATCCATCTGGCGGTGCTGGACGGGCTGGAAGTGATCTACCTGGAGAAGGTGTCGGGTCACGGCCAGGTGTCCAGGCCGTCGCGCATCGCCGGTCGCATGCCGCTGCACTGCACGGCGACCGGCAAGGCCCTGATCGCCTTCGGCCCGGGGGCGCTCTTCGGCGACGTCGTGGCCACCTCGCTGGCCCGCGTGACGCCCCGTACGATCACCGCGCCCAAGCTGCTGGCCCAAGAGATCCAGCAGGCGCGCAAGGCCGGGTACGCCATCGAGCGGGAGCAGACCCGCGTCGGCTATCTCAGCGTGGCCATCCCGCTGACCGGCGCCACCGGGACGGTGGTCGCGGCGCTGTCGGTGACGGCGCCGACCTTCCGCGCCGACGTCAACAAGTACGTGGGGCTGTTGAGCATGGTGAGCAGGCGCATCACGAAGTCGATCATGGTCGCCGACGGCGGCAGAAGCTGACACCGGCCACGAAGCGCCCTCGACCGGCCAGGGCCGCAGGTTACGAGGCGTCCTCGACCGGCGGGTCCGTCAGGAACATCGTCACGATCTCGGCCACCTCCGCGGCCTTGTGCTCCATGAGCGGGATCATGCCGCCGTCGATCACGGCCGACGTCACGCTCAGCGCCGCGGTGAGGTTCTCCCGGAGCGGGGCCATGGCCGGCAGCGCGAACGGGTCCGCCGCGGCGCCCAGCAGCAGCACGGACGTCTTGACCGAGCCGATCTTGTCCTCCATGTAGTAGCGCGCGCACGCCCGATGTCCCTCCGCGGGATCGACTCCGGGAGCCAGGGCGTCGTGGACGAACCGGTCGAGCAGGCCGGTGGCCGGCTCGGGATAGTACGGCTGCCGCAGCCGCCACAGCGTGAGCAGGTGGTCGCCGCCGGGGGAGCGCACGGCCTCGTCCACCCCCGGACCGTCCGCGTGGGACCGGCGGAATCGGGAGTCGGTCCACGGAGTCGACGACAGGACGAGCAGCCCGACCCGCTCCGGCGCGGACGCCGCCAGCTCGACGGCCACCACGCCGCCGGTGTGGTGGCCCAGGACGTCGGCGCACTCGATGTCCAGGGCGTCCAGCAGGGCCAGCGCGCCGGCCGCGAAGAGCTCGATCGTGTGCGGCGCCGGGGCCTTCGCGCTGGCCCCGAAACCGACCATGTCCATGGCGATGACGCGCCGGTGCGGCGCCAGGAGGGGGATCAGCTCCCGGAACTCGTCCCAGGACCTGGGGGTCTGATGCAGGAGCAAGAGAGGGCGGCCCGCGCCCTGCTCGGCGTAGTGCAGCTGGCCGAACGGCGAGTCGGCGTACCCGAATCGAAGGGGCGGCGTAATGTCCAAAACGTCCTCTTATGTCGGCCGGAGGTAAGGTTGGCTTTCCCATCCGGAGTCTTGCCGGGCGCATCGGCGATCACTACCGGAGGGGACCGGTGACCGGACCGGCGTGAAGGAGTCCCGATGTCGTCACAGATGTTCGCTGAGGCGTCCGGCTCCGGCGATGGCGCGGACTATCCCAACTCGGTCCTCGGCAAGGCCCAGCTCCTGCTGGGCGCCTTCGAGTCGGGGGCCTTCGAGCTCCGGCTCAGCGAGCTCAGCCGGCGCTCAGGGGTGCCGAAGGCGTCGGCGTACCGGCTCGCGCAGGAGCTGGTGCAATGGGGGCTGCTCGAACGCAGGGGGGACGTCTACCAGCTCGGCATGCGGGTCTTCGAGCTGGGGCAGCGGGTGCCGGTGGCGGCGGTGCTGCGCCGGGTGGCCCGGCCCCTGCTCATCGACCTGTTCGCCGCCACCCGGGCGACCATCCACCTGGCGGTCCTCGACGGCGGCCATGTGCTGTACGTGGAGAAGGTCGCGGGGGAGGCGAACGTCCACACGCACTCCCTGGTGGGCGGGCGGCTGCCCGCGTCGTGCACGGCGACGGGGAAGGTGCTGCTCGCGACGTGCCCCGACAGGGAGGAGCGGCTCCGCCGCCTCGCGCTGACCGGCTGGCCCTCCCTGACGCCACGGACGGTCGGGTCCGTCGAAGACCTGCGGCGCCAGCTTGAGGTGGTCCGGGAACGCGGTTACGCGGTCGAGACGGAGGAGATCCTGCTGGGGTTCGGCAGCATGGCGGTGCCCGTCGCGCTCGCCGACGGAACGGTCGTCGCGTCGGTGTCGGCCGCGGCACCGCTTGCGCGCCTGGTGACCAGGCGGCTGCTGCCCGAACTCCGCGCGACCGCCGCGGGCATCGCCCTGGCCATCGACCGCCGGACATGACCTGGCCGAGCCAGCGGACCGCCTCGGCCTCGGAAGCTCAGGCGACGCGGTCCCGGTCGGCGGCGAGTTGGAGGGCCACGTCGATGATCATGTCCTCCTGCCCGCCGACATACCCCGCCTCGCCGACCCGCTGCAGGATCTCGTGCGCGGGCACGTCGTACCTCAGCGCGGCCCGCTCGGCGTGCAGCAGGAAGCTGGAGTACACCCCGGCGTACCCCTGGGTGATCGCGGAGCGGTCGGCGAACGGCAGGCGCGGCAGGAACGGCTTGACCACGTCCTCGGCGGCGGCGAGCGCGCCCTGGACGTCCACGCCGGTCGGGACGCCGAGCCGTTCGAAGGTGGCGACCAGCACCTCGGTCGGCGCGTTGCCCGCTCCGGCGCCGAGCGCGCACAAAGCGCCGTCGATCTGGCGGGCGCCGTTCTGGGCGGCCAGGACCGAGTTGGCCACGCCGAGAGACAGGTTCTGGTGGCCGTGGAAGCCGACCTGCGCCTCGTGGCCGATCTCGGCGACCAGCGCGCTGACGCGCGCCTGTGCCTCGCCGAGCACGAGGGCGCCGGCGGAGTCCACCACGTAGACGCACTGGGCGCCGCCGTCGACCATGATCCGCGCCTGCCGGGCCAGCTCGGCCGGGCCGACGCGGTGCGACAGCATGAGGAAGCCGACGGTCTCCATACCCAGCTCGCGAGCGGCGGCGAAGTGCTGGAGGGAGACGTCCGCCTCGGTGCAGTGGGTGGCGATCCTGGCCACCGACGCGCCCGCGCCGTGCGCCTGCTTGAGGTCCTCCACCGTGCCGAGGCCGGGCAGCAGCAGTACGGCGATCTCGGCGGAGACCGCCTCGTCCACCGCGGCGGCGACGAGCTTGATGTCGTCCTCGAGAGAGAACCCGTAGTTGAAGGACGAACCGCCGAGACCGTCACCGTGCGTGACCTCGATCACCTCCACCCCGGCCTGGTCCAGGGCGTGGACGACACCACGTACCTGCTCCTCGGTGAAGCGGTGGGCCATGGCGTGGCTGCCGTCACGCAGTGTGGAGTCGGTAATCCTGATCTTGTCGCCAAAACTCTTGTCAGTCACGCGGAGACCTTTCCGAGCGCGAGCTGCTCGCCCACGCGGGCGGCCGCGGCGGTCATGATGTCGAGGTTGCCGGCCCACGGCGGCAGGTAGTCGCCGTTGCCGCGCACCTCCAGGAACACGGCCACGCGGGCATGACCGTTCCAGACCTCGCGCGGGCCGTCGAACTGGGGATCGGCGCGCAGGGCGTAGCCGGGCACGTACGTGGCGACGTCGGCCACCATCGCGTGGATCGAGGCGGCGATGGCGTCGGTGTCGGCGTCGGCGGGGATCGCGCAGAACACGGTGTCCCGCATGATCATCGGCGGATCGACGGGGTTGAGGATGATGATCGCCTTGCCGCGGTCCGCGCCGCCGACCTGTTCGATCGCGCGGGCGGTGGTCTGGGTGAACTCGTCGATGTTGGCCCGGGTGCCCGGCCCGGCCGAGCGGGAGGCGATCGAGGCGACGATCTCGGCGTACGGCACCGGCACCATGCTGGAGACCGCGTGCACGATCGGGATCGTCGCCTGCCCGCCACACGTGATCATGTTGAGGTTGGGCACGTCCGACAGACCGGCCAGGTTCACCGGAGGGCACACGAACGGTCCGGCGGCCGCGGGCGTCAGGTCGATGGCCTTGATCCCGGCCTCGGCGTAGCGCGGGGCGTTGGCCAGGTGCGCCTTGGCCGAGGTGGCCTCGAAGACCAGGTCCGGCAGCCGGTCCTGGGCCAGGAGCCAGTCCACGCCGCCCGCGGAAGCCTCGACGCCGAGGGCGCGGGCACGGGCCAGGCCGTCGGAGGCCGGGTCCACCCCGACCATGGAGTGCACGTCGATCGCTTCGCTGCGCAGCAGCTTGACCAGCAGGTCGGTGCCGATGTTCCCGGGGCCGACGATGGCGGCGCTCAGCCTGGTCAAGCGATCTCCTCCTGGAAACGGGCGGTCACGGTGCCGATCCCGGCGAAGGTGGCGCTGACGATGTCCCCAGCGGTGACCGGGATGGCCACGGTGATCGAGCCGGGCAGGACGACGTGTCCCGCCTCCAGGGCGACACCCTGCTCGCCGAGGGTGTTGGCCAGCCAGACCAGCGCGTTGAGCGGGGAACCGAGCACGGCGCCGCCCGCCCCCGTCTGGACAAGGTCGCCGTTGCGGTGCAGCAGGCAGCCGGCCAGCGCCAGGTCCACGGTCTCCAGCCGGACCGGGCGGGTGCCGAGCACCACGCCGCCGCTGGAGGCGTTGTCGGCGATGGTGTCGGCCAGGGTGATCCGCCAGTCCGCGATCCGGGAGTCGATGATCTCCAGAGCGGGCAGCAGGAAGTCCACCGCCGCGACGGCCTCGGCCGTGGTCACCCCGGGCCCGGACAGGGGGCGCTTGAGCACGAAGGCGATCTCCGGCTCGATCCGCGGCTGCAGGAAACGGCGGGTGTCGATCGGGGCGCCGTCCAGGTGGAACATGGAGTCCAGCAGGTGTCCGTAGTCGGGCTGGTCCACGCCGAGCTGGCGGCGCATCGCCGCCGAGGTCAGGCCGACCTTGTGACCTTTGACGACCGCGCCGTCCGCGACCAGGGCGTCGATCTGGTGGCGCTGGATGGCGTACGCGTCCGCCACCGACAGCTCCGGATAAATGGTGGTAAGTGGCTGGATCGGGTCGCCGGTACGGTACGCCGCCAGCAGATCGGCGGCGGCCTTCTCCACGGAGCCTGGCTCCACAATCGCTCCTCTCGCAGTTCTTGACATGGGTCGTTCAGAAGTGCCGACGCGGCCGAAGGGGCCGCGCCGGCGGTGGGCGTCAGCCCTGGGTCTGCGAGGGGAACGTGCTGTGCATCCAGCGGGCCGACACCTGAGCGCTCTCGTAGGGGTCGGCGATGTCGGGACGGTCCACCTCGACCATCAGCCACCCGTCGAAGTCGCCGGGCAGGTTGCCGATGATGCCGGGCAGGTCGAGCTCACCCCGGCCGGGTTCGACCCACAGCCCGGCGAGGACGGTCTGCTGGTAACCCCAGTCCTTCTCGCGCCCTTCGGCGGCGACGCTGAGCCGGCAGTCCTTCACGTGCACGAACGGGATCCGCTCGGCGTAGTCCTTCACGAACCGGCCGACGTCGGCGCCGGCCCACGCCAGGTGCCCCGTGTCGGGCAGGAAGCCGAGCCGGGACGCCGGAATGGCGTCGAGCACCGCCCGGCCCTCCTCCTCGGTCTCGATCCAGGTGCCGACGTGCGGGTGCAGCGACGGCCGGACGCCCTCGGCGACCATGGCGTCGGCGATCCGCCCGATCAGCGCCGTCACCGCCTCCACACGGGAGTCGTCGGCGTCGTACGCCTGCGCGGGGTGCGCCACCCGCGGCTTGTCCTTGCCCATGCCCATGCCCAGACCGATCTCGGTCAGGCCGAGCCGGGCATGCTGGCGGGCGGTCTCGGCGGCACCGGCCACGACGTCGTCCTCGGTGCCGTCCCTGCCGTCCGAGCGGCAGACGAAGTAGCCGGGAGCGAGCGTCAGGCCGGTCTCGTCCAGGAGCGCCTGGTACTGCTCCACGGTCCAGCCGGCCGGGACCTCCGCCATGACGACGTCGAATCCGGCCTGCTTGATCAGGGACAGCCGCTGCTTCGGCTCGGGCGCGAGGGACGGGTCCAGCCATCCGTCGGCGCTGGCCATCCATTGGATCGGGTTGAGCGCGATCTTCGGTGTGCCGGACATATGGCTTCCTTTCAATAGATGGGGGGTCAGGATGTGGGGGCGAGTTCGCCGGCGAAATGGCAGGCGGCCCGCTGGCCGGTGGCCGTGAGGGTGAGCTGAGGGTCGACCTCGGTACAGATCGTCCGCTCCGGGTTCGCCAGCGGGCCGATCGGGCACCTGGTACGGAACCGGCATCCGGAGGGCGGGTTCGCCGGGCTGGGCAGATCACCGGGCAGCACGATGCGCTCGCGCGAGCGCGCCGAGACCGTGGGGACGGGCGACGACGACAGCAGGGCCGCGGTGTAGGGGTGCTGCGGGTTGCCGTAGACGTCGGCGGCGTCGCCGTGCTCCACGATCCGGCCGAGGTACATCACCGCGACGGTGTCGCTGAGGTGACGCACGACCGACAGGTCATGGGCGATGAACAGGTAGCCGAGCCCGAGTTCGTTCTGCAGCTTCTCCAGCAGGTTGATGATCTGCGCCTGGATCGACATGTCCAGCGCCGAGACCGGCTCGTCGAGGATGAGCGCGCGCGGCTGCCGGGCCAGCGCGCGGGCGATGCCGATCCGCTGGCGCTGGCCGCCGGAGAACGCGTGGGGGTAGCGGTCGAGGTACTCGGGGCGGAGCCCGACCTGCGTCATCAGGGATCGCGCCTCGTCCTCGCGCTCCCGCCGGCCGATGCCTCTGAACGCGAGCGCCTCGGCCAGCGACTGCCGGATGGTGCGGCGCGGGTTCAGCGACGCGTACGGATCCTGGAAGAGGTACTGCACCGAGGAGCGGACCCGGCCCAGATCCTCCTCGCCCAGACCGCTCACGTCGGCGCCGTCGATGAGGATCGACCCGTCCGCGACCTGGTTGATGCCGACGATGCTGCGCGACAGCGTCGACTTGCCGCAGCCGCTCTCGCCCACGAGCCCGAGCGTGCGGCCCTGGTGCACCGTCAGGCTCACCGAGTCGACGGCGTACACGGGTGGCTCGCGGTGGAACAGCCCGCGCCGCCGGGATCCGACGTCGACCTTCAGGTCCCGTACCTCCAGCACGGCCGTGGCCGCAGGGGGAACGGCCTGCTCGGTCTGTACGGTGACGGTGGGTTCGTCCTCCACAGGCGCGGCGGGTTCGTTGACCGAGATGTCCACGGCCCGCTGGGCGACGAAGCAGGCCGCCGCCTGACCCGCGTCACCGATCTGGAGCAACGCCGGTGGCTCCTGCTCGCAGGCTTCCTCGGTGAAACGGCACCGAGGGGCGAACGGGCAGCCGGGTGGCGGCGCGGCGGGGTCGGGCGGCGCTCCCGGGATCGCGGGCAGCGGCCGGCCGATCCGGTCGTCGTCGAGGCGGGGCATGGCCGCCAGCAACGCCGCCGTGTAGGGATGGCGCGGACGCTCGAAGACCTGCTCGACGGTCCCCTTCTCGACCGTGCGGCCGCCGTACATGACGACGACGTCCGTGCAGAGCTCGGCCACCACTCCCATGTCGTGGGTGATGATCGCGATGGCGATGCCCAGCTCGGTGCGGAGCCTGGCCAGCAGACGCAGGATCTGCGCCTGGATGGTGACGTCGAGAGCCGTGGTCGGCTCGTCCGCGACCAGCAGCGCGGGGTCGTTGGCCAGGGCGATCGCGATGACGACGCGCTGGCGCATGCCGCCGGAGAACTGGTGCGGATAGTGGTCGATCTTCGTCTGGACGTCAGGGATGCCGACCTGCTCCAGGAGTTCGATCGCGCGCTCGCGCGCCGCCCGCTTGTCGACGCCGTGTACCGTCATGGCCTCGACGATCTGGTCGCCCACCTTCATGACGGGGTTGAGCGCGGACTGCGGGTCCTGGAAGACCATCGCCACCTTGCTGCCGCGCCGGCGCCGCATCTCGCGTTCGGGCAGCGTGAGCAGGTCCTCGCCGTCGAAGCGGATGGAGCCGGCGACGACCTCGCCCGGCGGGCGGAGCATGCGCATGATCGATCGGGCCGTCACCGACTTGCCCGAGCCGGACTCGCCGACGATGCCCAGCACGTCGCCCGGGTAGATGTCGAAGCTGACGTCGTTGACGGCCTTGACGCCGCCCTTCTTCAGGCGGAACTCCGTACGCAGGCCCTCGACCCGCAGGAGCGGCATGCCCTTGCCCGTCGCCGGCAGCGGTGACTCGGTGGTGTTGGGGGAGGTCATCGGCGGTTCACCGCCTCGTTGAGCGCGTCCGACAGCAGGCTGAAGCCGATCGCGAGCAGGAGAAGGAGCAGGGCGGGGCCGATGATGTACGTCGGCGCCTGGGTGACGAAGCGCAGGCCGTTGTTCAGCAGCACGCCGAGCGAGGGCGTCGGCGGCTGCACGCCGAGGCCGACGATGCTCAGTCCGGCCTCGATGTAGACGCCGACGACCATCCAGACGGCGCCGTTGACGACGATCGCGTCCATCGCGTTCGGCAGGACGTGGCGGACGAGCAGCTGCCGGCGCGAGACGCCGATCACCCGGGCGGCCAGGACGTACTCCCTGCTCTGCTGGCTCAGCCACGCGCCGCGGGCCAGACGCCCGGCGGTGGGCAGGCCGCTGATCAGAATCGTCAGGAAGAGCGCCGGCCAGCCCGGCTGGAGGATGGCGACCAGGCAGATCCCCAGGATCAGGCCGGGGAAACCGATGATCACGTCGAGCAGTCGCTGCACGGCGGCGCCCAGGCGTTCGGAGATCGCGCCGGTCAGACCGAGCAGCGTGCCGATCGCCATGCTGAGGGGGACCGCGGTGAGGATGAGGCTCAGGTCGATGCGCAGGCCGTAGACGCTGCGGACGAAGATGTCCCGGCCGAACTCGTCGACGCCGAAGATGTGCGCGCCCGACATCCCGGTCAGCGACTGCGGGCCCTGCTGGTCGTAGCCCCCCGGGAACAGCACGGGCGCCAGCAGCGCGGCCAGTCCCAGGAGAAGGAGCATCGACAGCCCGACCACGCCCTTCGGTGTACGGAAGGCGGACAGGTAGCGAGCCAGGGTCGGGTTCAGCCGACGGCGGGCCTGTGGCGGCGCCGCGTCGGAGGTTGCCAAGGGGCCAGATGTCAGGGGAAGGTCTGCCATCCCTACTCTCCCAGTTTGATGCGCGGGTCGAGGGCCGCCAGGACGACCTCGGTGAGGATCTGACAGATCACCGCCACGAAGACGATGGCGAGGATCAGTACCTGCAGCACGGTGAAGTCGCGGGTCTGCACGCTGGAGACGGCCAGCTGGCCGAGGCCGTTGCGGTTGAAGATCGCCTCGATGATGACCGCGCCGGCCAGCAGGTTGCCCACCTGGAGCCCGACGGCGACGACCGCCGTGCCCACGCTGTTGCGCAGCACGTGCCGGACGGTGATCCGCGCGGCCGACGCGCCCTTGCTCAGCGCCAGGTCGACGTAGTCCTCGTTCTTGGCGGCGAGCATCTCCGCCTGCAACAGGCGGGCGACGACCGCCGCCGAGGGCAGGGCCAGCGCGATGGCCGGCAGGATCAGGAACTGGAAGCCGATCACCGGATCGTCGACGAAGCTGACCTCGCCGCTGACGGGCAGCCAGCGGTTCAGTACGCCGAAGACGAGGATCAGCGCCAGCCCGGTGAGGAACGACGGGATGGCGACGAAGAAACTGTTGATCAGGTCGAGGCCGGCCCGCGCCCAGCGGCGTCTGGCCGAGCCGACCAGGACCCCTAGGAGCGTTCCACCCAGGATGACCAGCAGCGTCGCGAACACCGACAGCTCCACGGTGCTCTTGAGCCGGTCGCCGATCAGGCTCGCGACGCTGCGGTGCAGGAGGTAGGACTCTCCGAGGTCGCCCTGGAGGAGCCCGGCGATCCAGTCCCAGTACTGGAGCACCAGGGGCCGGTCCAGCCCCAGCTGCTCCCGGATCGCGGCGATGGTGGCCGCGGTCGGATCCGTGCCGGCGAGGGTGACGGCGACATCCCCCGGTGCCAGGCGAGGCAGGGCGAAGGCGACGATCGAGCTCGCGAAGAGCACGAACACCAGCGATGGGATCTTGCGTATCAGGAACCGGACCATCGTCTCGATACCGCCAGTCGGTCTAGAGGTCGATTACTTGGACAGCCAGGCCCGGCTGATGTCGAGGAAGCCCATCTGGGTCGGCGCGAGGCCGTTCAGGGCGTTGGAGCGCACCGTGAGGGTGGGGCGCGTGATCAGCGGGAGCACGAACGCCTGGTCGGCGAAGTAGGCGCTGTAGTCGTGGAGCGCCTTCTGCTGGTCGGGCGTGGTGCTGGCGGTGGTGACCGCCTTCACGAGCTTGGTGTACTCGGGGCTCTTGAAGTGCGAGACGTTCTCGTCCGCCAGCAGCTCCGGGCGGCTCACGACGGCGCTGGCCGGCGAGAGGCCGTTGCTGTTCATCATCAGGAAGGCGGGCGTGCCCATGTCCTTGGCCGCGACCTTGGCGTCATAGTCGGCCGTGGCGATGACCGGCTTGGCCTCCAGCCCGACGGCGGCCAGGTTGTTCTTGACGATCTGGAAGACTCCGGTGGCCTCGGGCGTGTTCAGCATGGTCACCTCGAACGAGGTGCCCGCCTTCACACCCGCCGCGGCCAGCATCTGCTTGGCCTTGTCCGGCTGGTAGGTGTACTGCTTGGTCTGCGCGGCGTCGTAGCCGATCGTGGAGGGCCGCCACGGCAGGTTCGTCGCCTGGGCCTGCCCGCCTTCGACCTGCTGCACGATGCGGTCGCGGTCGATCGCGTAGTGGATCGCCTGGCGCACGGCCTTGTTGTCGAACGGCGGCTTGGTCACGTCGAACCCGAGCGGGATCGCCGCGCCGCCGGAGGACACGAGGGAGAAGCCCGGCTGCTGGCTCAGGCTTCGCGCGTCCAGCCCCGCCAGGCCGACGCCGTACTGGACCCGGCCGCTGCGGATGGCCGCGACCATCGCCGTCGGGTCCTTGATGAGGTTGACCTCGATGCTGTCCAGGCGGGTGTTCTGGACATCGCGGTACTTGGCGTACTTGGTGAGCTGGAGCTTGCCGCCCGGGGTCCACGACTTCCACTCGAAGCGCCCGGTGCCGTCCACCTTGGTGCCGGCCGCGTAGTCGGCGTAGGCGTCCTTGTTCGGGATCGGCATCGTCTCGAAGAGGTCGAAGATGTTCGGCAGCGGCTGCTTGAAGGTGAGCGTCAGCTCGTAGTCGCCCTTCGCCTTCATCTCGGAGATCTGCGCGGCGATCGACTGGTTGGCCGCCCCGGTCTTCGGGTCCTGGACCTTCTCGATGGCGAAGGTGACGTCGGCCGCGGTCAGCTTGCGGCCGCTGTGGAAGGTCACGTCGTCACGGAGCTTGATGTCCATGCTCTTGCCGTCGGGAGCCAGGGTCCACGACTCGGCCAGGACACCGTTGGGCTGCCCGGTCTTGGTATCGATGAGGGTCAGCGTCTCGAAAACGGCGTACTCCCACAGGATGTTGCCGAAGGAGGTCTTGAGGAAGGAGCCCGGCTCGGCTTCGGTGGTCTGCCCGACGACCAGGTTGCCGCCCTGAGTGGCCGGGCCGGCGGAGGCGGAGTTCCCCGGGGCGCCCTGGGTGGCGGCGCTGCACGCGGCGGACGCGAGCAGCGCCGCGCCGGCGGCGCTTGCTGTGAGCCGGCGGCGCCAATTCGTCACTGACATCGATACTCCTCGAGACGTTCTGGGGGGTGTGTATGCCGGGGTGTCGGGAATTGTACAGTCGGCCCGATTTGTCCCCTGGCGAGGAGCATGGTTCGCGACTCAGACAGGCACAACCCGCCGCTTTTAGTTTTGTTCCCGTCATAAAGGGAGCGTTTTCGGTACGGCCACGCCATCCGTAGCCGAGGACGGCCGAGATGATCACCAGGTGCCGAACGGGTGTCGGCAGCGTGATCGCCAGGCATTCGCACCGTCGCGTCACCGTCCTTCAGGTGGTGGCCTCACACCCTAGGACCGGAGGATTCCGACGTACCCCCGCACCGGTTCGCTCACCGGAACAGCCCATCCGTGGTCCCCGCCCCTGCTCGCCGGTTCACTGACCGAGACGGGGCGCCACGCCGGTCGGCCGGAGCCGGGTAGCCTCCGGGATCATGCCTCTGACATACGCGTTCATCGAGTACGGCGGTCCGGACGTCCAGCGTTTCCTGGACGTTCCCGCGCCCGAGCCGGGCGAGGGCGAGGTGCTCGTCGAGGTGCGCGCGGCCGGCGTCAACCCGGTGGACTGGAAGGTCCGTGAGGGCATGCACCGTGCCTTCCTGCCGCTGCGGCTGCCCGCGACCCTCGGCCGCGAGGTCGCGGGGACCGTGGTGCGGACCGGCCCCGGAGTGGCCGGCCTCGCCGCCGGTGACCGGGTCTTCGGCAGTACGGTCGGCGGCAGCGGCGGGTACGCCGAACTGGCGCTGCTGCCGGCCGCCAAGGCGGCGCGCATGCCGGACGGACTGTCCTTCACGGACGCGGCGGCGCTGCCGATCGCGGCGGGCACCGCCTATGAGAGCCTCGCCGAGCTCGGCCTGGCTCCGGGGCAGAGGCTGCTGATCCTGGGCGCCGGTGGGGGAGTGGGCACGATCGCGGTCCAGCTCGCGGCCATGGACGGAGTCGCCGTCGTGGGCACCGCGAGCGCGGCGAAGCGCGCGTTTCTCCTGTCCCTCGGCGCCACGGCGGTGGCCTATGACCGCGACGACGTCGCCGATAGGCTCCGTGATCTACTTCCGGCGGGCGCCGACGCCGTGCTCGACCTGGTCGGTGGTGACGCGCTGACCGGCGTGGCGGGCGTGATCACCGAACGGACACGGGTGACCACCGTGGCCGACGAGAAGATCGCCGCCCGCTTCGGCGCGCGCCCGCTGAAGCGGACGGGTGGTACGGGGACGCTGCCGGCCTTGGCCGAGCTCGTGGCCGCCGGGAAGCTGGATCCGTGTGTCGGCCGGGTGTTTCCGCTGGCCGAGGCGGCTGAGGCGCTGGCGCTGGTGGAGTCCGGCCACGTGTCCGGCAAGGTCGTGCTCGACGTCGCCGGGCGTCGCTGAGACTCACTTACCTTTTCGCCGGCGGCTCGTTGAGAGCCGTGCTCACCACTCCGCGCAGAGCCGTTCGGTCGCGCGGAAGGCGAGGGCCATGATCGTCAGAACCGGGTTGACGCCGCCGTTGGTGACGTGCACCGAGGCGTCCACGACGTAGAGGTTGTCATGGCCGTGGACCCGGCCCCACCGGTCGACGACCGACGTCCGCTCGTCGTCGCCCATCCGGCACGTGCCCGACTGATGCTGTCCGCCGTGCAACGCCAAGGGAACCGGCCCGCTCCACGTCCGGCGCGCGCCCGAGGCGACGAGCCATTCGCGGGCCCGTTCCCGGAGGTGGGCGGCGGTCCGCAGGGTCTCGGGATGAGTCGTGCCGGACAGACGGGCGACCGGGATGCCCCAGCGGTCGCGTACATGGCGGTCGAGCCGGGTCCGCGCGTGCGGGCTGGGGATCTCCTGGACCGGCCCTCCCACGCGCATGACACGCCGGTAATTGTCGCGCATGTACCGCTTGTTGAGCGCGCCCCAGCGGGGCAGGTCCGGCGGCAGGTTCCGCGCCCAGAAGGCGATGGGCAGCACCGTGAACTCGTCCGCGAGCATCGCACCGCCGACGACGCCGTCGTTGTGATGCGCGAAGTCGAGCGTCGCGACCGAGACCCCGGGGCCGCGTCCGTCGTGCACGGGCTCGTCCATCTCGGCCAGCGCCCACACGTAGGCGTGACCCTGCAGATGCCGCCCCACCTGATCGTGGTTGTTGCCCAGCCCGTACGGCTCGCGCCGGGTCGGTGAGTTCTGCAGCAGCCGGGCGGTCTCGATCGCGCCGGCGGCGCAGACCACCACCTCGGCCTCGACCACGTGACGTGCCCCCGAGCGGTCCACCCAGCGGACGCCGGTGACGCGGCCCCCAGCGTCGCAGATGACGCGTTCGGCGACCGCCTCCGGCTGCAGCCGGGCGTGGCCGGTGGCGAGGGCGCGGCGCAGGACGGTGTTGTGCGAGCCGTTCTTGGCGTCCACCGGGCAGGCGAAGCCGACGCAGTGCTGGCAGCGGGTGCAGGCGGCCCGCCCGGCGTACGGCACCGAGTTGATCAGCAGCGGCACCGGCAGCACGTCCCAGCCGAGGGCGGCCGCGCCCCGCCGCAGCGCCCTGGCCTGCAGTCCCTCGGGAAGCGGGGGCATCGGGTACGCCTTCGCGCGCGCCCAGTGACGGCTGCTCGCCGCGTGGTCGCCGCACACCCCGATCTCCCATTCGGCGCGCTCGTAGTGGGGTGCCAGGTCGTCGTAGCCGATGGGCCAGTCGGCCAGGCTGCTGCCCGCGGGGACGCCGTACGTGCCGGCCATCGCGAAGTCGGCGGGCAGGAAGCGCCACGCCTGGGCCCCGTAGAGCCGGGTGCCGCCGCCGACCAGCGTGGCGTTGCCGTGGAAGCCCGGCTCGTGTGCTCGTACCAGCTGCTCGCGGCCCGTCATGTCGACGGCGACGCGTGCGCTCCCCTCGAGGTCCGGTCCGGACTGGTGCGGATAGCGGGCGATCCGGTGATTGCGCAGGTGGTCGCGGCCGATCTGCTCGTAGGTGAGGTCGCGACCGCGCTCCAGGACGAGCACCCGCTTGCCCGCCTGAGCGAGGACCGCGGCGGCCACCCCGCCGCCGGCGCCCGACCCGATCACCACCGCGTCCACCCGCTCGCCCCGCCCGGCGTCTTCCCGCATCAGTCGCTCACCTCGAACCCGATCATCCGCCATGAGACGGCGTCGTGGTTGCCGCCATTGCCCGGATCGCCGTAGAAGCCCTCCATGACGTGCTCCACCACTGTGCTCACGAACGCCGGCGCGTCGAACGGCCATGGCGTGCGCGTCTCCCCGGCTTCGACGGCGCGCAGCAGAGCCTCCCGCCGGTCGGGTTCGAGCAGGCCGAACCGCACGCCGTACGTCTGGCCGGCCTCGGCGTCGAGGGCGTCGAGGCCGGCGCCGTAGTACGCGCGCAGACCCGCCAGGTCGCGCCCGAACTGCCCCTCGAGGTAGTCGAGGACACCGGCCTCGACGCCGCCCGGATGCTCGTCGGCGGGGACGATCGTGTCGACGACCGCGCTCAGGGTCGCGACCTGTAAAGCGGTCAGGTCCGCCATCACGGTCAGCTCTCGAAGCGGCCCGCCGGACGCTCACACGTGCTCTCCAAGGTGACGACCTGCGCGGATCCGTCGATCGCGGACAGCGCCTCGAGCACGTGGAAGGCGAACGCGGCGTTGGCGCGGTGCGGGCCGCCCTCAATCGCGTCGGCCAGATCCCGTACGCCGAGCCCCCGGCGGGCCTGCTCCTTGGTGCCGACCGCGCCGAACAACTCCACGACCGGCGGCAGGACGGTCCAGTCCGCCTCGCCGTGCCGCCGCACCCGGACGTCGCCGTCGAAGTGGTTGGGGTTGGGCACCGACAGCGTGCCTTCGGTGCCGTAGATCTCGATGGCGGGCAGATCGCTGTCCCAGACGTCGAAGCTCATCAGCGTCGTGCCGATGACCCCGGAATCGAAGACGAGGACGCCTGAGGCGTGGGTGGCCACCTCGACGTCGATGTGGTCCACGGCCCGGTCCGGCGCGGTCACCGTGCGTACGGGGGCGCCGATGCGGGCGGCCCCCGCCACGGACCTGATGGGGCCGAGCAGGTTCACCAGTATGGCGAGGTAGTACGGGCCCATGTCCAGCACCGGGCCGCCGCCGGCCTGGAAGAGGAAGCGCGGGTCCGGATGCCAGGTCTCGGCCTTGCTGTGCCGGATGAACGCCGACGCGCCGATGGGCTCGCCGATCAGCCCGTCGTCGAGCGCCTTGCGCGCGGTCTGGCTGGCGCTGCCGAGGAAGGTGTCCGGGGCCGAGCCCAGAACGCGCCCGCTGGCCGCGGCCGCCGCCAGCACCGTCTTCGCGTCGGCGACGGTCGTGGCGATCGGCTTCTCGACGTAGACGTGCTTGCCGGCGTCGAGCGCCCGCATGATGGTGCTCGCGTGGTGCGCCGGCGGGGTCAGGTTCACCACGATGTCGATCGAGTCGTCACCGTAGAGCTCGTCGGCGTCCCCCCACCCCGGGATGCCGTGCTCGCCGGCGGCCCGCTTGGCCCGGTCGACGTCGATGTCGCCGACGCGGACGATCTCGAGCTCCGGGTAGCGGGCCATGCCGGTGACGTACCGGCCGAAGATGTTGCCGCTGCCGAGGATGCCGATGCGGTGGTGTGTCGCCATGTCTTCGCTGTCCTTCCTTAGGGGATTCAAAGGTGCCTGATCGTGAGGGCCTGCCTCACATGCGTGCTGGGGCCCGCTCGACCACGGTCCAGGCGAGGCTGTCGTCGGCACGCAGCACCGCGTCGATCAGGTGCGCCGAGCGGACACCGTCCGCGGCCGTCGGCAGTCCCTCCACCTGGTGGCCGGCCATGGCCGAGTAGGCGTCGTCGACGAACGCGCGGAAGCAGTCGCCGTACCCCTGGGAGTGTCCCGACGGAAGCGTGGCCAGGCGGCGCTGCTCGGCCGAGCCCCGGCCCGGGTCCCGTACGACCAGCCGGGCGCCGTCGGCGTCGCCGAGCCATACCGACTCGGGGTTCTCCTGGTCGAACACGGCGCTGCCGTCCGCGCCGTCGAGCTCGAACCAGAGGCGGTTCTTGCGTCCGGCGGAGACCTGTGACACCGTCAGCGAGCCCAGGACCCCGTCGGCCGTCCGCAGCAGGACGGCGGCGACGTCCTCGGTCGAGACCGGCCGCAGTCCGTTCGTCCCGCTCTCCGGACCGTCCGGACTGCTTGTTCCACTGTCCGGACCATTCGCACTAAAAGTGTCGCCGCTGCCCGCCGGGCGCGCCGGGATGGTGACGCCGAGCCGGGCCGTCACCTCGTGGAACCGTACCCCGGCCACCCACTCGACGAGGTCGCACCAGTGCGACCCGATGTCGGCGAAGGCGCGGGAGGGCCCGCCCCGCGCGGCGTCGACGCGCCAGTTCGTGGTGCCGGTGTCGAGCATCCAGTCCTGCAGGTAGCTGCCGTGCAGGAGTTGCCAGGCGCCGAAGTCGCCGCTCATCCGGCGGGCCCGGATCTCGCGTACCAGGGGGTGGTAGCGGTAGACGTACGGGACGGCGAGCGTCCGGCCGGTCTCGGCGGACACCGCGGCGAGCCGCTCGGCGTCGGCGAGCGACGTCGCGATCGGCTTCTCGCAGATCACGTGCTTGCCGGCCCGCAACGCCGCCGCCGCCTGGTCGGCGTGCAGCGCGTTCGGCGTGCAGATGTGCACCACGTCGACCGCGTCATCGGCGAGTACGGCCGCCAGGTCCGGGTAGCGCGCCGGGACGTTCCACTCGTCGGCGAGCGCGGCCGAACGGCTCGGGGTGGAGCCGACGACGCCGCGCACGGTCGCGCCGACGCCGCGCACGGCCGCCGCGTGTACCGAACCGATGAAGCCGGCGCCGACGATCACGGCTTGAATATGCGGATGCGCCACGTTCAGACCTCCGGACAGGTGTATTGCCGTATAAGAGCATGATTGAGGCCATTGACAGCCACAAGATGCCGTCTTTAGTTTCGTCGCATGCAAAAAGACGACGAGCACGGGCCGACACCTGTGGCCATCGCGCTGCGCAAGGTGCTCCGTATGATCGCCACCGGCGAGGCGACCAGCCGCGCGGCTATCGCTCGGCTCACCGGCCTGGCCCGATCGACGGTGAGCCAGCAGGTGGACAGGCTGATCGAGCTCGGCATCGTCGAGGAGACCGAGTCGAGCCAGTCCGTACGCGGGCGGCCGCCACGAGCGCTCACCATCAGCCCGCGCGCCGGCACCATCGCCGTGGCCGACGTGGACGTCTCCGCGACCCAGCTGGCGATCGCCGACCTCAGCGGCACCGTCATCGCCCGCGACACCGTCGACATGTCTGTCGACGGCGGCCCCGAGAAGCTGCTGGCCGTGGTGTCCGAGCGGCTGCGCTCGATGCTCGACGAGCACGACCATGATCCGGCTCGGGTACGCCACGTCGTCGCCGGCCTGCCCGCACCGGTCGACTTCCAGCGCGGCTGCGCGGTACGCCCGCCGATCATGCCCGGATGGGACGCCTACCCCGTCGGGGACTACCTGCGCGGGCAGTTCGGCGCCGCGGTCACGGTGGACAACGACGTGAACCTGATGGCCCTGGGCGAGGCGACCCAGGAGATGGCCGACACGCCCCTGCTGTTCATCAAGGTCGCCTCGGGCATCGGCGCCGGCATCGTGACGGCCGACGGCTCGGTACATCGCGGCGCCGACGGCGCGGCCGGCGACATCGGGCACATTCGGGCGCCCACGCGCCGCGACGTCGTCTGCAGATGCGGCAAGACCGGCTGCCTGGAGGCAGTGGCCAGCCATCGCGCGGTCCTGACCGACCTCGGCATCACGCCGTCCTCGTTCGACGACCGGCTGCACGCCTCGCGCGAGCTGGCCCGCCTGGTCGCCGACAGCGACACCAGCGCACTGCACCGCATCCGCCAGGCGGCCACCGACATCGGCGAGGTGGTGGCGATGCTGATCCACACGCTGAATCCGCGCACGCTGGTGCTCGGCGGCCCGTTGAGCGAGCTGCAGGACGAGATCCTGTCGGGGGTACGCGCCGCGGTGTACGAACAGGCGTTGCCGCTGGCCACGCGCAAGCTCATCATCATGCCGAGCCAGCTCGGCGCCGACGCGGGGATCTTCGGCGCGATCGCGCTGGCCAGCCGGGAGGCCTTCAGCCAGGCGGGGGTGGGCCGCCTGCTCGCCGAGGTGTGACCGTTCGCCTTTGGCTACGGATGCCTGGTCATGGCTTTCGCGGTCATTCGCGAGCTCGCACCCCGTCGAGCACGATGCGGAGCAGGTGCCGGGCTCTGCTGTCCCACTCGGTCTCCTCAAGGCGGGTCAGATAGCCGATGAGGAGTATGACGTCACGGGCGTCGACGTCGGAACGGATGGTTCCGTCGGCCTTGCCGGCGTCGAGGAAAGTGGTCAGCGCGTCACCGATCGGTCCCAAGCTGTGCGCCGCGAGGCCCTGCCACACCGACGCTTCCACGGCGGCGAACACCCCGCGTTTGACCTGCGCGTAGTCGACGACCCGGTCGAACCAGCGAGCCAGCGCCGTGAGCGGCTCGTGCTCGCCGAGCAGTGCCGGCGCTACCGCCACCAACTCGTCGACCTCCTCCCGGTAGACCTCGATGAGCAGCGCCTCCCGGGTCGGAAAGTGGCGATAGAGGGTGCCCTGCCCGACCCCTGCTTGCTTGGCGATCGCGTTGAGCTTGATCTCGTCCGCGTTCGCGATGACCGCCCGTGCGGCCTGAATGATCCGGTCGCGGTTGTCGGCGGCGTCGGCTCGGCGCCCGGTGGGGTTCATCGATTCCCTACTTTGCTAAGCGGACACGTGTCCGGTAACTTTGAGTTAAGCGGACACGTGTCCACTTTATCTGAAGGGGATTCCTATGACTGCCATCGAGGGCCAGGTCGTCGCCATCACCGGAGCGAGCAGTGGCATCGGTGAGGCCACGGCACGCCTGCTCGCCGAGCGTGGGGCGGCGGTCGTCCTCGGCGCGCGCCGGACAGAACGCCTTGACCACCTCGCACGGGACATCCGCGATCGTGGCGGACGCGCCATCGCCTGCGCCACGGACGTCACCCGGCGCGGGGACCTCGAACGACTTGTCGGCCAGGCCGTGGCGGAGTTCGGGCGGCTTGACGTGCTGGTGGGCAACGCCGGCATCGCCCGGATCGGCCCCGTGAGCGACCTCGACGTCGATGGCTGGGACGCGATGATCGACGTCAACCTGCGGGGAGTGCTGTACGGCATCGCCGCCGCCATGCCGGTGTTCCGCCGGCAGGGCCACGGCCATCTGGTGACCACGGTGTCGACGTCGGGCCTGAAGATCGTGCCTACGCAGGCGGTCTACGCGGCGACGAAGAACGCCGTACGCACCCTGTTGGAAGGCCTTCGGCAGGAGTCGACCGACGGTGTGCTGCGGACGACGGCGATCTCGCCGGGCTTCGTCCGTACCGAACTCACCGGCTCGATCGACGACGCTCAGGCCCGTGAGGAGGTTCGCCGCAACATGGACGGGTTCGGCATCGATCCGGAGGCCGTCGCCCGCGTTGTCGCCTTCGCCATCGAACAGCCCCGGGATGTCGAGATCGGCGAGGTCACCATCCGCCCGACCGTCCAAGGCTAGGAACGCTCTGGCCTGCTGAGCCGGTGGGCGATAGATGGCCCGCCGAAGTGACAGCCGGCGCGCGTCCCCACTGGGCCCACCGGCCCGGGCCCCTGCGCCGCCCGCCCAGCCGTTACGGGGTAGTGAGCGGTTCGGCCTGGTACGCCCGGCGCAGGGTCGCCTCGAAGGCCGGCGCGTCGGGCAGAGGCACGGAGCCGATTCGACGCACTGGTACGGCCGGCGTCCACGAGTTCATCACCACGGCCCCGGCCATTCCTGGCAGGTCGGCGGGCCGGATCTGCTGAACGCGCTGGGGAACCCCGAGCCGGTCGAGCTGCCGGCGGACGATGCCCATCGTGGTCCCGGTCAGCATCTCAGCTTCTGGCCACACCACCGCTGTCCCGTCCCAGAAGGCCAGGTTCCAGATCGACGCTTCGCTGAGCCGCCCCCGGCGGTCGATGAAGGCGGCGTCGTCGAAGCCCTCCATGACGGCTTGGCGGAGATAGTACGTCTTGGCCACCTCCCCGACGTGCTTCACCGCCGGAAGCGCTCGTTCGTGCTCCACCACCGCCAGCGCCAGCGGCCACCGGGGGCCGGACGCCGCTGGTCCGGTACGGACGAGCAACTCGGGCTCGGCGTCCGCCGGCGTGTACTCTCCTGCGGGCGAGAACACCGTGGCCGTCAGAGAGAGGTCAGCCGGTCCGGCCTGGACGGCCGCCCGCAACAGGGCTCGCACCCGGTCGTCGGGCACCGCGCGCCCGAAGAGCGTCGCGGAGGCCGTCCGCAGCCTTTCCAGGTGCAGGTCCAGCCCCCGGACCCGGCCGCCGCGCACCTGCATGGCGGTGAAGTGGGCGTACCCGGCGAATGCGAGCGGCGCAAGGTCCACGGCGTCGGCCACCCGACCGTCACGTTGCACAACGAAAGAAGACATACCTCGCTCCAGCAGTATGGAATGTGCGTTTCCCGAGCGACGTTAAGGCTTGACATCGATGGCAAGGTCAACCTGGGAGTGGAGCCGGCGCATGCTGATCGGTGAGTTGTCGCGGCGCACCGGGGTGAGCACACGGCTGCTGCGGTACTACGAGGCGCAGGGAGTGCTGGAGGCCGGTCGCGGCGCGAACGGCTATCGCTTCTACGACGAGAACTCCGTGGTCACCGTGCGTCAGGTGCGCGCGCTGCTGAAGGTGGGTCTGTCGACCGAGGTGATCCGCGTGGTGTTGCCGTGCGTGCGCGGCGAGCGTCCGGACTTCGAGTGGTGTGCCGAGCTCTGGGACATTCTGACCGGCGAGCTCGAGGCCATGGATAAGCGCATTGACGATCTCCAGCGCAGCCGCGGCGCCCTGGCGGGCTTCCTCACCCGGCCCTGACCGATCAGGACGGCGGCGCTCGCTGAACGACGGGACTCCGGTCACCGCCCGACTCCTTCGTCCGGGTGCGTTCTCTGGCACCAGGAAGTGGGGCGAACCTTCCGCTCGCCCCGAACTTTCAAAATCCCGGCGCGACGGGAGGAATGTCATGCACAGTGTGATCATGATAAATCGCCGGTAACCCCGGACCACCACCTGATGCAGAAGCACCGCCTCTGCCGCTGGACGGCACGAGTCGGTAACCGACCGTATCGGAGCACCAGATCAACACATCACATCGCCCTGGCATGGACGACCGGCGCCGCATCCCGTTAGCCCGCTCGCTCGCCCGGAGCTGCCTCTCCGCCGCCCTCGCCCTCGCCTTCCTCGCAGCCGCCCTTTCCACGAGCGTCGTCCCCGGCGACTTGCGAACGAGCGGGGCGGAAGAGACCGTCAGCGCCATCGACGCCCGGCCCAACGACGGCTCCGGCTACTGGCCGGACTTCTCGAACACCGGCTATGCCAACACCCCGGCCAACGCCGGAGGGCTGGGCCTGGGCGCGTACCCGGGCAAGCTCACCGACTACGCGTCGGGCATGAGCGCCGACAAGCCGCTGAGGCTCGAGTTTCCGGACAACAGCGTCATCTCCTACAAGCGCTTCCTGGGCTTGAAGGTGCTGATCTACGGCGACAACCTGACGTTCGTCGGCTGTCTGTTCGAGGGCACCAACCCCAACGACAACCTCGTCCAGATCTACTCCGACAACAACATCAAGTTTCTCTACTCGACGTTCAAGCCGAACTCCTACGCGATGCCTCCCGGCAACGACGGCACCGTCTCGTCGTCCCACTCCAAGCCCGGCACGCCCTTCGACAAGTCCTGGCAGCTGGCCACGACGATGAAAGAAGCCGTGGCCGTCATGGACCACAACGACATCTGGGGCAACGCGGGCATGATCATGGTGACGGGATTCCCGGGCCGCCCGTCGACCTGGACGAACAACTACATCCACGACATGGCCGACACCTCACATGACGTCTACCACCACGACGGCATCGGCCCGCAGAGCGAGGGCGACGGCGGTCCGATGATCGTCGACCACAACACCCTGGCCTCCGTGGGGAACACCAACGGCCTGGCCCTGCAGGGCAGCGGCGTGTACGACCACATCTCGGTCACGAACAACTACGTCTCCGGCTGGGGTTACGCGCTCTCCATCGGCGTGACCAACAACGCCACGAACATCACCGTCACCGACAACGTCTTCTCGGCGGAGCTCGAGCAGCTGTACGGCTTCCTGTACGGCAACATCTGGGGCGGGTCGGCGCGTGGCTCCACCTGGCGCCGCAACCTCATCCAGGCCCGTACGGGAGACGACAACCGCACCTATACGACGGCCGACCACGGCAAGTATCTGTGGCCGACCGGCCAGACCCATACCACCGACTACACGGGCTGAGACTCTTCCCATGTGACGCCCGCGGGACCACTCGCTGCTCTTCGCGATCCATACCGCCCGAAGAGCAGCGAGGCCACGACCGGCCACCGCTTTATGGAGAGCCCTTACAGAACGGACGCTTTCTGGAGGGCCCTTACGGAACGGACGCGCCGACCGGTCGGTGATCGACGACCTTTGCCGACCGATGAACTACAGTCGTCCGCCATGGCCGAATCCTCCTCCTATCTGACCGCGACGGCGGACGCCTACGACGCCGTCGCCGACCTCTACGCCGATCTCGCCCGAGACTCGCTCGACCGCCTGCCCCTGGATCGCGCGATAGTCGCCGCGTTCGCCGAACTCGTACGGGCCGCCGGGCCCCGGCCCGTCGCCGAGGCCGGCTGCGGTCCCGGGTACATGACGGCACACCTGCGCAACCTCGGACTGGACGCCTTCGGCGTCGACCTGTCTCCCGCACTGATCGACATCGCCCGCAGAGACTACCCCGACCTGCGTTTCGAGGTCGGTTCGATGGGCGCCTTCGACGTGGCCGACGGCGAGCTGGGCGGTCTGCTCTCTTGGTACTCCCTCATCCACATCCCACCACCGGAACTGCCGCCATACTTCGCCGAGTTCCGCCGGGTGCTGGCTCCGGGTGGTCACCTCCTGCTCGGCTTCTTCGAATCCGAGGGCGGTCCGGTGCTGGAGTTCGACCACAAGGTCACGCCGGCCTACCGGTGGCCGATCGACGACTTGGCCGACCTGGCCCGCAAGGAGGAGTTCGTCGAGGTGGGGCGGATGTTGCGCGAGCCTTTGGAGGATGAACGATTCCGCCGTGGCCACTTGCTGATGCGCAGACAAGCCGCCGCCATGTGCTGATGCGCGCACGTTAAGGCCTCTTTCTTAGATCTACTGACTAGTTGTGGCGATGTTGTCACGTAGCGCATGGGACTTGGTGGCTTGACGCCGAGTGGGAGTGGCTCCGGCCGCTGCTGCCCGAAGGCGGCCAGCGGGGCGGGCGATGGAACGACCGCCGTCAGACGATCAATGGCGTGTTGTACCGGGCCCGGACCGGGCTGCCCTGGCGTGACTTTCCCCAACGGTTCGGTCCCTGGATCACGGTCTACAAGCGGCATCGCCGCTGGTCGGCCGATGGCACCTGGCAGATGCTGCTGACCGCGATCCAGGCCGGGCAGGACGCCGAGGGGCGCCTGGATGGGGACATCGCAGTGGACTCCACCATGGTGCGGGCGCACCAGCACGCCGCGGGCGCGCCCCGCACACCGCCCTCGCCGCCTGCCGCGCCGGGGCGGCAAAAGGGGGACGCCGTAAGGACAAACCGGGGCGATCCGGTGTTGGCCACACTGGCCGCCCGGCTGGCGGAGGTGGTCAGACTGGGGAGTGCCTAGGCTGCTCCCGAGGCGGCTTCACCACCAAGATCCACTTGTCCGCGCGGACGGCCGCTGCCGGGCCTTGTCGCTGGTCCTGACGCCGGGCCAGTACGGCGACAGCCCGCAGTTGCCTAAGGTGCTGGGCGCCATCCGCATCCCTCGGCCGGGCTTCGACGCCGACCACTACAAGCACAGGAACGTCGTCGAACGGGCGACCCTTGACCGATGGCAAAACCTACGACAAGGAGTTCTCCGGCCAGTACGTCCGGACCCCGCACAAGCAGGACCCGCAGATCGCCATGATCCCGCTGCTGTCCTTCGGCCTGGCCGACACCGTCCGCTGCCTGCTCGGCCCCCGGATCGTGCTGCGCAACTCGAACGTGCGCGTCACCCGCCCACGTACCGGGGACGGAACCGTGTGGCACACCTCGCCACCGTCGCGGCTGGTATCCGCGCCGACCGTGATCGCCTGCCTGATCTACCTCGACGCGGCGGACGAGCAGACCGGGCCACTCCTGATGGTGCCGGGCAGCCACCACCGTCCCGACCGGCCGCCGGCCGCCGACGACCCCTTCGACGACCAGGTCACGATTCAGGTTCAGCCTGGCGAGGTCGTCCTGATGGACGCCGCCCTGTGGCACCGCGGCGGAACGAACCACAGCGAGCGGGCGCGCCGCCTGCTCACTCTGCAACTGTCGTCGATCTTCATGCCGGAGTTCAACTTCGAGCCCAGTCTCCCCTCAGCCGACTATCAGCGGCTGCTCGAACAGGCTCGATCGAGCGAGGACGAGCCGCTGCTGGAACTGCTCGGCCATGGCGGGCTCAATCCGATCAGCGCCCGCTACTGGCCGCACCGCAGGAGGACAGATGATTCTTTACCGCGTGGCCGTCACTGCTGACCCTGGCCATCTGGAGCGCGCTCGCCGCATGTTCTACGAATTGGCCGACGCCAGCCGTCGAGTCCCAGGGGTCATCAACTTCGACATCTTGCAGGACCCCGACGAGCCGCACCGGTTCGTGTCGATCGAGGTCTACGCCGATGAAGAGGCGGTGGATCGCTAGGGCAAGCTGCCGCAGCTCGATGCGGTGATGGAGGCGTTCCCCACGCTGCTGAGCGCGGGGCCCGAGGGAAGAAGGTTCGTCGTGTCGGGCAGTGAGCCGTGGCCGTCGTGACGGCCCGAACCCCTACAGCTACGGCCATCCGCCACAGCTCCCCACCACACGCGGAGCGCTGCTCTACTGATCGTTAACGTGCGGGAATATCTCTTCCCGTACGCGTGAACCGTACGGCGTACACTTCACGAAACGACGGGCGTAATGCCGTCCGCGACTGGGCTCTCCAGGGCGCCTGGGCCGCCTCTGGGGGTGCGGCCGGGACACGACCAGAAAGGGGCCACCACTTGATCACGTGTTCGTGTTGCTCGACGATGACAAGGACGCCCCTCAGGGGCAGCGAGCACGAGACCACGGATACGGCGGGTCCCTCATCCGGGAGGGACGTGCGCAGGACGGAGCGGGAACATGTCATGGCAGGCGTATGTGGATACCAGTCTTCTAAGCAGTGGCCAGATCGACGCAGGGGCGATCTTCAGCGTTGCCGGCGATGCGGTCTGGGCCGCTAGCCCTGATTTCCGCGTCACCCTCGAGGAGGTCAAGACGATCGTCGGCGCGTTCAGCGACTCGTCCAGTGTGCAGACCAACGGTTTTCACGTTGACGGCGACAAGTACATGTACGTCCATCATGACGACCGCTCAGTGATGGGCAGGAGGCACGACTATGCCGTGATCATCTGGGTGAAGACCAAGCAGGCCCTCATCGTTGGGAGAACCCCGCCGGGTAGCCATCCACAGGCAGCCGAAAAGGTGGTCGAGGCTCTCGCCGACTACCTCATCAGCCTCGGCTACTGAGGGCCTGATGTCCCCTCACGTCCGTTGGGCGAGGCGCCGACACTTGTGCGGCCGCCCATTCCCGCAGCCGATCTCAACCGAGTGGCGCCGACCCTGGCGGCTTCCCATGCGCTCGCCCATCTGCCCGCTTGGCAGCGCCACGACCACGGAGTGTGAAAGTCTGGCCGCCTAGCGTGCTGCCGGTCTTGACGACCGCGATGCCCCACAGCGGCTCTGCCCCCAGCGGGTTGGCGCGGGCAGAGTCCTTCTCGGAGAAGTACACGGGACCGTACGACAGTTCGGCGTCCCAGGTTGTCCAGGTCAAAGGCATGGTGATGCGCTCCCGTTGTGTCGATGGGCCCACCAATAGATGGCCTTGCCGGATTGGACGCACCGCGACCGGCCCCATGTTGCCCTGCATCGTGGGCCCGTAATTGATCTCCATCCCAGTCCAACCGGAGCTGGCGATCCGTGACCTGCGTGGACGCCCCACGTGCTCGATGCGAACGCGGAGTCCCACCATTTGCCGTAGTGGGTCGTCATCCCGGAGGCGTCGAACCACATGAACTGGTTATCGCTGTTGTCGTTGTCGTAGCCGATCCGGCTGTAGTCCTCGGCCGACTCCAGGAAGCCGCCGTTGGGGTTGGAGGTGCTCGGGCTCAGCACTTCGAGTTTCGTCCAGCCAGCTGCCACGGTGAAGAACGTCCGCGTCGTCATGCCCGTGTTGGTGTCGGACGTGATGCGGAAGGTCGCCTCACCGGCGAAGTCGTCGTCGCTGGTCCACAATCGGCTGTAGTTGGTGTTGCCGTCCGGATAGAAGCGGACATCCATTGAGCCAACGGCGACCAGGTCACGGTGGCCTGGCCGCGTGCGTAGCCGTGCTCATCCAGGTAGGCAGCCGGCTCGACGATGAGGCCCTGCGGCGCGGCCGGGGTCCGGTTGTTCGTCTCCGGAGCGGGACCGCCGCCGGATCCGCCCGATGACCCCCCGCCGTCGAGGATCCCGGCGGCCTGCCGAGCCAAGCGGATTTCCCTCTCCAGGAAGCGGTCATTCAAGACGACGTTTCCGCCGACCTGGCCGTCCGTATCCACTGACAGGGTGATCTGCCGCAGCCGAAGCGACTGCATCGCCCCTCACGGTGGGCACCCGTTCCGCAGGCCATCCGATCGACCCACAACGCGAACGACTCGCCGTATGCCGGTGTCACCACCAGCGCCAGTCGTCGGGGCCAGACCACCGTCATTCCGGCCGAACCTCCTGCCGTACACGCCTCTACCGCCAACTGACATTGGGGGCGTTAGTTGGCCCATGGGAGCGGTAGATGGCCCGGCTGTCGAGGCGCTGGGAGCGAGATTGAGCCGAAGCACGGTAGTCATCA